>JAIXUS010000013.1 GCA_027483445.1 Bacteroidota bacterium | reverse complement strand
TATATTACAGTATGCTTCCCAAATCTAAGTATATATTCTATTTTATCGAGAGCTATGTAGCTATTTTGTTGAGCCGGCAGAAATGCACTTGATCATTGCACAGTATAAAATCGGGTTCACACTGAGCCTGGAGCTTTGGCTTTATTCAACAATGGAAGCTAAAGCTGCTCTTCTGACTTTCTGCCACCCCAAAATAATTGCTTTGATTAATATCCATTGGGAATCCGAAGCCAATACTCAACCAGAGGCTTGAGATAATCCGTAATGCGCTCTGAGAGTTGGATTTTTGGGCTCTTTAACTTCTACAGGGGTAGATGAGGTTTGGGCGATTGAACTAAATGCATTAATGTTGCGTTAAATGTGTGTTTTATTGTACCATGAAATCAACAAGACTTCTCACTCTCCTCTGCTCGCTCTTATTCAGCCAATTCATATATTCTCAGCCCAATTCGTTTAAGGCCGAGCAACTTTTACAGCCTTCAAAACTCAATGAGGCTTACAGCAAGCCGGCCTCTGCCCAGCCTCTTATTTTGAATATGGGTGTTGAACGCAACATTAAAAACGCAATTGAAGTGGGCATTGTAAGCTCTCCATCTAAGTATCAAAAGCTGGTTGAAGCGATGAAAAAGGTACCCAAGAACCGAGAAATTGTGGTGTATTGCGGTTGTTGTAAGTTAGAAAACTGTCCGAACATACCCATTGCCCTCGAAAAGCTTAGCGCACTGGGCTTCAAAAACGTAAAAATCCTCAATCTTATCGAGGGGATTAACGAAGATTGGATTGACAAGAAATACCCAATGAATTATTAGGTAAGACTTACTGAAAAAAACTCAACCGCGGTTTTCATAGAGTTTTAAACCCTCTTTGATTAGGTCTAATTCTGGTGGTTTTAGTTAGGCATTCGAAAATCCTTGACCCTCAAATTTTTTAAAGCGAGATGTCACGTTAGCCAAAAGTTTAGCATTTACTGTTCAGCCCTCGGCCTGCCTTATTCAATACGCGGCTTCGCCCTGTCGTGTGGAATTTGCTGCATTTCTAACTTTTTCAGTAAACCTAAATTACAGGAATTTAGTGCACCCATTTTTCCAATTGCTTTGCCTTAGAACCGGCCAGAGAGTCGATGCGTGAGCCGTTTTTTTGTATAAGCGAATCTAGCTGCTTTACCTTTTCATGCTCAGTGTTCACCAGAGAATCGAGGTTGGTTACCTTTTCTACTTCTTGATTAATCAGAGCATCAAGCGAATCGGCTTTATTCTGTAAGTTGTTCATCTTCTTTTCAACCTCTTCGCTTAGGCTATTGCAGGAATAGAGGGTCATCACAACCACACTTAAAAAAAACCAACGGCTTGCCATAATCATAGAATTCTTTTTGGGTAAAGATAGTTGGTCATCAACAGCCTGAATCGGGATAAAACCCATAAACTACCGCAATCTCGATAGGCCAAAATTCGCTAGGTTTGATTGACTCAAAATCGGATTTGCAACTGTTATTATTGCAATGGGCGCACTTCCGGCTTAAGGAAAGCCCTTTGGCAGTGCCGTTCGGAGAGCCTAAAACGTTAACGACATCCTACCACCTTTATGTTTTTGTTAGCTTTCGCATAAGCCATTCCATAGGGCCAAGTGAGAAATGACGGCGCCAAAGGGCGGAGAATATCACTGTGAGCAAGAAATAGCCTAATGCATAGCCAAGAATGAGCCAGGCTGAGCTTGGAGGCTGAAGAATAAGATCAAGACTGAGCGATTTTCCACTCAGGCAGGCCAATCCCCACAAGCCTAGTGTTAAATGGAGACAATAATGGCTCAAGGTCATTTGGCCAGTTTGAACCACCACGCGCAGCCATGTCTTTTCTTCTGCCCTCTTACCCAAAGCTATCGAAAGGCCAATAATGAACAATGAGAATGAGGCGGTGCTCAGCATAAATGGAAGAAAAGGCGGAAGGTAATCGGCATTCATATAGAGTTTAATATCCGGGTGTATATCACGAAGGGTAAGTAGGTATTGAAATACCCGGAACAGCACATACACCAATGCACCAATGGTAATCGTTTGCTGAGCAGTTTGATGTTTCTGCCAATTAAGTCGACCGAGAAACATACCTAAAAGGAAAAAGGCCAGCCACGGAAAAATGGGGTTCCAACCGTTGTAGAAGGTATTGCGAAGAAAGCCTGTGACTGTCCAGAAGTCTTGATAGGCAAAGGTTTGGAAATCCCAACCAGTATCATACGGAATAAACAGCCAAAGCAAATGAAACACCAGGATAGCACCAAAGGCTGTCCAAAGCAAAGTACTACGCGGAACAAAGAGCAGAAAGGCGGCAAGGTGCATGTAGCCACCATAGAAATGCAAGATATCGGCCGGCCACCAAAGAAAAAACAGGAGCCCAAAAACAAAGAGAAACCACGATCGCTTAAGCACTATTGCTTTACTCTGGGGCTGTTGCTGAGGTTGGAGGAGTGCCTGACTTGTCATCAGTGAAACGCCCATACCTGCCAAAATAACAAAGAGTACACTGGAGTTTCCGTTGAAGGCATTGAGCAAGCCAAACAGGCCTTCTTGGCTGGTAACATTTCCAAAAACGGTATTAAAGTTTACAATAAACATTCCAAAAATGGCATAGGCTCGTGCGAGATCGAAACCCGGTATTCGGTGAGTTTTCATGCTGAAGTAATTGCGGCTGGGTAAAACAGTTATCGTTTTTTAACAATCAGAAACTTTGTCGTGGCCTGAAGCTCTTAGAGGGTAAATTGCGGTAAACCGCGGATGACCTTCGTTGCAACAAGAAACGGGCAGTGCAAAACTGAAGCGAAACCGAATGAAAATATTTGACTTATGTCAAAGAAAGGGTCTCAGATTTTAGCGCGTATTCTGCTGAGCGTTTCGAGAGAGATCCCAAGGTAGGAGGCCAGTATGGTAAGCGGAATGAATTGCACAAGCTGTGGACTCTTTTCGAGCATAGCCTTGTACCTTAATGTGGCATCGAGGGTATAAAACTGAAAAAGCCTTTGTTCGAGCCAAATGGCGTAGTATTCAGAGAGCATCACATCCAATTCCATTAAGGCCGGAAACTTTTTGCGCAATGCGCGGAAGGCCTGAAAGGGCATTATTGAGGCATCGAGATCACTTAGGGCCTCAATATATTCGTGTCCGGGCGTCTGAAGCACATAGCTTTCAAAAGATAGAGCAAGGTCATTTTTAAAATAAATTTCGGTTGTGATTTCCTTGCCATCATTCAGATAATATTTCCGTGCAATTCCAGAATGTAGATGGAAACTCCGTTGGCATACCTCGCCCTGTTTTAGGAGCAAATCGCCCTTTTTATAATGTCGTATAACCGAAGCCCCATTTAAGGCTTGGTGTACCTCGTGTGGTAAATTGTTGATGTATTGCTGAATGGTATCTAGGTAATTCATCACACGAATGAGACTCCAATGATAGCGAATCTCTTCAGACTACAAGTCGATAGTGTGTGACGCCCCGTTTCGCTAATGGTTTTGGCCGGCAAATGATGAGTCAGGAGTATACAAGGGACTTGGGTGGTAAAAATGCTGAAAATTGAGCCTTTTTGAAACTGGAACGAATTGTAGTGCGGGTTTACTTGATAAGACAACAACAATTTCGATGAATGCTTTGCTGCACCTACAGCATCATACGTTTAAGGCAATAATATTGAATAGTACTGTGCATAAAATGTTTCGTGTCGAGAATACCATCAGGGTTGGCATTGGTGAGGATTTATAGCGAACGCATGTACCCCGGGAAATCCATCATGCACCCGTTTCGTTCGCGGTCGCTAAAGCCAACCGGTTAGCACGGGAGACACGCGTCCCCGCCCTGACATAAAGTTCAAAAAAAAGCCACTTATGAACAAGATAAATTATAAACGAAACTGTTGAAAACTAAACGTTTATAAACGTTTAACGCTTGTGGATGATTTTATGATTTCCGATCTTGAACTCGGGGAGGAGGTTGGAGGCCCCCGCAAGCACCTCAACAGCAGCCTCATAGGAAAATGCAGAATTCACCTACGCTACCAACAACTTCCGCCAATGCTCTATCGAACATCGACAATCAAAGCCTGAAGCCCAACAATTCGTTTTCGTGTTTTTTCCCCTTTGAACATCAACGCGCAAATTGATGCGTTACGGCCATCGCCTTCATTCAGCGGAGATTAGGGGCATCGTTCGGTTGAAACAGTAAACTTGAAAAGCCTAAGCCTTCAATTTTGGTAAGCGATTTTGATCAGACTTACTTGTCAACTGCTACTCCTACTCTATTGGCTTCGCATTCGTTGCAATAGGTTTTTCCATCACACCCTACCACGCCGGGGCAATCGGTTGGACAAGCTTTTTTAGAGAATTCAGCTTCCAGACTGGGATTGTAGCAATCTTTATTACAAGCCGGAGCCGAGAGCATGAGGGCCACGAGGCCAAATAGAAACAGTGCTTTCTGCATGGTTATCAACTCGAAACGCAAATGTAGTTTTTTCTGCGATTAAAATGTCTACCAAGTTCAAAATGAGGGTCGGTACTCTGTTAAGGCTGCTGAATCACTGAGGTAACTGCATTCAATACCGCCTGAATAACCCGATCCTGCAACTCAGGACGCAAATCTTCAAAAACCGGAAGGCTAATCTCCCGGCTATAGTTGTAATACGTCATCGGATAACGCGCAATGTCGTAGCCCTTGGAGCGGTAATAACTCATCATGGGCACTGGAATAAAATGGACGTTCACGCTCACGTCTTGCTCAAAAATGCGTCGAATGATCTCGTCGCGTTGCGCTTCGGTGATACCGTAAATACGCAAAGGATAAAGGTGGAAGCAGGAATAGGAGTCGCCCGCTTCCGAAATGGGGAGCTCGGCCCAGGAAGTGGTTCGAAAAAAGGCATCATAACGCTTCACGATTTCTCGCCGGCGGGGTAAAATTTCCGATTCATAACGCTCTAATTCTACGAGTCCAATGGCCGCCATAATATCGGTCATGTTGCATTTATAACCCGGCTCGAGAATGTCGTAACGCCAATTGCCCTTCTGGGTCTTGGCGAGGGCATCCTTATTTTGCCCGTGTAAAGTGGCCATAGCCAGATAGGTGTAGATGGCCTCATTGTCGAAAGGAGCAGGCAAGTTGAGCACCACAGCCCCGCCTTCGGCAGTGGTGAGGTTTTTCACCGCGTGGAACGAAAATACGGTAGCATCAGCAAGCGTACCGGTGCGGCGGCCTTTATAGCGAGCACCAACAGAATGCGCTGCATCAGAAAGCAGAAGTATTCGTCGCAACTGCCGCTGAGCCTCTGTTTGAGGATTGAATCGCTGGAGAATATCAGGTCTTTCGACAAGCGCCTGAAGCGCATCGTAATCGCATGGCCAGCCGGCAAAATCTACAGGCATAATCACCTTGGTACGCTCTGTAATGAGCTTCTCTACACACGACACCTGTATGTTAAAATCAGCCTCCCTCACATCAGCAAACACTACTGTAGCCCCGCAATGCTCAACAACGTTTGCGGTGGCCGAATATGTGTAGGCCGGCACAATAACCTCATCGCCCGGACCAACACCAAACCAACGGAGCATAATTTCGAGTCCGGCAGTAGCCGAATTTAAGCACAAAACCTTTGGGGCTCCCACATAATCTGCCAATTTCTGCTCCAGCAACTTGGTGCGAGGGCCGGTTGTAATCCAACCGCTACGCAGGGTTGCCACTACTTCCTCTATAGCGCTCTCGCTCAGGTGTGGCGGTGAAAACGGAATCATGAAGCAAAGGTAACTTTCGGGCTCATGCGGAGTGTGGGGCGAGCCACAATTCAACAAATTTTCTTCTTTTCTGAGGGATGTAAGATTTATGCAGGCCACGCTGAACAAAGCGCCTAAAGGCTGATGATTATTCTCATTTACAAGCACGAAAGGTCATCCCACCTCAATAAAAACATGTAAGAATTAACGGAATGCCATCAAGGTTGAGCCACATTTTCACCTACCTTGAAAAGAAATGCTAATTGACACTCTTTGCTACATAGACTAAAGAAAACCTGCACCAAGGCAAAGCAGTATGAGCCTGTTGTAAATGCAACATAGCCTATGAAGGCAAAACTACTCCTCTCCGTAATTATTCTTATTGCTTTCTCTTCGTTGGAAGCTCAGTTTTTTCAACAAAACTTCTGTTCGTCCAACACGGTTTCAGCGTATACCGGTGCAAGTCCGACCGCCTCGCAGTTTAATGCCTGGCAAGCATCGGGTGGCGCGGTAAGTGCCCAGATCTTTAACCAGATGTTTAGAGTAAGTAAGAATGGCGCCAACCCCCACGAAGGATCACTGAGCAGAACTACAGCGCTTCCGGGGAATACGTCTGGGGGACTAATCTTCGCGTTCGACCTAGCAGTTTCCGAAAATACCCAAAACAACAATGCCGGTATTGTAATTCAGTTGGGCTCGAGCTTCAGCAGCACACCCGGCGTAGAAGCGAATACCCGCGTACACAGTCAGTTTGCCATCAATTTCGTAAACACTGCAAATACCTTTCGGCTTCGCGACATTACCGGAAACAACAACAACACTACAAACCAAACTGGCATACGACGTATCACATGGGTGGTTAACAATACCGGAAGCACTTACACCTATTTGGCTCCCAACGGCAGCAACGAAACTGTGGCCAACGACCGTCACGACATTTGGGTGGGTAACACCCGCATTTACAACGACATCAACGCACAAACGGGAACTGTAAACCCGGTTAACTTCAAAATCACCTTTACCAATACCTTTTTTGCAACGGTCGATTTCGACAACTTCTTCGTGTTTGGCTTTGGTTCAACCCTCAATCAGGCAAACCTGAGCATCGGCAACTGTGGCGAATTCACCAGCATCACCAATCCAGGTGGGTTTTTCGATGTGCTTAACAATATGGGCGGACTGAGTTCCGACCTGAATTTAAGCATCAGTTCCGACCTGAACGAAACCGGTGCTGTTGCGCTGCAGCAGTTAACGGGCATGAATCAGTACACGATTACCATCAGGCCATCGGCCGCCACCAACCGCAATATCAACGGTGTTACGGGCATTGGCAGCAATGGAATGATTGTAATGAACGGTGCCGACAATGTAATTTTTGATGGCCGGGCACCTGGCGATAATTCTGAAAATCTGAATACTCCGCGTTTCCTCACATTCCGCAACAACATCACGAATTCGCCCGTGTTCACCCTTCGTAATGGTGCCCAAAACAACCAGATTCGCTTTTGCACCATCGAGGGTATCAACAACAACCTTGCGAATGGGTTGGTATTGGTGGGCGACGCAACAGGTACCACGGCAAACCGAAACATTCAGATTGCTCACAATGTCATCCGCAACGGCACCGCTATGCCACGCCATGGTGTTTACCTGAGTGGTACCAGCGGACGAGAATCGCGGCAGATCGTAGTGCGCAACAATGAGGTAGTAAATTGTTATCAGCCTTCATCTTCGTCGGGATACGTTATTCTCGGAGAACACTTGCGCAACATCACCATTGAGGGCAACCACCTTTACCAAACCAGTGTTGGCGCCCCTGGAAATTCGGCTACCTATGTATCGATCATTGGTGGTCGCTCGGGAGGAACCTCAACCAATACCGATTCGGTGTTTATCCGCAACAACTATATTGGCGGAGGCGCCCGATTTGCAAGAGGTACACCCTGGTATATGACCACCAGCTCGAATATGCCCTTGCGGATACGAGGCATCGATATTCGTTTCGCGGCCAACGCCTTTGCTCAAGTGGAAGGCAATGTGATCAACAACTTTAACATGGAGTTCCCCAGAACCTTGAATACTAACGAGTACTCATTCAGAGGAATCTTCATTAACGGTGGTATTGCTGAGGTTCGACAAAACATCATTGGCAGCCGCGATTCGCTTCGTTTTACCTGTACAGCCAACAATACTGCCGGTACCATTTCGGCCATCGGCATTGAGTTTATGGGGCATGGTGGTATTGTGGATGGCAATGTGGTTCAAGGCATTACAGGACGTGCTATTTCAGGAGGCAGTGTGCCCTCAAACTCCTGCGAGGATGACGATGATGATGACGATGATGATGATGATGATGATGACGATGATGATGACGATGATGATGACGATGATGATGATGACGATGACGACGTGCATGGCTTCGGCATTTCGGTCGTAGGTCTACGTATTCAGCCCTTGTTTAGCGGTTTACAGGTGCGGAACAACCGCATTGGTCACAAAACCCAAACTGC
Organism: Bacteroidota bacterium; assembly: GCA_027483445.1. Lineage (GTDB taxonomy): Bacteria > Bacteroidota > Bacteroidia > M30B66 > M30B66 > CAMCXT01. The sequence goes on along the minus strand of JAIXUS010000013.1, from coordinate 109,689 downwards.
CAGCCTAAGAACTGCATCAGGAGCCGCCATACAGAGCGTTACTGGTATCCTGAACATGAGTACAGGCCAAAATGTGGCGGAAATTTTCGACAACTACATTGGAGGCTTATGCGACTCGTCGTTTTCGCAGGCTTCATTTGCACGAGGCTATCACCATGCAGGTTCGGCAGGTGCTAACCTATACCGCGATACCATTGCACAAATCCAATCTTTCTCTCCAATGTCGAGTTGGGGAATAAATCAGGCAGTGAGCGGCGTCCATTTAACCAACCATACCGGCGAAGTAACTGTTCGCAACAATCTCATATACAGCATTTACGCCGCAAACCCGATAAACCTTCGAAACCACAGTGCCGGCATTGTTGCCGCTGGCTTGGGAACGGCAAATATCCACGGAAACCGCATTTACGATATTTCGAACCGCTCTACACGGGTGCACGTAAAGGCGCCTACTGCAGCCGGCATTAACACCGGCGACAAGGAAGCTGGAGGAAGACTGGCAATTTACAACAACATGATTAGCCTTGGACTTCTTCCCAACGGCTCCAACAACACCAGTCGTGCTGCCCTAATGGGCATTTTTGATGGCAACGACGTTCGCAATCAGTCGGTGTTAATCGCCCACAACTCCATAGTAATTGCCGGCTCCGAGCCGGGAGGTTCAAATGCAACATTTGCCTATTTCAGGGGTAACTTTTGGGACATTGCCATTCCCTCACCATTGTTCCTCTACAACAACATTTTGGTGAATGCCCGCAGCGGAAATTCGAGAAATGGCTCCATTGGACTGGAGAAGAGCAGCTCAGGCTGGAACGCTTCAAACAATAACATCGTTTTCGCCGTCAACGCCAACAATACCACACGCAGAGAAGGCAGCTGGGCCAACCTGGCGGGATGGCAATCGGCAAGCAGTCAGGATGCGCACTCGATTTTTGAAAATATGGCCGCGGTAAATACAACATTAACCGCATGCTCAGGCAGCGTGTTTACCAATTTGGCCCAGGCCGATTTGCACATTTCTAATTGCGAAATTCGTGTCAATGCCCGAGGAATGGTGGTAAGTTCACCCTTAGCCATTCGAACCGATATGGATGGCGATTTTCGAAGAGGAACCGATATTGGTGCCGACGAGTTCCTGCACGTAAAAACATTCACCGGACTCAACACTGCCGACTGGAATACCGACGCTAACTGGGACACCCGCCAAAGGCCGGCCTGCGCCGACAGCGTAATTGTTGCACCAACAGGAACAAGCATTTCAACACCGGCTGGCTCAGTTAGCGTTGTTAGAACTCCAACCATTGCAACAGGCAATACCGGGCATTTCATGAGCCTCGATTTACGTCCGACAACCACAACTACGCTCACCGGAACTGCTCGTTTGGAGGGGTGTTGGTATGATGGCAGACTCAGAAACAGAGGAAACATCGTGTTGCAGAACAGCACGGTAGCCTTGGCCGGACATCTCGAATGGAGTGGCACCTCAACACCCGGCACCGCCTTTTGGCTGATGAACAACGACTCCACTCAAGCCCTATTCAGCAATCAAAATGGCTTGCGGAACTTTATGGCGGAATTCAACGCAGCACACGATAGCATTCGTTTAGAAGGTAGCGCCCAATTGGTGGAACTCAACAGCCTGCGCCTGCTTCGTGAAGGAAAACTTAGCATGGCCGGAACGAATAGCCAACAAACCCTAAGAATTCGGAATACAGGTTCGCTGTTTCTGTCGGACCTAACGGAGATAATTACCAATAACCGACATGTTGAGCTTAATGGCAGCATCGACTCATTGTCGACAGGGCGCTTTGTTTCTGACCACCTTACCCGTTTTCGCGTGAATGGCTCTTCGAGTGTTACCGGAGCTTTGAAGTTTAAAAATGGGGCCAATGTGGTGAAGACATTAAGGCTCAACCGGAATGCGCAAGGACGGGTACGACTTGGTACAGCACTCACCGTTATAGACTCGCTCATTATGAATGATGGCGTGCTGTTTACCACCTCCGAAAACCTGCTTACTGTTGGACAATCGGGCAAGTTGATTGGCTTTGGCTCGGCTAGCAACTATATTGATGGTCCGGTGGTGAAAGAATTTGCACCCGGCATTCAGCATTTCACCTTTCCAATTGGAAAAAACGGAAGGTACCGTAAAGCCGAAGTGGTGAACGATGGCGGGAATGCCCTAAAAGCTGAGTTTTTTGCCGCTCCGCTGTCGAACCATTGGGACATTAACGCACGGGGGCCGGAAGAATTCGAAGTGAAGAACAACGAATATTGGGTAATTGCGCCACCGGCCTTTTCGCCCGGACAGGAAACCGAAATTACGCTCCATTGGGGCGCTGAAACAGGCATTGTGGAAGACAACAACATTATGATGCGCTTGAGGGTGCTGGCCTGGAACAACAACGAAGGCTATTTTGAGTCGGTGGGGCCAATAGACGGAAGCGTTGGCGGCTCTTCCACCATGGGATTTGCCAAATCGTCGGCTACCTCACTCTACGGGCCGTTTGGTTTTGGCGTTCTTTCCAGCGCGCCACTGCCGGTAGAACTGCTCGAGTTCACGGCGACACCTCAACAGGAAGATGTGCTACTAAACTGGACAACACTCTCTGAAATCAACAACGATTACTTCGAGGTACATCGGTCATTTAATGCTGAACAGTTCACTCCTGTTGGACGCATTCCGGGCTCCGGAAACTCAAATTCGGTAAAGAAATACGATCTACTAGATGCCTCAGTAGCCCGATTGGGCCACAAGGTGGTGTATTACCGGTTGCGGCAGGTCGACTTTAACGGAAGCTTTACCGATTCGGAAATCATTCCTGTGCAGTTCGAGCAGCAGGCCGGTTTCCAGTTGGTGCACGCATCCTTTAATGAATCAGGAAGCCTGAGCGGATCCTTTACCACGGGCGGCAAAGGTCGGGTAGATGTTTTTTGTTACGACATGAATGGAAAGCTTGTACTTCAACAAAGCCTGAACAGCAACGATGGCGTCAATCAGTTCGATTTGAATCCATCGGCTCAACTGGCCAAAGGAGTTTACACGCTGCAATTGGTGTTTAATGGCGAAGCGCAGGCCGTGAAGATTCCGCGTTCGTTTTAACCTTCGGTTGGCCTTAACACGAGTAAACTCAGCCAAAAGCCACAAAAAAGGATACCCTCCTGAGCTTCGAGCATGGCTTCTGGCTGAAACTGCAGGAAAAGCAGGAAAACTAAAATTACGTTGAGGCTGCGCTTTTTCGTGATGCCATCCCGAAGGGGCAAAAACAAATACAGCAAAAGCAGGAACAAAGCCGGCAAACCACCGGCAAGAAGACTTTGAAGAAACTGATTGTGCGCGTTAAACTCGCTGCTGGCAGCATACGTTTGCCCGTTCTTGGTGAGCTCCTCTCGCAAAACATGCTTCACGTCGCCCGAACCAAAGCCTGCCAGAACCGCCCGTTCGGAGAGCTCCAAACTTGTTTTCCAAAGCACAAATCTCACCGCATTGGCATCGTTGGGATTTGTGGAGGTAACAGCGCTACGCTCAAACAAGCTGAGAAATTGCTCCATGCGAGATTCGCCTTTGGCCAACCACAAACTTAAAGCAACAGCATTGGCAGCCACCAATATTACAACCGCCCCGAGCAGCAAGGGCCTGCGTAGCTTTGCCGGGCTATTGAACCAAATACTCAACGGCAAAACCAGTGTGGCGGCAAACAACCCGGCCTTTGATTGCAACAGGATGCAAACGAGATAAAATGCAATGGAAAGTGCTACCAATAAGCATTTAAAAATAGTTTTCGTTTGACGTGTAAAAAGCCAAATCAGCAGGGCGATTGAAAAGGAAAGGTACAGCGCGAAATACGAAGGATGAAAGGGTGCGCTGAGATGCACATATTGAAAAACAGAATAGTCGGCTCCGGCCTTCCAGGCCAGATACGAACGCACGAGAAAATACAGCGTACTACCCAAACAGCCCAAAACAAAGGCCGAAGCAATGACCGAAAACCGCTTCGTGGTTAGCGTTCCAAGCGCCAGAATACAGGGAATAAACAGGAGTAATCCTAGTTTTTGTTGAAGGTGAAAAAGTCCGGTTGAAATATCGCTAGTATACAAAAGCCCTGCGGCCTGCCAGAGCCAGATAGACAAAACCACCCACACAAAGTATTTGGAGTGTGTTGTGAGATGAAGAGGATGGCGTAAAACCAGGGCGAAGAGTAAACCAAGGAGCGCCGAAAGGATTGCAAAACCCTGAAAAACAGGAATAAAGAATGCAGCCAAAACAAGCATCACGAAGGGAGCTTCTTCCAAACGGGCACCGTATGTTGTGGCTGTAGAGTTCATGCCTGAATGCCTTGGATAAGCGTATTGCGAAAATCGGCAGCAATTTTTCTCCGGTCGAAATGCTGCTTTACGTAAGCCTCTCCGCGCAGGCCGAGTTCATGGCAAAGCTGAGGATTAGAGGCCAGTTCAAGCGCAGCAGCGGCCAGCTGTTCGGGGTCTTCGGGCTCAAAATAGAGGGCACAGCGGCCTTCCTCCACAAAGAGTGTACGAGCCTCACCATCAACGCCGAGGAGTATAGGTTTTCGCATGGCAAGGGCTTCGAAAATTTTCGAAGGGATGGCCCCACGAAACAAATCGAGCTTTCGAAGCGGAACCACAGTGGCATCAACGGCTGCAAGAATTGAGGGTATGGCATCGGTGCCTACAGGCTCGGGGAAATGAATGTTAACCAGCTGTTTTTCCCGGCAAAGCCTGATGAGATCAGCCTTTACAGGACCAGAACCCATCACCACGAAGTGCACATGGCTCTCCCGAAGCTTGTCGGCAGCATCAATGAGTATTTCCAAGCCCTGGGCATGACCAATAATTCCCGCATACAGCACCAGAAAATCTTGATCGGCAAAGCCCAAACGCTTTCTCCAACTGCGATCGAGCTGCGGATTAAAACGCGTTGGATCGGCACCATTGGGAAGCCACCAGGTTTGAAGGTTAGGGAAACGCGAACTAACCGACTGAAGGATGCCTTTAGTTTGCCCGCTCACCAACATCGACCGACGGTAAAGCAGCTCTTCGAGCCTGGTGGCCACCGAAAGCAAGCGTTTGTTGGTGATGATACCCAACTTCTCGGCACTTTCGGGCCAAAGGTCGGAAACGTTAAACACTAGCCGGGCCCGCTTGAGCTTGCACAGGAAAAGTGCAGAAATACCGAGAAAGAGGGGCGGACTTTCACACAGGATGACATCCACGCGCCTTGCGCGAAAAAGCCCGCGAAGCATAACGCTGAATACGAAAGAGAAATAGTTGAGCAGTCGGGCCACTACTGCTTTAGAAGAGGTTGCAAAAATCCAGCTCCGGTAAACCGGGATGTCATCACGCAGTTCTGAAGAGAAGAACTTCCACCGGTAAGCCTTATGCACCATTCCGGCAGGGTAATTGGGCATGGCGGTCCACACCTCCACTGTATCTCCGGCTTCATGCAGGCGAAGGGCAAGGTCTGACAACCGGTTTTGTGGCGCGCCCGTTTCGGGAGGATAATACTGGGTGAGAATAACGATGCGCATCAGGAAGCCATGAGGAGTTTATCGGAGCGGCGCACCGTGTAAAACACAAGCCATAGCTGAGCCCCGTAGCAAAGGGCCTCGAGCAGAAGGTAGGTCTTCAAGAAGGCGGCAGGCGTGGAAAACTGAAAAAACATCAGTGCAGCGATGAGGCTAAAATAGGCAATCTGCCAGAGGCTGAAAAGCCGAACACGATTCAACACCAGCAGCACGGGAGAAAGCGGGGCCGAAAGCATCTGTAAGGCAATAACCGGAGCCATCCATGCGGCGAGCTTACCGGAGCGACTCCAGTCCTCGCCAAAAACCCAAACAAAAAGCGGCTCACCGAGAAAAACGCCCAACAGCAGCATGAGAAGCGCCGGAATAGCTATCAAACGCGCCACTTTGAGTGTTAAGGGCATCAAAGCACGGCCTTCGTGGCGAAGTTGGCTGTAACGACTGTAATAGGTTTGGATAAACGAAGAGGCCACGAATGAAGAGGCCATAAACAAAATATGCCTAACGAGATTGAGGTAACCGGTTTCGGCTTCACTGAAGTCGCGGCTGAACACAAACACCGGTACAGAAACGGCAAGCACAGAGAGAAAGCTGCCCAAGGCATACATTCCGGCGAAGTGGCGGTATTGCAGGAAGCTAACTTTCAGGGTTTTCCAGCCCGGAAAATGAGGGCTGAAACCGGCTTTCAAGGCCAAACGATAGAGTACAACGGCGTAGCTACACCAGCCTAAAATATAACCAATCACCAAGCTGAGCGACCAATCGAGCGCGGCCAGAATAACCGAAGTAATGGCAATAAGCGACATTTGCACGATACGGGAAACCGAAATTGATCGGTAGGCTTGTTGCCGTTGAAGCCAGTACTGAAGTGGCATCACCACTCCGCAAGCGAGTAGGAGAACTGGAAAGATTTGCAGCACCGGTGGATATAAGGCCGGAAGAGAATCGGGGGAAAACCACAAAATGAGCAAACCCACGAGTGTGGCAATGAGGCTCAAAGCCGCAGCCGAAATCCAACTGAGCCATACGAGCGTTTTGGCTTCAGACTGTTCCTTGGGCAGCGGAATGGCTGTATCGAGGCGCAGTGCGATTGATACGGAAATAGGGTTGAACAAGGCCATCAACACACCCAAATAAGCAAAAGCTTCTGGAGTAGCCAGGCGGCTGAGTACCGGTGTACTGAGAAACGATATGACAGAGGCCACCGCAGAGCCACTCAAAACAACAAATAAACCTTTAGTAGTAAGGCCTTTAGCCTTGTCTAAAAGCGCCATTAGAATGAGGTTTGAAGTCGTTTCTGCGCCCAATAACGGGTGAGCCACACCTGTACAAGGAACGAAAGGCCGGTTCCAAGAGCGGAGCCATAAATCCCTAAAAACGGCACCAAGGCCAAGTTAAAGAGCAAATTGGCCAGGAAAATCCAAAAGATAAATGTCGACTGAAGTCCGGGCAAGCCACACTGGTTAAAGAGCATGAGCAAGGGCTGATACCCCGCGCTGAGGCTTAGGAAAAGCAGCAAAATTGCGTATACCAGACTAATCGAAAACCATTCACTGGACCCGGAAAGCCAGGGTAAAAGTGGAAAGAAAAGGATGGAGAGCAGACCCAGAGGCAACAGTATTTTGTAAAATGCCCTGATGTTTCTTCTGATTACCTTTTGAAACAATGCGGAATGGCCTTTTTTGTAGGCTGATGTGATTACCGGATTGAAGTTATTGCGCAGCAGAACCGGCAGTTGCATAAAACCTTCGGCCACGGTGGCCGCAAAACTGTAGAGCCCAACGGCCGCATCGTCGAGGAAGAAGCCGAGAATAAACACGTCTACTTTGGTGTTGACATCGAGCAGGAAATTGCCGGTAAGGGCTTTGTTGCCAAATTGAAAATGACGGCGGAGGGTTTCCCGGTTTTGCAACGTTTTCGGTCCGGGCAGCCAGTTTTTACGGAGAAATAGAATCAGCAGAAACAAGAGCGGTTCAGGCACGCTGAGCACCAAACCCAGGTAGCCGGGCTCGGCACCCTCAACAACCAAGAACAGCAGCACCAAGAGCATGAGTACAAAACGGCTAAGCTGCAGAACGGCAAAGGTTTTCATGTGCCGTATGCCATTAATTCCGGAGATGAGTACCTTATTCAGAGAAAAAAATAAAAGTCCCGGAAGGGCCAAAGGCAACGCTTTAGCCACGCCTTCGCTGTTTAACAAACTAGCGATGGTGTTGCTCATCGGCAGGCTTAGTCCAACCACAACCAGCGAGCTTAGCAGGGCCAAGATCAAAGCGGTTGAAACGGCTTCTTTTACATCTTTGAGGCTGTTGCTCAAGCGTGGCACCATCTCCTGAACACTCAGATGCACGCCGCCCACGGCAAGTTGAGAGAGCAAAATGTAGATGGCATACACCTGATTGAACACACCGAGGGCTTCGTTGGAATAAAAACGAAGAATCAATACGTTCATCAGGACGCCGATTAAAGCCATCAGCGCGAATGCGCCCATATTCCAAATGACGCCGCTACTAAAGCTACCGGATTTGTTGGCCGCCCCAAGCATGTTATCGACGAATTCGATAGAGTTCGGTGAAATCGTAATCGCTGTAGCGCTGCTCGCAATCTTCCTTCAGAAAGGTTTCGAAAGCCGGGTTGTAACGATTGTAACTCTTAAAGGTGTAAACCCAGCTGCAGCCCAGCGTATCGACAATATAGCTTCGGGCCTGTTCAGGACTGCGATTTTTAAAGAGTAAAGCCGGCCCTTCACGTCCATACAACAAATCGGAGCCACACCAGTAATAATGGCCAAACGCTTTGGTGTAGTAGTAAACCTCGGGAAGGTTGTTCACCAAAACCTTCTCGCCCGGCGCCAAAAGACTGTCGAGACAAAGGTGCAACTCTTTGACATAGGCAACGCCTTCAGGAAGGCTCTCGGTGACTTGTACCGGACCTTTTGACTTATCGCCAAGCACCCGGTTAAAATTGCGGATGGCCCTTTCTCCGCCAAGAATCAGGAACATGTTGCCCATACAGGCCAGTAAAAGCAAAATGAGTATTGGTTGGCGTAAGGAAATCCAGTCGGGACGAATGGTTGGCAATTGCCAAATCCCGGCAACGATAATCATTACTATCAAAGGCAACAAGGTAAACTGGTAGCGCGGATTAAAATAGCCCTTCAATCCAATGAGAATGAGCGAAAGCACCATAAATGCGCTCAGGCAGAGCAGCACACGGCTCGCTAAAATTTGTTTCCGGTAGATCCAGGCCAATGGCAAAATGAGCCAATTGATGTTGCCTAAAAAGCGAAAATGGAAAAGCGTGCCCAGGTAACCATTCAGCCAAAGCTTCCCCGCTGTTTCAATGTTTCGGTCTTGCAGGTTTGGATCGGCGTTGAGGTCTTTTTGCCCGGTAATGTAGTACACCAGCACATCAACCACCAGCAGTACTATGAACAAGGTGAGCAGAAATCGCCAGTGTTTTGGTGTTAATCCGGTTTTCATGACTAAAAAAAGGCGATTTCTTTAAAGATCCAACCTGTACCTATGCTCACATCGAGAACATAATGCAGTGCACCACCGGTAAAAAACAGGGCGAAGGCGTAAAGAAGCATCTTTGTTCGGGGCAAGAGCGGAAGGGGCAAAAAGAGGAAGAGGCAGGCGAACTCGATTACCGAAAGAAAAACACCCAACGAATGGGCCGAAGCTTGCAGGCCACTCAGCACTCCAAACCAGAAAAAGTTCCTCCATTGAGGCCTTTCGATACACTCCAACATGGACCATACTGCGGCTACCCCAAAAAAGAGCCGGTAACTGTCGATATGGTATTTGAGGATGTTCTCGAAAAAAATGTAGCTCAGCATGAGCATTGCTAAACCAAACCAGGCTGCCCGAGGGGCAAATCGCCTCAAATAGAGAAATACAAACAATGCGATGAGCAATCCATAATAGCTGTTTAAACTCCGAAACAACAAGTTAGACGTGGTGCCTACAGCTGCGTTAAACATGAGCTCCCAGGTGCTAAAAAGCGGAAAGTTCAATCCATGCAAACCCACATAGTAAAACCCGGTTGCTGCATCGTAGCGGTGGGCGCTGTATTCAATTACCGGATTGAGGAAAAATACCAATCCTTGGGTGGCATACTCGAGGGTATCGTGCTCCATCACGGGCTTCAGCCACAGATAGCGCACCCAGGCCATAAGAAACAATACTAACCCGACCGGGAAAAGCAAGGCGCCACCTTTGATCGGCAGAATGAGCTTTTGGAGTGAGCTCCAGGCTTCGCCAAAACACATCAGGCTTTGCCGGAAAAAGAGGACAAACAGCACCAGAAAAGGCAGGCTAACAAGCCCAATGTAAAGCCAATAAGGCATATTGGGTGCAATCAGCATGAGGTGGAAGAACAGTGCAATGGCCGCCGCCGGACCTAAACCAAGGGCAACAATGGCCGTAATGGCGGGGTGTTGACCACCTTGCACCATGCGCTGATTCATCCATCCGGCCACCGCAAAGGCCGGCAAAAGGAAAAGTACAATCTGCTTGATGAGCAGCGAAAGAATAGCCTGTAGCGCAGTTTCAGACATTAGCGGAGATTTCGGTACAATCGGGGAATACGGTTGATGGTATTCAGGGCATACTCGAAGTCGATGCGAATGGTGTCGAGGTACCATTTCAACGAATCGTAGCGTGGAATATTCTCTTTATACACTAGCTCCAGCGCCTCTTCTCGGGTAATCATACCCTCGCGAATCTGGTTCGAACGGAAGGTGTCGAACTCCGAAAAGCCGGCCACGGTAAAATAGATGTAGTTGTAAAAGGCTGCCGTGCCATCGCCGATCCTCCAGGTGGAGGTTGTGTCGGGCGAAAGTTCCCAGTTGTATTCTTTAATGAGCGTTTCGTTGATTTGCTGCTCATTCCAGGGAATGTAATCAAACACCAACAGGTACACTTCTCTCGGCTCGGTGTAGTAGGCTTTAAAGGCACTGTAAGTATCGAGCAAAGAGCTATTTAAATACCCCGGGTTGGTCAGGAAATTCTTCATGTAATACAAGGGCATCTGCAGCTTCGACAAGGTGGTTTGTTTGTCGATGCGCTCCTTGGTAAAGTTGGGCTTGATGCCTGCAAAACCTGCTTTAAAATCGGTATTCTCCAACTTATTCTCCATCCAAATGTCGCAATGAATGCCCGTTTGCCGCCTGATTTCATTCACATGCACAAAAAAGTGCTTGTCGCCGGCCATAAACAAGGGAATCATACCCAGTCGCGGCTGTTTCAGCCAGGCCTTTACATTCATGTGCACATTGTCGCGTTTCTTTTTAATGTCGGCCGAAATGAGAATATTCTCAATGCCCAGTTTACCGGTAATGCGCGCAATATTTCGGCGGGCCAAATCGGTAACCATGCCCCAATCGTAGGTGAAAGTGAGAGGCGTCATGCCAAACTCCTTCTTCAAGAGATGTAAGCCATAGCTCGAGTCGCGACCACCACTGAATGCCACAATGCAATCGGGCTTACCATCATTACGGCGGTATTGCTTCAACACCTCTTCCAGCTTATCGGATTTGTTCACAGTGAGGTTCTTCTTCACATAATTGTTGCAGTAACTACAAACCCCTTGAGCGTCGAAGTAGATGTAAGGAAATGTCTCGGGCAAAATGCACTTTGTACAGCGCTTAAGCTTCTTGATTTCATCAACCGGAAACTCCAACAGGCTGCGGTAGTGGGCCTCCGAGCCAGTATTCATGAACACCCTGCCCGGCTTGGGATTTAAGTCGGGTGAGGCAACATTCTCAGTATGGCATGCCGGCTCTTCAATAAACGGGAAGTTGACTGCCGTATCGTCGTATTGAAAACACTCTCCGGGCTTTCCGGGCTCAAATATCAAGGCTTCGCCAGGATGAAGCCACGTGCAGCTCTCCACACTCCATACCGCCGGAAACTTCGCCAAAAGCTGTTTCAGGATATACTCTTCGGAGGCAAAAACGCAAATGGAGCGATCGGCGTTAAAGGCATAGTAGAAAGAGCCACAGTTAGTAGCTGCAACCACTTGACCGGTGTCTTCGTTTAGGATGGCCACCGAGGCCGCACCTTCCATTACGCCGTAAACCGAACGCAAGGCGGCAGAAACAGAACCTGTCTCCTTCAACTTTAACCGGAAAAGTGTCGCAAACACCTCAGTATCTACCTCCGATTGGGCTTCGGCCTGGCCTTTCAAACCTTCCCAAAGTGCCTCTACATTGGTGATAATCCCGTTGTGAATCATCACCGCACCGCGACTTATTACTGGTTGGTTGTTGTTGTTGTTTTCCTGTGTTCCATTGGTTACCAAACGCGAATGGGCAATAACCGAAAGGGGCGCTTTTAGCCGGTTGCCTTCGGTTAGCTCTTCAAGCTGGCCTTTAACAAGACTCTGATAATGTGGATGCTTCACCATTACCGAAGCCGGTTTGTCGGCCTTCAATACCTCAATTTTACGCCGCAAAGGGTTGCGGATGGCAATGCCCGAACTTTCTTTCCCGCGCGACTCGCTGAGGATAAATAGCTCTTCGAGCACCGAAGCGGCTGTTTGCGCATTCAACGTGGCGCCCTCCCGGGCAATCAGTCCAAAAATTCCACACATGGATTTTGAGTATCAATGGGTTATTTGTAAAGCCTTTCGTTGTCTTGCATATCCATCCACATGGCAAAAAACAACGACAAAAAGCCTCCAAAGCTTAGAAACATAAAGGCCAACAGTGGCTCATAACTCAAGGTTTGCCCGTTAATGAATGCCGAAATTACCTTCATCAAGTATGGAATATCGAGCAACAAAAGCAGGAAAGCGGCATGGTAAATCAGGAAAAGCGGATGAAAATCGCGGAACAAATACTTGATATACAAGCGCTTGAAAAAGAGCTTAATCAGCAACCACGAAACCCTTGGGATTACCTTGAATATCTTCATTTTCGACTGCTCCCCTACCCTGTATACCGGCTTAATTTCAACTTCACGCAGCGTGCAGGATGAAATATTGAGCTTCACCAGCAAGTCGTTCGGCATGCCGTAACTGCGGTAAATATCGTAGATGTGGATTCCTTTTAGGGCGGCAAGCGAGATGGCCGTGTAGCCGGTTTGGGTATCGGAAATGCGCCAATAGCCCGATGCAATTTTGGTGAGAATCGATAAAATGGAATTCCCGAAAAAACGAATACGCGGTATCACTAGCCAGGCGCTCCGGTGTATGAGTCGATTGCCTTTCACGTAGTCAACGCCATCTAAAATAACGGGTGTGCAAATCGACTCCAATTCGTCGGGGTCCATTTGGGCATCACCCGCCATTACAGCCGTGCAGTCGATATCATAATCTTTGCACCACTTGTAGCCCCGGGCGATACCGGCTCCAACGCCTCCATTTTGAAGGTTGTTAATGAGAATAATCCGGTCGCGCTCCGGATGAGCATTCCATACTTCCGAAGGGGTGTATTTCTCCAGCTCCGTTACCGCATTCTCCTGGAGCACCATTACGGCTTCGTTGAAACGATTGCGTGCAACATGGCTTGGAAACATCCGAAGCTCTTTGGCCGGTTTCTTATCGTTCCGAATGTATTCCTGAACCACCTCAGATGTGCGGTCTTTGGAGCAGTCGTTCACAATAATTATCCGGTCTACAAAATCCGGCATGGTTTCAATCACGATTCCGATCTGGGTTTCCTCGTTGTAACAAGGAACCACAACGGCAACGGTTTTTCCGTGTAGCATAGCGTAGCGTCTTGGTCTTTATTTGGCGTAACTCACCGCCCTGGTTTCACGAATTACCGTAACCTTTACCTGGCCCGGGTAGGTCATTTCATTTTGAATCTTTTGCGAAATGTTAAACGAAAGCATTTCAGCATCCTTATCGCTCACTTTTTCACTTTCCACAATCACACGGAGCTCACGACCGGCCTGGATGGCATAGGTACTCGATACACCGGGCTGCGAAAGCGCAAGGGCTTCCATGTCTTTAAGGCGCTTAATGTAGCTCTCCACAATTTCGCGACGGGCCCCCGGACGAGCGCCGGAGATGGCATCACACACCTGAATAATTGGCGAAATAAGGCTGGTCATCTCAATTTCATCGTGGTGCGCTCCAATGGCGTTGCATACTTCGGGTTTCTCCTTGTACTTCTCGGCGAGCTTCATACCCAAAATGGCGTGTGGCAATTCCGGTTCGTCGTCGGGCACTTTACCAATGTCGTGGAGGAGCCCGGCACGCTTAGCCAACTTCACGTTAAGTCCGAGTTCGGCGGCCATAATGGCGCAGAGATTGGCTACCTCGCGGCTGTGTTGCAAGAGGTTCTGACCATACGATGAGCGGTATTTCATGCGCCCAACCATACGGGTAAGTTCGGGGTGTAATCCGTGGATTCCCAGGTCGATGCAGGTACGCTTCCCGGTTTCTACGATTTCTTCTTCAATTTGGCGTTTCACTTTGGCCACCACCTCTTCGATGCGGGCCGGGTGAATACGTCCGTCGGTTACCAGCTGATGCAGCGCCAGGCGGGCGATCTCGCGGCGAACAGGGTCGAAGCACGAAAGGATAATGGCTTCCGGAGTGTCATCCACTATAATCTCTACACCTGTTGCGGCCTCAATGGCGCGGATATTACGGCCCTCACGGCCAATAATTCGGCCTTTCACCTCGTCGTTTTCGATATTGAACACCGACACTGAATTTTCAACCGCATGCTCGGTGGCAACGCGCTGAATGGTTTGCACTACAATGCGCTTAGCCTCTTTGTTGGCGGTGAGTTTAGCCTCTTCCATGATGTCTTTCACATGAGAGGCCGCTTCTGTACGGGCTTCGTTTTTCAGGGCTTCAACAAGCTGATTGCGGGCATCTTCGGCCGATAGCCCGGCCACAATCTGAAGCTGCTCTACTTGCTTACGGTGTAGTTTTTCCAACTCACCTTCTTTGCGGGCCACAATTTCCTGTTGCGACTTTAGGCTTTCTTTCATGGCGTCGAGTTCGGCCTGCTTACGGCGCGTTTCCTCGATTTTTTGACTCAGCGTACTTTCCTTTTGCTTGGCGCGGTTCTCACTCTGGAGAATTTCCGCATTACGCGCCTGAATCGACTTTTCATGCTCGGCCTTTAGTTGAATAAACTTCTCTTTGGCTTGCAGCATGCGTTCTTGCTTGATCACTTCGGCTTTTGATTCGGCCTCTTTGACCAAATCCTCACTCCTTTTCTCAATCGATTTTCTCAGTACCGTCATGGCCATCGCGTAGCCGCCTCCAAGGCCGCCCAACGCAATGATGAGGTAAATTACAATGTCCATGTTTCTTCCTTTTGTGGGAAGGATTTGGCCTTCGGCTGATGAAAAAATCAGACTTTCAGCGCTGCGTCGAGCTCAGTATTGAGCATTTCGAGGCGCGACTGGATGCCGGAATGGTAATGCTTGCTTTGTTTTTCAAATTCGAGCAGTTGTGTGGCAATTTGTAGCGATACCATCGCGAAAAGGTCCTGAACGTCGCGAACACCATAGCGTTCCTCGAAAACCTTAAGCTTTTGATTGATGAGTTCGGCTGCCGCCCGTGCCGTTTCGGCCTCCTCTGCCTGAATTTGCAGTGGGTACGTTCGGTTGGCAATCTTTAACTCTATCGATATCTGCTGCATCCTAACTGAATGTTCATTTGTTCAACAAGGCCAGGCATTTGTCAATGTCCCGGATCATCTCATTGAGTTTGGCCTTCATCGCTGATTTATCGCCGGTCTGCTCCACAGACTCTGCATGAACAGTGCGGGCCAGCCTCAACAGCTGATTTTCTTCACCGAGCTTTCGGACTTCCTCCTTTAACCCGTGAATTTGTTGTGTTAATGTTTGATTGTCAGACTGTAAGCTCTCATAACGGGCCTTCAGCTCGACGTGCAAATTTAGCATTTTTCTCACGTTAAGCTCAAGTGCATCGATCGGTATTGAAGTCTCCATTGGCTCAGAGCAACAGTATGTTCATTTCGGGTTTAAAAGTATTTAATTTAGGCGTGACACTTACGTTTGGGCTTAATAATTTGCGAACCATGGGTGTGAAAAGCTTGATAATCGCATTGTTGGGGTTGTGCATGGGTAATGTATTGAGGGCTCAAAGCAAACCTTTTAATTTTCACCCGCCCATGAAGGTACCTTTGCTGGTTACCGCGGGCTACGGCGAAATCAGGCCCGACCATTTTCATTCCGGACTTGATTTTTCAACCTATCAAAAAAAGCAGGCCATCTACAGCATCGACGAAGGCTATGTTTCGCGCGTTAAAGTTTCGGCCTACGGCTATGGAAATGCCCTGTATGTATCGCACCCCAACGGCTTTATCAGCGTTTATGCCCACCTCGACAGTTTCAACGACACCCTAAACGCTTACGTTCGCGCCATTCAGGAACGCGCAAGGGAATACGAAGTGGATGTATTCGCCGACAGCCTTGAGTTTCCCGTAAAAAAAGGTCAACTCATCGGTTTTAGCGGCAATAGCGGCTCGTCATCAGCCCCGCATTTGCATTTCGAAATTCGCGATCAGCAGTACGACAATACCTTAAACCCTTTGCTGTTCGGCTTTTCAGAACCCGACAAAACACCACCCGTCTTAAAAAGCGTGGCTATCATCCCGTTTAAACAATTCGGTCGGGTCAATAACCTCAGTAAAACCTTGAGTTTGCCACTAGTACTCAATAAAAAAACGAAGAAAAAAAGCCTCTCCACAAAAACGCCTCTTCCGGTGGTTTCGGGCTGGGTCGGATTTGGATTTCAAGGCGGTGATGTAATTGGGAAAACCAGCAATCTAACCGGTATTTACGACATTCGCGTGGAAGTCGACAGCCTCGAAATTTTTCACGCCCGTTTCGACGCTTTCTCCTTTTCCGAAACCCGCGCCGTTAATGCTTACATCGATTATGAAGAAAAACTGCGGTTGAACCGAAAAATCCAACGCTGTGTGGTGCCATCTAACGCGATGATTGGCATCTACAAGTCGCAGGAAAACAACGGGTACTATTTTTTCGGAGAAAATCGAATTTATCAGGTGAAGTACGTTGTTACCGATTTTGCCGGCAACAGCCGGAGCTTTGAGATTAAAGTGCGGGGAAAAACGCCCGATTTCGACACCCGTTCACCTTTGCCCAAAGAGGGTTACATCGAAGCCTTCCCCGGCGAAGCCTCGGTTTGGAACCTCAACGAGCTGGCCGAGGTTCAACTGGGTGCCCGCGCCTTGTTCGATACCCTGCAACTGAAATTCAGAAAAGGGAGTAAGCCCGATAAATGGGGACTTTCCGTTGAGCTGGGCAGCATGTACGAGCCCTTGAACGAAGCCATCGTTGTGCGCATTAAGCCATCAACCACCCAAGAAGAATTGTTGAAAAAGCTGGTGATGGTCCAACAACACGGCTCCCAAAGCCAAGGCCTGAAAACACGGTACCAAAACGGCTGGATGGAAGCCTCTTCGAAGCGGTTTGGCGACTTCTGGCTGGCGCTTGATACCGTGCCGCCGCAAATCAGCCGCATTGCGCCTAAACCGGCTGTAAATGCTAAGAAGAAAAAATCATCCAAAAAAGGGAAGGCCAAGGCTCCAGTGGCGAAGCCCATTCAGAATATTCCGGCCGCAAGCGGATGGCAAAGAATAAAAATTAGCGATGCACTTTCAGGACTCGAATCGGTGCAGGCCTATTTGAATGACGATTGGTTTCTGCTTCAACCCGCGGAAGCGTCTGGAGTTTGGGAATTCCGCTTTCCCGATGAACTGCCCTTTGGTTGCCACTTGCTTCGGATTGAGGCCATTGATGCCGTGGGCAATCGTAGCGTCTGGGAAAAAGAATTTGAGAAAAACCCTCCCCTTCCAACATTGCCCTAATAATCAGTATTTTACACCCTTGAATTGCAAAATACGCACATGAACTCCCTGTAAAAGAGAGGATTAAGCAATTCATGTAAGGGCCATATAGCCAAACATGAATCTTATCGGATAATTAATCTCATTTTAGTGCATTAAAACGCAAATTTAACCTTACCAAAGGTTATCAACAATTCACCTGTGCACAACTATTGAATCTTTCCCCAAAAAAATCTATAATGGTATATGTAAGATTTTCTATGTTTGTTGAAATAAACCCTAACTCTTTAAACAATGCTTACATTTACAAAAAAGTTGGCGGCAACCGCAGGAGCGGTATGTTTAGCCGGAGCTGTCTTCGGACAGGTGACCATTAGTAATGTTATTTCAGCTACGCAAGGACCTAAAACCGACCAGGTATCCTCTGTAGATGCAGCGCGTTCCTCTTCCATCAACATGCAGGGAACGCCCGAAAACACCGATGTTCAAGGTCCAATTAACTTCTATTCCCTTGGTATGGGCGGTGAAGTGATCGTTCAAATGAGCGGTGCGATTTGCAACCAACCGGGCAACGACCTCACCGTGGTAGAAACCACTTGGGGCTTCACCTGCGACAACTATCCGGAAAGCGCCCGCGTTTGGGCTTCTCAAGACCTCTGCAATTGGGTTGAACTTACCACCGAAGACAATCCAATTTGTCACAATGGAGAACTCGACCTCGGCTGCCTGCCTTGGGCACTTTACCTCAAAATCCGCGACGTTTCACCCGAGAACTACACGGTTGATGGCGATGGGTACGATGTTGATGGCGTAATTGGCAATTCTACCGGATGTACTTTCCCAACCGAAACAGGTTTGGCCCGCTACGCCGCCAATGGATTCCTCGGAAACCCTCAAGCCACTCAAGGGAATACAGAGAACAACACGCCTGTACCGGCTGCCCGCGACATTCAGGCTCGTATGCTTGGCTTACCATTAAACGTAACCAACATCTTTGCGAACGATGTTACCACGCCGGCTTCAGGGAACAACTTCTTCTCATTAGGCCGCAACGGTTCAGTAACCTTGAGCTTCCCTTATGCCTTGATCAACGGACCGGGTGCCGATGTGCAGATTTATGAAACTTCATTCAATGATGTAGCTTCGCGCACCTGCGGAAATTATCCTGAACGAGCCACAGTTGAAGGCTCATGCGATGGCGTTACTTTCGTTCCACTTGTCATCCTTGCCGAAGATGCTGGAAATGGCGAAACGGCCGGCTCCAACACCATCTGCCGCGATGGCCGCCTCGATTTCGGTTCATTGCCGTTCGCAAATTACATCCGTATTACCGATGTAACCTTCACTCTGACCACCAACTTCCCCGGAAATGGCGATGGCTTCGACGTTGACGCCGTTCTTGGTTTGCAAAACTGTTCAGTTCCAGCGCGCCTCGACCTGAGCGGTTATGAAAACAGTGCTGAAGTACTTGAAGATGTACTTTTCATGGAAGCATGGCCAAACCCAGCGCAGGAAGTGCTCAATGTAAGTCTGATGATGAACCAGCCCGGCGACGTAATGCTTAACCTCACCGACATTACCGGTCGTATTGTACGCACCAAGCGCCTCAATGCCGATGGTGTAAACATCATTCAAGACATTAGCCTGCAAGGACTCAGCGAAGGCATGTACCTCTTACAAGCCGAAACTAACGGCGTACGTGAAGTACTGCGCATTGTGAAGAATTAAGTTAATTCGTTCTCAGATAAAAGGCCGTCTCTCCTCAGAGGCGGCTTTTTTTATGGGGTGTGATGACGGTCACGGAAAGATTCGAAATCTATGTTGAACTTTGCACCTCATCAATCACACTATGCAACCCGAAACTCCAGCACCTCGATTTCAAGACCTCATTAACGCTGAAAAGCCTGTTCTTGTTGACTTTTCAGCCGAATGGTGCGGCCCTTGCAAAATGTTGGCTCCTATACTGAGCGAAGTAAAAGCCAGAATTGGCGACAAGGCCACCATTCTCAAGATTGATATCGATAAAAATCCGCAAGCCGCCGCAGCCTTTCGCATTCATAGCGTGCCCACCTTGTTGCTGTTCAAAAAAGGAGAAGTCAAATGGCGGCAATCGGGCGTAATTCCCACAGAAATTCTTGAGTCAATCATTCGCAAAGAGCTATAATTTCGCACCATGACCATCATTCGATTTCTTTCTATTGCCCTGTTGGGCGGATTGCTGATTGCCTGCAACGGGCTTGCCCAACAATCGGGAGCCAACAAAACCATTCCACCCGCTGAGTTTGAACAAAAGCTTGCCCAGAGCGATGTGCAGGTTGTAGATGTGCGCAGCCCCGAAGAGTTCGCATCCGGAGGCTTGCCGGGTGCGGTAAACTATAACGTGAATGGCGGCGATTTTGAAAAAAACCTCGATAAACTCGATAAATCCAAGCCGGTTTTGGTGTATTGCCTCTCGGGCGGTCGCAGCGGCAAGGCGGCCGAAATGATGGCCTCAAAGGGTTTCAAAGAAGTGTACAACATGGACGGTGGTATGGTGCGCTGGCGTGCTGAGGGCCGCAAAGCTCCTGCGGCTAAATCGGGAATGAGTTTGAGCGCTTACAATGATGCCGTGAGCAAGCCGGGCTATGTTTTGGTCGATTTCAATGCTGCCTGGTGTGCCCCCTGCAAAAAGATGCTGCCTTGGATTACCAAACTGGCCGATGAACGGAAATCGGACCTCAGCCTGTTGAAAATTGATGCCGACGCCAATGCGCAACTGCTGAGCGACAAAGGCATTAAGGGTATTCCGCACCTCGAACTTTATCGCGACGGGAAACGCATCTGGGAAAAATCGGGATACATCGAAGAAGCCGACTTTCGCCAACAAACCGGGCTGTAGTTGCTGAACAATAAAGCCTGAGCGCCCATGGAGCAATGAGTTGTGGCGAATGGCCCTGCCTCGGCGCGAAAGGTCATCCCCGCTTGCCGGGCAATACGCACCAAAACATACCGTTGAGGGCTGGTAAGGAATTGATTACCTTTGCAGCCCATTTTCATGAAACCATATCTGATTGCCCTGCTCGTGTTTTGCTGCGGTCCGTTTTGGGCCCAGACCGGCCTGAACGTAACTGATGCGAAAGGCAAAAAGCAAGGCCTGTGGCGAAAAAATCACCCTAACGGCAGCATTCGTTACGAAGGTTCGTTTAAAGACGACCAACCGGAAGGCATTTTCCGCTATTACACCGAAGAGGGAAAGCTTAAAATGGCCTGCTTTTACTACGCTAAAGGCCAACGTTCGCGCTGTAAAGGCTTCGACGAAAAAGGCAACTTTATTTCGGAGGGCAATTATATTGGTCAGAAAAAAGACTCGGTTTGGACCTATTTCAGCGAGAAAAAAGCTGTGGTTGGCCGCGAAACCTGGCTAAATGGCGTAAAACAAGGTCCTGAACTTACGTATTACGAAAACGGCCAGATTTCGGAAGAGCTCAACTGGAACAAGGGCAAGAAAGACGGCGCCTGGAAGCAGTTTTACGAAGACGGCAAACCCCGCTTAACGGCAACGTATAAAGAGGGACTGCTCAATGGAAAAATGACCTATTTCTACGCCAATGGCAAGGTGCAAAATGCCGGTAATTATGTGGCCGACTTGCGCGAAGGCACCTGGTATTATTTTGAAGAAAATGGCAACCTCAAAGGCACAGAGGTGTTTAAAAATGGAGTAAGCGAGAAGCCATTCCTCATGAAGATTGAAAAACCTGAAGACGAAATCCGGGAACCGATGCCCGGTCAATAAACACAATGAGTAAGCACGGAAGAGTTTTGGTGGCCATGAGTGGCGGTGTTGACAGCTCCGTGGCCGCTATGTTGCTGCATGAAGAAGGCTATGAGGTAGTCGGAATCACCATGAAAACCTGGGATTATGCCACTTCAGGCGGAACCAAGAAAGAAACCGGCTGTTGCAGCCTCGACTCCATTAACGATGCCCGTGCACTGGCCGTGCGCTTTGGCTTTCCGCATTTTATCCTCGACATCCGTTCTGAATTCGGAGAATCGATCATCGACAATTTTGTGGAGGAATACCTTGCCGGACGTACACCAAACCCTTGCGTGTTGTGCAATACCCACATTAAATGGGAAGCTCTGCTTAAACGTGCCGATAAGCTTGACTGCGAATTCATCGCTACCGGACATTACGCCCGCCAACGCCAAGAAAACGGCAGGTATGTGATTTCACGCGGACTCGATTTGAACAAAGACCAAAGCTATGTGCTCTGGGGCCTGAAGCAGGATTTCCTCGCCCGCACGCGGTTTCCGCTCGGCGGTTTCCGTAAACAGGAAATCAGAAAGATGGCTGCCGATGCCGATTTTATGGACCTCGCCAACAAAAGCGAGAGCTACGAGATTTGTTTTGTGCCCGACAACGACTACCGCAGCTTCCTCAAGCGCCGTGTAGAAGGTCTTGAAGAACGCGTAAACGGTGGCGATTTTGTGCTGGCCGACGGTACCGTAATCGGGAAACATCAAGGTTACCCGTTTTACACCATTGGGCAGCGTAAAGGACTCGATATTGCCTTAGGTAAACCCATGTTTGTGCTCGAAATTCGTCCGGAAACCAATACCGTAGTGTTGGGCGAAAAAGAAGAGCTCGTGCGCCATACCATGAAGGTTCGTGGTGTGAATCTGGTGAAATACGCAGCCATTCCCGACGACATGCAGGCTTTGACCAAAATTCGCTACAAGCACGACGGTACGCAGAGCATCATTAATCAGTTGCCCGATGGCGATATGCAGGTGGAGTTTATTGAGCCTGTTTCGGGCATTGCGCCCGGGCAATCGGCGGTGTTTTATGAAGGCGAAGACCTCATCGGAGGCGGCTTCATCAAGCGAGAGCCTGCAATTTAGCCTTGGAACTTACTTCAACGCAACATCGGCGGCGCTGTTTCGTACCTTGAAGCACTGAAATAAGCTTATGATAAAACCTATCCGCTTTGCTTTATTGGCCTTGATGGCAACGGCTTTCATCAGTTCTTGTAAAGAAGAAACGGAAGATGTGAGTCAGCAAACCTATAACGAGTATTTCCCCGATCAGGTGGGAAGTTACATCATTTACGACTGCGACTCGCTGTATTACAACGATTTTACAGGAAATACCGACACATTTCGTTTTCAAATCAAAGAGTATTACGAATCAGAATTCACCGACAATTCCGGTCGCCGGGCCATCCGCCTTGAGCGCTACAAACGCGCATCTGAACTTGCCAGCTGGCAGCTTAAAGACGTGTGGTTTGTGGTGAAAAACGAATTGGCCGTAGAGAAAGTGGAGGAAGACGTGCGCTTGCTCAAGCTTCGTTTTCCGTTGAAAGAAAGCCTCACCTGGAACATCAACGCCTTGAATAACAGAGGAGAGCGAGAAGTAGAAGCCACAAAGCTGCACGAGCCATTCAACAACGGCAGTTTGAGCTTCGATTCGACCGTAACGGTAGAGAACACCGATCCAAGCAATTTAATCAACGAATACCGCGACACAGAAGTTTTCGCTAAAAATTTCGGCCTGGTTTACAAGCGCCTGGTCGATGTAGAGTACGTTTTACCGCCCTCAACAGGCATCAAAAGCGGAGTGGTATTTACCATGAAAGCCATCGAAAAAGGGATGGAATAAATCTACAATGCTTGAATTTACAGGCATTAAAAAAGGAAATCAAAAAGATTTTTATTATTTTTTTGGGCGTTGCCGCAATGCAGCCTTTGCGTGTATTGCTGCTTTACGTGTGGCGGCCGCGTTTTCCGCTGCAAGTCCTCGCCCGCTCCGCCCTCTTCGGCTACGCTCAGCGCGCAACTCCGCGGCCTCCGGGCTTTACGCTGCAACCGCTAACGCGGGCTGAAGATTTCCAACGCACAAACCGACCACACCAACTATCCAAAAAGAAATTATATATTGTCTGCCGCAGCCAATTCACCACCTTTGATAATCCAATTTCAAAAGACTTGCATCACTCTATTTCGAAGAAGAGAATCCATCCCAAACGGAATCATACGCGAACAACTGGGCCTTATGGCGCTTTACCTCACACATTAAACCCGATCACGTTCTCATGAGAATCAACAATATACGTTAAGGCATAAGCTTTTGCGCTTTCGATCGA
This sequence comes from Bacteroidota bacterium, assembly GCA_027483445.1. Classification (GTDB taxonomy): domain Bacteria; phylum Bacteroidota; class Bacteroidia; order M30B66; family M30B66; genus CAMCXT01. Next base: position 86,218 of record JAIXUS010000013.1, on the reverse strand, counting down.
AGCGATTAACTTGCGCAAGTGACTCTTAAAGTGCAAATAACACGAACAAATACGCGGGAATGCACTAGTTAGCGGTCATTGTAATGAACGACACAGACAAATTTGAAGTCAAAAAAACTAAAATTTTGAACCAAATAATATGAGCGGACAACATCAATATAAAGCGACAATTAAATGGACAGGAAACAAAGGGACAGGAACTGACAATTATAGAAATTACGAAAGAAGCCATCAAATAATCATCGAAAACAAATCTGAAATTTTTGGCTCGGCAGACCCAGCATTTCTTGGCGACAAGACGAAACATAATCCAGAAGACCTTTTAGTTTCTTCTTTATCAGCTTGTCATATGCTTTGGTATTTACATTTATGTTCAGAGGCAGGAGTAATCGTTTCAGACTATATTGACAATGCGACAGGAATAATGGTTGAAACTTCAAATGGTGGTGGACAATTTAAAGAAGTAACTTTAAATCCGATAGTCACTGTAACAGAACAATATATGGTTGACAAAGCTAACGAGTTACATAAAAAAGCTAGTGAACTTTGCTTTATTGCAAGCTCTGTAAACTTTCCAGTTAAGCACAATCCGACAGCAAAAATATAATGACAAATAAAATGATTAAGAAAAACAACGAACCGCTAACAGCCAATTCGCACCATTCGGGCTTTCGAGATTCATGAAAGCATCTCGGTGATTTGGAAAATTCGTTTTGTGTGATAGATTTGGGACAGGAAACCCGAACGGCGCAAATCGGCAAAACGTTAGCTACAACCCAAAAAAGGCATCTGAGTAAAACATGAAAAAGATAGAGCTTTACGAAATATTAATCAAAATAATAGGAATCTACTTTCTGCTATCAACAATTGGAATTTTAAAGGAAATCTTATCAGCAAGTCTTATGCTATTTTCTAAAGAAAGCTTAGTCTATGAAGATAGCTCTTCCATTTACAAAATGATAATTCAAATCGGAGGATTAAACTTCCTATTTCAATCAACAGCCTCTAGCTTAATTATTTGGAAAGCAAAAAGCATAGCAAATAAAATTGCCAGGAATTCAGATTCTGAAGAAAATCTTAGCATTAACTTAGATAAACAAATAATTCTGCAAATAGCAATTATGATTGCTGCGTTTCTTATGTTTTTCTGGACAATTCCAGATTTCTTTTTAAATTTAAAGAACTATGCAACCCTTATAATAAATGAAATGCCAACTAAAGAGTTTGATACAAGTGTAATCATTTTATCAGCTTTTAAGATTGTGATTGCAGTCTTTTCAATTACGTATTCTCAGAAACTATCTTCATTTCTTTCAAAAAAACAAGTTTAAACTCTTAAGTAAAAATGTTGGGCTCTAGCAAACAAGAACCATAGGCTATAACATCACTTTCCAAAACTACATGCCTTATCACCCACTGATAATAAGCGCAACGTTGACCGGAATTGTGTAATTCAATTATAATTTATCAAGCAAATTCATCACATGGCAATTCATTTACCGTTGTGGATTATGCGAAATACTGTTTAGTAAAGACGAAACAACTCAGCAATCACCGCTGGCTCCGGGCAAACCGAGAACTGCGCCCGGGATTGAAGCAAGCTACCGTGTAGCGCGGAAAGCCCGAAAAGGCGCCCCAAAAAAACACCATAAAAACACCAATAAAATGTATGAATTCAGGATTGATTGAAGCTTAGGGGTTTGGCGAATTGGATAAAGCCGGTTTTTGTGCGGTGTAAAACAGTTCCGATGTAAAAGCGTTTGTATCTTACCACCGCAATTATGAAAATGCAACGTTACTTCCTCGCGGGCATCATGGCCCTGCTGGTTTCGATCAGCGCAAAAGCCCAGTCATCTAGTGCTCCCGGAAAATTCTGGGTGCAGTTCAGCGATAAAAACAACTCGCCGTTCAGCCTCGACAATCCCTCTGAATTCCTCAGTGAGGCGGCCTTACAGCGACGGGCCAACCAGGGCATTTCGCTGCAATGGAACGATTTACCGGTGAACCCAGCCTACGTTCAACAAGTGGCGGCCACCGGAGCGACGGTACTTCACCGCAGCCGCTGGTTTAACGGGGTAACGGTCTCAGTGAGCGACACTTCGCTCATGCAGCAGATCCGCAGCCTGCCCTTCGTGAACAGAACATCACAGGTGGCCCGTCTCAAAATTAAATCGCCGGCCGACGAGCTCATGGCCGATCTGATGCGCATGGCCGAACAAATCGAAAACGCCAATACGACTCCGCCGGCCAAAACTGCGGCCCCACTCAACACCTTCAGCAACCCCACAGAAGCCTATGGCGATGCTGCGGCTCAAACCACGATGATTGGCATCGAAAAGCTTCATGCACTGGGCTACCGCGGCCAATCGATACCCATTGCTGTGCTGGATGCGGGCTATTTCAAAGTGAATATTTTTAATCATTTCGACTCGCTCTTTCAAAACAACCGAATTCTTGGAACCCGCGATTTCGTAGCCGGCGGCAATGCGGTGTATGAGGACAATTCACATGGCCTTTCGGTGCTTTCAACAATGGCGGCCAATACGCCCGGACAAATCATTGGAACTGCCCCTCAGGCACTGTACTGGCTGATTCGCACCGAAGATGCCGACACCGAATTTGTGATTGAAGAAGACAATTGGGTGGCCGGAGCCGAGTTTGCCGACAGCGCCGGTGCCTGGATTATCAATTCATCGCTCGGCTACACCAAGTTCGACGAGCCCTCGCAAAACCATACGTACAACGACCTTAACGGGAATACCACACGCATTACCGAAGGCGCCGATATTGCAGCTTCCAAAGGCATTTTGGTGGTAAACAGTGCCGGGAACTCAGGTACCGATCCCTGGAAATTTATCGGCGCTCCGGCCGATGGCGACAGTGTGCTCACGATCGGTGCCGTGAACGCTGAGCGTAACTACGCTGCATTCAGCTCTTTAGGACCATCGTCTGACGGCAGAATTAAGCCAAACGTAACGGCCATGGGCCAACTTACCTATCTGGTGGTTAGCAGTGGAAATCTGGCGCGCTCTAATGGAACCTCATTTTCATCGCCCATCATTGCCGGCGCGGCAGCCTGCTTATGGCAAGCGCATCCAAAAGCGAAGATGATGGACATCTTTAAAGCCATCGAACAGAGCGCCGATCAGTACGAGAGCCCCGACGCTCGCCGCGGATTTGGCATTCCGGATTTCATGAAAGCCCACAGTATTCTGTCGAAAGCTGAGCTGCAGGGCATGCCAAGCGACAGTTTGGTAAATGTGTATCCCAATCCGTTTATTGAAGGCTTAAGCATCGAGTATTTCTCTACAACGGAGCAGGAAATACAGATTACCGTGCACAAAGCCAGTGGAAAAAGGGTTTATCAGGAAAAAGTAAAGGTGTACCCTTATTTGAATACACCTATACAGCTTGAAAACGTGAAAAAGTTAAGTAGCGGCATTTACACCGTTACGGTCAACAACGGCAAGCAGAGCTTTGTGCGCCGAATTGTGAAGCAAGACGGTTAATCGCGACGACGGGCCGGACGGTCATAGTCGCCCGATTTGCTTTTACCGCCGCCAAAATGGAATCCTCCACCTTTGCCCGATTGTGAAAAGCGATCGCGGCGTGAGCCACCGTCGCCCTGTCCGTATTTGCTGCCTTGGTTGCCGTATTTCCCACCCTGACTGCCACGGCTGCCAAAACCGCCTTTGCCTTCGTAGGGTTTCCCTTTTTTGTCGCGTGGGTATCCGCCTTCTTCGGTCACTTCGATTTTAATCGGACGGTCATTCACATACACATCGCGGAACTTGTCCAGAACAATGTGTGCGTACTGTTCGGGCACTTCGAAGAACGAGAAGGAACGGCGCAAATCGATTTTGCCGATTCGGGCATTGGGTAAACCGGTGGTATCGCAAATCAGGCGAACCATACCCGACTTGTCCACGCCATCCATCTCCCCTACTCCTACAAAGAAACGCTTCATCGGGAGGCCTTCAGGTCGGCGCGAAGCCCCTTCAACACCGGGTTCGCGGCTTGCCTTGGCATTTAAATCAGGAGCATTCTTGTAGTATTCGAGGAATCGGTTGAATTCCAAAGAAACGAAGCGACGAATCACCTCTTCCTTGTCTAAGTCGGTGAAGCGCTCAATGATGGCCGGAAGGAATTGTTCGATATCGGGATTTACATCCACATCGTGCGCCTTGTTGGTGAGGTTGAGCAACTGTTGTTCGCACACCTCTATTCCACCCGGAACGGGCAGTTTCTCGAACTGGGCGTTGATTTTCCGCTCAATTTGTCGGATTTTGGTTACGTCCTTAGCGGTGATGATGGCCAGGGAAATCCCAAACTTTCCGGCACGGGCCGTACGACCGGATCGGTGCGTATAGCTTTCAATATCGTCGGGCAGGTTGTAGTTAATTACGTGGCTGATGTTATCTACGTCAATACCGCGTGCGGCAACGTCGGTAGCCACCAGCATTTGCAGGTGCTTGGAGCGGAACTTCCGCATCACGGCATCGCGTTGCGCCTGGCTGAGGTCGCCATGCAGGGAGTCGGCATTGTAGCCATCGCGAATCAACTTTTCGGCGATGTCTTGCGTTTCGACCTTGGTACGGCAGAAGATGATTCCGTAAATATCGGGGTGGAAATCGGCAATCCGCTTGAGGGCTTCGTAGCGCTGTGAGGCGGCAACCTGATAGTACACGTGGCGGATGTTGGCCGCTGAGGCATTCTTTTTCCCGATAGAAATCTCCACCGGTTCGAGCATGTAATTTTTTGAAATCGCCGCAACCTCTGGCGGCATGGTGGCGGAGAACAGCCAGGTTTGCTTTTCGGTGGGCGTGGTGGCGAGGATGAAGTCGATATCGTCGCGGAAGCCCATGTTGAGCATTTCGTCGGCTTCATCGAGCACCACAGTTTCTACCTCACTCAGTTTGATGGCTTTGCGCTCAATCATGTCTTTCAAGCGCCCCGGAGTGGCCACCACGATTTGCGCTCCCGAGCGGATGGCGCGGATTTGCGTGGTGATGGCTGATCCACCATAAATGGCCACGATGTTGATTTCGGGCATTTTGGTCGAAAACGATTGCAGGTCGCGGGTAATTTGCAGGCAAAGTTCGCGTGTAGGGCAAAGGATGAGCACTTGTGGATTAAAGCGGCCTTCGTCGATGGTATGCAGCAGGGGCAAGCCAAAGGCGGCCGTTTTACCGGTTCCGGTTTGAGCAAGGGCAACAAGGTCGGTTGTGTTTTCCGTCAGCAGCGGAATTGTCTGCTCTTGGATTGGGGTTGGCGACGTAAAGCCTAAATCGGCGATGGCCTCCTGGAGCTCTTTACGAAGCCCCATTTCAGAAAATAAAATCACTTTAACAAATTAGGCCGCAAAGGTAGGCTTAATTCCCGACATCTGAACTATGCCCACGTTTATTTCCTGAAAATCATCGACTTGCACGCGAAAGATTGGTAAAACTGAGCGGTTAAAGACAGCCTTAGGGTTTGAGTTTTTGTGGGCGCCTGCCTTGATGGGCGTAGTGAGGCTTGGGTCTGGAGTCTTTAGTGGGATTTGTATGAACATTTGAGTTTGTCGCGTTGAATCCGCAGCCTTATTGTGATTATGTGAGCGCATGCCTCGAAGGGAGTAATGAGTCTTGGGTCTGGAGTCTTTAGTGGGATTTGTGTGAACATTTGAGTTTGTCGTGTTAAATCCTCGTCCTTGTTGTGATCATGAGGGCGCATGCCTCGCTCAGCTGCACATTAACGATGATGCTTTTTCGCCGGGCACCGCGTGTTTCGCTGCTACTCCTTGTAGGGCGACTGCGCGCCGCCCCTACAAGGGGTATTCGCTGCACCCGCTTGCGCGCCGCTATCGCGAAGCGAAAGGTAAAATGTTATCGTTGCATTTGAGCTTATCGTATTGAATTTGAAAGGTATGACGTATTGCGTATTCGGTATTTCGTTCTTTCTCGGAACATTGGGATTTATCCGTTAGATCATTGGTTGATGGGGTAGATGGGATGACCTTTCGACTTTATACTTTTATTTTTCTAGTTGGGAAGCGCACCTTTCGACTTTAAATAAAGCCAAAGCCAGCGTTTTCCACCTGACATCAACAGGCTTATCAACAGCCTTGTGGATTTCAAAAATTTTGGATGGTCGGGCATGTTTTCAGGAGGCTTAACTTTTCACCGGGAAGGGGAAAGCTGCGGGATTCCCTAGACCAATTCGACTTCATTGTCAAGCGAAAAATGAAAAAAGAAATCAACAGGCCTGTTCATTATTATGTGTTTTTTCGTGTCGGGGTGGATTTAGAATTCCCAAACTTTTCATGGTGAGGGGAAAGATGCTTTCCTTTGGAAAACCTTATGGAGATTCCAAATTTTTGGATGGAATTTTCTGATTGCTTGTAGTAAAGCTCTTTACTTTAATAGGTTACAGAGATTTTAATCTTGAGAACTTTGGTGATTTCTATTGTGAAAGAATTAGCAATCAGTTCAAGGTCATTACAATAATATTCACTCAAAAATCAAGTCCGACTTAGACATTGACGGAAGGCGTCAGAGTAAGGATTTGAACTTGAGTTACACTTTGCATCTAATTCTTTAGCAAACAAGTAGTCAATACCCTAATTCACAATGGGCTCATTAAAAGGTGGTATAAGTCCGAATCTTTCAAAAATCGCGGAGAAGAAGGAGTCCCTCAGGGGCAAGAGAGGAGTTTTTCCAATGGTAGTTACTTAGGTAAATCAAAACAGCTTCTCCTGACGCAGGAGAATCAATCTTGTAACAATCTACCATTTGATTAATTCCGTCAACAGAAATTGAACCCATACGATGGATATCAGGGAATTCACCAGATTCGAAAATCAAATTCTCCAAATAAATTTTCGCCCCCAAAAAGCCAAAAACCGGGATAGGATTAGTAGGATCAAGACCAAAGCGCCCAATTGTATGAGGAATACTATCAGAGAAACAAGCCTGGGGATTCTTTCTAACAATAGTCAGATTCCACATGGAACGGTTGAGAGAACTGAGTGGGAAATAATCTTCTACAGCTGAAAGGCTGTAGGCAAAAAGAAAGCAATACAATTTGCGCAGCGTAACCGGATCTAAATTCAGCTTCAACAAGACCAACTTTTCCTCAAAAGGGAGAGGTTAAAATCGAAGTAAACGGCTAAAGAGCAAAATTCTTCGATTAGCTGTTGTGTTGGAAAAGGCAACTGTTTATTAAATATGTAGGTGAGCTCCCTTTCAACGAGTTCAAACTCGTCTTCGGAATAGATATTAAACTCTTCCATAAATTGATTAATAATTGGGTTTTATTCAGTGTAAGCCAATTTAGTGGGCAAATATACGTTTTTTTATCGAAAGGAAAGATTACAAAGCATCACTACTTAGAAACCAGAATCTAACACTGGTGACTTCTTTAACCGATAATTGAGAGCGCAAAGCGACAAGCTGCTGAATTTTAATTATATACTGACTTACAGTGAGCCCTATCCAGACTCAATTGCTTATTGCCTTAGCTACTGAATCAAAGAGGCAGAAAACAAAAGGCCAAAAGGCATAGTTACCCTTTGAAGGCATTGGCTGGAGAAGGTGTTCATGAATGATTGATGGAATCCGGAACTGCTAATAACAAAAGAGGCCAAACCTGATGAAGGAATTGAAAAGACCTTGCCACAGAATTCAATTGAACATGCTGCAGAACCATGATAATATGATGTTTAAATATTTTCGGAAAATTAGGGATTGTCAATTCAGACTTGAAACATCAATTCTTAAACTGCAACCAGCTTCTTTAGAACGAAGATAAAATGAATTACCCTCAGAGCAAATTTGAGTATAACTAATTCCTGAATTCGCAGGGTTTCGAAGAATATTTGTTATTGAGGCTTTATTCGAAAATGCAGATACGCTATTGATTAGAATCCAATCTCTTTTACTGTTTATTGCAGCGCAAATTGTAGGATACCCGTCTTCTTTTACTAGGTTATAAATACCATAAAAATCAGCCGGTATGGAAGAAAAAGAGATGGAGCCATCTGAAAAGAATAGTAACCAATCACCCATATCATTGATTGAAAAATAATAGGGTTTTAAATGAAATTCCCCAGCAAATTGAAGTCTACGATGGAGTTTTTCAAGCTGCTTAATAAGCAAAAAACGAAAGGGAAGGCTTTTACAACATGTTGCTTGACTTAGGTTTGATTGATACAAACCATGTCTATTCAGCGAGGTATAGATTTCAAACAGTAACCTAGGTCGATTGATAGATAAAGGAGCTTCAAATGCTTCGCTCAAAAAGCGTTTTAAAATATGTAAATTAATAGCTTTACAAAAGCCTTGCATACGTTGCCTGGATTGGCTTATTACACCAATTACCTTATTTTGATGATTGAGTATCGGACTTCCACTACTGCCTTTCTGTGCATTGATTTGAAGAATAAGCTTTGGAGCAGCAGTGTCTTCTGCAACGCCCCTTAGCTCGGTGAACTGACTACCCAGAGGACTGCTGATGTTAAATATTGAATCGCAAGGGTGAATTGGGTTATCAGCTATTTGAAGTGTACAGCTCGATTTTTCTTTCACACTAAGCAATGCCAAATCGAATAACTCGTTGTAATAAAAAATTCCTTTCGTTTGAAAAACCGTTGTTGTATCCTTACCGATGTAATAGATTGGATTGTAATCCATGGCAATAACATGGTAATTCGTTAAAATCAAACTGTCATTTACAAAGAAACCGGAGCCTATGGATCCTGATGATGTTTTAACTTTCACAAAAGCCTCTTCACAAAATTCGGTATTATCGCTTCGCGGCACACAGCCGCTAAAGCATAGAATACAATGTAACAGACCAACAAGCAAAGTACTACTATTTAGAACCCCAATTTTAAAGACTGATTCGCCGTAGTCTTTGACGTTACTATTTGTGCGATTCATTTTTTCAATAATAAACTGTAAACCTCAAAGAAAAATTAAAACCTTGTGGAATGAAACAGAGAGACGACTAAAGGCAGTAAATTGCTTTTTCGGAATCATACAAATGACACTCTGATTTTTCAAAATTGCAAAAATATATTTAACAATCCATGAAAATTTTCGCTCTTAGTTTGCATTTTGCAAGAGAATTGTTTGTTCTTGCATTGATTACAAATCCTGTAGCATTATCTAAAACATTCGGTGAAATTGCCAAAAACCTCGGTATCGAAACTGCCGACTGGAGTGGCTTCGCAGAAATATGTTACTTCTTTGGAGATTCGGATGCTGCGTTTGAATTGTGTGAATTAAATGCAGCCAAAGAGAACTATGACCTTTACTACACATATCGGCTGGAAGCCGCTCGAATGGGAAATATTAAAGCCCAACAAATTGTGTTTTATGTAAACAGGCCAAAAGGAAACATGTTAGCCGATTCTATGGCCCTTGAATTGCTAAAGCGCGAAAATGCTGAGGTAATGGTATATTTAGGAGAACGTATGTTACTGAATAAAGAATACAACATTGCTTATACATTGCTGATGCAAGCTTTGTGGAAAGGCAAAAGTAAGGCCTGTGGTCATCTTGGATTTATCTGCCATAAAGGATTGATTCAGAATAAAAACGACGAAATGGCCATGTTTTATTGGAAGAAAGGGATTGAATATCACGATCCTTTGAGTGAGTATCTTTTTGCCACAACACAACTGGCTAAACACAAGAGAAAAAATTTAAGTGGATATCGAGAAGCCATTTACTACTTGGTTTGTGCAGCAAGCCATGGATTTTACATGGGCCAATTGGAATTAGCGAAAATCATAAAAAATGACATTGAGAATGCGAAAACTAATGATTTATTAACCATTTCACAGGCGCTTAAATGTCATTCAACAAAATCATCCGGGCATTTTGATCGTTTATTTCATTTGAAAAATGACTTTGAAGAAGCTTGTTTCTAAAGCAGTTAGAAACCAACTTAAACAAATGTGAACCAATTCAAAGAATCCTTATGATAATAGATTGCTTGCAGCTTATTACATACTACGCACGCATTGAAAATTCATTGATTGACCATTCTCTTTCATTAAGACCTAATCTCTAAATTACAATTCAGAAAAAAATGATCATTGTTCGAGCTATAGGCTACATTTTCAGAGAATTACTGATTCTCCTTATTATTTTAAATCCTATTCCTGTGACTAAATTATTGGGAGATATTGTTAAAGTCTGGGGATACGAAACAGCGGCATGGAATAGATTTATGGAAATTCGCTATTTTTTCGGAGATCCGGAAGCAACACTTGAACTAAGTAATTTAAAAACAGTTAAAGGAGAGCATGAAATAGCAAATATTTATTTGTTGGAAGCCGCTTACAAGGGTAATTCATTAGCACAAATGAGAATATTTCACAAACACGCCGATGAAGGCAACATGTTGGCTGATAAAATGGCAATTGCACTTTTAAGTAGGCTATACTATGAACCCAAAATTTACTTAGCCGAAAGAATGCTCATTCGAAGGGACTATACATATGCATACGAGTTATTTTCAATGGCTCACAGCCAAGGGGCAAGTGAGGCTTGCGGTTATCTTGGTTTTTTCCATTACACAGGTGTACTAGGCATAAAAGATGTGGAAAAAGCGAACGATTACTGGTTCGAAGGGTGCTTACACCACGACCCACTGAGCGAATACTTTCTTGCTGTAAACAAACTTGAGTCAGCTAACGATATGAATTCTTCAAACTATCAAGAGGGCTTTAGAACGCTCTTTTGCGCCACAACCCACAAATTCGGACCTGCACAGGCATTTTTTTCCGAAATTATAAAGGAAGCATGCAAAACCAACAATAAGGCCCTACTCATTCATATTAGCAACGTTTTCAAAGATAAATTTTCAGAAGATGACAAACATTCAAATGATTTATATGAATTTTACAGCAATATTAATTAGATCTTACTGTAAACGCAAAATGATTTTGTTTATAAACGATAAACTATTGCTTGAATTGAACTTGATACAAAGCTTTTCCTGTTTCCTGAAATCCTTGGGCACTGCTGTTCTGTGGAAATTCAACAATTTGCTTACTCCAAATAGAGCATCTGCGGCACTATCCAAGACTCGCAGCAGCCTCTACACAGCCTTTTCATGGCACTTGAGTTAGGTTGTGTTTATATATTTCTGTATATTAACATGTTAAACCATCTTTGCCTATGGTTGCCGAATCAAAAATACTCCTGAGCAACATACTCAATAGAGGTGTAAACTTTCTCTATGAAAAAATGCATTTTGAACAAAGTGGTGCAGTGAATACCGAGTTTTGGATTTATCCGCATTGGAACCGAAAAAAGTTGATTGTTTTGACGCGGGTTCTAGATAGAATATCTATTAATACCGGATTTACCCTTAAACAAAATGAACACAATGCTAAACTCTTCAGCTTGTACTATGACATTTTATTCGGCAGACAAAGCCTGGCATGGTCGGAATGTGAGCAGTATAAATCCAGACGATGTAGATGTTGTTTCGATGTTCAAATCTCCTTCATCCAAAAGAATAAGCCCCACGAGGTTATGAATGAGCGGGTGCATGCCGAATTGGGAGACTTTGAATCGTTCATTTTCAAAGAGTTATCATCAGAAATTGACCGGTCACGAAAAGATCCACGTAAAAATGGCCAAGGGTACCTGCTTGAGAGCATTGACTAATGCAACATGGTGAATTTACGTTGACTCAATATTTATAATTCCAATTTGTTAGACAAAGCAAGTATGGTAATCCTTCTGAATCCCATTGTGGCACAACCCGCCATGTTGGATCCTATACAATATGTGTGGATGTTTATCCTGGCCATAATCGTCGAAGGCTTGGTGGCCTACCTCCTGCTCTACCATAGAATTTCCAACATCAGAAAATACTTAGGTCTTTTCATTGGGGTGCAAAGCCTAAGCTATGTCCTCACGGTGCTGTTCAGCTTTTTACTCGTTGGAGCCGAATACTTGCTCTATGACCATGCCGAAACCCAAACCATCCACTGGGCAGAACTTTTTCCGCTGATTGCCGAACCCCTCATCTACCTGCGACTCTTGAAAGCAGAATTTCAAAGTCAAGTTGAAGGTAGACCAGCGCTCAGCAAGGCTTATCTCGTGATTACTGTTTTGGTTATGAATGTGGTATCGTATGGCATTGGGGTATGGTGGCAGGGGTGAGAAATAATGGTGAGAAATTACTATGTTTGAATCCAAAACAGATAAAATTTTTAATGACAAAACTCGGCATTAAATGGATTAAATTTATTTTAGTAATTGGAATAATTGTTCCAACAATATTTCTTATTCTCGACCATGTTTTAAACCGCGATCAAGAAGATATTATATTATACAAGAGATTTTCTTTAAATGAATTCAGTATTGAATTCAGCAATTTAGAGGCAAATTCAATAAATACCATTCCTACATTCAGAACAGTTTATAAAGATACCACATTTAGTACTTATTCGCTCAATGCCAATCAAGGACTAAAAAGCGCCACAATATTCTGTGCAGAAAGATTGAATAATGAACTCTGGATAGGTTCTTTAAATGGGCCGCTGCAAGTTATTAAAGGCAATCTGATGTATACTTTTGCCGGTTCAGTCAAAAATAAAAGAGATTTTTTTTCAATCAATAAAATTCAGAATATCGACGAAAATGGCATTGTAATGACCAATCTAGATGGAGAAATTTTTCTAGTATACAAGAATTATTGCATAAAATTTAGAGAGAAAAATAATAAATCAATACGCTTAAAAGCGTCCAATACTGGGCCAATAAGTATTAATGAAATATTTCAAGAGATAGTTTACAACCATACTCATCCTCTTATTTTTCAAAGGCAAACGATAAATCTTAAAAACACGATGCTTGATTTCTTGTTTGCTCAAAATAAAAATAAAACATTAGAAATAGGAATTAAAGAAAACGAAAATGACAATCATTTAAAATTAGAAACGGTAAGAAATTTAATCTTAAACAGCAATGAAGAGCGGAACTCTATTCGCTGGATACACGAATTAAACAATGGGTTTTATTTGGCAAGTAAGAAAGGAAAAGGACTTGAAATAATTAAAACCAGATCGAATCCAATTTCAAGTTTACCTTGTGTGAACGCATCTAACTTTATAGAGGCAGACTCAATAATTACATACATCGCGAAAAACAAGTATAATTCAAATGAATCTTTCCTAACTGAAATAGTTACATCAGCAAATAATTATAGCCTTAAGTTACACAAAAGAAAGAGTAATATCAATGAGAATTTAATGTTAAGAGATGGCAATAAAATCTTAATTTACAAAGATGGCATCGGACTTTACGAGGAGGAATTAAATAAAAAAGCAGGTAGGATTCATCATTTAAAGGCAAGTAGTAGTGATTTTATAAATATGCTAGCCTTAGATAGAAATACAGCTGTTTTTAGCACAAACCAAGGTAACGTGTTTCGGATTTTTTGGCAAAATGATAGTTTGAGTATAGACACTCTGTTTGTAGGCGAAATGAATACTTATGCTATAGAAAAATACAAAGATAAAGGGTTATTCCTTGCACTTGAAAATCTTGGAATAGCTTACTTTCCAATGAATACGAAGAAAACCCAATTGATATTACCTTATTCACAAACCGGTTTTGTCAATGACTTGTATTTCGATACTGATAACGTTATGTTGTATATAGCGAGTTCAACGCATGGATTGATAAGTATTAACCAATATGGGCAAATAGAAAACTACATAGATTTGCAGCCAGAATTGCCTAATGCTGTTTATAAAATAATCGCTATTCAGGACACCTTCTATTTAAGTTCAGAAACAGGCATTTACAAATTAGTACGAAATTCCGCAGGGGAATTCGGAGAAATGTCGCATTTTGTAGAACAAAGTGGATTAAAGACTATTGATTTTATGCGAGATGGAGCTGCGCTCTTATCCAATAAGCGTAAAATTGTTTGGGCGTCCAGCGATGAAATCTATTTGCATGATCTTGCACACAATGGAGATTCATTAAAACCTAAAGAAATTAATGCTACTGCATATGCGGTAAATGGGATTATTCAAGATTACAAAACGCGTCGAAAGCCAAAAATCAAATGGTATGAATACTTATTTTTACCTAAAAAGGATGTTTATCCTATCGCATTCCGAGCTGATGAGAATAACATTAAATTCTTCTTCAATGCTGGTTTGAACACTTTCTTGGATGAAATTGAATATCGTTACCAACTATCCAGCAACTCAGAACATACTGATAATGAATTTAGTGCTTGGAATTCGAACGCAACGAAGGAATTACCCAATTTAAATGCTGGAAATTATACACTTAATGTTGAAGCGAGAAATTTCGGAGGAAGACAAAAAGTAGCATTTCAGTTGAACTTTACCGTATTGCCAAAATGGAATGAAACAACCTCATTTATTATTGTGTTTTTATTCATTTTCTTGACAATAATCTCCACAACTTTCGCAGTAATACTCATAAGATCAAAATCCAAATTTTTCAGAAAAATTATCAATAAAGTATTCCCAGCTTTTGTAGTAAAAAGAATTTTAAATAATCAAGAAAAAAACAACTTAAAAATCGGCACATTTGTTATTAAAGATGCAGCAGTGTTGTTTGTAGACTTAGTGAATTTTACATCTAAAACATCACAAATGGAGCCTGATGAGTTAATCCAATATCTTGATGAGCTTTACACAATGTTCGATAGCATTTGTACCAAATACCAAGTCGAGAAAATTAAAACCATTGGCGATGCCTATATGGCTTACACGCACAAAACAGAAGCTAATGCATTGTATCTGAAAAATCTTATTGATTGTGCAATCGAAATGATTAGAGCTACACAGGCACTCAATAAAAAGCGAAATCTATCCGATAAACTCAGTTTTGAGGCCAGAGCAGGAATTGCGGGCGGCGATATCATTGGCGGTATGCTAGGCTCTGAAAGAGTAATGTTTGATGTATGGGGCGAAGCTGTGAATAAAGCAGCAAGACTTGAAAGTATCGCAATGGCGAATGAAGTATGTATTGAGCGGAAAATTAAAAAATTGGAAATACAAAAAGAGTGGTTTAAACCTTATACACACCAAAATGAAGAAGCCGTATTAAAAGGCTTTGATGAAAAAGTCCCTTTAATACGGCTCAGACTTGATCTTATTGCCTGAAGACTTAAGCTGGCATTGTTTATCTTTTGGCCACCTTTACTCCAATATCAATAAGCTGAATTAGATAGGGCAAGGCTTTGAGCAGTTTGCCTCCTCCTTTCAACTTTTTATATTGCTGCTCACCCAGCAGGTCTTTGATGTTTATCACCAAGGTACCATCTTCTAAAACCTGCACCTTATTTAAATTGGCAAGTTCAGATGCTTTACCTGCTTCAATTGCTAAAGATAGCATCTCACCCAAGGGGGTATCTTTTTCATTGACTTTGTCGGTGTAATTTGTCCACAATAATGAACCGTCTTCATCCACTACATGAATCTTCTGCTTTTGGCCCGGGCGATACAAGCGGTTAGCGTCATTGGCATCTACTTGAAACTCTACTTTGGGTTTAAGCTCCCGAACAGGGATAATGGAATCCACAATCATTCTGGCTTGCTCTGTTGCACCTAAATCAAAGTTCTCGTTAAAACGGTTGTATATTTTACTGTTAAAGCCCGAGTCAGTTTCCTTCAGCAGACTGATAACATTTGCCTCGTCTACCTCCATGGTGACTTTAACCGAATTACCTTCTACTTTATAATCTCCAACTCTCTGTGCTTGCCTTATTCTTGCTTCAATTATTCGCGTATCAATTACTCGTTCTGTTTTCCCATCAACTACTTTAGTAATACTTGAAACATAACTTTCGGCAGCTAGAACTAAATTTCGCAGGGCCACAACCTCCGCAGCTGTTTTAGCAAGACTAAGTGCTCGAGTTTTGTCTCCTTTATCTTCTTCCACGTGTTTTTGATTAACAAATCCTTCTCCATCAGCGACCAATTTAGCGCGACTTACATTGAGGATTCCATTTGTACCTAAAGACTGCACAAAATCATTTTTACCGCTACAATCAAAAAACTGAAAAGCATAATTGATATTTGATGACTCAGTAATATGGGGAATCTGTTTATCCTGCTTTCTCATCATTTCGGAAAGTTGCTTCTTTAAAGAGGGAATATCACAAGGAGATTTTGCCTGCTTGTTGAAAGCGCGTAGCAAGTAGTACGTAAAATAGCTTATGCGTGTATCTTCGGGATGCTCATTGTATGCCACATCACCCAAAGCGGTCGAAAAAATGCGTGTTACCGGTTTATTGTTAAAAATTCCAGCATCCAAGTCGGCAATGGGATTCCCCTCTGTTTCATACTTGATATTCCGACAAGCATCTAAAATGGCAATGGAATATTTATTACCGGCTTGGTTAATAAAGGGTTGCATGAGTTCACCCAACCGGAGACCCTGGTTGGTGATAGCCTCGATGCGCTGGGCACTCGACCAGGAACGGTCGAATTTGAAATCGGACGGAACAATTACATTCATGCTGCCAAGCTCTGTACCGTGCCCCGAGTAGTAAAACAAAAATGAATTGTATCTGCCCTGAACGAAGTAGTTTAATGCATTTCTGAATATATTTTGCAATTGTGCTTTTGTCGGGTTGCTTTTATCACGAATCACATCGTACCCCATCTCGTTCATTTTCGTGGTCATGGCATCAGCATCATTGCCACAATTCGGCAAGTTGGTAATGTATTGGTAATTACTTATACCCACAACCAGTGCTAACCGTCGTTCGTTAAACAAGGTTGATGGAAAGGGATCATTGGTGCGGATTACTTCAAAAGGTTTACCTTCGAGATCCATTGTGATGTCTTTAACCAATTGGCCAAACACACTGGTGCTAAAAAAAACAATGAAAAAACTAACAATGAAACGCTTCATACAATTTGATGTTAAGTGATTATCGGGTTTTAGGAATTGAAATGATATAGGCCTTGAGGAGTTTATCCAAGGTATCCTGGTTTTTGCTGCCTTCATTGGCTACGAAATCCTGGCCAAAAGCAAGGCTTGGAAGCACTTTCCCGGAGGTATTTCCCGAAGGCAATTGCAAGTATCTACGCAAAAACTCCACAGGGAAAAAGATTTCAGAATTCGAAAAAAGAATAATCATTTGTTCATCACCCGGTTTATCGTCAACACTCCAGGTGAATGTGATTGGGTTGTCGGCTGGCGCTGATTGGTACACATAATAATCTGCTTTCGATCTCTCGATGATATCCTTGATGATTACCGCATTTTTATCTTTGGAATCAATGTCTTTTGTCAGTTCTAGCATTTGACGTTTAGTACGCATGTTCATTGAATCACTTATGCTCGGTTTGGGATTCCCTGGAGCTACAGCTGGACTTACCGGATTAACGGAAGCCATTTTGGGGAAATGTAGAGTATAATTACCCGTAGCCATTTGGCGGCTAAATACATATACAAACGGTTGTTTTGAACTAAGCTGCAGGCGATAAGTATCTCCAATAACTACCGGGGCAGAGGTAAGAATCGTTTGTGATTTCGTTTCCTGCTGAATCGTCATAGGAATTTCAACTTCAGAGCCATCAGGTAGGCGATCGGTAAAGCGAAAATCTCCTTTGAGTGGTTCTAAGACATAGGGTTCAGACACCAATACATTCACCTTGGCGTTGCCAACAGAAGGCAGCAAACTTGGAGCTACCCTCTCAGTAGTTGAGTTACCTGATGATTGTTTTCGTAGAAATGCTTCGGCCTCAGGCCAGATTGCCTCGAAACCCAACATTTTGTATTTCTGCAAGAAATCTGGAGTAAGGGCATTTATTGCACCAACTAAATCGCCTTGGTTTAGTTTCTTATTCTTCTGTATAGATTGAATAATGGATGGAACCGCACTAATGACAATGCCTATTATTTGGCCCCAATCGATTGGAGGGTTGCCAAGCATGTCTTTGGCTATGCCATTCAGATTGATTTGAGTGAATGTATCAACCGATGTGCGTAAGTTGTCAATTTTCGTTTGATACTTTTTCGACAATGCATTTAAATCAGGTTTCCGACCAAAACTCAAAACATCCTGTTTGAGGGCTTGAAGCAGTTCGTTAAAGCTGAGTGCCACAGCATTGTATTGGTTGCTGAAATTTTGAAGTTGCGCCGGATCGAGATTGGCGAGCTGATTTTTCTTGGCTTCAGTTACCCGCGATTCCATAGTTTGTTTGAGGCTCACCAATTCGCGCATAGCCTGAGCCTGATCTAGACTGACCAGAATTTCGGCAGCTACTTTGGCTACATCGGCTTTCTGTGCCTTTAGAGCATGACTGAATCCCCCTCCAAACAGGAAAAGCAACACACCTAACATTGAAGATGCTTTCGTGAAAAAACCAGTGACTGGACGAGGATTTAGGGAATTAAACGGCTGATTTACAGCTTTTTTTTCTTTGATAAACATAAATACAGTATTTGCACTAAAATAATGGATATGTGGGATAAGTAAGATAAGAAGACTAAAATATTTAACTATACACCCAAAACGCAAAGCAGTTTTATTTATTGCGCTTGATTCATAAACAAAAAAACATTTGGCGGTTTTCGCAAAACTGCTGTCAGCCCTTTGTTTATTGCCTACTTGTTACCCATTGGAGAAAGCTGTTTCACAAGTTGTTTCGCTGATTTCGCAAGGAATACTATAGGGATATCTACCTATGACTTCCCAGCCTGCCGCCGCGCGGTCATGTTTTTACCTCGCCTCCTTGCCATGGGCTTTGCCTTGAACTAACGCCCGATAGCCCTTTGACCTGAGAGGCAGATTAGCGAAATGTGCCTGAACTGAAGATGCGAAAGCCAATTACATTGATACTAAGGTCAGGATTAGTTCGTTCGGAATAATCTGAACGACATGTCTAAGCGGAACTGCGCCAATAGCCACCCTGAGTTGGGACTGTTTTGTCATTGTATGTATTTGGAAAATCAATGCACCATTCTGAGATATTCCCATGCATGTCATGCAGTCCAAAATTATTGGATTTGTAACTTCCTACTTCGGTCGTATTACCATGTAATTTCCCCGGCCAAGCAATTATAACGTAGAATATCTCCGTCATAGTTCTCTTCATCAGAATGAAGACAATTACCGGTGTGAAAAGGAGTTGTTGAACCTACACGGCAGGCATACTCCCATTGTTGTTTATTGGGTTATCCGAAATCAATGTGGGTGTAATTACTTATCCAAAGTACAAAGGCTTTTGCATCACTCCAATTAACGATCAGGAGCAATTGAAATTTAATCGAATGTAAGAAAGCACTTCATTGATGTCTTTAGCCTAAAAATTCCATGCCGAATTATTTTATAAAAATTAAATTTATATTTTTAATAAATTAATTGACTCACAAAGCATTTATGATCTAATAATAAATGCAAAAAAGACTTTTTCATTATTAAATTATTCAACTAGAACTGGTATACTATTGTTTTTTCTATCTGTCTGATCGTATGCCCAAAAGCTATAATTTATATAACTAATGGAGTAGGATTCAGATGCAGAAATTGTTAAGGGAAAAGATATTCGAGCCTTTGAATTTCTTGCATTCAACACTTGAGTTGTATTTGACAAATTAGACATATTGTATCTTTGAACTTCGCCAGAAGAAAGAGTTATGTCTAAATAATTTATTCTCATTGTAAAGTTAATTTCGCTAACAATATCAGGCACATCAAAGGTAAAATATACTTCTAATTTTTTTTCATAATTATTATAATTATATGTTAAATTAGAATTATAAATTATACATTTATAGATTTTTTCGAACTCCTCTTTTCTTCTTTTTTCCTCTGCCAATCTTTCTTCACTCAATTGACGATCAATAGAAATTTGCTCGATTCGTCTTTCTATTGAGTCAATAAATAAGATAAACTTAGATTTATTAACAGTACAATATTGATCAATAATCCGATTATAATCTATTTCGGAAATTTCTTCTTTGAAAGAAATTAATTCGCCATTTGAAAGTTTATTTGAGTGGACTAGGCGAAATCCTGTACCATTACCATTAGGATAATAATTGAAACCAGCAATATTGCCTCTTGTTTCTTGCCAATACATACCCAATCCAAAAAATAAGGGCAATAAGTTCTTTTGCTTTCTGTTGGTCACATGGTTTTCTTTATCCATCATTACATTGAGTATATACTTTTTATCATAATTTTGGCCAGACTTCATTCTCTCTTCAATATCGAGGTAGCCATAACGACCAAAGTGGTTTTTCAAACCTTTACTTGCTGCAACAAATTCAGCAGCATTACCGAACATATTATAAAATCCCAATCTATTAGGAGCATGTGAATTAACAGGTTCAATAAAAGTCTGTTTATTTGGCCATTCCATTATACTGTTTTTAAATCCGCCGCGCATCCATAAGTATTCTAAATCTAATTTTTCCTTTTCTGTTAGCTGCAATTTGTATCCATCCATAAAATAAATCCTTTCGAACTTTTTGATTGGCGGGAAGGAAGTATATTTTTCAGTCAATACATACTCCCATTCAAAAAAATTAGGCAATCTGAACTCGCAACCAGTTAATTTATTTAACTTTTGAATAAAATCAAAAATCTCCTTTTCACTTATATTTGTTACAGGGCAGTTTGGACAATTTTTCTTTAAACTAGGGGTAGTTCCCATTATATCAAACCACTGCTGCTGAGTTACTTCATATTGCCCTAAATGATAATCAGTCAAATATAAATCGAAATAATTTAGACCTTTTGAGTTACATTCAAATTCATTACCTGAAAAACATCCGTATTTTACATAACCACCTTTGACAAAAATCATGCTTTTTACAAGTTCTTGTATAGATTGAGGCCAATTAACACTTGGTGTGAAGATGTTATCACTACCCGCATGGGATAAACTTAAATCATCGAAATTTTCCTCTTGAGGTTCCAACTCGTTATCTTTCGCTTGTCCACTATCTCCAAAATCATCTTTCTCTGATCCGTTCTCAGGCAATATCTTGTATCTTACTGCCACCAACACCTTATACCCATTAGCCGTGTTAGCAAAATAAGCATAAACCTCTACTGGTGTGCGAGAGGCATTAATTTTTATCTTTACGAACGAATCAGTTAGTTTACCTTTTACAACTTCATTATATTCATAAAGGCTCTCAATTACTTTCGCTCCTGCGATTTGATTGTTTGAAAAGGTGATAATCCCATCACCTAAAATCTGATCATAATCTCCCTGAACACTAATCTCCGGGGTGAGGAATTTAGTAAGCTCCTTTTCCTTCCACATTACAATTTCATTTTGGAGGACTTTCTCTTTATCAGCCAAAAACGAAACTATGCTGCTTATTTCAGCCATAGTATTATTGGGCTGCTCAGCTAAGCGGAATTCTCTCAATGCCTTTCTCACACGAGTTGTTCGTTCGGCTTTAACTTTCCTTGCCTCTTCCAACTCTTTTTCCGCATTTGCAATGATGCTATTTTGCCGCGCTTCGATTTGCGCTAAATCAATTTTAACCTTATTGTTATGCGAAGCCACATCGTTTAAGTAGTCATTTACCTTAGTGGTAATTTCAGTCATTTCTGCTTCAGACAGTTGAAAGCTCTTTAAATAAGCCTCATAATCGGCATTTTGCGCGTTAAACACCATCACTTGGTTACTGCTTTGGTTCGCACTTCTATCTATGGTGCCGCTCACAATACTCTTCAATGGACTTACGATAGCCTTACTTACCTCGATGTAATAGCCTGCTGCATTGTTCTTAATTGAATATGGGGCATTCTGTTCGTAATTACCCATACTTTCTGTACTTATCTTTTCGTTTATGAGCTTTTTGTTGTGAACTTCAGTAATACTGTTGACATACACCCCAACGATATCTTTTACAGCTAAAGGCGAAATTTGGCTTCGAATGTCGCTTTCAAATTCCGCTTGCCTAAACACCCCTGGAGAGAAACGTCTGATACCAATATACACCCCTTGCAAACTTTGATTGGATAAAGCTTGAAAAAACTGTGCTTGAGCATTTTTGAGGTTTTCCTCTCGTATTCTAATGATTTCATCAATTTTACTCACATCTTGAAGCAATATGAATTCACTGCGTTTCTGGGAAAGCTCCAACAATAGATTTTTTTTAGAAATTACAGAATCATAAACCACTTTGTTTCTGGCCTCTAATTGGCGTTCTAATTCCCGAAGTCTTGCTTCTGTTAAAAAGGTGAGGTCATTCTTTTCTACAGAAGACTGAATTTTTGAGACCACTTCTTGACTTTTAGCCAATACTTTTCCCGCCTCAAAGGAGATATAACCAGGGGGCAATGCCAAATTACTTTGGGCCATGTAATGAGAAGGGTTCAAAATCAACAGCAAGACGATTAAACCTTGCTTTAATTCATCAAGTAAATGCTTTTCGATACGCTTTGTTTTTTTCATGTTTTTTGTCTTAGGCTATACTTGGATTTTACCTCGCCTCCTTGCCAGGGGCTTTGCCTTTTATGGTGTTCCTGAACTGAGGAGGCGAAAGCCGAAGCTGAAGTGACGGGCATCGGGCGTGATGCTGCCGCGGTCGGCTGAGCGGCAGCCCTGCGCGCCGTCGTTCCAGCTGCCGCCGCGCAGCACGCGGATGCTCCCGGTTGGGCTTTCCCTAGCCTTACCATCGGTCGGGATGCCCGTGTACGAATCATGATACCAGTCCTGACACCATTCCCAAACGTTACCATGCATATCGTACAAGCCCCAGGCATTGGCTTTATATGAACCTACTTTGTTCGTGCCTTGCAGATAAGTGCCCTTTGAACAACCCTCGTATGGATAGTTGCCATCGTAATTGGCGTCGGTAGTGCTTAAGCATGCGCCCGTGTTGAAGGGTGTTGTGGTACCTGCACGGCACGCATACTCCCATTGCGCCTCACTGGGCAATTGGAAATTCAGCTTGGTTAACTTATTGAGCCGGGCAATGAATTCCTGACAATCCTCCCACGAAACATCGGTAACAGGGTTGTTCCACAACTTTTTTTCTCTGTTAGATGAGGGAACAGGATTTAATTCTTTATTCTCTTTCGGAGTGTTCTTCACCAAATCATACCACTGTTGTTGAGTAATTTCATACTTGCTCATGAAAAATGGCGCTAACTTTATTTTAACATACTCTTTTCCATCAGCGTCACAATCCTGAGCATTGCCCGATTCACAGCCAATTAGAAATTCACCACCGGGTATTCTAACCATGCTTTTTACAAGTTCTTGAATAGATTTGGGCCAAAGGGTATCGATAAGAAAGGACTGTTTAGCTTCAATCAATTTATTGATTCGTTCATTCGGCTTAATTGATGGTTCCTCTTTTTTTTCGTTGTTTAGTTTATCCCCCTCATTGGCAACAGGTTTAGGCACGACGGGCTTGGGAGTAGTGCTTTCTTGCTGTAAATCCCACTCAAAACTGCTTAAGATGGTAATTTTGCGCTTATTTGAAGCCCCTGGACTTAAATAGAGCCATACTTTAACAAGTTTTTTTACTTTCCTTCTTCCTTCCTTTTTTTCATCACGGATTAATTGTCCATTAAATACTTCAATACTAGAACTTTGCGATTCTTCTTTAGTAAGATTGGCAGCGATTATCGCAACCAAGTCAACCGTTTTATTCGCTATTGCATTATTGGCATTGTTATCATAAATCAACTCCTCAAGCGGTTGCCAGACCCACTTTTTGGCTTCAAGCACTTCGTATTCGGTGGTTTTCTCTTTTGCTTGGTTATTATAGGCCTCCCGTTGGCTCTTTAAGATTTGAATGGCATTGTTTGCATTCACCTGAATCTGGTTGCCAACCAATGTTTGTAAAAATTGGTAGATGTTTTTAAGTTCATTTTCGGCAGCAAGCATTTGATCATTCAATTTGGCATTGTTGGCCACAAATTCACGTATTATTTCCTTCTCTTTATCGGCGTTAAGTTGCGTATTCTTATCTATACCTGATTGTTTGGTGGCAATAGCCCTTTCAATTGCTTGAATATCTTCTTCAGAAACCTGATGAGTTCTCAAAACCTCTTTCCAATTGGCTGTTGCTAAAACGTTTATGGGGGTTAAGACCTGCCCAATTGTACTGGCCGTAGTTGCTTTGCGGAGCGATGAATCACTCTTAAGCGGGGCCACTACCAACTGAGAACAATTGATGTAATAGTGTTGGATAGAGTTAAAATCCTCCAATATATTCTGTCCTTCGCGCCTCAGTTCTCCGCTGCTTTCAAGCCTTATCCAATCATCTAAAAGCTGGTGATTGCCAACCGTCGTTTTTGATTGAACAAATACTCCTCGCAAATCCTTTATAGCAGTATTTCTTAGGGCTGCTGAAACCTGTTCCTCCATTACCTCACGGGTGCTGGTTAGGTCATCTACATTTTTAATTACTATAACATAAATCGCCTGAAACCTGATTGCCTGCAAATTTTCTCCAGTTTGTTTTGCTAACTGAACCTTCGCATCCTGCAACTCAACAAGCTTTTTTTGCAACGATCCAATTTTATCATTGTCGGTAAGTTTTTGCTGTGCTTGTGAAATAAGATCGCGTTGTTTCTGAATTTGCAAGAGCTTTTCACTTATTTCTTGATTACAGGCTTCCCAGGTTTTTACATACGCTTGAATGGTGTCTTCGGTAAAGTTGATTCGCAACTTTTTAACTGCAGCAGCATGAATAGCCTTTTCGACATGTGCGACGCTGTTTTTCCCCAATACACTGTCGGCATTAAACTCCAGTGGGCTTAAGAAAAACTTACATGAGCTATTTTGCCCTTGCAAGCTAAAATGGAGCAAAAGCAGACATGCACTTAGTTGAAGCTTTCTTTGGATAAAGACTTTGGTGAATGGAAACAGCATGGTTAAAATGAAGTGTAACGGTTCGGGTTTGTAATTTTAAAATTTAGCCGGCCTCCGGCCGGATGGTTTGGTTTTTTACCTCGCCTCCTTGCCCGGGGCTTTGCCTTGGGCCTATGGCCCGGCTGCCCCTTGGCCGGAGGCTCGGCTTTTTATGGTGTTCCTGAACTAAGGAGGCGAAAGCCGGCGCCGTAAGAACGGTAGTCGGGCGCGTTGTAGCCGCGGTTGGCTGAGCGGCAGTACTGCGCGAAGTTGAACCAGCCGCCGCCGCGCAGCACGCGGTTGCTCCCGGTAGGGCTTTCCCAAGCCTTACCATCGGTCGGGATGCCCGTGTACGAATCATGATACCAGTCCTGACACCATTCCCTTACATTACCATGCATATCGTACAAGCCCCAGGCATTGGCTTTATATGAACCTACTTTGTTCGTGCTTTGCAGATAAGTGCCCTTTGAACAACCCTCGTATGGATAGTTGCCATCGTAATTGGCGTCGGTGGTGCTTAAGCAATCGCCAGTGTTGAAGGGTGTTGTGGTACCTGCGCGGCAGACATATTCCCATTGCGCCTCGCTCGGCAATTGGAATGAGTAGTTGGTTAATTTATTCAGCCACTGAATGAACGCCTGCGCATCGTTCCAGCTGACATGAATTACTGGGTCGTCTTTATTCACCTGAAAATTACCCTGAGCATCATGGCGCCAGTTGATGCCTTTTTCTTCAACCCATTGCCACTTACCCTCTTTTTCTTTCCAAAAATAGGAGCTACCGATTTTTTCTGCGTCGGTTTGATAATTTATTTTCTCTACAAACGCCCTAAACTGAGCCACAGTAACCTCATACTTATTCATGTAAAAGCCTGCAAGACTTATCTCCTGCTGTGGACCTTCGTTAGATTCTCTTTTGCTTTCGGTGGTTGGGCTGCCCATTACAAACTTACCTGCTGGTATTTTAACCATATTGCGCACCAGCTCCTGAATAGGCGTAGGCCAGGTGGGGTCGAGGGTTAAGCCATTAGGCAATACTTGCCTATTGTCACTTATT
Source organism: Bacteroidota bacterium (assembly GCA_027483445.1). Taxonomy (GTDB): domain Bacteria; phylum Bacteroidota; class Bacteroidia; order M30B66; family M30B66; genus CAMCXT01. The sequence continues at coordinate 60,318 of JAIXUS010000013.1, read as the reverse complement.
GGAGCCTCAACTGGTGGCTTACTTCCTGCACCAGGTGAAGTTTGTGCGGATGTGCCTGTGGTTTGGGGAGTGTTGTTGCTGCTCGATAGATTTGGCTGAACGGTAACGGATTGACCGGTCGAGGGCCCGCTACGTACTTTAAAGGTAACTACAAGCGCGAGTTTATACTGATCGCCTTGCCCGGGAGAAGGGAAAATCCAAATTTTATCCGGATCGCGGTAAAGCCGGCGAGCCTCAAGTCTTTCCTGTTCAGTGAGCTTGCCATCCTGTATTTCATTTTTTTCGTAGAAATCCTGTATTACGGTTTCGTTTTTTCGAATTTGACTGAGCACAAACATAGCTTGCTGGGCTAATGCTTCGCGTGTATCGCCTTGAATTTGAACGAGAATGTCGGATTTCATTACATACTCCTTCTCTTTCTCCTTGCGAATTGCTTCTAAAGTTGCGCTGCGCTCCTTATCTAAATGGCTCAGGATTAACCGCACGTTGGCGTCGGTATTTCCTTTGTGATAATTGAGATTGGGATATTGTCTCATAAAATCATCCACCCTGACATCGCGGCTTCGCAGCCCATCCTCCAAGGAGCGTATTTCCTGCTCTAACAACTTGATCTGTTGTTTGCCCTTTTCAAGTAAATTACGCTGAAGTTTCAGCTGCCGTTCGTTTTCGAGGGTAATCTCCTTTTGAAACGCTTCTACCTGATTTGCGAAGTCGTTTATTTTATTTTCGGGTATCTGAAGGTTTCTTAAACTCAATTGCCAACTACTTTCATTCAATGGATTAATGATTTTATAAGTTCGATTCGAATTGCTTGCTTGGCGTTGATCCAGTGTGTTTTTTTCTTTTTTCAAAGGAGATACTATTACACGCGAGAAATTGACAAAAAACTCCTTTTCGGCATCAACCACTGTGTTCATTGAAGAGGCAGTGAGTTCGCCGCTAACCTGCTTTTTAATGTGGTCTTGCAATAAAGCAGCATCTTTCACAATGGTGGTACTTTCAATAAAGACCCCATTGATATCGCCAATAACCTGTGGACTCATGTATTCGTTAAGTTCCCTGGTCCAATCTTCTACTTGGCCATTTAGGATGTCAACCCGATCCATATAAACAATATAAAGGCTTTGGAGGGTGATGTTTTCCAGATCGCGGAAAATGGCTTTTTCAGTTTCAATGAGTGCTTTTCTTTTTTCTTCTATTTGTTTTTTAACACCTTCCACATCGCGAAAAGGCAGGAAGCTTTTGTGCAACTCAGAAACATCAACCAGTTTGCTCTTTAACTCCGAGATATTACTGTTCATGTTACTATTGCATTGAGTCAATTGTAGTTTTAATTGATCAATTTCGGCCTTGGTAAACCTTCGGTTGTGCTGCTTGATGGCAGATGCAATGCTCGCAGCGTTTACCTGGGTGGCATCCAACACCATGGGATTTGTAATGCTGCAATTTTGCTGGGCATCGGCTACGATGGGAAAAGCAAGCCCAATCAGCATGAAGAAAAGTAGCAAAAAAGAATAAACTCTACAAGTTACATTCACAATACAGGGGATTTGATGATTTTTCTGGTTACAAAAATAAGCGTTGCTTAAATTAAACTAGAAGTATCGGGGTTGTTTGAGTTTGCCTTTGCTTTTTCCGGAATTGGATGGTGCTTGGGGCTTCTCAACAGGTTTAATAGGGGCGTTGGGTATCGTATTTGGGGTGCTGTGCACAAGTCGAAAGCCGTTATTGGAATCATCGTTTAGGTGTTTGCTGATATGAATAAAGTTGCCACGGTATGCTGAACGACAGTTTTCAGCATAATAATTCGAATTGCCTCCTCTTTTAATATGTGTCGATTCTTCAGCTCCTACCCAAGGATTACCATTTAGCGGTATACCACTATAAGAATAGTGATAAACGTCCAGACACCATTCGCTTAAATTGCCATGCATATCGTATAAACCCCAGGCGTTGGCCTTATAACTGCCTACCGGCGTGTTTGATTGCTTGTAATTACCTTTTGCACATTGTTGGTAAGGATAATTCCCATCGTAATTAGCCTCGTTGCTGCTCAGGCAATCGCCAGTATTAAACGGTGTTGTGCTTCCCGCTCTGCAGGCATACTCCCATTGTGATTCGCTCGGTAGTTTAAGTGAAATGCCCGTGAATTCACTTACCCATCGGGTAAAGGCCTCTGCATCATGCCAACTTACATACGATACTGGATGGTTATATTCTACTTTGGACCTTCTATTGCCATTGACATCGAATAAGTAATTAACTTTACTTTCTTTTTTTTCTGCATCTGTTTTATAACCAGTTGCACTAACAAACTCAATAAACTGAGATAATGTTACTTCATATTTACCCATGTAAAAACTGTTTAGGGTAATTTCAGTGAGTGGTCCTTCATCTGTATCTCTCCCAATTTCATCTACTCTACTGCCTATTTTAAACTTCCCTGCCGGTATCTTCACCATATCCCTCACCAAGTCCTGTATTGGAGCGGGCCAGCTCGGGTCTATTTGTAAGCCATTGGAGGCTATTAGCGTGTTTGCATTGGCACTTTGCTGCGTACTCGTATTTTGAACCGGCTTAGGTTCTTCCTTCTTTTCAATAATATTAAATGATATAACCATCGACAAGGTGTATTCATCGTCGGGAAGCGGCACCGGATAGAGCCAAATCTTATCGGGAGTGCGGTATAAATCGCGGCTTTTGCGCTGCTCTTGTCCTTTCAGGATGCCATTTTCGACTTCCACCTGCTCATAATAATTCTCCACCTTTCCGTAGGCGCTTTTGAGTTGTTCGTAAACATCCATGGCTTTGCGGGCTATGTCTTCGGCCGCATTGCCCTCAAAGGGTACTTTTACCTGCATTTTGGCAATTAACTCCTGCTCCTTTTCGCGGTTAATTTCTTGCATCGTATTTTGAATACGGCTGTCGAGCAAGCCGAGTATTTTTTTGATCTGCTCATCGGTATTGCCTGTGGATTCTACCGTTACATCGGGATTTTTTTTGAGGAAGGTCAGCACCCTTGCATCGCGCTCTTTGAGGCTGGTTTCCAATTGGGTTATTTCGGCTTCGGCTTGTTGAATGCGCATTTGGCCTTCGCGCATGATGCGTTGCTGACGCTCTAACTGCAATTGATTCTGTTGTAGGATGCTTTCTTTCTTGAGTTCTACCAGCTTGTTCATATCGGCAATAACCGTTTCGCTCACTCCCCAGCTGCGCAATTGTGAAGCAAAATCGCTGCTTTGCAGCACATTGATTAGCCGATAATTTCGCGCTGTGGATTTGTTTTGTGAAGTTTGCATGTCGGGCATCCTTCGCAATGCCGATACTGTAGTGAGGGTGAGGTTCACAAAATGCGCCGCTTCGGGGTTGATGGATGTTTTTTGCGGCGCTACCGTAAGTTCGCCTGAAACCTGTGTACGGATATAATCATACACCAACTGTGCATCTTTTACAATGGTTGCACTTTCCAGGAAAATACCATTTTGTTCTTCGATTACCTTGGGAGCCATCCAGGCATCGCTTTGTTTCATAAGCGATTCTTTGCTATCGCTAAAGGCATCTACGTTATCGGCATACACGATGTACAAGCCTTGAATTTGAATGCCCTGTAGGTCGAGAAGCATTTGAGAACGGATATCTTCCTGAGCCTTCTTTTTTTCTTCAATTTGCTTACGGATGCCTTCTGCATCGCGTAGGCCATATAAATCCTGCCGTTGGGTGGAGTAGCGCAACAAGCCATTGCGCAGGGTGGAGATGCGTTTTTCAACCTCGCTATTGCAGGTAGCAACCGAAAGGTTTAATCCGGCAATGTCAACTGCGGTAAAACGAGCTTTTTTCGACCGTATTTCGGCAGCAAGGGTACTTACCTCCATTTGTCCTGCCTCTATCACCAGAGGGCTGTTCGGCAGGCAAGGTTTTTGGGCCTGAATTGGTTGCAAAAAAACCAGAAAACAATTGGCAAGTAGGCTTAGAAAGAGGAGTTTGAAGAGAGAAAAATTCATGACTTGTTTTGTTCTTATTACCATTTCGCATGGCCTCGCGGTGGTGGCTATTTGAATAACCAAATAAATCAAATTAACTAAACCTTAATCCCTAAGGCAACGGACTGAAAGACCATTTTCCTTAGCGATATCACTCCAGCCTGCAGTTCCAGATAGAAAGTACAGGTTACGAGACCAGACAAGTTTATCAACGGTTTCTGTATCGCACCACCATGAGCTTTGTTCTCCAGTGCTGGAAAAGCCGCCTTTGAAAATGCCTAAGTAACGTATACCGCCCGGAAGTCCATTGAATCCTGAATTATTGGTTCCGTTACCATTATCTTTCCAACCAAAAGTGCTTTTCATCTTAATACCATCGAACTTTTCTCCTCCAAGATAATTTGTTAGTTCTGCCCATTCATTAACATTCGGCACATGCCACCCTGCAGGGCAAAGCTTTCGAGGATCACTTACTGTATAATAATTGTATAATTTACCATAGTTTTTATCATAGGAAGCATCGTTATCCTTGTGGCACCATGCCCCACTTTCTAAATTTCTCCACTTCTCATCCTCCATAATATTAGGTATCAATGAGCCATCGTTATAATGTTCTGTTTTTAGATTCTCTGCCATCCAGCATTGGTTGCCGATTTGCACTGTTTTATACGTGTTGCCATCAATGTCTTTAATTACACTGGGGCACTCACTTTTCTTTAGGTTTGGCGGTGATATAGAATTTACTGGGACCTCCCCTTCCTTTACCTTATAACGAACCGCCACCAGCAATTTGTAGCCAATTCTCTTGGCGCTTGCATAGAGAAAAACTTCCCTGGGTTGGCGGATCGCTTTTATCTGGCGTGTGGTGATTTGCCCAACCAGCTTACCAAGATCAACTTCCCGAACCTCATAAAAATCCTCCTCAACCTTTGCTCCCTCTATCTGGTTTTGGGCGTACAATATGGCTGCATCTCTAATTACCACATCGTAATCGCCCTGCCCACTTACCAACTGAGGACCCACTGTAGTTACTTCCTGTTCTTTCCAATACACAAGTCTACTTCCATGGCTTTTTATTCGTGCAGTCATTGCGGATGTTAGGGCATCAATATTTAATAAAATATCCCCTTTGTTGGTTACACCAAACTCCAACAATGCCTTTTCAACTGTGTTGATGCGTTGCTTTTTTTTCTGCATCGCTTCTTCAAGCTCTGCCTCCGCAATTTTCAGGACTGCATTTTGCTTTTGCTCGATGCCAGCTAAATCTGTCTGCACAGTGTTATTGTTTTTTATGACCGCCTTAAGATATTCTTCCACTTTATTTTTAATGCCCGATAAATCGGCAGTATCTAAGTTATATTCGTTTTTCAAGGTATTCAGGTAATCTGTTTGATTTTCCGGATTATAGACTTTGATGGGGTATAAAACTCCATTGCCTGTAGAAGTATTTTTATTGTCACCGTCTTCCCTTAGCAAAGGACTCACCTCGGCTTTACTTACCACGATATAATATCCTTCTTGAATATCCTTAAAATAAACCGGGGCAACTTCCTTGTATTTTCCGCTTTTTGTGGTAGATATCCAGTCTTTGATCAGTTGTTGATTTTGAACCTCAGTAATGCTGCTGACGTATATTCCATTGATGTCGGTGATGGCAACCGTGGCTACCTTACTGCGTATCTGGCCTTGAAACTCGTTTTCTTTGATAAGACCTGAAGGAAATTTTAAAACACTCACGTAAACTCCCTGCAAACTGGTTTTCAATAAAGCCGCCTGAAAGTCGCTGCGAGCAGCTGCCAATTGACTCTTCTTGGCGGCGATGAGCTCATCGAGTTTATTTACATCTCTCAACAAAGTAAACTCGCTGCGCTTTTGCGACAGTGCGAGGATTTGTTTTTTGATGGCATTCAAACTATCGGCAACACGTTCGTTGTTTGCTTTTATTTGGCGTTCTTTTTCAATCAGTTCATCTTCAGATATAAAACCACCCGGCGCTCCATAAAATGAGCTTATGCCGCTGGTTAATCCGGGTTGTTTATTGATGACCTCATCGGCGCTGAATTTCACAAAGCCTGTGGGCAAATTCAAGGTGCTTTGACCAAGGCTGCTTAGCGAACTCCACGCACACAGCAAACAAAAAACCGAAATCTTAAGTATTCTTGAGCATTTAAACATCATGGGGTAAAGTAGATGGTCAAAAATAATACAGTTGGTGAATAGTAAAGGAGCATGCTCTAATATTCACTCACAGATATATACCTATTTCCCCCAACCACTGCAGGCCATGTATTGCAGCAGTTGGGGGAAAGGTTGTTAAACAGGCGATGTTAGCCCTGTTGTACTATCGGTGATGATATTTCCATCGAAAGCATGAATCATGAGGGTAGGAATGCTCAATTTGTTGAACATTACCTGCTGTTCGAGGGCGGTTTGTGCGGAGAGCCATGGGCTTAAGGCGGTGTCTTGGGTTATGGCCACCAGCAGCTGGCATTGCTCTTTTTGGGCAATGATGAGAATCCCCTCCGCAAACGGGATAGGCTGGAACACGAGGTGGTTTTTCACCAAAACACCTGCTTGGTTCAGGTGGTGCTCGAGGTAGCCGGTGTTGAGCCGTATGGCATTTTCGAATTCAGTATTGCCGGCACGGCTAACCAAATGTATGCGGGCCTTGTGCTGCTTACCCAGTTTTGTGAGCCAAGCCAGTGCTTGTTTACTCTCGGGCCGGTGGTCGACGGGATACACAATACGCTGGAGTGATGCCGGAATGGACGTATGCGCATCGGCAATAAAAAAGGGCCGGTCGGCACTGCGCACTACCTTGAGCGCCTTGCTGCCCCAGAGCATTTGGGCGCCTTGCAGGCCATGGGTTCCCATAACCATAAAGCTGTCGTTTTGCTCGAGTGCGGCATAGGCGATTTGATGATAAATGGAGCCTTCGCGCATTTCGGTTTCAATGCAAACGCCCATTTTCAACACCACCTTGTGCGCAAGTTCGCGCAATTGGGCATAGCGTTCGTTTCGCAAAGTATTCTTGCGGTTGGCCGAGAAGGTTAGGGTATTGGGGAGCAGATGCAGCAGGCGGATGCGTTTATTTTCATACTGTGCCATGCGTGCCGCCAGCAATGTAGTAGGCAACGAAAGCGGGGTTAAATCAACAGGCACCAGAATGGTTTCCGATTCGATGGGCTTTACATGATTGGGATACATAAGATTGAATTTAAAATGGTGAAATGGCTTTGGGCGGGTTAAGCATGGTTTAACAACCATTGTTCCAATTCGAATAAATAACGTTGTTTTTGTGGTTCGCGGTATGTATTACTGTATTGTGTAAAATAGTGATGTTGCTTGAGAAAGCTCACCTGTAGGGTATTCCATTGCTTCCGGTTGCGTAAAACCTTGTTACACTTTAATTCCTGAAACAGGCGTTCGCCGATCACATAAAAGTCGTCGCGCCCGAGATAATCGAGATCGGCATCGCAAAGAATCTTTTCCAGCAAGTTAGTAGGCCTTTGCGGTATTCGGGTGGCCAAAATGGCTGAACAAATGGCATCCATGTTCTCCTGGCTGAGCGCATAGGGCTGTAACACATCGTAGGCTACAAAGCAGGAGTTAATTTCGTGGAAGGTAGACGAACGCACAAACCCTGTGTCGTGCAGGAGTGCTGCCATTTTAAGTACCGGCAGCTGCTCGGGAGGCAGTTGTTCATGTTCAGCAATCTTTAGCGCTGTGTCGGCCACATCGAGCGTGTGCTCCAGGGAGTGATAGAAACAACACACCGGCAACCGGTTTTCGAGCAGGTGTTTAACCCGGTAATCCAATATTTTAAGCAGTTCCATAATAATTAACATAAATAAACATTGATTAGCGCAGCGGATCGCTTGAATAGGAGGGTTCAGTAGTAATCCAAATTCGTGTCGGGGATGGTGCACACTGAACTCAACAGTTCATGGGGTTCCTTTGCATTTTGTTTCCGACGGCCGTTTGGTTCGAGCTTGCTGTACAAAAGGGTTGCGCTGAAGCCGGCCAACACTTCCTGAATAACGGCTTCGAGGGCAAAAAAAACGCGTTTGTTTTGCAGCCACTGTAGGTCTTCTTTGATGAGTTGCAACTTTCGACGACCATAGATGGCATCCTGCTCTGAAAAATAATGATACAACAGATGTCGGGCAAAATAGCGGCAGGCCTCCAGGTCGCGCTTGTCGGCAAAGAGCATCTCTACCAATCGGAGTTTGGTTATGCGGGAGAAAAAGCCTCCTTTTAGTGCGAAATGCAATGAGGTGAGGGCTTCTTTCCACAAACCGGCGTTGCTGTGCACTCCGCTCATCAGCGAATGCAGGAAGAAGGCCGGATATCCGTTGGAAAACAGCCATTGATGCATCATCGGATCGTTGGTAACCGGACTTTCGTTCAACCTCGCGACCATGTAGGGTTTGGCCATGAAAGGAAATGGATCGTAGTCCATCATTGCTTCAGGCAAAATCGATAAATCGCTGAAGTATAGAAAATCATTTCCTTCCCAAAACCACATCATACAGTTGCAGGCAATCCAATTGTTCGAGCTGTAATCGCAGGTTTCGCTTAATAAATCAAAGGCTTTACGAATTTTTTCCTTGCGAAATTTCGAGTGGCCTAACCCAAAATAAAAGGCAAATACCCATTCCGGGTGTTCATCAAAACTATAACCATTACAGGCAATGATTTCGTCCAATAATTCATCAGCGCAGTATTGAATTTCGTCCCACTTGCCTTTACGAAATAGGATATTGGTATTCCAATATTTAGACTCCAGTGCTGTATGTTGTATTGTAACCTGAATGATCTCCGCGAACTGGAGCCTTATCTGAAAGGGCCGTAATGCCAGGGTGTAAAAATACTCCAGCGTTTGTTTCCATTTGGCACAATGTGTCAATGAATGCGTGTAGGCCCAATCATTTCTGCTCAGCATAAAGCTGCTGAATTCATGAAGCTGGCAGGGCAGCAACATATCCTCAAGATATGCCGAAACTGTGGATACCGATTCGGCATATAAATGCTCGTTTTCAATAAAGCTGTTTACGAGAATAAAGTCTGATTTCCAGGTCCAGTTTCTTCGATCGGAAATGATAAACGCTACTCCGAAGTCATCATCGCCCCACGAAAAGTGCAAGATCAAATAATGTAGTTCCTGCTCGATGGTTTGCGCTTTTTCTTTTAAAGCTTGTATTTCTCCTTCGGTAAAATAGTTTACGAATGCAAAGCGATGCGTAAAGAAAACCTCCTCTTTAACAGAGCATTTCATGGTTTAATAATCGATGTGTTTAATAAAACAACTAATACAACTATCAAATGTAAAAGGCGGGGAATTATTGCGTGTTCGTGCAATTTTAATTTTCATCCCGCCCAAATCCATTGCAAGGCCTTTTCATACGGATTCATTCCATGGAGAACCATTTCCTGATAATGCCTTTGTTTCCAGTGCTGGAAGAAGACGGGGCCGTAAAACTCTATGATGCCCTTAGCGCGTTTCTCGAGTTGGCGTTCCAGCTTTAAACATTCTAAGTTAAGCATGAGGATTTTGTCGTGGAGCTTTTTGATATTTTCTTCACGGAGTTTACGTTCATCTTCATCCTCAAAAAAGTACATGTTATTAGGCGGTTTGATCAAGTCAAATGCTTCGTCGATTTCATTGCGCTCTTCTTTTCGACGACGAGCCGATTCTTGTGCCCGTTTTCGGAGAACATTGTTTTTATCTACCAAATCGCTGCAGGTGTATACCTTATTCATATAATCTTCGAGGAGACACCTATAATCGGAGAGGGCCTTGGCTTGTTTATCCAAGTCGGGCAAGGGCTTTCGAGGAACGTAGCAGGCCATTTCTGCCACGCATCGCGCATCTTCAGCTTCTTCGTGCAAATCGTATTGTTCACAGCAAACCGCCCAAAGTGTGTAAGCGGTATACAAGCCTAATCCATCCACAATGCTTTGGTTTATGAGGTGCATCCGGGCCTTATCGACCTCCCCTTCAACAGCTGCCATGGCAAAAGGCACAAACCACAGTGGTAGCCTGAGGTTGGTGTAGGACTCCTCGGGTGCCAAACGTACGTATTTCAGAAATTCGGCATAGTCGCCGTCCCACAAAGCTTGCATGGCCGAAATGCGGAAATGGAAAATGGATTTTGCGGGTGCATGAATAAAGACCCATTGAAAGGCGCGGTCGAAATCGACCTTAGAAGTGGCGAGATATCGGGGCATCCAAAAGCATCGCTCCAGGTTTGAATCTTCAAAAGTTCCTTCAAACTTGTATCGCGCAAAGGATTCGAGGTGGTAGTCGTTCCAGGTTTTCACGGAGGTTAACAATCCGGCCCGTAAGGCAATATCGAAATCGTATCGGGTATCGCGCACGGTCGCAAACCGCTGTTGTACCTCTTGCGCATGGGTTGCATAAAGCTGAAAGGTCCGGAAGGCGTCTTCGATTAAGACCTTGTAGCGGGATTTCTTTATTCCAATGGATGGATGGACAGGGATATTGGGCTTCCATTGAAACTGTAGGTCGGTTTTATGCAGTTTTATATCCTTTTGCTCAGGCGGATTGAGCAGGTTCATTAACCAATAGGAAGCAGCCTTTCGATACTGAAAATGATCGAGATGCCCTCGGAAAGGTTTGGTTTTGCCGATGTGGGTCAGTTCAATGGTATGCCCACTGGGTGTTGGCTTGTTCAGCACCTGAAATTGAAAGGCCATCACCTTTTCTTCGGTCTCAATAAGCCGTTGATGCTTGGTGCTCCCTTCCTTGGAGTGCTTTTCAATGAGCTCGTATTCACAAGGGTGCAGCAGATTGGGAAAGGTAATCCAGTGTTTTATGATGGTACGTGGCATGTACGGTGAATTTCAGGATAAGAGATTTCGAAGGGCAATGTCTAACTGGTGCGGGTTGTGGAAAGGAATCCATTGATTGTTTTTCATATCAAACCTCAAGTTTGAAGTAATCAAATGTTAAATTCTAAGTTATTTTTTTAATTGAACGTATCTACAAACGTTCCTTTTCAACCATCAGGTATGTGAAGTTGAACGAATTTGGATGATTTGGCCAGTCGGGATTTAGATCATTCACGTTTTAACGTTCAACATTCATCTCAGGTAGCTCAGCGCCACCGGTTGAAGCGGAAACCCCGAATGGCGTGGACTGTGGCGCGGGCATGAGGCGTTGCAGCGGAAAACGGGATGCCCGCCGATGAGGCTCAGATGTGTCGTGAAGCAAGGGCAGGCAGGCGCCCAAAAAAACCTGTACTTCTTACTCGTTACTTCTACCTGAAATTTGGCGAATTCTGGGGTATTTTTATTTCCGTTTTCGGAATTCCCAGGGTGGAACGGGCGAAGGCAATGACCAAAGTCCGCGCTTTTCCTGGCGGGCCTGCTGTTGGGCGCGGGCGTAGTGCTGTGCGCTCGAGTATTTTGTGAAATGCCAGGCGTGGCCGTTGCGCACCAGCTGAAGGTTTACGTTGGTGCCGTTGCTTGTTTCAACTTCGCTAATTAATCGGCCAAAACGGTCCTTTTTACGCCCTTTGAGCAACACAGTTTGGCCAAAGCACAAATCGGAGCAAGCCTGCTTGGCGCGCGTGCCCCAGGCCTGCTTCTTTTCAGGCGCATCGATATGCTCTAAACGCACTTTTTGATTCAGCCCCGAAACCAGGACCTCGATGGTATCGCCATCGCTTACACCTACCACACGCCCGCGGCTCAGCGGCGAATGAAAGGATGGAGCGCTTAGCACAACCAGTAAAAAGCACCCAAAAAGTTTAAATCGGAACGGCATTGCTTTGCTTTTTGCAAGAATAACAATCAAATCTCTCCATAAATCGGGATTTTTCCCCAATAAAGGTATCCACGCGCAACAGACCACAAATACAGGACTAACCACCAGTTCTTCACGAACTTTCGAAGAAAAACGTTAGAATTTAAGGCGCAACAACTGTTGAATATTGGGTAACATTATCTTTACGCAGAGATAATCTACCAAGTATGACGATAGGATGCCGCATTGTGTTGTGTTTACTGTTGCTGAATGTGCCGAATATTGAGGCCCAATTGGTCATCAATGAGGGTTCGAATAAAAACTACAGCCTGATTGCCGATGAAGAGGAGGAATATCCCGATTGGATTGAGTTGCACAATGCTTCTTCGACGGCCATTGATTTATTTGGCTATTCGTTGAGCGACAATGCGGATGACCCTGATCGTTGGACATTTCCGCATTACATACTGGAGCCGGGCGCTTTTCTCGTGGTTTTTTGCAGCGAGAAAAACAGGTTTCGCTCCGACCCGTTCACCAATACCGTAAACACAGGACCTTTCACGCCACAGGAGGGTTGGAATCAGCACGATTTCGACACTCCATTTATTTGGAATGGCATTTCCAATATTGTGGTCAATGTGTGCTCTTACAACAGCCAGGGCTACACGGTAAATTCTGTTTTTCGGCAATCGGAAACCGAATTTAATTCCAGTATTTCGGCCTTTGTAGATGGAAATGACGCGGCTTGTAATTTTACCAATGGAGCGCCAAGCAATCGAAGACCCAATATTCGTTTAAATGGAATTACCATCGGAAACGACAATATTCAAAACAGTCCATTCGACTACCCGGCGCCCTACGGAAATTGGTACTGGAGCGCCCGACATCAATTTTTATTTACAGTTGATGAATTAATGAATGCGGGTTTACAGCCCGGCCCCATTGAATCGCTTGCCTTTGATGTGGCTCAAACCGAGGCGACCTTGTATGATTATATCGACTTTAGCCTAAACCACAGCAGTTTTGAAGGCTTTACCAATCTGTTTCAAAGCGCAGAGGGTTATTTTTTTCACACGAATTTTCGAATTGCCGCCAACGGAGAAACGGTCTATTTATTTAATCCGTCGAATGCACTTATCAGCTTGCTCAATATAGATGCGCAGGGTGTTGATTTAAGTGTAGGCCGAAACCCCAACGCCTCGAACACTATCGGTTTATTCGGGAATCCTAGTCCTGAAGCCAGTAACAACGGCAATGCATTGTTTGATGACTTCACGCTTCCGGCTGTTTTCAGTCAAAACTCGGGTGTTTACAACACGCCCATACAGGTTTCATTGTTCAATCCCAATACCGCGCCCAGCGCTCTGTATTACACCTTAGATGGCAGCGATCCGGATCAGAGCGCACAATTGTATACCGGCACTCCAATTACAATTTTCCAGAACACGGTAATTAAAACGCGGTGTTACAAAACCGGCTTATTGCCCAGTGAAATCAGGGCAGCGAGCTATTTGGTCGGAATTAGTCACGTAACTCCAATTATTTCAGTAATTACTGAAAACGATAATTTATATGGACCTGAAGGAATTTTCGACAACTTTAATCAAGACTGGCTTCGGGCTGCGCATGTGCAGTATTTTGATGAGACGCCCAATCATGATTTAGTATTCTCGCAAGCCACGGGAATTATCATGGACGGTGGTGCGGGTGGCAGTCGCTCCCATCCACAACGCTCATTCAGGCTGGAATTGGCCGATGGCGTGGTGGGTGGAAATCCGGTGCAGGAGACCATTATTCCGGGTAAGCCACAAAGAAATCGTTACAGCAAATTTTATCTGCGAAATGGCAGTAATCAATGGCAGATTTTGCCTTATAAAGATGCGGCTCAGGTGAAATTGATGAGTGAAGAAACGAAGAACTACTATTCAGGCATGAGGCCGGTTTCGGTGTATATCAACGGAGGGTATTTCGGTTTGTATGAGTTGCGCGAAAAATTCGATGGTGAATTTTTTGAGGTTTATGATGGTGCTGAAAGTGAATCTATCGAAATTCTCAGTTTAAGTTTCTTCTATGGCAGTGTATTGAGGGCCGTGCGAGGTTCTGTAGAGTCTTTCCAGGAATCGAGAGAAGCCTGGGAAGAATTAGAGCCTGAAAATCCTAATTATTGGGAAGAGGCGGATGCTTTGTTTGATTTGGAATATTATGTCGATTACATCATCGGCGAAACATGGATGGGTAATGAGGATTGGCCGCAAAACAACATAAAAATTTACCGTTCGAATGCGACGAATAACCGGTGGAGATTCTGTATTCAGGATTTAGAACTGGCCATGAACCCCAATGGCATCAGTGATTGCTTTACAGGCTCCATTCAACGGCTTATCAACGAGAGTGGCGGGAATCCATACACTTCGATTTGGCTTGAAAGCATGGAAAACAGGCGGTTTCACGATTATTTCATTAACCGTTACGCCGACCTGATGAATACCAGTTACCGGGAAGAGAGACTTCTGGCGGTGTCGGATTCGTTCCTCTACTCCACTGTGCTTGAAATGCCGAAGCAATTTACCCGTTGGGGCGATCCGAATAATGTGACCGGGCAGATGAATGATTTTCTCGACAATCATGAGGCCTTCCAAAACGATTTGGTGTGTCGATCGGAGCAGGTCCGTAACGAGATTCAGTCGGTATTCGAATTGCCGCGTCAGGTAAATCTCGAATTGGATGTTTTTCCACCCGGTGCCGGGAAAATCAAGATTAGCACTGTTACGCCGGAAACCTACCCCTGGGAGGGTGTGTATTTTGATGGAATTCCAGTAAAGATTGAGGCTATCGCTAATTTCGGCTATCAATTCAGCAATTGGAATGACAATCCACTGATTTCTAACGTTGCCAATCCGGTGTTTTCCGATACGTTAGAGACCTTTAATACTTCGTTTGTGGCCTTTTTTGAGCCCGATTTGAGTGGTGTTGAAGGCGTGAATTCATCTCTATTGAGATTGTCGCCAAACCCGGCCGATGCGTTTATTGAATTGGCGCTCACACGGCCAGCCCAGGCTGAATCGCTGGTTGAGATTTTAAATGTTGAAGGAAAAGTGATGTATTCGGGGGTTTGGAATATCCATCAGACAAAAGCCAGCCTCGAAACCCATTCACTTGCGCCGGGAATTTACATTGTAAGGCTTACAGAAGGAGGCAAACACCTGCATACCAAGCGCTTTGTAAAATCTTAGCTTTTTCACCAGCTCAATTAGCCGGTGCTTTGCTGCGTTTGGATGGCGCATGTCATCCACCCGAATATTACTTGTCAAAGGCCTTGAATGGCGCAATTTTCAGGAAGAATCTCGCAATTTAAGGTGGATGTAAATCGATAAGTGGCCTAAATGGGTACCTTTGCCGAAAGCAATCCGCCTTGTCGCGTTCCGCTTCGGTGGAATGAGGAAAGTCCGGGCAACACAGGGCATCCTGCTTCCTAACGGGAAGGGGGCGGAAGGGCAACCGACCGTTTACAGACAGTGCCACAGAAAATAAACCGCCAACAGGGCTCCGGCTTTGGTGGTAAGGGTGAAAACGCGGGGTAAGCGCCCACGACACTTCCGGGCGACCGGAGTGCTGGTAAACCTCAGGAGTTGAAAGACCAAATAGGCAGCAGATGAGGCGGCCCGTCTCTGGCTTCGGCCGCTGCTGCGGGTAGGTCGCTGGAGAGCATCGGCGACGGTGCTCCTAGAGAAATGACAAGGGCCGATTTATCGGTACAGAACCCGGCTTACAGGATTGCTTTTATTTGAATTTTCAGCCTCCGTAGAAAATAATTACGGAGGCTTTTACCCATTGAAGGTAATTTGAAGTTTACATACTGCACTTTCATCCAGTTTTATGAATCAAACTGCAGTATAAATAAACGAACCAGGCGGTTTAGCTTTTCATATGTAATTTCTCCGCAAGGGCAATATTTTCAATTCCACGAATCAGCGCATCGGGACTAAAAGAAATACTGTCGATTCCATTGCGCACCAAAAACTCGGTGTATTCGGGATAATCGCTCGGTGCCTGACCGCAAAGTCCGGTATGCGTTCCTGTTTTACGCGCCTTTTGTAAAGTCATTTCAATCAACTGCATTACTGCAGGATCAAATGGACTGAATATTTCACTCAACAATTCTGAATCCCGGTCGGCACCCAGCGTTAACTGCGTTAAATCATTCGACCCGATGGAGAAGCCATCAAAATATTGAGCAAATTCCTCGGCCTGCAATGCATTGCTGGGAATTTCCACCATAACATATATTTCCAACCCTTGCTCATTTCTTTTGAGGCCGCATTGCTCCATCACAGCAATTACATGTTGGGCTTCGGAAATGGTTCTGCAAAATGGAATCATCAGTTTCACATTATTAAATCCCATCTCATTCCGAACCAGCATCATAGCCTTGCATTCCATCTCAAATGCTTCCTTGTAAAGCGGATGGTAATAACGCGAGGCGCCCCTGAAACCAATCATCGGATTTTCTTCCTGCGGCTCAAAGGTTCTTCCACCGAGTAAATTGGCATATTCGTTCGATTTAAAGTCGCTCATTCGGACAATAACATCTCTGGGATAAAAAGCCGCCGCCATTTTTGCTGTTGCCTCAGCCAGGGTATGGATGAAAAAAGCTTCTTTATCAGCATACATAGCGGTCATTTGCTCAATTCTGGCCTTTTCAGCTTCATCATTTATCCTCTGAAAATGCTTCAGCGCCATAGGGTGAATTCCAATCGAATTGCTGATGATAAATTCCATCCTCATCAGCCCTACCCCATCATTCGGAAGCAATGCATAACGAAATGCTTCATCAGGGTGTGCCAATATAAGCATGGCTTTCGTCTTTGTTTTCGGTATCGAAGCAATATCTATCGCATGCTCTTCCCATTTCAGACTACCTTCGTAAACCACACCGGTTGCGCCTTTTGAGGTATCTACTGTAATGATTTGTCCATTTTTCAGTACTTCAGTGCCATTTCCGGTTCCTACCACCGCAATGGCGCCAACCTCTCGCGCAACAATGGCCGCATGTGAAGTTCGCCCCCCCTGATTGGTAATGATGGCTGCAGCCTTTTTAAGCAATGGATCCCAATCCGGATCAGTTCGTTCGGTGACCAATATTTCGCCTTCCTGAAGCGATTCAATTTCAGATGGTGAATGCAGAATACGCACAAGACCCGACACGATTTTACTTCCCAATCCCGCACCGGTGCACAACTTTTTGCCTTTATCAATCAATGAATATTGCTTAAAAATCGACTTGTCTTTTTTCCGGTTTGTGGTTTCCGGCCTTGCCTGAACAATGTATAACTTCCCGTCAATACTGTCTTTTGCCCATTCAATGTCCATATGACATTGATAATGTTCCTCAATAATTATGGCCCATTTTGCCAGCTGAATAATTTCCGCATCGCTGAGGATAAACATATTCCTTTTCGCTTCGGGTGTTTCAACATTGAGAACCGCGTCTTCTGGTTTATTGATTTCATGCATTTTGTGTTCTGAGAAAACCATGGTTTTCTTCTTGCTTCCCAGTTTGTGGGAAATAATGGGGGTTTTCACCTGATCCAGAAATGGCTTGTATACTAAAAACTCATCGGCATTTACTGAACCCTGCACTACATTTTCGCCCAATCCCCAGGCACCTGTTACCAGAACCACTCCTTCAAATCCGGTATCCGGATCGAGGGTAAAAGTTACGCCTGAACAAGCCAGATCAGCCCGCACCATAACCTGAACACCAATGGAAAGAGCCACCTTCATGTGCTCGAAGCCATTGTCAACCCGGTATTTTATGGCGCGATCGGTGAATAATGATGCATAACAGCGATGGCAGGCTTTGATGAGATTTACTTCACCGTTCACATTCAAATAACTCTCCTGTTGACCGGCAAAACTCGCTTCCGGGAGGTCTTCTGCCGTTGCACTGCTCCTTACTGCAACCGTAATTTCAGATCCCGATTTCCGAACCAGACTTTGATAGGCCTCCCGAATATCTTTATCTAAAGCTTCTGGAAAGCGAGCGTTCATTATTAGCTTTCGAATTCCGGCGCCAACTTGCAACAGGTTTTCGAAAGTGGTGGTGTTCAATTGAGCCAATGCATGGTCAATAACATCGAGCAAGTTGTTTTCGCGGAGAAATAACCAGTACCCTTCGGCGGTTACTGCAAATCCATCAGGAACAGCAATGCCTTTGCCCGAAAGCGCTGTAACCATTTCACCCAAAGATGCATTTTTCCCTCCAACAATTGGGGTATCGGAAATTCTTATTTCGGTAAAATGACGAATGGTATCCATAGTCTGAATATTGCTGCAACACTCTGGCGAGTCGATGTAAAAAGCTTGATGAACAATCGATACAAGCTATTCTTAAAACGTAACGGCAGAATACTACAAGGTGACTTCTTTGGATACTAATGTAGGTTTTTGAACGGACTAATTCCAGTAGAACCAAAAACAATTCACCCGGCAAGGTTCCAAAGTAAGTTTGGTGACCATTGCCGGGTGAGTTCAATTATTGTTTTATCAGACGAATGACTTCAGCTCCTTTGGCCGACTGAATTTCCACAAAGTACAGTCCCGGAAGTGCATCACCAAGCTGAATGCTCGACACAGGAGCGTTAGGCAGTTGCGTAAACTGTTGAATGATTCTACCCTGAATGTCGACGATGCGGATTTGTAGACTTTCACTTTGAAGTTGTTCAGATAACCGAAGTTCAAAACTGCTGTGAAATGGATTTGGGAAAGCCACGACGCCACTTGCGTTGTTGGCATGCATTACCGGTACGGGTGCAAACTCAGTGCGTGTACCATCAAAATCTGTTTGAACCAGTCGATAGTATGACATTCCTTTTAATGGAGCTTCGTCGGTGTAAGTGTATGACAACATGCTGTTGCTATTTCCAGCTCCCTGAATTCGGGAAATGGTTTCAAATTCAAGCAAATCAGCACTGCGTTGTACCTCAAAATAATGGTTGTTGATTTCAGAAGCAGTGCTCCACTCAACCAAAGTGGTTTTATTTTGCGCTTCTGCATTGAAATTCAACAAGGTGATAGGCAATGGATTCTGGTTGTTTTGAGAACCCAGGGTGAACGGGCTGAATGAGGTTACAGCGCCGGAGCTGGAAACGAAGCTTCCGTTAATGCCACCATTCCCATGATCGCGCCATGTAGAGCCATCCCAACGGCAAACTTGCAGCGTTGCAGGATTGTTTACACCCCCTGAATTGGCGCCCCAGCTTAAGCTAACTACAACGTTAGAGGTTCCGTTGGTCCGGTTCAAAATCCAGTATTCAGATGTACTAAGGATGTTGATACTGGCCACTTTACTGCTGTGAGGGTACAAGGAATTAGAGCTTGCATTGAAGTATTCAGCCGTAAAATGGTGGGCTGTATTTCCGGGTGCAGAAATAGAGATCGGTCGGTAAAATCCACCTCTTCCGACCGGGAAAGTGAAGGCATCATTTCCGATTTTACGAACCGGCCCGATGATATAGGAGCTGTTCGACATGCCGGTGGCGGTGCAGTTGTCGTTGAGGATGAGCAATTGTGAGCCTCCACTGGTAAGTGTTCCGGAACTGAAGGAAATATTTGTAGTTACGGTCACATTGCTGTTTAGTGTTACGGTACCTGAGGTTTTGTTTAGGGTAACATTCCGCAAAGTAGGAGGAAGCGCCACGGTGCCACCGAAGCTTTGTGCACCGGTTCCGTTAAACACCACGCGACCGTTTCCACTACCTGGGCTAAATGAAACCGCTGATGTTGAACCGCTGGTAGTTACATTTCCGGCAAAGCGGGCTTCTGAAGCAAAGGCTGGCATCAATCGACCCGCTGTAGTGTTTCTGAAAGTAACAGAACCATTGTACTGATCGGGGTTTGTGCCGGCAAGCCTGAATTCGCCCGAACCTGTGCAGGTAATTAGCGTTGTGCCGTTGAAGGTATTCCCACCGGTTGATTGAACACTTGTAGTACCGCGTTGGTTGATGGTTGTAGTGCCATTGAAGGTAGAGCCATTGAGGTTTACCTGATGAAAGTCGGCGCTAAATGTTCCATTAAACTCATTACCCGATTCGAGAAACAGAGAAACAGCCGCAACGTTTGAAGTTAAGTTGATGGCACTCGTACCGGCTTGAGTAATTCGACGCAGGCGAAGGCTTCCTGTTGTAAATCCGGTCACTCCAAATTGAATCGTAGCCGAAGCACCCAATGTGGCCAATCCGTTTCCTTGACAAAAGCGGATTCCCTGAGAAGGTGATGTAGAATTCACCAATACATTGCCGTTGAATTGATGTCCGGAGGAGTTGTGTGCCATGTAGAGCACATTGTTCCCAAAATTGATCAGGGTGAGTTCGTTTTGGAAAACATCGGCGGCGCTATTTCCCCAGAACCACGAGTTATTCCCCGACAGGGTAATAAAAGCCAGGTTGTTAAACGTATTTCCACCCGCACAAGCTACAGAGGTGCTACCCGTTTGGTTGAGGCGTGCAATGTTGTTAAAGGTATTTCCAGCCACAAAAAGTTGTGGTGAAGCGAAGTTGATGGCTGCATTAAACACAGTTCCGGTTTCAAGGTGCAATTGCGCTGATCCGGTCAACACCAGATCCTGAGTTTCGCTGCCCAGCTGGGTTAATCGGCGAATGCGCAACGAACCTGTAGAAAACCCACCCGCACCGATGGTCATTTCGAAACCTGAACCTAAAGTGGCGGTACCATTGTTATTTCCGAAACGAACTCCACCACCGGTTCCGGTAGAATTGAGCTCAATGTTTCCATTAAATACGTTACCGGTTGCCGTATGGGCCAAATAGATAATCCCATTTGAATTGGTGGTTCTCAGAACCACGTTACCCTGGAACACGTCTGGACTCACATTGGCCATCACCCAGTTGTTCGTTCCATTGTGCGTCAAAGTGGTTGTACCCATGAAGGTGTTTCCGCCATTTGACGAAAATGCGGCTGTTGAATTGCAAATGGCCGTAAAGTTGGCATTGAAGGTTCCGCCGTTGAGAAAAACGGAAGGAGTGGTTACAGTTAATGAACCATTGAAAATGGTACCGCCTTCAAAATAAACCGAAGTACCTGTTCCGGTGGTTGTTAGTGTTTGAGCGCTTGTACCTGCCTGAACAAATCGGCGAAAGCGAAGACTTCCGACACTAAACCCACCGGCATCTACCTGAATGGTGCGACCATTAGCGAGGGTAGCCGATCCGGTACCCTGACCAAAGCGAATTCCCTGGCTTGAGCCTGTGGAATTGAGTAAAATGTTACCGTTAAACTGTCCATTCAAGCCATTGTGGTTCACGTATAATATCGTGTTCCCTGAATTGCTGAAGGTACAGTTCCCATTGTAAATGTCGGCTGAGGTGTTCGATAAAATTACCTGACCGCTGGAGGTATTGGAGAAAGTAAAGGCTCCATCAACCGTGCAACCGCCCGGACTGTTATCGCCGCTAGCACCATTTTTAACCACGTTGAGATCGTTGCGAAACCGTGTTTGACTCATGGTAAACCGCGGAAACGCAATACTCACATTTCCGGCAATGTCAGACCCTGGCAGAAAGTTCAAGGTCGCATTTCCTGTGGTTTGGTTTATGTTGATGGCAGTGGTACTTTGCTTTACAAAGCCACGTAAATTAAGCACTCCGGCGGTGAAACCTGCGGCACCAAGCGAAATTGTTCCACTACCGGTCATTGTGGTAATTCCACCACCGCTGCCAAAACCGATACCACCGGTTGAGCTGCAGGTTAACACTAGATTTCCTCCAATAATGTTGTTTGCCCCGATTAACGACAAACTAACGTTTCCAGAGGTTTGGCCGTTGTTGATGGTAAGATTTCCATTGTAGGTATTTGCGGTGGTATTTGAATAGATAATTCCGCCGTTCCCCGTTGCATTCAATGTAAAATCTCCGTTGAATGTAGCCCCGCCGTTTGAGGTGCTGGCCCCAGAACCGTAGCGATTTACAACCACATTACCGCTAAAAGTACCACCATTAAACACCACATTGGAAGCTGTAATGGTTAAAGCTCCATTGAGGGTAACGTTCGACTCAAATTGAATCGCAGCATTGTTGGTGCAATTCATTGTGATGGCCTCAGCGCTGGTTTGGGTAAACCCTCTAAAAATAGAGGTTCCTGCAGACATGGTTCCAAAATTCAACAGCGCGCCTGCTGCTAAAACCGACAATCCATTGTTCTGTCCGAAGCGAACGCCCTGACTTGTTCCTGTAGAGTTGATGGTGATGTTCCCGTTAAACAGGTTTGTTGAGCCGGTGCGTGCTACCTGGAAGGCACAATTTCCGCTGTTTGAAATAGACAGTGTACTGTTAAAGATGTCGGGCAATACATCGCCTAAAGTAATGGCACCCGAAGTCGTATTGGTAAAGGTAACTGCACCGTTGAAGGTATTTCCTCCTGAAGAAGTAACTGCAGAGTTGCCTACTTTGGTTACACTCACAGTACCATTGAAAACCGAACCGTTGAAAAACACCCTTGGGAAAGTGAGTGTGAGGTTCCCGTTGATTTCAGAACCATTCAAAAAAGTAATGGCTGCGTTTCCCGTAGTTTGAGAGAGATTTATAGCTGCAGTTCCCAGTTTAGTGAAGCGCGAGAAGGTAATTGTACCTGCGGTGATGCCATCATTGAAAAACTGAATGGTACGTCCCGAGGCGAGCGTTGTTGTTCCGCCATTGAAACCAAAGTAAATTCCCCCTGAAGCTGCGTTGTTTAGGAACACATCGTTGTTGATTTGATTTCCGGTAGAACCGCGACAGATAGATATTGTGAAATTGCCCGTTGTATTGTTGTCGAGATAGAGCGGTCCATTAAAAATGTCGGGTTCAGTATTGCCCATCAATAGGTTATTGTTCCCATTGTTGTTGATTCGTGTGGTTCCCTGGAAAGTATTGCCTCCATTCCAGATATTTTGGGTATTGGAGGATTTGTTTACCGTGAGGTCGCCATTGAAGGTAGTTCTGAAAATCTGGAAATTGGGAAAAGAGAGCGTTAGATTCCAGTTGAATTCGGTGCCTTGTTCGGTTGTGAAAAACGATGAACCTGTTCCGCTGATGGAATGAGCCGCTGTGCCTTGTTGAACGAAGTTTCGGAAAATGAGTGAACCGGAGGAAAATCCGCCTATACCAACAGATAACTGTTGACCAGCCGCCAAAGTTGCTGAGCCATCACCCTGACAAAAACGAATTCCGCCTGCACCGGTGCAGTTTACTACAATATTGGCATTGTAGGTGTTTCCTGAAGAGGTGTGTGCCGGATAGATTCCACCCGCCCCGGTGTTGGTGTAGGTCACTACACCGTTGTAGATATCGGGGTCGACTGTTGCAAAGCGAAACCAGTTATTGTCGCTATTGGTAACTGTTAAAGTGCTATTAAAAACGCAATTGCCAAGGCTGGCATCATTGCCTCCTCCGTTTTTTACCACAGTAACCGGTTGGTTAAACACGCCACCATTAAACAAGCACCTCGCCCCGGTGTACGAAACCGGAACATTGAAAACTGTGCCTGAAAAGGTAGCGGAAGTACTGGTAATCAAAAGAGTACCATTGGAGATTTCGCCACCACTGAGAACAGCAGTTCCGTTCACTTGAAGCGCAAAACCATTTAAGTTAAGTGTTCGCGCCGACATTGTTAAATTGTTGATACCGGGTAGTTCGTCCCAAAGCGGATCGAAAGTTCCGCCGGTTGCGTCGATAATTACATCGTCTGCTACATCTGGTACTCCGGCCGGAGACCAGTTTGCTGCGGTGTTCCAGTCGGATGACACAGTCCCGATCCAGGTGTAGGTAATCGCCTTTAGAGGCGACACCACACCAAGAAGGAGTATTCCGAACAGGAACACATGAATTGGGTAGATTTTTTTCATGTGAACCTAAAGGTGATTTGTGATGCAACAAAAATGGGGGTAGCCATCCGGGTGCAAACCCTCAGGAATAATTAACTCTTACTGGAGTAAGGTTCAACTACCGGAACCGATATAAAACAATACAACATAAATTTGCATTGCAATGATTATAAGCTCTTTGTAAAGAAATCAAACTGCAATTACTCGGCTGATTTCTGGAATAAAATGATTTGCGTATCAATAATGCATGTAAGAAAATCTGATGATGTGGGTTTACATGACCTGATTTCCCCACAATCCGACATACCGGCTAAAGGTCATCATGGAGAAGAGCATCATAATTCAGGAAATCGAAATTTTTGAGTGGCTCATTTTATGCGGACTTAACGCACATAAAGCTTGAAAAAGCCCTACTAAGTCTTTCAAATTCAAGGAGAAAATTGCATCTATGCTACTTTGGTTATTTTCCCTATGTACATTTGATACACTTAATTAAATTCATACGTTAACTCACAACGCAACAATGAACTACCGTAGTAAAGAAGAAGAGGATGATGGCGAATTGCCTTACTTCAGAATCATGAAGTGGGCCCTCGTTGTATTGTCGCTACTGGCTTTACTCATTTTGGTCGACTTTTTTTTGCCGGCTTCTTGTGATGAACTGAAAGTACTGAAGAAGCTATCCGAAAAAGAAGACAACCGATTTGGAAATACCGATTACACGCTAAGGGTATTCACCGATAAACTTGAATTTAAAGCGAATGCAGCGCTGTTTGAGGCATTAGATGAGGGTCAAACTATTAGCCTGTGCCGCTCTCCCTTATTTCAATCGATTCGAAGTGTGAGTTGCACGCATCGCCTAACCCAAGAACCCTTCGAGGCTGAACTGATTGCCCCAGTTTACAAAGGCTATGGTTCATTTCCGCTGGCCGTGATTGTTTTAAGCCTTGTTGCTTTCTTCTACAAAAGTGATGATACCGTTGCCTATTGCTCCGGAATTTTGGCTTTGATTGTTGCCGTTTCGTTAATCCTTATCTTCTGAGTTAAGCGGTTATCTTTGCGCCATGCAGCTTGCCGCAAAATTTATCTCCTGGCTATTTCAGCCATTGCTCATGCCCTTATTCGGAACACTGATTTTTCTCAATCTTCCGTTTTACCATTTCAATCTACTTCCCGACAAAGTTTACTGGTACATATTGGTGTGCATAAGTCTTTTCACCTTCGTTATGCCGGTCCTCCTCATTTTACTGATGCTCAAAATGGGCATTATCAGAGACCTTGAGCTGAGTCATAAAGAAGACCGCAACATGCCTTTGCTGATCACCCTTATGCTTCATGGCGCGAATTATTATTTCCTGTCAAAAATCAACTTGCCCCAACTCTACATGCTGTTTTTATTGTCGGGGCTTATTTCACTCCTTGTAACAGCTGGAATAACACGATTTTGGAAAATCAGTATGCACATGACCGGCGTAGGTGGCTTGATGGGCGCCTTATTGCTTTGTGCCCTGTTTTGGGCGGTCGACATGCGCCTGTACATTGCAGCAGTAGCCATTGTAGCCGGTTTGATTGGCAGCGCCAGGCTGCAGCTGAAAGCTCACACTCCCGCACAAATCGGCATGGGCTTTATTGCCGGGCTCCTGCCTCAACTTCTGGTGGTGATTGTAGGCTTCCTGAAATAAAAAAAGCCCCGTCTAATGACGAGGCTTTGACGGTGTGGGCCAGGTAGGAATCGAACCTACGACCCGCGGATTATGAGTCCGACGCTCTAACCCCTGAGCTACAGGCCCGCCGTAAGGGCGGCAAATATAATGGCATTACACCGAAACCACAAAAAGCAGTTTGTACTTTTGCCGCATGAAGTATCAAGGACATTCGATTGAGGCCATCATTTTTGACTTGGGAGGCGTAATCTTAAATATCGATTACCAAAAGCCGGTTGAGGCCTTTAAAACGCTGGGGATTCAGGATTTTTCGCAGCACTTTGCCCAGCACGGACAAACCTCATTACTTGATGATTATGAAACTGGCAGAATCAGTAGTGATGACTTCCTGGCAGAAATTCAAAAACTCACGGGCCCCGAAGTGAGTCGTCTACAAATTATTGAGGCCTGGAACTCAATTCTCCTCGATCTTCCCGAAGAACGCTTGCATTTGCTTGAGGAAGCAGCCGCCTCTCACCGGATTTTTCTGCTCAGCAATACCAACGATTTACACATTGAGCAATTCAACACGTATTTAATCGAGGAGCATCAGATTCCATCGCTAGAGCCATTTTTCGAAGGTCTTTACCTTTCTTATGAGCTCGGACTTCGAAAACCTGAGCCTGAAATTTTCCGGCATGTGCTCGAAGATGCCGGTTTAAATCCATCAACTACCTTATTCATCGACGATTCGAAACAACACATCGAAAGCGCGCAAAAACTGGGGATTCATGCGCACTGGCTTCCGCCCGGTACGCTTGCCGATTTTCTTTCTCCTTTGCTGTAAATCAGGCCTCGTTTTTAAACAGCGCCACGTAAAGGGAATCGCCTCCGGCATGAAGAAACGATATGAGCTGTTGGTGCTCAAGTTTTAAGGAGGTGTCGTTTTGCAATCTTTCTACAACGCCCTCATTTTCTGCTTTAAAAACAGAGCAGGTTATATACAACAGATAACCTTCAGGCGCCAATGTCTTCGCGGCCGAAGCGGCAATTTGAAACTGGCGCTCAGTGGTTTGCTCGAGGGTTTCGGGTTGAAAGAAGAAGCGCTGTTCGGGGTTTCTGTGCCAAGTGCCTGAACCGCTGCATGGTACGTCGCAAACCACCAGATCAGGTTGCTGTTTCTCGTCGATAAAAGAGGGCTCTTCGCCCGATGCTGCATCAAAAACCGCCATCCAGGGCGGCGTGTAACCATATTGCATAAACCGTTGGCGGAGGTTAGCCAACGCGGTTTCCCGCACATCGCTGGCCATAAGCTCAGCCTTTGCGTAGCGCTCACGGAGCAGAAGGGTCTTCCCGCCGGCACCGGCGCAAACATCCCAAATAAGCTTAGGCTGAAAATTCGGGAAATGCTGGTACACCGCCTGTGAGGCACGATCCTGAACCCTAAAATCGGCCGGTTTTAACCATTGCTGCAAAGGCGTATTCAACGGCAACTCGAGGCAAGATTGCCCATGGTCGGTGAACGATATTCCTTGTTTACTGAGGATTTTTTGAATGCGCCCAAGGGCTGATGGACTGGCTTTAATGAACAAGGCCGGCTGACTAAAAAAAGCACTGCAATACACTTCAGGCGTAAGGGTTTCGCTAAAGTCGGGCAGGTTATTGAGTAATGCCTGCGGCTGATGACCAATTCCCTGCTCATGAAGAAAGCGGCTACGTTCGAGCCAGTTGCTTTGCTCAGGTGGCAAAGGGAAATCGGGAAAAAGTAGGCTAATTAAGCTTCTCGATTGATCGCTGAGCACCATGGATGCCCACCAACGTTTTGGGGCTTCAACTTCGTTGCTCAACAACAAGGCGCAGCGGTAATGACTGTAAACAAGTGCACTGATGCACTTTCGGTCGCGGCTGCCCAAAATGGGGAATTTCCTGAAATGAGCTTTTAAAATGTGGTGCAGGGGAATTTCGCCTGTGTAGGAAGACAAAATATCGCCTGCATGCCTGAAGAGTGCGTGCATAGGTCGCCAAAGGTAGGCGTTGTTGCACGAGTTACGACGAAAACTTCAAGGCCAAAGTTGGAGCCTTAAATGGTGGGCGAAATAAAAAAGCCCGCAGTAACAAAGAACTGCGGGCTCGATAAATGTTATGCGAGAACTAGTTTAAAGTGACCGATTGGATCAATACGGTTTCATTGATTAAATAGAGCGTTTTTCTGCTGTATACTGCCGA
The DNA here is from genome assembly GCA_027483445.1 of Bacteroidota bacterium. Taxonomy (GTDB): domain Bacteria; phylum Bacteroidota; class Bacteroidia; order M30B66; family M30B66; genus CAMCXT01. The sequence goes on along the minus strand of JAIXUS010000013.1, from coordinate 32,820 downwards.
TTGAATATTGTAGGGTACAATTTGAAGGTTGCCTTGTCCGGCGCTTAGTCCACCCATTTCGGAAGCCGAGCAAGTGACCAAGTTGGTTCCGCCGGTTACGTTCTTCGTTACACTTCCGATGGGCGAAATCAGGTTAAAAATTACCGAATCGGCATTTCTCATGGCTCAGGAACAGTATTCCAGTCTTTGACTGAAGTACTCATTTCTTTTGTACTTTTCTCATACGGTTAGCTTTGAACAGGGAAAATAAACAGTGCTGTTTCACCGACCAACCCAAGAGGTGTTTCCCGCAAACTCTAATTTAGAATCTTTCTGTATAAGGAAATTCAGGAATTAAACCCAAATCAAAAATACCAAGACCCTGATTGATTGCAAATTACAAGATAAGGCCATCAAAAACCTTTTTCAAAAATCCCTGTTAAAGAAGTGTTGAAATCGATAGGTGTGGATTTGCGAAGACAACAGTGTCATCATACATTTGCACACCTCTCATTGTAAAGTATATGGCAACAGCAGCAACAGGATTGTTTCGATCTTCGATTGGCAGAAAATATCTAATGGCCCTTTCGGGTTTGTTTTTATGCACCTTTCTAGTGGTGCATTTGCTCGGGAACTTGCAACTTTTTCAAAACGATGGTGGTGTGGCCTTTAACCTCTACTCCGCGTTTATGGCCAACAATCCGCTGATTAAAACCATAGCGTATGTAAATTACGCATTCATACTTTTGCACATCATTGATGGGTTTTACTTGGCAGCTCAGAATCGCAAAGCCCGTCCACAAGGCTACGCAAAAGTTGACCAAAGCAAATCGAGTTCATGGTCATCACGAAACATGGCTTTATTGGGAACCATCATTCTCGTGTTTCTGATTGTTCACATGAAATCGTTTTGGTTCGAAATGAAGTTTGGCAATATGCCCGTAACTACGATCGAAGGCCAGAGCTATAAAGATATGTACAGTGTGGTTGTGGAGGCCTTTTCTCAGCCGTGGTATGCCGCGCTATATGTAGTGAGTATGTTTGCTATCGGCTTCCACCTTTACCACGGCTTTGCCAGTGGATTCCAGTCGTTGGGCATTCGCCACCACCGCTACACGCCCGCAATTCAAAATCTGGGTACCTTTTTATTTGCCATTCTCATTCCGGCTTTGTTTGCAGCGATGCCGGTTTACTTCTGTTTGAAGAATCTCTAAACCTCACACGAACATGATACTCGACGCCAAAATACCTGAAGGCCCTATTGCCGAGAAGTGGACCCGTTATAAGGCAACCATTCCTCTGGTTAACCCGGCCAATAAGCGAAACATTGAAATCATCGTAGTGGGAACAGGGCTTGCTGGCGCATCAGCGGCTGCTACGCTCGGAGAAATGGGTTACAAAGTGAAGGCCTTCTGCTTTCAGGACAGCCCTCGTAGAGCGCACAGTATTGCCGCACAAGGTGGAATCAACGCCGCGAAGAACTACTCCAACGATGGCGACTCTGTTCACCGATTGTTCTACGATACTATCAAGGGTGGCGACTACCGCAGCCGCGAAGCCAATGTTCACCGCCTTGCGGAAGTGAGTACGGCCATCATAGACCAGTGTGTGGCGCAAGGTGTTCCTTTTGCCCGCGAATACGGTGGATTGCTCGACAACCGCTCCTTCGGTGGAGTTCAGGTGAGCCGGACATTCTATGCCAAAGGTCAAACCGGACAGCAGCTTCTGCTAGGCGCTTACTCGGCATTAAGCCGTCAGATTGGTCGCAAGCAGGTGCAAATTTTCTCGCGCCATGAGATGTTAGATGTTGTGATCATCGACGGTAAAGCCCGAGGAATCATCGCCCGCGATTTGATTACCGGCAAGCTCGAGCGCCATTTTGGTCACGCCGTAGTGTTGGCTACCGGTGGCTATGGCAACGTGTTTTTCCTTTCCACCAATGCGATGGGCAGCAATACAACTGCGATTTGGAAGGCCCATAAAAAAGGAGCCTTCTTTGGCAACCCTTGCTTCACCCAAATCCACCCTACCTGCATACCGGTTTCTGGCGACCACCAATCGAAGCTTACGCTCATGTCGGAGTCGCTGCGTAACGATGGCCGTATATGGGTACCGAAGAAAAAAGACGACTCACGGAAAGCGGTTGATATTCCTGAAGAAGAGCGCGATTACTACCTTGAGCGCCGTTACCCTGCTTTCGGAAACCTCGTTCCCCGCGATATTGCCAGTCGTGCCGCCAAAGAGCGCTGCGACGCCGGTTATGGCGTGGGTTCTTCCAAAATGGCTGTTTACCTCGACTTTAGCGATTCAATTCGTCGCCTCGGCAAGGATGTTATCGAGGCCCGTTATGGTAATCTCTTCGAGATTTACGAAAAAATCACAGGTGAAGACCCATACACCACGCCGATGCGAATTTACCCGGCGGTGCACTACACCATGGGCGGACTTTGGGTTGACTATAACCTGATGACCACAATTCCGGGCTTGTATGCCACGGGAGAGTGCAATTTCTCCGACCACGGGGCCAATCGTCTCGGTGCTTCTGCACTTATGCAAGGGCTTGCGGATGGCTATTTTGTATTGCCGATTACCATTGGTGAATTCCTCAGCAAAGACATCCGCACCAAGGCCATCCCAACCGACCACCCCGAATTCGAAAAGGCCGAAAAAGAAGCACAAGAACGTATTGCACGATTGATGAGCATCAAGGGCAGTAAGCCAGTTGACCATTTCCACAAAGAACTGGGGAAAGTAATGTGGGAATATTGTGGAATGGCTCGTAACGCCGAAGGCTTGCAAAAAGCCAAGAAGATGGTTCAGGACATTCGGACCTCATTCTGGAAAGAAGTGATCATACCGGGCAGTGCCGATGAGACCAATCAGGAATTAGAAAAAGCCTTGCGGGTAGCCGATTTCCTCGAGCTGGGAGAACTAATGATTGATGACGCTTTCGACCGCAATGAAAGTTGTGGAGGTCACTTCCGAGAAGAATACCAAACCGAAGATGGTGAAGCCCTTCGCGACGATAACAACTACGCCTACGTTTCGGCCTGGGAATACAAAGGCGATAACCAAGCTGAAGTACTGCACAAAGAGCCGTTGGTGTTTGAAAATGTGAAGTTGGTACAACGGTCCTATAAATAAGACTCAACACAAACGACACGTCCATGAAAATTACCTTAAAAGTTTGGAGACAGCAGAACGGCAAGACGCCGGGAAACTTTAATACCTACACACTCCCCGATGTATCTGAGGATATGTCGTTTTTGGAGATGTTTGATGTGTTGAACGATGAATTGATTCGCAAAGGAGAAGATCCGATTGCCTTCGACCACGATTGCCGCGAAGGCATCTGCGGAATGTGTTCAATGTACATCAACGGTCGGGCACATGGTCCGCTTACCGGTACTACAACCTGCCAGTTGCACATGCGCCATTTCAACGATGGTGATACCATTGTGGTGGAGCCCTGGAGAGCCTCGGCCTTCCCGATTATCAAAGATTTGATGGTAGACCGCAGCGCATTTGATCGCGTAATCCAGGCGGGTGGCTTTATTTCGGTGAACACCGGAAATGCCGTTGATGCCAACTCCATTCCTATTCCGAAAGAGGATGCCGATAAGGCCTTCGATGCGGCGGCGTGTATTGGCTGTGGAGCCTGCGTGGCAACCTGCAAAAATGCCTCTGCGATGCTCTTCGTATCGGCTAAGGTATCGCAGCTTGCACTCCTCCCGCAGGGGCAACCAGAGCGTCATCTTCGGGTGAAGAAAATGGTTGAAGTGATGGATGAGGAAGGCTTCGGAAACTGCACCAATACCGGCGCTTGTGAGGTGGAATGTCCGAAAGGCATTAGTCTCGATCACATTGCCCGCATGAACCGCGACTATCTGGTTTCGAACATTGTCGATTAACAGCAAATCCTGCTGAACATACAACAGCGGAGTGCTCTCGGGCCTCCGCTGTTTTTTTTGTATTGTTGTAGCCAAGAATCGGTATGATGGACGCTAAAATTGAGGCTTACTTTAATCAGGTGAAGGCCGACCAAAACGAGGCTATGCGGCAACTTTGGGAAATTCTGGTGAAGCATAGAATGCCCGGCTTTGAACCCGGATTGTCGTATGGAATGCCCGCGATTGTAATTCCGCACAGCCTTTACCCGGCGGGCTATCATTGCAAGCCAGAGGAAGCCCTTCCTTTTGTGAGCATAGCAGCGCAGAAGAACTTCATTGCCTTTTACCACATGGGAATTTACGCTATGCCCCAACTGCTCAGCTGGTTTACTGAGGCTTATGGTCAACAATCGAAGCAAAAACTGGATATGGGGAAATCGTGCATTCGCTTTAAAAAGCCTGAACATATTCCACTGGAACTCATTGCCGAACTGATGCAAAAAGTAAGTGCCGAAGAGTGGATTTCAACCTACGAAAGCTTGTATAAGCCGGAAAAAAAGAAGGCCTAAATGTTTTGGTCGGTGTGTTGAATTCACCACCACAACAGCTGGCTTGAATAGAGCTCGGCCTTTCGCTTAAAGCTTGTGTTGGATGAATCTCGCATTGTTTCTAAGTTACCACAGAAGCAAAGGCCAAAATTTTGGGGCGATCCATAAATCTTTCGTTTCCCTATTCCGTTTGCACCCAAACTCAATCTTATATAGATCTATTAAAAATTTAATTCGCTATTTATTGAAATTTTTCTCAACTTGCTTAAGATACCTAAATATGCGTTACACCTTATTGTTGTTTCTCGGCCTAAGCCTCGGCCATTTATCCGCACAATCGTCGCTTTACTTTTTGGTAGGGCCGGAGATTAGATTCCAGTCTGTTATTGATTCTAAGGAAATTCAAAAGCTTGACCCTGAAATTCCCGGTGGAAACAACGATTTAGGGAGCGATTATATAGGTTCGAATACGACTTTACCCATGGTTATGGGATTTCTGATTCCCCTTACGAATGAGCAAAGTAAACGGCCCCGGACAACAGAGTCGTTTTTACAGGTTGGCCTTGGGTTTTCATCGGGAAATAATGTGGGTGCTAACAGTAGGACAAACACCACAATTGTGGGCGATACCATCGAGTTTAACAATGCCTTATGGCGCGTGGATACGCTATACAGTCAGAACCACCGTGTAGAGGTACAAAGCGACTTTATCAGACTGGATGTTGGGGCATTTGTAAGGGCTTTCCCGAAAAAGAAAGCCTCTACCTGTTTGGGAATTGGCATGGTTGGAGGATATTCATTTAACAGCCGCACCGAAGTAGATTCTCAATGGAGCACCTCAACTTCCAATGATTTGATTTCGAGTTCCAGTATGGGTAGCCCAAACTATTATAGCAAATATGATTATACCAATCAATCACTGCAAACGCCTGGTATTTGGGCACTTTCGCTTTATGCCTCCATGCGTTTAGAATTTGCGCTGCGTAAGCCGGAGCTCAGCTTAAGAAAAACCGATCTCTTTTTTCTGGAGCTACGCCCGCAAACGATGATGGAAAGCTACGGAAGTCGTGGCTTTAACTTTTCCTCCGGTTCAATTCAACTGTTGGCAGGCTTTTCCATTTCTTTGTAGCTGCTGGTGCCTAAACCATGTTGCTGTCCATTCCGCCTGTTGAACTTTTAAGTGTTATTGCCTTTGCAGGGATTGCCTTATTTCAAAGCGTCTACCTCGGTGCGCAGTATGTGTTTATTCGCCGCAAAGAGTACCTCAATTATATTGCCTACCTTATTAGCGTCGGCATTTATTGCTTTTCGCGTTTCGACTGGCTCATCGATTCGGTTCGTTTCCTAAGTTTCTTCAAAAATTCGCTCGACATGATTCTTCCCATGTTGTGCTTCTTTTGGTATTACCGTTTCGCCCGATTTTTCCTCGACTTGCCGGTCCTGCACCCGAAAATAAACCGACTCAGCATCTATGTGGAGTATCTGATGCTCATTTACATCTCGATCGATATGCTGCTGTTGGTTTCAGGCTTTAGTCATAACCAACGAGAACCCTTATTCATCGGCGTTTCGGCAGTGTTAGGCATAGCTACGCTGCTGCTCGCAGGATGGCTTGCTCAACGGCGTGAAACCCGCGGTTACTTCATTTTTGCCGTGGCCTTGTTGATGACCTCCACTTCGGTTGCCGGGATGATTATGATTCTCACCCATTATGACAAAATTCACCCGACACTTCCGGTGGTGTTTGCTACCATGACCGAATTCCTCATTTTAAATACAGCCCTCGCCTTCAAAACCCGGCAAATTGAGCGTAAAAGCCTGCTGCTGAAACAAGAGAATATCCATCAGCTCGAACAAAAGCTGTTACTCCAAAAGCAAATAGCCCAGCACAGGGAGCAGGCCGCCCGAGAAATTCACAATGAGCTGGGAAGTGGAATCAACGATATCCACATCTTCTCGGCCATGGTCGAAAAAGAGTTGCAAAACACCCAGGGAAAGGCCCAAATGCTCAACCAGCAAGTGAGAAAAAGGGCTTCGTTGCTGCTCGACAAGGTGCAAGATATCATCTGGGCGCTTAGCCCGCAAACCAATACTCTCGCTGAACTCGAAGAGCGGATCCGATTGCTCTGCCGCGAAAAATTGAGCCCCGAAAACCTCAACTGGGAACTCCGGCTAAATGAGCAGGCCTTTCGCCAACGGGCCTCACCAGACAGCCTACGTAAGGTCATCAGCCTTAGCCGCGAGTGCTTTCTAATGCTCCTTCAACATCAAGGTGATTCGTTCACATTAAGCAATACAACGGAGAGCCTGCAAATACGCTTAGGCTTCACGGAAAATCATCCGGCTTTGCCCGAAAACATGAAACACCTTGCCAATCAGCTCAAAGCAAATTGCCAAGCCCAGAATAATCATATTGAAATTCTCGTTCCGCTCACTACAATTAGTGATTGACCGCCACGCGCATTTCGCTTCAATTTGTACCGATGACTAAAGTGGTTATTTACGACGATAATCCGGGCCGGAGAGAAAGCCTGCGCATGCTGCTGGAATCCTACCCCCAATACCTGGTAGCCGGGGAGTTTAGTCATTGCGCCAAAGTGGAAAGCCAAATGGCCGCCCTGCAGCCAGAGGTGGTTTTAATGGACATTCAAATGCCAGAAGTAGATGGTATTGAAGGCGTTAGGAGAATCAAGGAATTGTTTCCCGATGTGCATGTAATTATGCAAACGGTGTTTGAAGACGACGAGAAAATTTTCGATGCGCTCCGCTTTGGGGCTTCAGGGTATATTCTCAAAAAAACCGATCCGGCCCGAATTATAGAGGCCATTGAGGACGTGCTTCAGGGCGGTTCGCCGATGACACCCAGCATTGCTACAAGGGTTTTGCATTTTTTCAGGCAGAAGAAGGATGAAAAACCCGATGAGTATGGCCTCTCGGATCGGGAAAAAGAGATTTTGCGCTTGCTGGTGGACGGCCTGAGTTATAAAATGATCGCTGAACGGCTGAATATCAGTTATAACACGGTGAATTCGCACATCAAGAAAATCTACGATAAATTGCAGGTGCATTCGGTAAGCGAAGCTGTATCGAAAGCCATTCGCAACCGACTTACCCAGTAAATTTCACCGTGCGGTACTTCTGCTTTTTCCTGCTGTGCGCCTTACTGACGGCCTGTGAATCGAAAGAGGTTGAACAGCCGTCGCCTCACGGCGGGATGACCAAAGCGGGCCAACAATTGGGCGACTCAGTGATTGTTTTGCTCGATGCAGCCAAGCAAGAAGAAGCGCAACAGCTGTTGCTCACGGCCCTCGACTCGTCGGAAACCGAATTCAATAAGGTGGACCGATATTTCATTCATGCCTTGCTCACCGAAGTGATGTATTATGCCGCCATGAATGAACAAGGCCTTTTGAGCGCTGAAAAGACGCTTCAAATTGCGCTTGAACTTCAAAACAGCACCTTTGAAGGGAATGCCTACAATTTGATTGGAATCATTCACTTGAATGCAGGCCGAAATACCGAAGCGCGTGACGCCTTTCGAAAAGCCATTAAACTGATTCCCCGCGGGCAGAAATCGCGCTTGTTAAGCCGTGTTGACCAAGTAATGAACAACCTTGCTGAGGTGTATCTCAATTTGCAACAACCCGATTCTGCGCACCTCTTCGCCGATTCGGCCCTGAAAATCAGCACTGAACTTGATAATGCCCGGGCGATCTGCTTTGCCTATTGGGCAAAAGGCGAGGCATTCCTCCAGGAGCAACAGCCTAACCTGGCGCAAGCAGCTTATCTGGAAGGTTTAAACCGCTGCCCGGCCAAAGAAACCGATGTGCAACTTTATCTAATTAGTGGCCTGCTTGATGTGGCTCGCGTGCAAAAAGATCCGGTCAAAATCAAGCGCTTAGGCTACCGTGGCGACAGTCTGCTGCAAACAATGCGTGAATTCGATTTCGCCCGAAGTCGTTACCTGGAAAAAAAGACTGATGCACTCAAGGCCTTGGGGAATTATGCTGAGGTGGCCGAAACCCAAAGTCGGTTGCTGAAGCTGAATGCTGAAATTCGCGCAAACCGCGAGGCCTTGAATCAACGGCAATTAAAAGCGTATTTCGACAACGAGAAGCAGCTTTTTCTGGCCAACCAACAACAAGCCCAACAGTTGAGAGAACTCGATTTGAACCGTAGAATTCAGGTTATTCTTGGAGTTCTCATGGTCGTTTTGCTTCTGTTACTCGTACTTCTCAGGCGTTGGAGCCTTCAAAAACATAAACTGGAACGCTATCGTTTTGAACAACAAAAGCTGAAGGCCGACAAGGAACGCGAGCTCGAATTGATGCATGATCGATTTACGACGCTCGAAAATGAACGAAACCGAATTGCGCGTGAATTGCACGACGATATTGGTAGTTCGATGAGTGCCATCAGCATTTTTGCTGACCTCGCCGCCAAAGAGGCCTCACCCGAACAAACAAAGCTTCAGGAAATGCTCAGGCGAACAACCGCCAAGGCAGCCGAGGTCTCGGAAAGTTTGAGCGATCTGATTTGGGCCATCTACTCGAAAAACGACAATTGGTCGAACCTCGTCGACCGCATCCGAAACTTTGGGTTTGAAATCCTCACGGCCAAAGGCATCGAAGTGCGTATCGAAGATGATTTCAGCCTGAGTGGCAAAGTGCTACCCATAAACCTTAAAAAAAACTTACTCCTGATTAGCAAGGAAGCCCTAAACAATATTGCCAAATACTCCAGCGCAACGCTGGCGATGATTCGTTTTGAATACTACGAAAAAACCCTCCAGCTTCGAATTAGCGACAATGGTCATGGCTTCGACCCCGAAAGCGTAAGCAAAGGCAATGGCCTCCAAAGCATGCATAATCGGGCCAGAGCCCTGCAAGGACAATTACGCATCACATCGTCGCCCGGCGCCGGAACAACCATAGAACTGAGTGTTCCTTTTACTTTTGAAAACGGAAATAAGAACTCTTGATACTAGTACTTATCAGAAACGCACAGCAATTCAGTGCTTCTAAACGTTGGGCCGAGTAAAAAACAGTCAATGAGTTTACTTTGAATGATTTAAGCGGAACTATACAGATAGAAGCACATGGTCTTAAAGTGACATATCGCGGTTTTAGTGCATCTGAACATTACGCTTTAAATCATTTTGTTGGCCAAAAGTATTGCGTCTGCTTCGCGGATGTGCCACGCGGTATAGCGCATTTCTGAACTTTGAATAGACCCTGAAGTCATCCCACGTGAGTGGAAAAACACAAGAGCAAAAATTCCGACCTTCGCCCACCATGCGGCAGTTCACCTCTTTGTTTCAACGGCTCGACCAAACACGCTCAACGCATGAGAAAGTGGCGGCTCTGGTGGCCTATTTCAGAGAGGCTACGCCCGAAGATGCGATTTCAGCCCTGGCATTGCTCACCGGTCGCCGCCCGCGCCGAACAGTCAATACAGGCTTGCTCCGGGCATGGGCTGCCGAATGTTCAGGCATTCCGGAATGGTTGTTCGAAGAAAGCTACCACACCGTTGGCGATTTGGCCGAAACCATTGCCCTGCTTGTAGATGGCAGTCCAGACACCAGCCAATCGTACAGCCTTTCCGAGAGACTGGCTCAGTTGAAAAGCCTGGAAAAAGCGACCGAAGAAGAAAAGAAGGAATTCATTACCCAAACATGGGCTTCGATGGATCCACAGGAGCGTTTTCTGTTTAACAAGCTGATTACCGGGGGCTTCCGAATTGGCGTTTCGCAAAAGCTGGTGGAAAAAGCGCTTTCCGAAGTGTACTCGCTTGAAGCCGACGTACTCGCACACCGCCTAACCGGAAACTGGAACGCGGAAACCACTACACTCAACGAGCTTATTTTCAACAAAGTGAGCGCCGAAGACCTCAGCAAACCTTATCCTTTTGCCCTGGCCCATCCTTTACAAGATCAGCCCGAAAGCCTGGGTGAGGTGAGCGAGTGGCTGGCCGAATGGAAATGGGACGGAATCCGCTCGCAGGTTATTGTTCGGGGCGCTGAGCTCTTTCTTTGGTCGCGTGGTGAGGAGCTTATCACCACCAAGTTTCCTGAGCTCCAACCTTTGGCCGCCCTGCTTCCCGATGGAACCGTTATTGATGCCGAACTGGTCATCTTTAAAAACGGTGGTGTTCAGCCATTTCAAGCCTTACAGACACGCATTGGACGAAAAAATGTGAGTAAAAAACACCTCAGCGATTTTCCCGCAGCGCTGATTGCCTACGATCTGTTTGAATGGAATGGGGAAGACATCCGCTTTCAAACCCTTGCCGAGCGACGCCATCGCCTCCACGAAATTGTGCAGCAAACAAACTCGCCGGTTTTAATGCTCTCGGAAGCTCTGCAAGCCGACACCTGGTCGGAATTGTCGGAAATCCGCCTGAGTGCCCGCGAACATCAGGCCGAAGGGCTCATGCTAAAACGGTTGAGTTCAAGCTACCAGGTTGGCCGAAAGCGCGGCGATTGGTGGAAGTGGAAGCTCGACCCGATGAGCGTTGACGCCGTGTTGATTTATGCCATGCAAGGTCACGGGCGGCGAGCAAACCTGTATACCGATTACACCTTTGCGGTTTGGAATGATGAGGGGCGACTTGTGCCGTTTACCAAGGCTTACAGCGGACTAACCGATGCCGAAATCAAAGAAGTGGATGCCTTTGTTAAAGCCAACACCATCGAGAAATTCGGTCCGGTTCGAAGCGTAAAAGCCGAACTGGTATTCGAAATCGGTTTCGAGGGCATACAAAGAAGCAGCCGACATAAATCGGGCGTTGCCTTAAGGTTTCCGCGAATGCTTCGGTGGCGCAAAGACAAGCCTGCCGCAGAAGCCGATCGCCTGAGCAGCCTCTTTGAATTGCTCGAACAACAGGGTGCTTAGAAGTCGAAGAGCAACCCCGAACGGGTGCCTGAGAATAAGCGCGGAACGCCTGTGGGCGGATTGCCTGATCAAGATGAGATAAGTTTAAACCCGACCCTGAACCCTCGTGCGGCGTAAAACGACTGCGCGCCATTGTGGTAAATAAAACTCCGACCATAGCGTTTGTCCCCAAAAAGAGCTCCACCAAGTTTTCTAATCTCAGGCGGGGTGAGAATCCAACTGGAGGTTTTCAAATCGTAACTACCCGTTTCTTGCAACCAACCATACTGCTCTTCATTGAGGAGTTCTGTCCCCAGCTCGCGCGCCATATCAACGGCGGTATTTGCCGGTTGGATGTCTTTGCGTGACTCCAATCCGGCTCTATCGTAGCAAAGGCTTCTCCGGCCGGCCGGGCTTTCGGCGGCGCAATCGAAAAACCATACTTCACCTTGCATGTCGGGCACTTGTATCACGTCGGGTTCTCCTCCACTCTCTTCCATGCGGCTTAAAACCGAAAGCCACTCAGGCCTGTTTTTAAGGTGATGCTCTATAGTTTCCCACGCTAAATTGGGGTGGCGTTGAGGAAAAGACTCGAAACGTTCACGTAAAATTTCGAGAAGATTGGTTGGTTTGGACATGCTTTGTGTCGATTTAGGCATTGCGTGTTTTAAGGGTTATAAAAAAAGAACTTACGCGGGCAATTCATTTACATGCAAACATCAGGGTAAGCCCAATAAACCGCAAATCGGATATACGTGAAGGAATCTTCATCCATTTTATCAGAGTTGATTTTCAGGCGTTAAGGCATAAAAAAAGGCCGAGCATCTCTACCCGGCCTTTTATAATTGTTTGATGAAATTAGTGTTTTACGACCAGTTTCAAGGTATTGCTTAGGTTTCCGCTTTCGATGTGTACGAGGTAAACACCCGACTGGAACTCGGAAGTATTAATGTTGAACATGTGATTTCCTGCACCTAATTTTTGGTTGCTAAGGGTTTCAACGGTTTGTCCTAACAAGTTGTTGATGCGAATATCTACTGTCGACGCATTATCCAAATTGAAGCTCAAACGAGAAACTTCATTAGATGGGTTTGGCATCAATGTCGCTTCAAACTTGGCTTTTGTAGCCGACTGGATACCTACACCAATTTCATTTTTGTCGATGCCGATGTAGTAAATTTCATTGGCGTTGTCGAAAGGGTGAACGGCGTTGTTGTCGATGGTTACAGCCGAACCTGGGAAATAGTCGAACTGATAAACCACATGTACATTGCCATCAACCAGTTTAGCCACTGAAGGGAAAGAGAACTCGCCGAAAGGGTCGAATCCGGCTGATTCGTCGGCAGAAATATCTGTCGGAGCCGTCCAGGTCATCCCACCATCGGTGGACTTAATCGCGTAAAGGTGCTTGTAGCTTGCGCCGGTTGGTCGGTATTCTTCGCCTTCCTTAGCTCCGGAATAAACAACATACAAATTCCCATCGCTGTCGACACCCGCGCTTGGGAACGTAGTTAAGCCTGCACCGTAAGGAATCGGACCGTTGTTGGTGTAACGAATTCCGATATCCAATACCTGATCGCCGTTGTCATCTACAACATCAGCAATGATTGGAAGTGTAGCTCCGGGAGCCATATCTTCGTTCCAATACATAATTCCAGAAGTGGCAGGGAAGAACGATACAGAATTGTCGGTGGCATCGTCGTTAGCCATAACCATGCGGCCTGACCATACGTGCACTTTGTCTTGGTTATCGATCAAAATGGCGAGAGAGCCATCTGAAACTTCAACACCTTCATTTACAAATCCGTCGCCGGTAAGTACGCTATCCACGTCGCCATCTCCATCGATGTCGGTAATGAATTGATCATCCCACGGAGTGTATGGAAAACGAAGAATTGTGGTACTGTCCCAAGTAACTCCGTTGTCGATCGACTTCCACATCATGATGCTGGTGGTTAAATCGCCAGTTACGAAAGCTACGGTGTTTCCTCGTGCATCGATGGCATACGAATCACCACCAATTGCAGCAAATATGGTAGAGTCCATACCCGGTGCCTGAATGTAGGTTTCATCTACTTCGAAAGTCTGCCCGCCGTCGGTAGAACGGTTGTAAAGCAGGGCTCCGTCGATTCCATTGTAAGGAGTTCCTCCGAAGTCGCCAACTGAAGGTATGGTAAGTGCAATAACGTGAACCGTTTTACCATCAGGACCACCTACAGCCATGCGTGGCCAAAGGAATGGCATTCCTGTTTCGGCGGTAGAAATCCAGTTTTGAGTCGCTCCGGTGCTGGTATTCCGGGTAACTTGTAAGGCATCGGAGTTGGTTTGGTGAGCTACAATAATATCGCCCACATTGGCTACACGACCTATAGAACCAAAGCCGGTACGCACCGGTTCAACGCGGGTAATTCCTGATACCGTTTCGTACCCCGGATTACTTACCCATGTAGTTCCATCGAAAAAGTGGTAAGCCATACCACGGTCAGACCAAGGAGTTCCTGGCTCTGCGCTGAAAGTCCAGCTTGCAGAAAGGGTTCCATTACCATGGTTCAGAATACGAGCCGGAACCGAAGAGTTGGATTGAAGGTCGTACTGCGTTTGCCCAATCTTCACATTGGTACCAAAAGATCGCCCGGCACTATTGGTTGCTCCCAGCGATTCTGCCACATTTGGGTTGGGGGCTAAATAAGGAATGCCTCTGAAATCGTTGTTGGGTAAACTCTTCCGGATTGGACGTTTAACTGCAACGTTTGAATATGGCTTTCTCAGGGTGTTGGCGCTTTGAGCCAGCGCTTCTTCTCCGAAGCCCATCAGAAGAACCGCTGCAGCGAGTGCTTTGTAAAAGTTTTGTTTCATGTGATGATTGCTTTTTGGATAACAGAATTTGACAAAACTATTCATTCTCGCTTAACAAACGAAATCAAACTAAGGTTTAGGGAAAAAATCCGAATTGTTGAGGCCGTTCATCCAGCTCACAAAACTGATAAACTTGAAAATCCGACCATCATCTACATCGTGCGATGGATTGAAAAAATGGCGCAAATCGCTAATTAATCGTGGCTTATCGATAAATTCTTCCCAGTTTCCGCCTTCAAAAATTGTGGGTAAAGCAGGGGCTAACTCCCGTATCCAGCTATTGTTGGGTGTACTGTAGCCTTTCTTGTCGCGCCTCAGGCGTACGTTTTCTGGCATTAATCCCTTCAAGGCTTCCCTGAGTACTACTTTCCCAACTCCGTCTTTTATCTTAAAACGGCCCGGTATCGAAAGCGCCCATTCGGCCAGTAGGTGATCGTCGGCAAAAGGGGTGCGACTCTCCACGCCAAAGTGCATGGAACAGCGGTCCTCACACCTCAAATAAGCCTTCAGGGTGGTGTTTTGCATTTCCCAGGCAAGGCGGCTGTTTAAATCGGGCCATCGCCTTTCGGCGGGATGACTAAAGCGCTCAACATGAGCCTTGTAAAAATCATCACGCAAGTATTTCAAACCCGGAAAATAATGCCGGTAAAACCGCGAAGCTGCGAAATTCCCAGCCTTGAAAATGCCCTCGTAACGCAACCACTGGTGAAACTGAAACTTCCTTCCGCCCAGCAGTTTTGCTTCCTCCGCACTTAAATAGGGTGCTCCTTTTCGGAAAAAATAATGGTGATACGGGTAGCCCGCAAACAGCTCATCGCCTCCCTGCCCATCGAGCACTACCTTGAGGCCGGTTTCAGAAACCTTCTGCATCACTCTGTACTGAGCAAAAGTGCTGGTCGACCAAATGGGTAAATCGAGGGCTGCACTGAACTCGTTCAAGCTGGCCCACAGCGAGTTGGCATCGGGTTGAACTGTATGCTGAATGGCCTCAACCGACCGGGCCATCTCGGCCGCATAGGCCGACTCATCAATGCTGCTACCCGGAAAAATCGCGGTATACACATGCAATGGATGACCACTCGGTAAGTTTTTGTGCATCAAAGCAACAATGGCCGAACTGTCAAGCCCTCCGCTTAAACAGGAGCCCACCTCAACATCAGCGCGCAGCCTAAGTTTAACGGCGCGTTCAAGTTCAAACAAGGTGCGTTCCTGCACTTCATCCGCACGCATCGAAAACGGAGCACGGTCGGCAGTAAACGAAAGGCTGTAGTATTTACAGGTATTCAGTTGCTCCGTTTTCAGGTTATACTGCAGGTAATGGGCGGGTGCAAGTTCAGCGATGTCGGTAAAAAAGCCTTCCGCTTCATACTCGATTTCCGAAAACACGAAGTAATCAAATACTGCACGAGGGTTTAGTTTTTTGGTGGCCCAGCCGCTCCCCGTGAGCACCCTGTATTCTGAGGCGAAGGCAAAGCGTCCTGTCTGTTTTACATAATAAAAAGGTTTCACTCCAAAGCGATCGCGGGCGGCAAACAGGGTTTGTTCGAGGCTGTCGTAAATTGCAAAGGCCCACATTCCATTGAATCTTTGGAGGCATTCCGGGCCCCAATGGGCATACGCAGCCAGAATTACTTCGGTGTCGGAGCCAGTAAAAAATGCATAGCCGAACTGCTCAAGCTCTTTCCGAAGCTCCAGGTAATTGTAAATCTCGCCATTGTAGGTAATCCAAAACCGGCCGCTTTGGTCACTTTGTGGCTGGTGCCCACCCTCGTCGGGCGCAATAATGGCCAAGCGGCGGTGAATAAAACCTCCGTGCGTTTGAGGCCAATGGGTCCATTCATGTTGAGGCAACCAGCCAAACCGACTGCTTCTGCAATTTTCGCGGGTAGCGCGGCCGTAAAAGGCTTTCATCGCGCCCTGCTCATCCATCATTGAAAAACCCTCACCGTCGGGTCCGCGGTGTTGAAGGCTTTTGGAGGAAAAATCCAAGAGTGCGCTGTCGAAAGGCTGTCGACTAAAAAATCCGGCAATACCGCACATCAGGACTTATAAGGTTGAATGTTGAGCGAGAAGCCCGGATTGGGTGTAGATGGATACTGCCTACGCCTTGATTCGCCGGTGTAATTGGGCAGAAAGGCTGCACACAGGGTATTCGACACCGCATATAAATGAGGTTTGGCCGCTTCCGGAGCGCCTTCCATAATTCCATGAAACACGTTCCAGCGCACCTGTTCGGGCGAATGGGCGTAATCGTGCCAAAGAATAATTCCTCCCTTGCGAATGAGGCGAAAAGCAAGTTGGGTATCGTTAACCACCGAATCGTAATGGTGGTCGCCATCTACAAACACAAAATCGCAGTTTCCTTCGAGGGCTTTAGTGTTAAATTTTCGGGAGTCACCTTGCAGGTGGATGACATTGGCCTGTTTCGCAGAGAAATGTCGGTGCAAGGCAATGTAGGCCTGATTCCAACCACGCCGATGCATCTCTTCATCGGGCAGGTTAAGTGTGTAGGCCTGTTTGAATACCTGTGCAGCCTGCATCACACTTTCGCCACGCCAGGTTCCGATTTCAAAATAGGTCTCGGCCTGTGTGAGCGGGGCAAGCAGGCGAATGAGGGCTAGGTCGGTAGGCAGCGAGCCTCCATCGAGAAAGGCGAAAGGACTTACCGTAACGCCCGAAGCCGGAAGAAACTGATTAAAGGCAATTTCGGGCAAGCCGGAAGGGTCGAAGCCCTCTGCAAGCATTTGCCGCTGGTGTTCCTCTTCCTGATCGAGTACCGCGTTAAGCAGGTAAGGGTTACGAATAACCTTTCCCAATGCGCGAAAGAGTTTAGAGAGCGTCTTCATGCCTTTTCAAGTTCAACAAGGTGCGAAACTCCTGCAAGTCGCTGCGTCGTGGAATTAAGACGGAGACCGGCAGGCGGGTATCGCGCAGAAAGAGCCAAATAACGGAAAAAAAGGTGGCCGAATTGGCCAATGAGGTAATCAATGCCGCGGAGAGTGGCCCGGGCGGTGTGCCGCGAAGGAGCATCAAGAGGCCAAAGCCTGCCGCCGCGGCTGCCACACCCAGCGCAATGCTCAGGTTGTTTTTCAAAAACTGACCGGTTCCGCTAAAATAATGGCCCAAAACCAAATATCCCGATAACGTGAGGACGCCGGGAAGCAGCAGACGTAAGCTTTGGTCGACATGCCTGAAGCCATCCCCAAAAATAAATAAGTACAGGCCTTCGGGAATGAGCGCAACAACAAGTACGGTGGGGAAAGAGACCCATAAGGCCAAACGGAACAATCGAACAGTGAGCTGCGCGGCTTCGGCCTTGTTGTGCATGTTCGCAATTTTTCCATACTGTATCATGGCAATGCTCGAAGCAATCATCCAGATTGATTCGGCCAAGGCAACCGCATTTGAATATATGCCGAGGGCAAAGGCGGGCAAAAGGAAGAAAAAGAGGCGCTGGTTGAGGAACTGAAGCAGATGTCCGGCCTGGTTGATGCTGCCTGAGGCAAAAAGCTGTCGGCCATCCCGGCGTAGCCGAAAAACAGGCCTCTCCCCTTCTCCAACGGCTGTTTGCCGGAGAAACCACAATGAAGCCACAAAGGAGGCTCCCCAGCTTACAAACAGCGCGATGAAATAGTCCATAACCTCGGGCTCAAACTGAAGCAACACACCTAAAACTGAAGCTGTTAAGAAGGCATGAAGCAACATTAATGCGGCAGTGTGTCGGAATTTTTCCCTACCGTTGAGCAAGTGCATTTGCTGCGAGTTGAGGGCATTGATAAAGCATAGAACAACCGTGGCCGGGATGTAAGTGCTTAGCAAAGGTTCATTGACAAACGAGAGCCAAATGCCGAGCCCAAGGCTGCAGAGGAAGGTCCACACAGCGATGGGTTTCCAAAGGCTGAAGAGTTTAAAGCGAGGCGAGAGATACACCAGGGCTGCACCACCGGCGAAATCGCAGAGCATTTGTACCCCGGCAATGACCACCAGCATGCGGCTGGCTTCGCCTTTCCCGGCGGGCCCCAAGGCACGGGAGAGCAGCACAATGGTGAAAAAGTTCAGTGCTGCGGTGCCGAAACGGCTGAGGAAGGTAAGGGCAATCAGGCGGAGCATCAGCCCGCAAAATACGCGTAAATCCGGTCGTGTGCCGCAGCAATGGCCTCTTTACCCACATTTTCGCGGGCGAAGTCGGCAATTGTCTTGCGGTTCCATGCCGAGCGATTCAAAGCCACTTGTAACAGGGCTTCAGTAAGTGCATCATGATGGCCGGCCGGGAATACGATACCGCGCGAGGCATCGATCCATTCGGGAATACCGCCAACTGCCGGGGCTACTACAGGCAAGCCACAGGCGAAGGCTTCGAGCATCACCACGGGCTGGTTTTCGTAACGGCTATTGAGTACAAGGGCATCCGACTGCGCGAAGAGTGCATTGAGTGCGGGAGCATCGGCAAAGGGCTTAAACTCTACACCGCGGGTTGTGAGACCCATCTCATTCGAAAAGCGCTTAATGGCCGACTCGTCGTTGCCGCTGCCCACGATGGTTAGCTGCATAGCCGGATGCTTCTTCTTGGCCGCCGCGAAGGCTTTAAGCAAACCGGTTACATTCTTTTGGGCTTCGTCGAGCGACGAAACATGGATAAATCGGGTAGTTCCGGAATCTTGCGTCGCTTGTTCAGGGCTAAAGACTGAAGTATCAACTACGTTGCTGATGGTCTCATAACGCCCACGAAGCTTGCATTGCTGCATGGCGGAGGCCAGCTGTTGCGATACGGTAATCACGGCGGAAGCCTTACGCACCACTTTTGCGGTCATTCGCTTCATCATGCCTCCCCGATAGCGGCCATCTTCGGGTTGGTAGCCTGTCCAGTGTTCGGTAACGAGCAAGGGGATTCGGTGCTTTTTCACGAATCGCAGGGCTGCCGAACCAAAGGGCCAAATTACCTGAAGATGAAGTAGGTCGGGCTTGCCTTCGTGCTCTGTAGCCTTGAGCAGGGCGAAGTCGAGGTGTTTCTGCAAAAGTTTCCAGTTTTTCCACGACCGTAAAATGCGCAGCCCGCCTTCCGATTTGCCGTAATACAGCACAATTTCGTGCAGGTTTGGGTTGAGTTCTTTACGGTCGAGGCGGAATTCACCTTCTTTCATGGCTTCGTCGGCCACCACATGAATCGCGCTTACCCGGTGTTTGAGGGAAACGGCTTCGGCGTGCCGCCGGATGAAAATCCCCAACGAGCGATGTATTCTGGAAGGATACCAGGAGGCAAGGAAGAAGATGTTCAGTTTTTTCGGGCTTTCCAAAACGAATGCATTTCAACCAATGCGAAATACGTAAATTTAATGTTTAGGTAACGCACGGATTTTTAGGTAGATGGAATTTCCTATCACGATTACGTCGGAAAATGCCATAGAAAATGCGGCAATCATAGGACTGAGTAAACCGACCGCTGCAATAGGAATCGCGACAACATTATAAAAGAAGGCCCAGAATAGATTCTGACGAATCGTTTTCAGCGTCAACTTACTGATGGAAAGGGCTGTAAGAATTCCCCCAAGATTTTTCTCGGAAGTAAGTATAACTCCCGCAGAATGAATGGCGATACTGGAGGCTGAAGCCGGCGAAACCGACACATCAGCGGCGTTGAGTGCCGGTGCATCATTGATGCCATCGCCCACCATCACCACCTTGCCTTTTTGCTTAAGAATGGCGATTCGCTCCAGCTTCTGTTCCGGAAGGCAGGCGCTGAACCAGGTATCAATCCCGGCTTGCCCGGCAACCTTAGCGCAACGTTCTTCGGTATCGCCACTGATCATGACTACTTCCATGCCTGCATTTTTAAGGGCGGCAATGGTAGAAGCCGCATCAGGCTTGAGTTCATCGTCCAAATCGATACCGGCCCACAGCGTGCTGTTGTGAATCAGGTAGAGCGTGTGAGACTTCTTTAAAGTTATGCCTTCTGGCACAATGCGCGCGGAGCCCAGGCGAAAAACACCGCCTGAAGGCCATTCTCCTTGCATGCCAAAACCCTTGATTTCCTTCACATTCACAAGCTTTGCCGCCTGCTCGTTTTTCAGTGCCTTGCACAGTGATTGGGCAATCGGGTGACTACTAGCCTGTTCCAATGCCAGCACTACGGCTTCGGGTTTTAGTTCGGCAAGCTCTGAATACAGGGTAATTCCGCGCAGTTGAAACTGACCGGTAGTGAGGGTTCCTGTTTTGTCGAAAGCCCATACCCGGGAGCGGGCCATCACCTCGGCATCGGTACCGGAGCGAAACAAAACGCCCATCCGCGCAGCGCGACCCAAACCGGCCATAACAGCAGTAGGTGTGGCGAGCCCCATTGCGCAAGGACAAGAGATTACCAACACGGCAATGGCATGCATGAGCGCATCTTGCAGCGGCAGGCCGATCCAATAGGAAACCAGGGCCGTAAGTAGCGCGATGGCCATGACCACGGGCACAAAAATGGCGGAGATTCGATCGCCTAGCTTCTGAACCGGGGGCTTGTCGTTTTGCGCTTTCCGAACCCGTTCGAGAATGCCGGCCAGGGCGGTTTGTTTGTTGTATCGGCTTACGTGAAGGCTGAAATTTCCGGAAATATTGAGGGTTCCACTCAGAACCGGGTCGCCACTGCGTTTGGCTACGGGTAAGCTTTCGCCGGTCATCATGCTTTCGTCAACCAGTCCTTCTCCTTGCAGCACTTGCCCGTCGGCGGGTATTCGTGCTCCTTCGGTAACGCGAATCACATCGCCGGGTTTGAGCATGTTTACAGCAACTTGTTCTTCTTGCGTACCGGCGGCACCTTGGCTGATGCGAATGGCGGTTTCGGGTTGCAAGGCGGACAACTCGCGAAGGGCGCTTCCGGTTTGTTTTACAGAGCGCTGTTCGAGTATGTTGCCCAGCAATACCAGGGTGATGATGCTGGCCGCCGTTTCATAGAAGAGGTAATTGTGCGCTTCGGGTGTTCCGAGGTAAAGGCTTGTGCCGATGAGCGAATAGAGGAAGGCCGAAAGCGAACCTACGCTTACCAGCACATCCATATTGGGAACGCCGGTTTTGAGCGATTGCCATCCACTTCGGGCAAAAAACCACCAGCCGCCTGCCATCACCGGAATACAGAGCCCAAGCTGCACCCATGGATTATGGAGCCACGCTTCATCAACAAACATGTGGGCCAGCAGAGGCAAGGTAAACAGAAGGCAGAAGGCAAATCGTTTTTCGAGAGCCGAAAAGCGGGAAGCCGGTTTAGGCGTTTGCTCCTCACGGGTTACCACATAACCCAGCTTTTCGATGTCGGCCTGAACCTGATCTTCGCTAAAGCCATCGATGAGGGTAAAGTTCACCTCTCCCGCTGCAAAGTTCACCTCGGTATCGTGCAGGCCTTTCTTGACCAACACATTTCGAATGCCCTGAGCGCAGTTAGCGCAAGTCATGCCATCCACTTTCCAGGTAAGCTGTTCTGCTTTGTCCGGTGAGGATGTGCTGGCCATTTTACTCGTTGTTTATGTTATCGTTTATCACCACTAAACGAACCTGCTCAACGCTGTGTTTAAATCGTTTGAGAATGGTGAATTCGTAGCCGCCATGTTCAATCTTGTCGTTCACGGCCGGAATGCCTCCGAAGATTTTGTTCACCAATCCCGAAACCGTTTCATAATCAGGCCCTTCTTCGAGATGAATGGGAAGTAAATCGTTCACGTCGCTCAGGTTTGCCGTTGCATTCACTACGTATTCATTGTCGCTTTTGCGCTCGACCACCGGCTTTTCCTCATCGTGTTCATCCTGGATTTCGCCCACGAGTTCCTCGATGATGTCTTCCATGGTTACAATTCCCTCTGTTCCCCCAAATTCGTTGGTAACGATAGCCATTTGCAGGTGTTGACGCTGCAACTCCCTGAGCAATTGATTAATCTGCTTGCTGAGGGGCACATAATACGCCGGGCGAATGAGGCTTTCAAGGTCGATGGGTCTGTTTTTCCGCATCTCCTTGATTAAATCTTTGGAGTGAATGATGCCCAAAATATTGTCGATACTGTCGCGGTAGACAGGAATTCTGGAGTAGCCTTCGTCGACTACCTTATCGATGTTTTTCTCCAGTTCATCGTCGATGTCGAGTGCTACTACACGTGTTCGGGGCACAAATACCTGGCGCACCACGCGATCGTCGAACTCAAATACGTTCTGAATCAACTCATTTTCAGAAGGCTTGATGGCTCCACCCTCTTCCGATTCGGTGAGAATCATGCGAAGCTCCTCTTCGGTGTGAATTTCTGTGTGGTTGTTGGTCGACAGGCCAAGGATCCGTAACGTAAATATTGACAGGCCATTAAGCATCCAAATAAATGGCAGAAATACAATGTAAAAAAAGCGCAAAGGAGCGGTAACCAGCATTGTTGTGGGCAATGGCTTGCGGATGGCTGCAGTTTTAGGCACCTGCTCTCCAATTACGATATGAAGTATGGTGATTAAGCTGAAGGCAATGGGAATTGAGATTGCGTGCGATGCTTCGGGGCTTCCGGAATAACCTGCAGAGTTCATCAGCGAAAGCACCATACGGTTTACAACGCTTTCGCCAATCCAACCGAGGGCCAGTGATGCGAGTGTGATTCCAAGCTGGCAGGCGCTCAGGTAGCCATCGAGGTGGTCGAGAATATGCTTGGAGATGCGGGCAATGGAGTTGCCTTGACTGATTTTTAAGTCAATTTGGCTCTGCCTGACTTTTACAATGGCAAATTCTGCGGCAACGAAAAAGCCGTTGAGCAGTACTAAAATGAGGGTGATGATTAAGTCTGATACCATTTTATGGAGTGCGGATAAAAATAGACATTCGTTCCAAAGCAGAGGAACGCTTTGTGGGCGTTAAAGTGAAAAACTATTCACAACCCATGTTAATCTATTTGGCACTCAGGGAGGCTTGTTCAAGGTTCGCTGAAAAGTGGCTACAAAAATAGGAGAATATTTTTGTCTAAGAATTGCGGAACGAATCTATTCTTATATTTGCGCCCTCAAAACGGTGGTTATAGCTCAGTTGGTTAGAGCGCTAGTTTGTGGCACTAGAGGCCGTGGGTTCGAGCCCCATTAGCCACCCAAAAAGCCGGTCGTCTTGATCGGCTTTTTTATTGTACCCCCATTTCAAATTTGAATTTATTGAAGGGCTCTCAGAGCCTGGTGCAGGTGCCTTACATGATGGGCAAGGTAAAAACGAAGCACATCGCCCGTTTGTAAACGAATCCACTTTCCGATAGATATAGGTATCCGCGAACCCGCCAAATCATGCCCTGAAACCTTTTGAATGATTGATTGCAGCGCTTCGAACTGTTGCGAAAACTCCTGGAGTGTTTCATCGAGCATCAGGTTGTTTTTGGGTCGATGACCGGGCGGCGCACTCATGGTTTTTTCGGGGTAGCCTTCGGCGGAAGTGCTCATCCAACGGACAAACAAGCCCCCAAGCCAGCCTTCTCGATACGTTGTTGGCTGAACGGAACGCTCCTTCAAAACTTTATCGAACACTGGTAAATAGTACCGTCCATATCTATTGAGGTGCTTGAGGCATTCGTTGGCGCTCCAGCTATCGGGCGAAGGCTTGCGAAGGAGCGTCTCGGGTGACTTTTGCTGCAGCCGGGCCCACAAAGCGCTTAACTCCTTAAACCGTTGATCGATTTCTGTGAGAATTTCCCGGGTTTCTTGTGTTGTTGCCATACCATTGATTGTTGTGCCGACAAAAGTGACACTCCTAATACTGAAAAATCTTGGTCTGGGCCATGATTTTCGTTACAATTCAATTTTCCCCATAAGCTTCGAAAAGGTAGTGGCGTCCATACCCAGATAGGAAGCAAGGTATTTCTGGGGGCACAGGTGGAGCATATGCGGGCTTCGGCTGATGAGCCTTCGAAACTTCTCCTCGGCACTGCACGACATCAGTTCTATTTGGCGGAACAAAGCTCCTTGCAATGCGATGGATGTAGCTTTAAGCAGCAGTTTTTGGACTTCCGGAAAGTCATCCGCGCAGCGAAAAACAGCCTGCCGTTGAGCCCTTAGAAATCTACTGCGGCTTAAGGTTTCCAGGGAAAACTGCGCGGGTGAATCGAGTAAAAACGAATCGGCAACACCGCTAAAGCTGTGTGGATAAGAAAAGATGACGGTGTGTTCGCGCCCTGAATCATCGGTGTGAAAGGCGCGTTGAAGTCCCTCGAGTACAAAATAAACATAGCGTTCCGTTTCACCTTGGCGGGTGAGTACCTTCTTTCTGCCTATAGATAAAGGTGACCACAGCTCCAGAAATGGGTCGAGTGCCGATTTGGGCAAAGGGCTTAAACGGTTGATGTACGCGCTGAAAAGTGCAATCTCGGAGGCTGAATCTTTCATAAAGCGAAGGTAAAATGCTTTTATAATTGGGGGCATCAGTAACGAAACACACTGATTTATATGGGTTTGAACCTGAATTCACAAAATTGTTTGGAGCAAAAGAAAAACATGCTAATTTTGCCACCCGCTTAACAGCTAAAGGTTGGTGCCTTAGCTCAGTTGGTAGAGCAAAGGACTGAAAATCCTTGTGTCCCTGGTTCGATTCCTGGAGGCACCACAAAAAGAGACTATCGGAAACGGTAGTCTTTTTTGTTTATATGTATCGAAGAGAGGTGAATTATTAAGACTGTCAAATTCTATCTTTGCGCGCTATGGTGAATTTAATCATCGATATTGGAAATACGGCCATAAAAGCCGGCGTTTTTCGAAATGGGCAACTCAGTAAAGCGGTTCGTGCTCCGCTTGAAGAAGCTTCAGAACTCGAAGAGGCTTTGCTGAAACTGATTCCTTTGAACCCACAAAGAGCCTTCATTAGCAATGTGGCGCATGGGCAGCCGGCGCTTGAAGCTTTTTTGAAAAGGGCCGACATTCCCTACACCTATTTCCAGCCCGGAGACGCCGTACCAATCATCAATAAATACGAAACCCCCGAAAGTTTGGGGCGCGACAGGATTGCCAATGCTGTGGCGGCCAACAAGATGTTTCCTGCGAAGCCGTTGGTAATTATCGATGCAGGTACGTGTATAAAATTCGATTTTGTAACCCGGAACAATGAATATTTCGGCGGCTCAATTTCTCCGGGTATAGATCTCAGATTCAAAGCATTGCACGAGTTTACGGCCCGTTTGCCACTCATTCAGCGAAGCGACACGGTGTATTTGGTCGGAAAAAACACACGCGAAGCCATCCAATCGGGCGTTATCAATGGCACCGTTGCCGAAATCAAAGGCGTGCTGGAGCAGTATCAAATGACCCACAAAGACCTTAAAGTAATTGTTACAGGGGGCGACATTGCCTTGCTGGAACGCGGACTCAAAACAACCCTTATTTCCGAACCCTGGCTAACGCTCAAAGGGCTTCATGAAATCTACACCTCCTTGAATGCGTAATTCAGTTCCCTTTTTTCTCGCTTTTCTATTTCTGGTAAACGCCAACCTGAGCAGTCAGAATTTAAGTCAATCGCCTTATGGCCGATTTGCACTTGGCGACCTGATGGCTCCCGGAAATGCATGGAACCACTCTCTCGGTGGAAGTGCCGTTGCCGTGCATGATTCTTCGGTTCTCAACTTTGAGCAACCGGCCTCGCTGGTTACCATGTCGAAAGGGGTGAGTATTTTTGAAGGTGGCGTAAGCGGCATGTGGCAGGAATACCAAAGCACTCAGCGCACAACAACCGGAACTACAGCTGGTTATAACAGTGTAGGCTTGGCCATTCCGATTTTGCGTGGGAAGTGGCATACCGGCTTCAAGCTTAATCCGATCAGCAATACCGGATTTGTTCTGCGCGACAGTACCGCATCTGATACACCGGAAGGAAAAACTCTGTTCACCTATTTAGGAAGTGGCGGATTTTCGGGTTTAAGCTTTACCAATTCATTTTTAGTGTTTCGCAAGTTGGCCCTTGGAGCTACCGGGAGACTGCTTTTCGGCAGAACCAGCTATAGCAGTCAGGTTACCTTTCCCGACCAAGCCTCACTTGTTCGGGCATCTAGCATTACCGGATCGTCGAGGCTTTCGGGCTACGACTTAAACTTCGGGGCTACATTTCACCACAGCTTCAGAGGCCGCCGAAAGATTTCGGGCCTTTCGGGTGATGGCACGGCCGAACGGGTTAAAGCGCCACTGCGCGACTCATTGCACATGAGGTTAGGCTTAAGTTATGCACCACAAATGTCTGTGAGAGCCTTCGAAACCTATGTGGCTGAAACCTTCTTTGGTACAGCCGATTTTGGAACCATTCGCGATACCATCCTTTTTCGCGACAATGAACAAGGGAGCATTGTGATGCCATCGCGGCTTGCCGCCGGATTTGCCTTGGGCAGCACCTCGCAAAAGTGGCTTTTCACGACCGAGTACCAGATGCATGACTGGGATGGCTTCAGCATGTTTGGCCGGAGCGATTCGGTACGCTCGGCTTATCGCGTCTCGGCCGGGCTGCAGTGGACACCCGGAGCCAACCAGAAAGGAAGTGGCATTCGAAAAGCAGCTTACAGACTGGGCGGCTACTACAGCGACGGGTATTTGAGGCTGGCCGGAAGAGCCATCCCCGAAACGGGAATTACCCTCGGCTTTGGACTACCCATTGAGGTGCCTACCTATTATCGCAAGCCGGCCAGAAGCATGATTAACCTGGCCATTACAGCGGGCCAGCGTGGTGCCATAGAACAGAATTTGATTAGAGAGCGTTTTGTGAGAGTGAGTTTAACCTTCTCGCTCAACGACCGTTGGTTTATTCAATCCCGATTCGATTGATGTACCGCCTGTTGCTGATGATGCTCAGTGTTATTTGCATCGGTTGTACAAACGATGTGGAAGAGGTACGCCGGCAAACGCGCGACACTTTGTTTCCCGTGTCATCAACCCGCAATGTTGAAATGCTGTATTCCGACTCGGCCCGACTGAGATCGCGTATTCGTGCACCTCAGCGCGACACCTACCTTGGAGAAAAAGAGTATGTTGAATTCCCGGAAGGCCTCCAGGTTTTGTTTTACGAATCTGACGGCAGCGAAGGCGGACAGCTTAAAGCACGGTATGCCATCAGCTACACCAAACAAGACAAAATGATTGCCCGGAACGATGTGCAGCTTTGGAACAAAGAGGGCAAAAAGCTGAATACCGAAGAATTGATTTGGGACCAAAAGTCGGGGCGGATTTACTCCGAAAAGTTTAGCAAGATTACCTCTGCTGAGGAGGTTATTTATGGAGATGGGTTTGAATCGAATCAAGATTTCAGCAGTTATCGTATCGTAAAAATCAGAGGAATCGTAACCTTAAAAGAATGAATCAGAACACCATGTTTCGCATTATGGAGCTGTTTTGGCTTTCCGTGGCGATAGTTTTAGCGATTATTGGCATTTGGATGATTGTGAACAACCAATATGAAGCTTCAAGAATCCCGTTTTTCGGTACTGCCGGAGCAACGGTGATGTACATTCTGCGCCGTTATCAGCGCAAACGCAGCGGTCCGGCGAACCCCAATAAAAAAACCTAAACAATTATCACCATAAACGCTGTGAATAACACGAAATAGGATTTTTTCCAAGAATACGTATATTCGCAGCCCGAAAATAAATTTGATCAAACCTCTCAAATGGCTGTTTTAGAAAGAATTCGCTCACGTGCCGGAACTATCGTTGTTGTAGTAATCGGGCTTGCATTACTCTCCTTCGTATTACAGGATTTATTGTCATCCGGAAGAAGCATCTTCAGTGGAAGTGCTAACGAAGTCGGTGAAATCAACGGCAATAGCGTGTCGGGTGAAGAATTTGCCCGCAAGCTTACCGAAGCAGAAGAGCGCTACAAGCGCAACCAGAACGCCGCCGGTGTGGACGAAAATACCCGTCAACAACTCCTCAATGAAATCTGGAACGAATACCTCGACGAGTATTTGTTTAATGTAGAGCTCGACAAAGCCGGCGTGCAGGTTTCAGAAGATGAACTCTTCGACCTAGTTCAAGGTGACAATGTTGATCCTCAGGTTCAGCAAATTCCGATTTTCCAAGATTCAATCACCAAGCAATTCGACCGCAACCGCGTGATCCGCTTCCTGAAAACCCAGCTCAGCGAAGAAAACGACCCCGATGGTAAATTCCGCGAATCGTGGGCGCAGTTTGAAAACTCTTTGATGAAGCAGCGTAGAAAAAACAAGTACTACGCATTAATTAAGAAGTCGATTTACGTTCCTACGGCTTTCGCAAAGCGCGACTTTGTAGAAAAGAACCGCAACGCACAATACCGACTTTTGGTAAAACGCTACGACGTCGTGCCTGACTCAACCGTAAAGGTTACCGACGAAGATTTCAAAAAGTATTACGACGAGCACAAGCATGAATTTGAGCAAAACGACGAAATGCGTCGCCTCGAGTATGTAGTATTTCAGGTTAGTCCAACCCCTGAAGACCGCGCTGAGCTCATGGCCAGTATGACCAAGCTCAAGGAGCAGTTTCAAACAGCCAGCAACGACACCCTTTTTGTGAATGCGAACTCCTCAGAAAACTTCCGTGTAGATCGTGTTAAGCGCGGAAAGCTGAATGTTCAAATCGATTCAGCCGTGTTTTCAGGAACGCCGGGCTCTGTTTACGGACCTTTTGTTGACGGTGAATCTGTGAAACTGGCTAAACTCCGTGGCTTCAAAACAACCTCAGACTCTGTAAAAGCCCGCCACATCCTTATTTCTACAGCCAACGGTTTACCGGCTG
The DNA here is from genome assembly GCA_027483445.1 of Bacteroidota bacterium. Lineage (GTDB taxonomy): Bacteria > Bacteroidota > Bacteroidia > M30B66 > M30B66 > CAMCXT01. The sequence goes on along the minus strand of JAIXUS010000013.1, from coordinate 3,958 downwards.
AAAAAGCAGTGGCGAAAGCCGACAGCTTAAAGAATGTGATTAAAGCCGGTGGCGACTTCGCAGCCTTGGCCTCATTGATTTCCGAAGACCCGGGCTCTAAAAGCTCTGGCGGAGATCTTGGTTTCTTCACCGAAGGTACAATGGTTCCTGAGTTTAACGATGCCTGCTTTAATGGCAATGTTGGCGACTTAGTGGTGGTAAAAACCCAGTTCGGGGCGCACCTCATTAATATTCAGGACAAAACAAGAGCGACCAGCAAGGCGGAAGTGGTTTTCGTAACTCGTCCAGTTGAGGCTTCCTCAAAAACAAATGAGGCCGTATTTGCCAAAGCCAACGATTTTGCTGTGAATTCTGAGAACTACGAAGCCTTCAAAAAAACAAGCGAGGCGCAAAAACTCTTCGTGGTGAAAGCACCTAGTGTTCGTCCAAGCGACCGCCAGGTGAACGACCTTGCCGCTTCACGCGAGCTTGTTACCTGGGCCTTTAACGACGAAACAGAAGTGAATGCCGTTTCTAAAGTGATGGAGTTTGAAGGCAAATATGTTGTGGCTGCACTTACCGGCGTGAGAAACAAAGGCATTCCTCCAATGGAACAAATCAAGGAAGAAATGGAGCCAATGGTGAAGCGCGAGAAGAAAGCCGACCAGTTCGAAAAAGAAATGAGCGTTGCCGGAATCACCAGCATCGATGCCTTGGCCGGCAAACTCAACATTGCGGCAGATACCGTGCAAACGGTTAGCTTCGGGTCATTCTCAATTCCCGGCTACGGCTTCGAGCCCAAGCTTGTAGGCGCCATTCCTTACGCTAAAGCCAACGTACTCTCCAAGCCTGTTCGCGGGCGCATGGGTGTATATGTGTACGTAACGCAAAGCGTAACCGAAGCGCCTCCTGTGCCCACCGATTTGTCGGGCATGAAAAAGCAATTGGCCTCCAACAGTCAAAACCGCGTCGATATGGGCGTGTACAACAGCTTGTTGAAAAAAGCCAACGTAGAGGACAAGCGTTACCGCTTCTTCTAAACTAGCACGAAACACCACAAAAAGCCGCAGCGAACCCGTTGCGGCTTTTTTTTGGCCTCAATCGATGCAGGGAGGCCTACATTCCTGTATTGCTATTCTGTTGGGCGCCTGCCTCGCTCATCAGTACGGTTCGCCTAAGCATTTCGTCGCGGGCACCGCGCCATTCGCCTGTAGCCCCTCGCCGCTCCGCGCTCGGGGGCTGCCGGCTGCTGTCGCTGGCGCGAACATTTCGGGTGCTGGGGAGAAACGGATGGTGTGCTGGAGCCAAGCGGCCAACCAATATGAAGCACCAAAACAAAACAGAAAGTCGCAGCTTTAATATCGGATATTCTTCATTAAATATTTACCGATACATAAACAAAAACCGACTTAATTTTTTCGAAAGAACAAGCCTGAAGGCAACGAAAACGCGTAGCAGAGTTTTTCAACCAATAATCATTCAGCGTCTTAGCAGCTGAAGGCCCCGAAATACCAAAACCTTGGAATGTGGATTAACCACACCGGGTTTTTCGAATATTCCCAAAACACCAATGACACTTCTGCCTGGCGCGCAATAATTCAAACTGAACAGAAGAAGTCAAACGTTGCTCCGCACGCGATAAATTTGCAGCAATGAGCCTATTGAATAAGGAAAGTGCTGAAATTATAAATCCATAAAAACATTCATGATACAATGAAAAACGAAATCATTATTTATCGGCCGAATGAATCGGTTGAGCACATTGAAGTGCAACTTGAAGACGACACGGTGTGGTTGTCGCAACAACAAATGGCACTCCTGTTTAATCAAACCAAACAAAACATCAGCTTACACATCAATAACTGTTTTAAGGAAGGCGAATTAGAGATGGGTCCAACCGTCAAGGAATCCTTGACAGTTCGAAAAGAGGGAGGCAGAATGGTTAAACGTAAGATAGAGCTATACAACCTCGATGTTATTATTTCTGTAGGGTATCGGGTAAAATCCAAACAAGGAACCCAGTTCCGTATTTGGGCAACGCGTGTATTGAAAGATTACCTGTTAAAAGGTTACGCCCTCAACAACCGCATGAACCGCATTGAGGAAAATGTGCAAGCCATTTCGGATAAGGTAAACCAAATTGAACTTCAAATCAGCACCCAACTTATTCCCACCCAAGGTGTTTTTTTCGACGGACAGGTGTTTGATGCCTACGAGCTCGCCTCGAAAATTATCCGAACGGCCAAGAAAAGTATTGCGCTTATTGATAATTACGTTGACGAAACTACCCTTACCCATTTAGCCAAAAGGAACAAAGGCGTAAAGATTCATTTGCTTACCAAAGTCATTAGCAAACAACTGCAATTAGACCTTCAAAAGGCCAATGAACAATACGGCAATTTTGAAGCAAAGGTGTTTACCCAAAGTCACGACCGCTTTTTGATTATTGACAGCAAAGAGGTTTACCACCTGGGCGCTTCGCTCAAAGATTTGGGCAAAAAATGGTTTGCATTTTCTAAGCTGGAAGCCAAATCGGTGGAAGGTATCCTAAACTCAATATCGAAACTGATGTAATGCAGCGTTGGGAATTCAAGATGCCGCGGGCAGTTCTTCAAGTTCCCAATGGCCTAACATTAAGGTACTACCGAAATAGTCAGAAACGAGGTAAATCCTCGCCTCAGCCAACGAAGCGAATGCCCCGTTTACGCTACGAAAAACTAAGCCTTAAAAATTCAGCACTGCATGGATCCCCGATACCCAAACCAAAAATCCATGCACCTGGCCCCGTTCAGTCATGGCCTAAAGTGCACTGAATAAAACGATTGGGGCCTTTTCGGCAAGCCCGGTTTTTAAAACGGGAAACAGGTGTCCCCTCCCGGATTTCAAGTTCGGGAATGCCGGGCAAAGCATCAAATCAAGTTACGAACGAATCTGTTGAAAATTAAACGTTTATAAACGTTTAACGCTTGTTTTGAGTTTTGGGAATTCCGATCTTGAGACTGGGGAGGAGGAGTGGCGGCCCCCTGCGGAATCTCCCCATTGAAACCCCGGCCAAACCCCAAAACTTCCAAACCACACAACACAATCATAGGAGGCTCGCGTTAGCGATAGCAATGGAAAGCCCGCATGCGCAAGGCTTTGGCGGGTGGGCGCGGACTTGCAATGGATAGCGCGACCCCTTTTTCAGGGGGAACGCCCAAAAAACACTTAACCCAAAATGTGTGTGTGAAGTCCGGGCTTAATACAGTCCGCCTAAATCCTTCACGCCCGGAGGCCGCAGCACAATAAAGGGCTCTCCGTACTCAAACCCGGTCTGTAATCCATACTCCAAACAGCGGGCTTTGAGGTGCTCTTTGAACTGCCTTGAGGCAATCACTGTGGGCGGCTCATTCGAGTTGGGATTGTAAAACTGCGACTCATGGGCGAGGATGCAAGCCAGCTTCTCCTCCATCACCTCGCTTATATCGTAAATAAAGTCGGCCTTGTGAATGTAAAATTGCATGTATTGATACACCATCCGTGGGCGCCAAGCGTTCTCACCGGTGCCGTCGACACGATACTTTCTCAGTCCCGACTTAAAACAGGCGTCTACCACAAGCGAGGCTGCATGGCCATGATCAGGGTGGCGGTCGTTGGGCGCGTTTGTAAGCACAACGTCGGGTTGATACTTGCGAATGGCGCGAATCACCTTCTCGAGATTTCCTGCATTGGTTTCGATAAACCCATCGGCAATCTCCAAATTTTCGCGTATGCTCAAACCCATGATTCGCGCAGCATCGGCGGCCTCCTTTCTCCGAATTTCAACGGTGCCCCGGGTACCCATCTCACCCATTGTAAGGTCGATCAGTCCAACCTTCTTTCCTTTCCGGGCCTCCGAAATCAGCATTCCGCCGGCACTTATCTCAACGTCATCGGGGTGAGCCCCAAATGCAAGAATATCGAGTTTCATCCACAAAATTTGGTACAAAGAAATCAAAAT
>JAIXUS010000085.1 GCA_027483445.1 Bacteroidota bacterium | reverse complement strand
GCGCATAATCGCCAGTTGGGTTTTGGGGGAAAATTTGAGCTCGCAGTCCTTTGGAAATTTCGTGGTGAACTGATAACTTTCGGACACCAAACCCAACCAGCGTTTATGCGCGAACCGTTGTAGGTTTCCACAACAGTGAAGTGAATTCCAACAGGTGCAAGGCTATTCCCGTTGTGGGTTTTGATGTAAATCATCGCGTAAATCATTTGAGTGGGTTTATTTAAAAATCAAGGTTTTCAGATTCTCCGAGCGCTTCCTGAAACGATGCTTGGAACGCCTTTTTCTCTTTACTGTACTCAGCCACATTAACTCCATGCTTCTCCATTTGAACCTGTGCATCTTCCTTGGTAGCGGCGCGAATTAGATTTATATCGAGCAGCGCATAATTAAAAACCCAAGTGTGGGTGTATGAACCGTTTGAGAACATTTTTTTGCGCTTATCAATAAATGTCCGAGAATCGTTTTGCAGATAATTCTCAAGGGTAGGCTTAGCCAATAAGTTGGGGTCGTTTCGCATCCTCAGCTCTTTGGCATATTCCGAGTAGATATTGATTAGCCTTATGTAAAGCTTACCATCTTCGATTTCAAAGTCCGCTCCTTCTGAAATAAATCCGCGGTTGAAAAGCATTTCGACAATCTCCCAGAATTTCTTCAAGTCGTCTGTTCCGGATGCGATGGCGAGCTGAGCCTTCATCAGCTCTATGGTGTAAGTGCGAAACTCATCCATGGTAAATGGCACCTTCATGCACTCGGCCAACACCCGGGCTGATGCCAAAATCAGAGAGTAATTTTTGGTAATGCGCTCGATGTTTTCACCGCCTTTGGATTCCTTTACCACATAAGCGAGCTCCTGTTCAAAGTAGGATTGAATTTTCTCTTCAATATCCGGTCGGAACGATAGCGCTTCTATGGTTAGGGAACTAATTCCGGCTTGTTCGATGCTTGAGAGCTTCGCGAATAATTCGCGCGCCTGGTCGGTGAGTGTGAGCTTGTCGAACTGTAGGAAGATCACACGGCTAAATAGTGCCGGCTCGCCGGTTGGCATTTCCTGACCTGATAGAATCACTGCAGAGTTCACCGATGTTCCTTTGGTGCGCGAAGTATTATCGGTGGCGGCTCTTTCGTATCCGATACGGTCCCAGATATTTTTCAACGTTTCAATGATTTTCGGGTCGATTGAGTTTTTGAATTCATCGAACCACACCAGTGAGTTTTTCAGATTGGCCAGCTTACGCATCATCCCCTTTACAGTGGATGGGCCACCGAGCATGAGTTGATTTTGTCCAAGCCCGAAAAGCTTCATCAGGCTTTCGGCCATCGCTCCCTTTCCGCTCGATTTTTGTCCGTAAAAATTGAGAATCGGAAAGCCTTTGGTGATGGGTTTGAACACATCAAAGTGAAGGGCACTCCACCAGAAGGCGATGGCCATCCAGCCGCGGCGACCGTAAACTTTACAGAAGATACTCGCCCAGGTTTCAAACGATACAGTTGCCTTTTGGTAAATGAATCGTTTGTCGTTTTCGTTCTCCTCTTCCTCTTCCTCATTGATTTTCGACATCGCCGGAATGTAAAAATGCTGCTGGTTGTGCTCGATAATCCCGAACTGATCTACTGGCTTAAAATGTCCATCGCGGGTGCACTCACAAAGGCCGTTGGCGAAAAACCATAAACCAGACTTCTTATCGTATCCAAGTGAGCGAATGGGTCGAGCATCCTTATCCTCGCGCAAAAGCTTGTCGTGGAGCTTGTGTAGGTCGAAATCGGTGCCTTTAAATAGGAAGTGTCCGTACCTGAGAAGGCACTTCCGGAAAGCTCCTGTCGAAACAAAATCATCGGTATTCATTTCGATGGTGTGCTCGTAGCCGAACACGTTTTTGATATGAATGATTTTGTAAGCCTCAGAGCGTGAAAGGCGCAAGTGGTAAAGTATTCGCATCACAAAGTTGGTGATGGGTCTCTCGCTCATTTTTTCAGTGAGCGACCAATAGCAACCATCTTGTTCCCAGAGGCCGAATGCTCTCCAATCTTCCAAGTTGCCACCGAGATCCTTTACCCAATTTTCCTTCAGTTTATCCTCATCGTCTTTCTCCTCGCCTTTCACTCCTTCCATCTTCACCTTAATGGATACATCAACTCCACAGGCTTTTGCATGCTTAAAAAATCCTCCGGGGCTGTTAGGTTTCTTTGTTTTGGCCAGCTCTTTATCGAACTGCTCAGAGGTGGTTTCTCGATTGTAATCCTGTGCCAGGGCAGAAACTCGATGGTAAAGCTCTCGGCCTTCCTCTTCAAAGTAACTTAGTGCCCATCCAATGGATTCCCAGGACGCGCCAAGGTTGCCGGTAATGTCAACCCTGGCATCTTCTATTCGTCGAACTACTTCTGTTGCTCTTTTAAGCTCTCCGCGTTTTTTCACGGATATTCCATCGAGAACATCAGGTAGTGTAAAGTCGTCAGCTTCCAATTCTATTTAGGTTTTTGATTTTTGTTTTGATTAACTTCTCGTAGCTGCCCATCACTGAGCTGAGTTCTAGGATTTCAGCGGCTTGAAATTTGGACAGCTGTTCCTCCAGATGCCGAATTCTTTGCATGGCGACATCTAGCTGCATTTCGGCTAAATCTCTCGATCTACGCTCTGCATTCAGCGCATCATCGAAGAATGCAGCAGCAACAAGTGAATCTCTGATTGAACTCCAGAATATTATGTTTGGACTCGAAGGGCTTTCGCCTTTCTTCTCCATGTTGTCGAGAATATTATCGAGGCGGTTTATTTGTTCGAGAAGTTTTTTGAAATAATTCTCTCCATGAATGACAAATTCAGCCTGTTGACGAACCTGTTTTCTCTCGTCTGTAATGCTCTGCAAGCGGTCCTGAAATGCTACCCTTTTTCCTGCGCTCTCCATTTCTCGATTGCTTGTTTGTGAGCGGAAAATTCATCTTGATCGCAAAACTGCCATACATCTACCGGTACAACCTGAATGGCTGCAAGTCCGATAGGAATTACAATTGATTGAGCGATGATGTAAACAGGGGGTAAATCTTCGCGTTGGTAATAAAACCACGTAATCCAGTCGAATGGCTTATTGGGTGCGAAAATCTGTGCTTCTCCCATGTCTTGGCGGATATTCTGGCGAATCATCTGCTCCAAATAATTTGGGAGATTGAAGGGGTTAAGTACAATCATTTTGAGTGGGTTTAATTAAAGGTTATTGATGGCCTCGCGAATTTTAGTTTGATTCGCCGGTGTTATCAGCAGAATCGCATCCCGATGGCGGCAAATGAATGCGTTGAGATTGCTCTGCGATATGTTTGGATAGGCGTTCAGAAAAGCTTCCACCATTTCCAGCGCTTTGATGGTTTGACTCGTATTTGTCAAGCTCCTGCCTAAACGAATAAGTTGTCGGCGCTGTCGGCATATAGCCAGGATGTTCCGAGAGCAAAGCTTCTCTGAACTGCTGCGAAGCGAGTTTGTGCTGGGGATACCCAAGCTCTTCGAGTAGCTGGTTGATGGTTGGCGGTTCATAGCGTTTCATTGTTGAGGGTTTGTGAGATTCCTTATAGCCTCGCAGTCTCTCATTATGCGTTGCACTATCAACTCAAGATTTTGTGTGTTAGCGAATATTTTGTCGCTTTCAACGCAAAAAAAAGAGGCCAGCGCAATGAGGTCAGCCGGTGAAATCTTGTAATGAGGGTCGTTGTATATCCTATAGAATCGATGTTTAGGAATACCCGTCTTGTCCATCAGCGAAAGCTTCGCTCTTAGAGTATCAACCGGAAGAGCTTCGAGCAGCTCGCGAACACGATGTCTTGTCTCTGTTCGGTTTTTGGTTGGGTGCGAAATTTGTTGCATATTAGTTACTGGGGTTGCATTTGTGCAACTCAAGATTCCGAAGATTTTGTCTGTTAGGCAAGATTTATTCGCAACAGATATGAACAGAATATGAACAGGATACTAACCAAAGAAGAATTCCTAGAAATCGTAGGTTCTAGGGTAGATCACCTCATGGTTATTAACAACCTAGATCCAACCGAAGTGGCAAGAGCTGTGCTCGGTGAAAACGTAAAAGGGATCGATTCGCTGGTAAACACCATTCGATATGTGCGCAACAAGGAAAGCTTTCCAAGCTTATACAACATGTATCTCCTCCAGCATGCAATTCCCGGTCTAGACTTCAATTCCTTAGCATCACTGAAGCGCAAAGCCTACTCTGATGTCGATGGCCCTCCTATTGTTGCCGAGCCGTTGTCAAAGTATGAGACTGTAAAGCCTTGGGCCGAAGAGAAAATCGCTCTCTTAGAGAAGATTAACATGATTTCCGAAGACCTACGAACCTGCTATCAGGAAAACATGCGACTAAAACAACAACTCAGCGACACCATTTAAGCACAAAAAACAATGCAAGTTCAATAACATCAGGCAGTTGTGAGCCAAATCCAAAACAGTTCGAATCCCTCCGGGGTCACTTTACAAAACGCTGAAAATCAAAACGTTCGGCGGCAAAGTGTCGCTAACCACTTCATCCAGCAGTGGGTTAGCGACACTTTTAATTTTAAACCGATTAGGGATTTATTTGCCAGATGCTTTGAATTTGTGCACAAGCGACAATGCCAGCAGTTTCGGCACGTAGCCTGCTTTCGCCAAGCGATACCGCCTGAAAACCATGTTGTAGCGCTAGTTGCACCTCTTCGGGGGTAAAATCGCCTTCAGGACCAATAAACACGCACACTTCGCGCTGTGAGCCAGCCAGTTGAGTTAAATACGGCTTCTGGCCGGGCAAACAATGCGCGATAAATCGGGCTTTGGGTAAATCTGAATTTGTGCACCACTCATCAAAACTACGTAACTCATCTAATTGGGGGAAAAGCGGTGTTTTGGATTGCTTCATGGCTGTTAAAACAATCTTTTCCAGACGATTCCTCTTTAAAGTACTGCGCTCGGTGCGCTTTGTTTGAAGCGGACTAATGCGATCAATGCCTATTTCAACCGCCTTTTCTAAAAACCATTCAAAACGCTCCATCATTTTTGTGGGCGCAATAGCCACGTGTAATTTATAGGGTCGCGGAGCAGAAGATAATTGCAATTCAAGCCTGTTTACGGTAGAATGTCGGGCATGAACAAGCTCTACCCTACCCTCATAATACGCGCCATTTCCATCCATAATTGCCACCAAATCGCCCTCACGAAGGCGCAGAACTTTAGCCAAATGAAGACTTTCTTCTTCATTTAAGATGGCTTGTTTTCCTTGAATATTGGTAGTGTAAAAAACGTGCATCAGGAAAGTGGTTCACTTACTTCAACGTATACGGCGGTTCGCATGGCATTCAAGGCTGCAACAGCCTGGTCGATGGTGCGAATATTATCCATCACTAAGGTAAGTTTATTGTTTTTCTCTTTCATCCGTGCACGATTTGGGTGACGGGAAATGTATTGCATCAACCTTGAGAAATGAGGCGATTGATAATATGAACTTTTCTGATTCTGCAAAAAATAACCAACCCATGTTTTTTGTTTCAAAACCACTTTTTCAAAACCCAATTCCTTGGCCAGCCAACGTAATCTGATGGTATTGACCAATTCAAGTGTAGGCTGCGGAACTTCTCCAAAACGGTCTTTGAGCTTCACTGAAAAATGTTGGAGCTCTTCTTCTTTTTCTATGCTATCGAGCTCTTTGTAAAGTAAAAGTCGCTCGGTAATATTGGTAACGTAATAATCAGGAATAAGCAGTTCCATATCGGTATCGATTTGGCAATCGCTTACCCATACTTTTTTCTTCTCTTCGAGCTCTTCGATAAATAATTCTTTAAAATCGCTTTCTTTTAATTCCTGTATCGCTTCATCCAATATTTTGTGATACATTTCAAAACCTATTTCGGCAATAAAACCGCTTTGCTCTGCACCCAGTAAATCGCCGGCTCCGCGAATATCCAGATCGCGAAGTGCAATATTAAATCCACTTCCCAATTCGGCGAAATCTTCAATGGCTTTCAGTCTTTTTCGGGCATCGGTGGTAAGTAAAGAAACCGGAGTGGTTAGCAAATAACAGAAAGCCTTTTTATTACTTCTTCCTACCCTTCCGCGCATTTGATGTAAATCGCTCAAACCGAATAAATGTGCATTATTTATTATTATCGTATTCGCATTTGAAATATCAAGACCAGACTCAATAATAGTTGTGGCCACCAATACATCAGCATTGCCTTCAATAAACTGCAACATTACTTCTTCCAGTTGCTCCGCCTCCATTTGTCCATGCCCGGTTAAAACCCGCACACCGGGAACGAGTCGACGAATCATGTCGGCAACTTCAGTAATATTTTGCACACGATTGTTCACGAAAAACACCTGCCCGCCTCTGTCGACCTCATAGGCAATGGCTTCTCGGATTATGTCTTCGTTGAATGTGTGCAATTCAGTTTGCACCGGATATCGATTCGGTGGAGGTGTATTAATTACACTTAAATCGCGTGCTCCCATCAAACTAAAATGCAGTGTACGCGGGATAGGTGTAGCTGTTAAGGTTAGCGTATCGACGTTTATTTTTATGTGTTTTAACTTTTCTTTGGCTGATACACCAAATTTTTGCTCCTCATCGATAATCATTAACCCCAAATCCTTGAATTGAACATCTTTGCTCAATAAACGGTGAGTGCCGATTAAAATATCAATTTCACCTTTCGACAGTTTCGCCAGGGTTTCTTTTTGTGCTTTTGCCGATTTGAAACGATTTAAATAATCTACTTTACAAGGTAAATCACTTAAGCGTTCTGAAAATGTTCTAAAATGCTGCAAAGCCAGAATGGTCGTAGGTACTAAAACTGCCACCTGCTTACTATCGGTAACTGCTTTAAACGCAGCGCGAATGGCTACTTCTGTTTTTCCAAACCCAACATCGCCGCAAACCAGACGGTCCATGGGAATTTCACGCTCCATGTCGCGCTTAACATCGCGAGTAGCTTTTAATTGATCAGGCGTATCTTCATAAATAAAAGAGGCCTCCAGCTCATTTTGTAAATAGGTGTCTTTACTAAATGCAAAACCTCTTTTTGATTTTCGCTCGGCATATAATTTAATTAAATCGCGGGCAATGTCTTTTACCCTGCTTTTGGTTTTCTGTTTAAGCGAATTCCAGGCATTGCTTCCTAATTTATTTAATTTAGGCTCTGTTCCTTCTTTACCAGTGAACTTTGATATCCGATGTAATGAATGTATGCTGACATACAAAATATCATTGTCGCGATACACTAATCGTATGGCTTCCTGCTGCTTACCGTTCACATCGATTTTCTCCAGCCCGGCATACTTGCCAACACCGTGATCAACGTGGGTTACAAAATCGCCAGGTTGTAAGCCCCGCAATTCTTTGAGTGTTATAGCCTCTTTTTGTTGATGACCATCTTTTAGCCTGAATCGATGGTATCGATCGAACAATTGGTGGTCGGTGAAGCAAGCCAGTTTTAACTGGTGATCAATGAATCCTTCGCTTAAGGCTATATTGATTGGCGTAAATCGTATTTCTTTACCGATATCCTCAAATATGGCATAAATCCTTTCTATTTGACGAGGATTATCGGATAAAATAATGTTGGTGTACTTTTTATTGGTAAACTCTGTGAATTTGGTGGTGATTAAATTAAAGTTCTTTTTAAACGATGGCTGTGGTTCGGTGTGTAATTGTATGACTTTTCTATTGGGAAATACGGCTCTGCTACCTATTTCAACGATAGGCAAAGCACTTAGTAATTCGACAATTTGCGAAGCTTGACAGAACAATTCTTCAGGTGGTAGTTGAATACTTGTTTCGGTTTGTGCATCAAAAACCTCCTGTGCCTTTTTGAAATCCTTCTCTATCCGTTCGATAAGTAATTCAGTTTCCCGAATCCATATTGAGGTATTGGGTGAAATAAACTCTAAAAAACAGGCTCTGCTCTCTTTTAGAATTTTACCCTGCACATCGGGAACTATGGTGATGAATTCAAGGTTTCGGTTAGACAATTGATCGGCAGGATTAAATGCCCTGATGGAGTCGACTTCTTCGCCAAAAAACTCAATACGATAAGGGAATTCATCCGAATAGGAAAACACATCCAAAATACCTCCACGAATTGCGAATTGCCCGGGTTCGAGCACAAAATCTACACGTTCGAAGTCATATTCATACAGGAAGTCGCTCACAAAATCGATGGAGAGCCTCTCGCCACGGGAAATTCGCACCGTATTTTTTTGAAGTGTCCCATGGGTTACCACTTTTTCGAGCAATGCCTCAGGATAGGTTACTACAATCAATGGTTTTGATGTAGCATGCAGCCGGCTAAGCACTTCTGCGCGCAGTAGCTTCTGATTTGGATCGGCAGCTTCAGGATCATAAACCCGCTTGGAAGCTGAAGGGAAAAACAAAATTTCATCCTGCGGTAGCAGCACTTCTAAATCGTTCAAAAAGAATGCAGCCTGTTCACGATCGGGCAGAATAGCCAGTACAGGCTGTTGATTCTGTGACTTCCAGGCTGCGAGTATCAAAGAGATTGAGGCACCGGCGCCTCCCAATAGATGATATCGGCTTTTTGCAGCAGGAATTCCTAACTCGAGCAAGGCAGGGTGCTCGGTAAAACGGTGTAAAAGTTCGGCAGGTGTCAAGCGGGGTTTTAACAGTTGTTACGTTGAATTGTTTCAAACACCGAATCAAGACCCTTTTCCATTCATATACTGCGGCTTCATTTCAGCGTCGCTGTATTGACGGAGGTAATCCATCGCCTCTTCAACCATTAGTGTGGAGCCAACAAAAAGCGGACAACGCTGATGTATATCAGTTGGTTCAATTTCCAAAATATTCCGGTAGCCATCTGTTGCACGTCCTCCGGCCTGTTCCATAAGCATGGCCATAGGATTACATTCGTACATAAGTCGCAGCTTTCCGGCAGGAGAAGCCAATGTCGTTGGATAAATATAAATCCCACCTTTAATTAAATTCCGGTGAAAATCGCTTACTAAAGAACCAATATACCGGAGTGTATAGGGTTTCTTATTGGCTTTATCGTCGATTTGCAAACTTTTAATATAGCGTTTAACGCCTTCGGGGAAATGTACAAAATTCCCTTGATTTACCGAGTAAATGTTACCGCCCGATGGAATGCGCATATCGGGATGAGAGAGGCAAAATTCTCCAATCGAAGGGTCAAGCGTAAATCCATTTACCCCGTTACCAGTGGTATACACAAGCATTGTTGAGGAGCCATATACCACATAGCCGGCAGCCACCTGGTCGTACCCGGGCTGGAGAAAATCGTCGACTGTTGCAGGACCGTTTTTCGTTTTACGGCGATAAATGGAAAAAATGGTTCCCACAGAAACATTCACATCAATGTTGGAAGAGCCATCGAGCGGATCCATGGCCACGATATATTTCCCAGAACTTGAGGCCCCTTCAAATAAAATGATTTCATCATTTTCTTCGGAAGCCACACCTGCGCATTCGCCCCCGGTGGCTAAGGCTGCAAGAAATTGCTCATTGGCAAAGACATCAAGCTTTTTCTGCGATTCTCCCTGCACATTTTCAGAGCCCGCTTCACCGAGAATATTGACCAAACCGGCCTTGTTTACCTCACGGTTTACAATCTTAGCAGCGATGGCAATGTCGCTTAACAAACTCGACAATTCACCTTTGGCAAAAGGGAAGTCAGCCTGCTTATCGATGATAAACTCACCCAAAGTGGTGAGATTTCGCTTGGGTTGACGATACATACACTAGTTTGATTGGGACAACAAAGATAACAAAGCTGAATTGCGCACCTTCGGCTTTGCACAAAAAGCGACTCCGGAAGTGATTCCGAAGCCGCCTTCAATTTACTCAACAATCAAACTAACTACCTAATTTACAGCTACCTTAGCATTACGGAAAAACAAATGATTTTCGATCACATCGAGAACAATTGGCTGGTCGTTCGACAATGTGCCACCTAAAATCTGCTTGCTTAGCTCATTGAGCACTTTACGCTGAAACAATCGCTTTACCGGACGGGCACCAAATTGCGGATCATAGCCCAGTTCTGCTAACCACGAAAGCGCTTCGGGCGTTGCTTCGAGTGTAAAACCTTGTTCGGAAAGCATTTTCTGTACACCTTGGAATTGAATATTGACAATGGCCTGAACATTTTCCCGATTGAGCGGGTGAAACATAATGATGTCGTCGATACGGTTTAGAAATTCAGGTCGAATTGTTTTTTTCAATAAATCGAACACCTTAACCTTGGCTTCTGCATAAAGCTCTTCACGCTCGAAATCAATTATATTTTCGAAAGTTTCCTGAATTAAATGAGAACCAATATTCGAGGTCATGATGATGATTGTATTCTTAAAATTCACCACACGGCCTTTGTTATCGGTCAATCGACCATCATCGAGCACTTGCAATAGCACGTTGAACACGTCGGGATGGGCTTTTTCAATCTCATCGAGTAAAACTACACTGTAGGGCTTCCGGCGCACAGCTTCGGTAAGTTGACCACCTTCGTCGTAGCCCACATAGCCCGGAGGCGCACCAACCAGTCGACTTACAGTATGTCGTTCCTGGTACTCACTCATATCGATTCGCGTCATGGCTTGTTCGTTGTTGAAAAGGAATTCCGCGAGTGCTTTGGCCAATTCTGTTTTACCTACGCCGGTAGTGCCTAGGAAAATAAAGCTTCCAATTGGTCGTTTTTTATCTTGTAAACCGGCTCTGGCTCTGCGAATGGAATCGGAAACTGCTTCAATGGCTTCATCTTGCCCAACTACGCGTTTGTGTAATTCAGCCTCCAGATGCAATAATTTTTCGCGTTCACTTTGGAGCATTTTATTTACCGGTATTCCGGTCCAACGACTCACCACACCTGCAATATCTTCGGCATCAACTTCTTCCTTGATCATGGCTTTTCCTTGCTGCGACTGGGCCAACTGTTCGCGCAGGTGGACAATTTCATTTTCTGCTTCCTTAATTCGACCATACCGGATTTCGGCTACTTTTCCAAAATCACCGGCTCTTTCAGCTTGTTCCGCTTCAAACTTAAAATTTTCGATTTGTGTTTTTGCTTTTTGAATTCGGTCGAGTATGTCTTTTTCGCTTTGCCAACGGGCGCGGAAAGCAGCGCGTTCTTCGCTTAAATTCGCAATTTCCTCATTGAGCTGATTTAATTTTTTATCGTCGTTTTCTCGTTTGATGGCTTCACGTTCTATTTCAAGCTGACGGATTCGACGTTCGAGTTCATCCAATTCTTCCGGCAATGAATTAATTTCCATCCGTAATTTGGATGCTGCTTCATCGATGAGGTCGATAGCCTTATCGGGCAAAAAACGATCATTGATATAGCGTTGACTCATTTCAACGGCGGCAATAATAGCTTCATCTTTAATTAAGACCTGATGGTGGTTTTCGTATTTTTCTTTTAGTCCACGGAGAATTGAGATGGCATCAGCTGAATCGGGCTCGTCAATTAAAACCTTTTGAAAACGGCGTTCCAGGGCTTTGTCTTTTTCGAAATATTTCTGGTATTCGTTGAGCGTTGTTGCCCCAATGGCGAGGAGTTCGCCTCGGCTCAGGGCTGGTTTTAGAATATTGGCCGCATCCATGGCTCCTTCACCGCCACCAGCTCCAACGAGAGTGTGAATTTCGTCGATAAACAATACAATATCACCGTCGGATGAGGTTACCTCTTTGACAACAGCCTTCAGCCTTTCCTCAAATTCGCCTTTGTATTTCGCACCTGCAATGAGTGCTCCCATATCGAGCGAATAGATTTGTTTTGACTTTAAATTTTCCGGTACATCACCATTCACGATGCGGTGTGCGAGGCCTTCTGCGATTGCGGTTTTACCTACACCGGGCTCCCCGATAAGAATTGGATTGTTCTTAGTACGTCGTGATAAAATTTGCAATACACGGCGAATTTCTTCGTCACGACCAATTACAGGGTCTAACTTTCCGGAACGCGCCAATTCGTTGAGATTTTTTGCGTATTTATTCAACGAATTATAGGTTTCTTCAGAAGATGCAGAAGTTACTTTTTGTCCTTTACGCAATTCTTGAATTGCAGTACGCAAAACGGTTTCGCTTAGACCTACATCTTTGAGTAATCGGGCAACAGCGTCGTTTCCGTTAAGTATTGCCAGGGTAATATGTTCGATGGTTACAAACTCATCTTTCATTTCCTGCATAAGCCCGATGGCTTTGGTAAGCGCTTGTTGAGCGGACTGGCTTAAATAAGGCTGCGCTCCTGTTACTTTCGGATAGCCTTGAACGATGGCTTGCAGGGCTGATTGTAAGGCAGCGGTGTTGACTCCCGATTTTTTAAAGAGATATGGGAGCACATGCTCATCAACCTGCAGAATACCTAATAAAAGGTGTCCGGTTTCGATGGCTTGTTGGGTATTTTGAGTGGCCAAGAGCTGTGCTTGCTGCACGGCTTCCTGGGCTTTAATGGTGAATTGGTTGAGATTCATGGCGTATAATGCTGCGGGCTTTTGTCAAATTCACCGCCATAAATAATTCTCTGCCAAACCAGCAGAAACAGCAAATCCAACTAGTCATTTTGACAGAAAAAAAACTGATTTGCTGCAAAAAAGACCGATTTTAATTTTCAAATTACTCAATAGCTGCAATTCCCGAAGCGACTTAATTCTAAACATCAAGCATGTCGTAAATAAATGGTGGATAATTAAAAAATCCACTGAAGATTTACTTCTTAACATTAATTTTTATTTGGGCGCCTGCCTCGCTCAGCCTATCGTTAAATTGAGCATTATTTCCGGGCACCCGGCTTTTCGCCTTAGTCCCGGATCGCTCCGCGCCCGGGCGCTGCCGGCTTCAATCCGTGGCGCAATGCTCGTGCAACAGCAATTACATTAACCAACCCTAAGATAAAATTCTAAATCGTAAAGTAAATCGAATGTACTGATGATTCTCGCAGTGGTTCGATACAGTTTTCGTGAGCGATTGCAGCGAAAATGCGCGCAGGGAGGGTATTTGCGTGGGCGCGTATTGCAGCGAAAAGCGCGACGGCGAATACAGAACTATCAATGTAACGAGGGCTTAAAATGCCGGCACGCCCAAGCGATAAATATGAGCATTTAACGAATTAATTTGGGGAGAATTTGGTTAAGTAGCCAATTCCAAAGTGGTACGGTGAGCAGCGAAATGGGTATGCTGAGGCTGAGCATCAGGCTGCTAAACCGCGGTTTGAGTCCGTAAGAAGAGGCTAAAATGGCGGCGGTAACCATGGTGGCCATGGCTGATTCGAGAATACACACACGAAGTGCAACACCCTCTAAACGAAACAGATAAGTGTAAATTAGTGCAATGATGAGGGGGGCGAAAATGAGTTTATAACTAAGGCCGGCAAAGAGGAAGGGCCAATGCTGGCTTGTGCCGGGCCATCGAACCTGCATGCCAACAGAGACGAGGGCTACAGGCGTTATTGTTAGGGCTATTCCGCGGAGGGCTTCGTGCAGTACTGTTGGGAGGTTAATATTGGCCAAATTGAGTAGCAGTGCGAGGCAAAAGCCCACAAATGGCGGAAATTGAAGTAGCTGCAGGGCCATGCTGGCGGGACGAACGGCACGTCCAGAATAGTGAGCGGCCACGAGTACACCGAGTGTTGAAACGATGAAAAAGGTGCCGGGCTGATCGACAAGGACAGCGATCTGAAGTCCGGCTTCTCCAAACCAGGCTTGGATGAGCGGGAACCCAACGAAGGCGGTGTTTCCGAGACCAGCCGTGAGAATGAGCGCTCCGGTGAGTTTGGGCGGCCAGCGGAGGATTCGGCCGAGTGCTGCAAAAATCAGCCAGGAGCACCCGAATACAATCCACGCGCAAAGTACCGGCAAGAGTGCGGCGGCGCTCAGTTTTAGCTGGGGCACATGTGCGAGCGCCAAAGCCGGTATGGCCAGCCATATAACGTACTGATTGAGCACCAGATGTGCTTGTGCGGGAAAGAGTCGGAAGCGATTCAGGAGCAGTCCGGCGACAAGACAAATGGCGATAAGCAGAAGGTTGCTCATGCGGTGAAAATACGTTTCAGACGGTTTTCGGGGAGCTGTGGTGAGGAGCGCTTGCCGACGGATTTATGAACAATTTTCATTTTTCACTTGACGCTTTTTTAGTCATTGACTATATTTGCGTCAAAGATTATGATCAACTGTCACTCCTGGTTTAGCCTGCGCTATGGCGCCCATTCGCCCGAATCGTTGATTGATGGGCTTATGGAGCTTGGCTATACTTCGGCGGCGCTAACCGACATCAATACAACATCGGGTTGTTTGTCGTTTTTGAAGCACGCGGAAGATGTCGGGTTTCATGGCGTAGTGGGTGTGGAATTCCGGGAAGGTGAGCGTACGCAATACATAGCGCTGGCGCGTGATGCGAAGGGTTATGCGTTGATTTGCCGTCAGCTGTCGCGAAAGTTGACGGATGGAGAGATTTTAGCGGAGGAAGCGCCGGCCGATTGGGAAGGACATATATATGTGATTTATCCGCGGGAAGATTTGCCGGATCGGGCTTTACGGCCGCATGAATACGTGGGCATCAGGCCTGAGATGCTTCGTCAATACAAAAAGCCATCGAAGGCGTTATGGGAAAAGTCGGTGATTTTACATACCATGACATTTGCCGACAAGACTGCGCGGAATGTGCATCGTTTGCTCAGGGCGATTGATTCGAACACTTTGTTGAGCAAGATGGAGCGGAGAGAAGACAGCGACACACGTGGATTTTGGATGGAGCAGAGTGGTTTGGTGGCTGCTTTTGCGGGGTATCCGGAGTTGATTTCGCGCACCATGAGGTTGTTGGAGGATTGCGGCTTCGGCTATGCCTTTGGGGTTTCGAAGAACAAGAAAACCTTCACCGGATCGGCCCATCAAGACCGGCAGCTATTGGAAAAGCTGAGTATGGATGGATTGGTGTATCGTTTCGGCAAGAATACCCGTGAAGCGGCGAGGCGAGTTCGTCATGAGTTGGAGGTTATTGATAAGCTTGGCTTTACGCCTTACTTTCTGATTACGGAAGACATCGTTCGCTATGCTCGTCACCGCGGATTTTACCATGTTGGTCGCGGTAGTGGAGCGAACAGTATTGTGGCATATTGTCTTCGGATTACTGATGTGGATCCGGTAGAGCTCGACTTGTATTTTGAGCGCTTCATCAACATGCACCGCAGCTCGCCGCCCGACCTCGATATTGATTTTTCGTGGCGCGACCGCGACGAGGTTTTGCAGTACATCTTTCAGCGCTATGGCCGGGAGCATACGGCTCTGCTGGCGACGTATACAACCTTTCAGGAGAAGGCGGTGATTCGCGAGTTGGGGAAGGTATTTGGTTTGCCCGGGCCGGAGATTGATCAGTTGAGTGCCCAGCGCAAGGAGCCGGCGGAGCTCGACCGCATTGGCAAGCTGATTTTCCGGTATGGCAAACTGCTTCAGGGCATGCCGAATCATTTAGGGATTCATGCCGGCGGTGTTGTGATTACGGAGGATCCCATATTTTGTCATACCGCCACTCAATTACCGCCCAAGGGTTTTCCAATCACGCAATTCGACATGTATGTAGCGGAGGAGGCCGGGTTGTATAAATACGACATACTCAGTCAGCGCGGACTTGGGCACATCCGGGAGGCCGTAGAGCTCATTGCGGAGAATCGGCAGCGGAACGTCGACATTCAGCAGGTGTCGTTATTTAAGCGCGATCCAGAGGTAAAGCGCCTGATTCGGGAGGGCCGGACGATGGGCTGTTTTTATGTAGAGTCGCCCGCTATGCGGATGTTGCTGAGCAAGTTACGGTGTGAGAACTACATTACGTTGGTGGCGGCGAGTTCGATTATTCGTCCGGGTGTTGCCCGTTCGGGTATGATGCGGGAGTACATCCACCGTTTTCATCACCCCGACAGTTTTCAGTATATCCATCCGAAGATGGAGGAGATCCTGAAGGAGACCTATGGCGTGATGGTGTATCAGGAAGATGTGATTAAAGTAGCGCATCACTTTGCGGGTCTGGACCCGGCCGATGCCGACATTTTGCGGAGGGGAATGTCGGGGAAATTTCGTTCGGCCAAGGCCTTCAAGCTGGTTGCCGACAAGTTTCTGGAAAACTGCCGTAAGATGGGTTATCCTGAGCATGTGTACATGGAGGTTTGGCGGCAGATGGAGAGTTTTTCGGGCTATTCGTTTTCGAAGGCGCATTCGGCCTCATTTGCGGTGGAGAGTTTTCAGAGTTTATATCTGCGGGCGCATTTCCCCTTGGAGTTCATGACGGCAGTATTGAACAACTTCGGAGGATTTTATAAAACGCAGGACTATGTGCACGAAGCGCGGATGTTGGGGGCTACGATTGAGCCTCCTTGCGTAAACCGGAGTCGCTACCTGAACCACATTGAGGGTGAATCGATTTATCTCGGTTTTGTGTTGCTGCACCAGCTTGAGGAACGGAGTTCAAAGGCGATTCTGCAACACCGCGAAGAAGGAGGTCCATACGCCG
The DNA here is from genome assembly GCA_027483445.1 of Bacteroidota bacterium. GTDB lineage: Bacteria > Bacteroidota > Bacteroidia > M30B66 > M30B66 > CAMCXT01. The sequence continues at coordinate 97,715 of JAIXUS010000085.1, read as the reverse complement.
GGCTGGCCGACTTTGTATCGCGGGTGAATATTGGTTTGGAGCAGGTGCTGATTTTGATTCGTGCGGGAAGCTTCCGGTTCACCGGCAAGCCGAAGAAGGAGTTATTGTGGGAAGCCCATTTGCTGTTGAACAAGGTGGCGGCCAAAGCCGAACGCCCCGCCAGCCTATTTATGGCCGAGGAGCCCCAGTATCGTTTTCCTTCGCTGGAAGATACGCTTATTGAAAATGCGTACGACGAAATCGAGCTCTTGGGCTTCCCGTTATGTTCGCCCTTCCTACTGGTTGATAAACCGGAAGAACCCTTGGTGAGGGCGCGAGATTTACCCCAATTGCTCGGGAAGAAGGTAAGTCTGCTTGGAAACGTAGTTGCGGTGAAGGACACAAAAACGGTGAAGGGCGACCGGATGAACTTTGCCACATTCACTGATGAGGAGGGCTATTTTTTCGACTCCACGCATTTCCCGCAGGTGATTCGCGACTATCCTTTCCGGGGACGGGGCATTTATCTCGTCAAGGGCCGTGTTGCTGAGGAGTTTGGTTTTTTTAGTCTGGAAGCTACCGAACTCCATAAGATACCATACAAACCACGCGGATATTAAAACACCGAACTATGGAAAATAAACCACGAAGACAAACAAACCCTGAAGATTTTGAAAAAAGGGCGTGCAGATTCATGATTGCAGTTGTTGTTATTGGAAGCGGGTTGTTAAATCCGAATCTCATCAAAGCAGAAAAGCATTTTGGGAATAGGACAACGCAAGAATTCGGAGCTCTGATTGGGTTAACTGCACTGCCTGAGAATTTTGAGGCGAAAGTCTGGTCAGCAGGGAGCAAGCGGAATACTGAATCGATTGTGGTCGACCAACCGAGCGTAATTGAACATTACGCTTTAAATGAAGATTTGCAATTGGTTAACCGGTGGACGACAAGAAGCAAAGCCTCAGCTGAAGCTCCTGTTGAGCGGAAGCCTCCTTTGAAAAATCTGTTTTACTGGGCTTTAGCGATTGGAGGAATTCTTATGGCCTTTGTATTTCGGGGTTTCTGTGCTCTTTTGAGTGTTGCGGTGAGGGAGAAATACTGAGAACCTCTCACTCTGAATTTACCTCTCTCTCCTGTCTCTCTCCGCGGGAGAGAGATGATACTTCAGGGCTAGACGGAGTTTGGGGGTGAAAGGGAAATCGCTCTCACTCTGAATTCACCTCTCTCTCCTGTCTCTCTCCGCGGGAGAGAGATGATACTTCGCGGTAAAACGGGACTTATTAGTGAAAGAAAGATATCATCAATGACGTGAATCGCTCTCGCTCTCAAACTCACGCTGAATCGCTGGGGAAATGCGAAGGCTGAAAGCTAGAGTTGATATAGGTTAGTGGATAACATTCACGTAAGAGAAAAAACCAGGAAAATCACGAGTTTGACCTTGGACTAGTTAGGATGTTTTAACAAACCTCAACACCTTTTCGTAACCATTGCTACGAACGCGCACGAAATAAACTCCCGAAGCCGATTCAGAAATGTCGAACAGCAGGGTTTGCTCGAGTTGAAGACCTTCCACTACCCTACTCATCATGAGCTTGCCCGATTGCGAAAAAACGGTGACCTCAACGAGTCCGGTCATGCCCTTTAAAGCCAGGGTAAACGGGCCGTCGCTAGGGTTTGGAAAGAGTGAGGCTTCCTGTCCTTCGAGGATCAAACCACACGGATTTTCGCGAAGCCATCCCGACCGGCCAGTGTCGGCCAAAACCTCCGGAAACCAGAGAGCAATAGGCGATTCTTCCTCTTTTTTCTGACACAAGAGCAGCGATTGAAGTTTCTCTAATTCAATCAGTTGCCGGCGCGATCGCTGCTCAGCCAAACTCACGCTGGGCGATTGTAAGGTGTCGACGCTCCGGTGTTTTCGCATGGCGCCTCCCCAAATTACGGTATTTCGATTGTGGCCTTCCAATGGGAGACTTTTCCGACCATTCGGGGTTTCAATATATGAACCCTCGCCAAAATACAAACCGGCTGCGGCCCAGGCATTTTCCCGACTGGCAATCTTCCGCGCCACCATGAATCCTTTGGGCGCTACGCAAGGAATTTTCATGGTTTGCATTTGTCCCTGCGACCATTGGGAAAGCCAAATTTGTTCAGACCCCGATTGAGAATCAAGTCGTTGATTTTGGTAGCGAATAGTATCGTTGGTGTTGGCTAAAATCAACACCTCATCATCGGGCCCCAAAGCAAGCGACATTCCACTGATGAAACGGTAGCCAAGGGAATGAATAAACTCGTTCTGAATGAGCTCGCCCCCCGAATCGAGACGAAAGTAGAAAAATTCACTTCCGCCTTCACTTTCTACTTTAGACTTCTGCACCGGCTTCACACCATCAGAAAACACACATTCATACGTGAAATAACCTGTCAGGTGGATTTCGCCCAATTGATCCACCTTTAAATCTTTGATAATTTGATAGTTCTGTCCGCCAATTTGCCGCACCCATTGCCGTTCACCCTGGGCGTTGTACTTGATGAGAAAGGCATCCACTCCGTCATAGTATCCATCGTTGAGCAGGCTATCGCCGCTACCGATATGAATCGACTTGCGGAAAATCCCATATTCATACACATTGTCGCGCTGATCGGTTTCCAGGTTATAGTAAACAATATAACTACCCAGTGGAGCTCCTTCCCTGGTTTGAGTTCCCAGCACTTTTCCATCGGCACCGTCGAGGCGTTGCATCACCAATAGCTCATCGTCGTGTTTGCGAAGAGGCAAGCCGTACTTTCCACCGAAATCGCCATAATAATGAAAGGCATAAAACACCTCATCACGACTGTTGATGGCCACATCGCACGATTGACCAAAGCCTTTAACGGGCTGAAAATGAACCCATTTACAGTGTCCTTCGGGTGAATACCGGGCCAAATAAAGCGCTTGCGGGTGGTGGTATTCGTTTTTCGCCTTTTCACGGCCAAGCCTGATGGTATCGCGGTTTGCTGCAAAGCGCACGAGGCCATCGGCAAATCCGGCAACGAGAACATCGCCGTTAGGGGCAATGGTGATGGCATTTACCCGATTGTCGTTGGCCGATCGAATAACCTGAACCCATAAAGGCTTCCCTTGCGGACTTAGTTTGAGTAAAGCGCCGTGTACATGTGGCGAATAGGGCAGCTTGGTTTTGAGCCCTTTGATGGATAAGCTTCCTCCATAATCGAAGGCTACGTATGTATTGCCCTGAGCATCTACCGCCAAATCCTGCACATCGGCGTCGCGGTCGCCATCGAGTACAAACGACCATTGGGCATCTAAGCCCTGACCAGAAAGCCCGGTGAAAAAGCAAAGAAGAACGAGGGGAAAAAGAGAATAACGCATAAATTTCGATGAACCGGCCGGGGTATGCAGGTATCCCGACACGGTTCATCAAAACTACAATTAATTCAATGCTTTATTGCCATCCGCCGCCTAAGGCGCGATAAAGCTCTACCAACGAAAGGCCATAGCGCTTTCTAAGCTCGGTAAGTTCGATTTGTGCTGCGAGGGCATTTTTTTGTGCGGTGATGACTTCAAGGTAGCCGGCACGCCCCATGCGAAACAGTTCGTTCGACGTATTTACAGCCCTCATGAGCAGTTCAGCTTCGCGGTTTTTGCGATCGAAGGCCAGCCGCATGTTTTCAAGCTTTTGGATGGCGGTTATCACTTCCCGGAAAGCGTTGCTGAGGGTCTTTTCATAATTGACCACAGCACGGCGTTGTTCGGCGGAGGTGCGCAGAACCATGGCCTTCAATCGGCGGCGATTGAGTAGCGGTGCAGTGAGGCCACCAAACAAGTTATAGGTGAGCGATGCCGGAGTGTTGAATAAAAATGCCGCATTAAATGCTTGCCAGCCCAGCTGTGAGTTAATCACCAATGATGGGAAAAGCGATTTCCGGGCAGCCTTTAAATCGGCACCGGCTGCCTGAAGCTCCTGTTCAGCCTGTTGAATGTCGGTACGAAACCGCAAAACATCCGATGGAACGCCAACCCGAAGCAGCTCGCTTAGTGGCAGGGCGGCGCTGAGGCTATCGCGGCCCGGCCGGCCCCCATTTTTTCCCAGTAAATAGTTAAGCTGCGCTTCTTGCTCAGCCACGCGCCCTTGAATATCGAATTCGAAGGCTTGTGTGGAGAGCAGCTGTGCCTCCATGAGCTCTACTGCCAGCTGATTGGCTAACCCAGCCTCCTTTTGGGCCTTCACCAGTTCGAGCGCCTCCTGCTGAAGCCGAATGCTGTTGCGGATTATCGAAAGCTCGCGATCAGAGGCTTGCAGCTCGAGGTATTGGCCTGCGATATCGGCCGTAACCTGCGTAGTTACAAACCGGCGACCTTGCTCTGTTGCCGCAAAACGCGCAATGGCGGCTTGCTTTTCATTCTTCAGCTTCCCGTAGAGATCAAGTTCCCAGGTGCTTACCAAGCCAACCTGATAATCGGGCAATGGATTAGGAACGCGTTTCTCTTCCTTCAAGTTGGGTGAGAATTGGGTATCGAAATTCCCCACGCCATCCATGGTATACTCTCCGAACCGACGAACACCGCTACCGGCCGCAAAGCCTAATTCAGGAAGCCTTATTCCGCGGGTAAAGCGAATTCCGGCCCTACTCACTTCCAAGGCTTGCATAGCTAAGCGGATGTCGAAATTGCGTTTCAAGGCGGTATCGATATGCTCACGAAGGATGGGCTCGGTGTAGATGGCCGTCCACGCAGGCAGTGCCTTCAAGGCAGTGTCGGTTTGGGTGCTGTAGTTGGCCGGGAGATCAATTTTGGGCTGTGCCGCTTTGTGTTTGGTACTGCTACACGCAGTCAAACTCATGCAAAGGGCAATTATTCCGATTTTATAAGGGTTCATGCTAGGCTGTTTGATGGGCTGATGGAACAGGCTCAGGTGTAGAAACCGCTTCTCGCTTGCGACCTATCTGGGCAAAGAAATAATACAGTCCGGGTACAATAAGGACCCCAAACACGGTACCGAGCAACATTCCGCCGGCTGCAGCTGTACCAATGGTTTTGTTTCCAATGGCACCGGCACCGCTGGCCAACATGAGCGGAATGAGTCCGGCGATAAAGGCAAATGAGGTCATAAGAATTGGGCGCAAACGGGCTACCGCACCTTCGAGGGCCGCCGCAATGATGGCCTTTCCGCTCTTGCGCTGAATTTCGGCATATTCCACAATGAGGATGGCATTTTTACCCAATAAACCAATGAGCATTACCATCGCTACCTGTGCATAAATGTTGTTTTCGAGTCCTGAGACCCACAACAAAAAGAGCGAACCGAAAATCCCGAACGGCAGCGAGAGCAGAACAGGCAATGGCAGCAGGAAACTCTCATACTGAGCCGCCAGAAGGAGGTAAACGAACACAAAACAGATGAGGAAAATGAAAATCACCTGGTTGCCTGAAGCAATCTCTTCGCGGGTCATACCCGACCATTCGTAGGCAAAACCGCGGGGTAAAACGCTGGCAGCCACTTCTTCCAGGGCTTTGATGGCTTGACCGCTACTATAGCCTTTTGCCGCCTCACCGTTAATCATGGCTGAGGTGTACATGTTGTAGCGGGTGAGCTGCTCCGGTCCATAAATACGCTCAATGCGGCAAAACAAGGCATAAGGAACCATCTCTCCGGAAGCGTTTTTAATGCGTAGCTTGAGAATGTCATCAGGCTGTGCCCTGAAACGCGGATCGGCCTGAAGCATTACCTTATACATCTGTCCGAATCGGATGAAGTTGGTTGCGTAATAACTACCAATGAGATTTTGCAGGTTACTCATGGCCAAATCGGGCGAGATGCCTCGGCGGGCCGCCACATCCTGATCAACATGGATGAGGTACTGCGGAAAAGTGGGATTGAAGCTGGTGAAAACATCGCGGATTTCCGGGCGTTTCGAGGCTTCCTGGATAAATTTCTGAGTAACCTCATAGGTTTGGCTCAGATTTCCACTTCCGGTTTTGTCGAGCAGGCGCATTTCAAAACCGCTGGCATTACCAAATCCGGGAACGGCAGGCGGCGGAATGAACTGAATGTCGGCATCGCGGATGTGACTGGTTTTTTCCTCGAGTTGCGCCATTACCTCACGGGCATTCAAATCGCGGTCGTTCCAAGGTTTCAGACTGATGGTACTCATCCCGAAAGAGGCACCGGAACCATCGGTCATCATACTAAAACCACTCAGCGATGAAACACCTTCGACATCATTCAGGGTACGCGAAATTTCATCGATTTCATCCATCACTTTCTCCGTCCGTTCCAGCGTTGCCCCTACAGGCGTGGTTACGTTGGCGTAGATGGTTCCCTGGTCTTCACCGGGAATAAATCCGGTGGGTAACACCGAACCTGCACCCCAGGTGAAGAGGAGGAATAATCCCAGTAGACCCCAGGTTACCGTTTTGCGATGGATAAACAGACCGAGTAGCCCCTGGTATTTCTTTTCCAGCTTAGAGTAACCGGAGTTGAAGCCTTTGAAGAAACGTGCAAGTAGGCCTTTTTTCTCATGTCCATGTACAGGCTTTAACATCAAAGCACACAATGCCGGGGTGAGGGTAAGTGCGTTGATTCCCGAAATCACAATGGATATAGCCATGGTGATGGAGAATTGTCGGTAAAACACGCCAACCGGTCCGGAAAGGAAGGCCACAGGAATGAATACGGCCGACATCACCAGGGTAATGGAAATGATGGCTCCTCCCATCTCCTTCATGGCCGAAATAGTGGCCGACAATGCATCCGGATAGCCTTCTTCCATCTTGGCGTGGACGGCCTCCACCACCACAATGGCGTTATCGACCACAATACCGATGGCCAGCACCAAGGCGAAAAGGGTAAGCAGGTTGATGGAAAAGCCCAGCATGAGCATGAAGGCGAACGTTCCAATCAAGGCTACCGGAACGGCCAACACCGGAATAAGCGTTGAGCGCCAGTCTTGTAAAAAGATAAACACAACAAGGGCCACCAACAGGAAGGCTTCCAAAAGCGTTTTAATCACTTCCTTGATGGAGGCATCGAGAAAACGGGATACGTCGTAGCTAATGGTGTAATCGATTCCCGGTGGAAAGGTTGTGGCCTTCAGATAATCGAGGCGCTTTTTAATGTTGCTAATCACTTCACTGGCATTAGAACCCGGCCTTTGCTTCAATACAATGGCGGCTGACGGTTTGCCATTTTCTTTCGACAATACATCATAGTCGAGCGAGCCAAATTCAATCTCTGCGATATCGCGTAAACGAAGCATTTCTCCGCTCTCGTTCACCTTTACCACCAGATTCTCGTATTGCTCTTTCTGGGTGAGTTTACCGGTGTATCGCAAAACATACTGAAGTGCCTGAGGATTCCGTCCCGAACTCTCCCCAACTTTCCCCGGTGCGGCTTCGATATTGGAGGCCCGCAATGCGGTGATGACTTCATCGGTTGAGATTTGGTAGGCGTCCAACTTGATGGGATTCAACCAAATACGCATAGCATACTCGCGCTGCCCCATGATGTCGGCAAAACCTACCCCGTCGATTCGCTTGAGTTCAGGAATTACGTTGATATCGGCGAAGTTGAAAATGAACTTTTCATCAAAGGTGCTGTCGGTGCTGATGAGGTTTAAATACATCAACATACTGTTTACCTCTTTTTCAGTCGACACGCCGGCTTTGATAACTTCTTCCGGAAGTTCATCGAGCACGGTTGCAACACGGTTTTGCACGTTCACCGCAGCCTTATCAGGATCGGTGCCTACCTTAAAGTAAATCTGAATGATACTCGTTCCATCGTTACCCGAAACCGAAGTCATGTAATCCATTCCTGGAACCCCGTTAATGGCCCTTTCCAACGGCGTTACCACGGCCTTGGCACAAACCTCAGCATTGGCGCCGGTGTACCGTGTGGTTACCGAAACGGCCGGTGGAGCAATATCAGGGTACTGCGTAACGGGAAGCTGCGGCAAAGCCAGAATTCCCAGCAGGAGTATCATCAATGAGATAACCAGCGACAACACCGGCCGCTTGATAAACTTTTCCCACATAATGCTTCCTGTTTAGTTGTTGACTGCAAATTCCGACATCAACTCACCGAGCTTCCGTGGCTCCGGCTGAATCTGCATATCGGCCTTCAACTCCTGAAGTCCTTCGTAAACAATGCGCTCCCCTTCGCGAAGCCCTTCACTCACAATAAACAAGTGAGGCAAACGGTTCGCCACCTTGATATTGCGCATTCTCACCCGGTTGCTTTGGTCGACCACATAAACGTAGAGCTTGTCTTGTATTTCGAAGGTCGACTTTTGTGGGATGAGCAATGCTTGACTCACCTTTCTGAACTGGCGGATTTTACCGCTCGCGCCGTGTCGCAGGATTCCGCCCGGATTGTTGAACCGCGCCCTGAAAGCAATATTTCCGGTTTTCTCGTCAATCTCACCTTCGATGGTTTCGATATAGCCCGGCTCCGGGTGCATTTGTCCGTCGGCCAATATTAGCGCCACTTTGCGCGTACCGGCACTGTCGCTTTTCAGACTTCGGGCATATTGAAGGTATTCTTTTTCCGAAACATCGAAATACGCAAACACCTGATTGCCCTGAGAAAGCGTAGTGAGCAGGGTTCCCTCTTCGATCAAACTACCCACCTTGGTAGGTATGCGGTTAATTACCCCTGCAAATGGAGCTCTGATTTCGGTATTGGAAAGCCGAATCTGAGCCGCATTTTTATTGGCCAGGGCTTCATCTTTCCGGGCAATCTGAGCCTCCAGTTTATTTTCGGCCTGCAACAACTCGGTTTTGGAAACGATATTCTTCTGGGCCAATTGACGAATATTGGTCAGCTCGAGCTCTGCCGCCTTCATGTCGGCCACCGCACTTTTGTAAACGGCCTCAGCACGGGCTAAGTCTTGCAAATACTCACTTTTGTTGATGCTAAACAACAGTTGCCCTTTGGCCACGGTGGCACCCTCATCTACCGAAATGGTTTCGAGATAGCCTGTAACCCTTGCGCGAATTTCAATGTTCTGCAAGGCATGAATTTCAGTAACGTAATCGCGGGGGATGACTGTATCGGTCCTCACCACAGCGGTTACCGGAAACGTTTGGGGTTTAGCAAGATTGTTTTCTTTGGGAGAACAGGCTCCGATGAAGAACACCGAAGCAAGTGCTCCGGCAAACATTAAATTTTTCAAGGTTGTTGGCTTTGTCTTACCGCTTAAGGCAGCAAGGAGTTGAACGATAAATGGTTAGCTGTCGTGATTAACAGCAACCTTCGGGAGGAGGCAAGTGCAGCTCTGTAGCTACGGGATGTTCGTCCCGCGTGGCCTCAATCGTTCGTTCTTTTTTCAACAAGATAAGCACCGCTGCTTCGAAACCATCTTCCAGCGCTTCAGATTCAGGCAATTCCTCACCTTCTAAATCAATCGCCGAACTCGATTCTACACATTCTACCCACTCTACCGGTATAGGCAATGTGCCTAAGGCGGGCTCGTTGGCCGAGGAGGCTATCATCAGGTTTGTAGAGAGTACAAAACCTGTGACGATTATCACCAGCATTCGAACGAAGAGGGTTTGAGGGTTCACGGTTCTTTTTTCGGGCGCAAAAGTAAGCAATGCTTTCATTCTGTCACCACTTTCGATTGAACAAACGCAATTCAGGGTAGAAGGTTTTCAAACAGGGCTAATTTCTGCATTTCATTCTGCTGCTTGATTTTGTCGACTTTCTCTTTATACCTTAGCCGCAAAGCCTCAACCATGAAAATTCTACACCTTGCCGCCGAATGCTACCCGGCCGCCAAAGCCGGCGGATTGGGCGATGTAGTTGGGGCATTGCCTAAATATCTGGTGAAAGCCGGCCATCAGGTACGGGTAATCATACCGGCTTACCGGCTGCCGTGGATGGCCCAACAGGAATTTGAACACCGCTGGTCGGGGCTCGTTCGACTTGGAGCGGTAAAAGTGCCGGTTCATCTTGTTCAACTCAAAGAATCGACGCTGGGTTTCGACTTTTGGATGGTCGATGTGCCGGGCTTGTTCGACCGGCCGGGCATCTACGCCGACCCTCAATCGGGTTACGGGTATTCCGACGAAACCGAGCGGTATTTGGTGTTTCAGCAAGCCATCCTCCAATATCTGCGCGAAACAGGCGAACATCCCGACCTTATTCATTGCCACGATCACCACACCGGGCTCGTGCCTTTTATGCTTAAGCATTGTCCGGAATACCGCAGCCTTCAGCACATTCCCACAATTTTCACCATCCACAACGGACAATACCATGGAGCCTTCTCCTGGAGCAAGGCCTGGATGCTGCCTTGGTACGATGCCGATGCGAACGGGCTGCTCGACTGGGCCGGGCTTATCAACCCGCTGGCCTGTGCCATCAAGTGCTGCTGGAAGCTCACAACCGTGTCGCCAGGCTATTTGCTCGAGCTGCTGCAATCGTCGAATGGGCTAGAGTGGCTTATGAGAAACGAATTGCCCAAATCGAGCGGAATCCTCAACGGCATTGATACCGAAGTATGGAATCCGTTTACCGACCCGCTCATTGTGGCCAGAATGGAGGAAGACGTTGCCCGTTTTAAGCAGGAAAACAAGATGGTGCTTGCTCAACGGTTTAACATCCGCGACAATATGCCGCTGATCACCTTTATTGGAAGGCTCGTAGGCGAAAAGGGAGCGGATCTCCTGCCCGGCGCCATTGAGCGTTTCCTCCACGAAGGCGGTCAGGCTTCTTTTGTGGTTTTGGGTACCGGCGATCCGGCCCTCAAAGAAGCATTCCTGCAGATGAAGCATCACTTTGTTTCGTGGTTCGACACCTCGCTGGAGTACAACGAAACCCTCTCTCATCAGCTATACGCAGGATCCGACTTTCTCGTGATGCCATCCAGGGTGGAACCCTGCGGACTTAACCAACTTTACGCCTTCCGCTACGGAACTGTACCTATTGTACGCAGTACCGGCGGTTTGGCCGATTCGGTGAAAGACATCTCCACACCCGAGGGCAACGGCATCCGTTTCGACCACTTCAACACCGAAGCCTTAAGTGCCTCATTCCATCGCGCTGTAGCGCTCTACCACCACCCCGGCGCCTTGGATCAACTGCGTGAAAAGAACATGCAGCTCGACCATAGCTGGGAAAATGCAGCCCAAAATTACCTTAACCTTTATTCATCGATTGCACACTGAGCCATGAGCGGAATTATTAAAATGATTTGCCTGATTCTCGGGGGCGGACAAGGCTCCCGACTGTATCCATTAACCAGCCACCGGTCGAAACCCGCCGTGCCCATTGGAGGAAAGTACCGCCTCATTGATATTCCGATTTCGAACTGCATCAATTCGGGTGTGCGCCGCATGTTTGTGCTCACCCAGTTCAATTCGGCCTCGCTGAACCGACACATCAAAAACACCTATCAGTTCGATAGCTTTAGTCCGGGCTTTGTGGATATCCTCGCCGCCGAGCAAACCCCGGCCAGCGACAAGTGGTTTCAGGGAACCGCCGATGCCGTGCGGCAAAGCATGCATCACCTCAGCTCGCACGACTACGATTATGTGTTGGTGCTTTCGGGCGATCAGCTGTATCAGATGGATTTCAAGCTCATGGCGGAGTATCACATAGAAAAGGGAGCCGACCTCACCATTGCCACCATTCCGGTTGTGGCCAAGGAGGCGACCGAATTTGGCATTATGAAGGTGAACAAAGAAGGCTACATCAGTACCTTCATCGAAAAGCCCAAGGCGGAGCTGCTGCCCGACTGGAAATCGCCCGTGCCGGCTGCGCTGAAACGAAAGGGCAAGGAATACCTCGCCTCTATGGGAATTTACATCTTCCGCAAAGAAGCCCTCATGAAGCTCTTTGCGGACCACCCCGAGGCCACCGATTTTGGAAAAGGCATTATTCCTTCGGCCATCCAAACCCGCTACACCGTGGCTTCTTATCAATTCGACGGCTATTGGACCGACATCGGAAACATTCCTTCCTTTTACGAAGCCAACCTCGAGCTTTGCGACAATCTGCCGCAGTTTAACCTCTTCGACAACCACAAACGCATCTTCACCCGTTCGCGGGCCCTTTCGCCCTCGAAGTTTTTCGGAACGGCCATCAACAAATCGATTATCGCCGAAGGCTGTATCATCCACGCCAAACGAATCGAACGCTCGGTGGTCGGTATACGCTCGCGGATCGGCGAAAAATCGCTCGTGAAAAACAGCATCATCATGGGGAACGATTACTACCAAACCCTCGAAGAGCTGGTAAAACAGGCCGACGATATTCCAATGGGCATTGGTAAGCGGTGCAAAATTGAACATGCCATCATCGACAAAGACTGCCGCATTGGCGACGATGTTACCATTTGCGGGGGCGAAGGATTGGCCAACACAGAAACCGATCAGTACTGTGTGGTTGATGGCATTGTGGTGGTGAAGAAAAAGGCCGTAATTCCCTCAGGAAGCAAGATTGGTAAGATTTAGGGAACTCTAAATTTATTTTTAGCGTATCAAAAACATCACGTACATTTACGGCGATGTTTAGATACACTTTTCCTTTCATTTTACTGATGGCCATCCTGAGCGCCTGCGGTTCTGCCCCCAATTCAGGCCCTCAAAAAGTTTTGGCCACCACCGGCATGGTTGGCGATGCCACGGCGGCCTTGCTCGAAGGTGTGGCCGAAACTGAAATCCTGATGGGGCCGGGCGTCGACCCGCATTTGTATAAGGTGAGTCAGGGCGACATGCAAAAGCTCAGTGAAGCCGCTGTGGTGGTGTACAACGGCTTTCACCTCGAAGGCAAAATGGCGGAAGTGCTCGGGAAACTGAGCAAGCAAAAACCCGTCATTCCCTTTGCCGAGAACATTCCTGAAAACCGCTACCAGCGCGCCGGAGATCAACCCGAAACCATCGACCCACACATTTGGATGGACATCGTTTCATGGTCGTATGGCGTAAATGCCCTTGCCGACACGTTGATGGGCATTTATCCGGAAGCCAAAGACAAAATCGAAAGCAATAAAGCCCGATACCTACGCCAACTCGATTCGGCGCGCAATGAGGTGGAGCTGTTGATTAAAGCCATCCCCGCGGAGCGGAAAGTACTGATTACCTCGCACGACGCTTTCCAGTACTTCGGGCTTGCCTACGGCATTGAAGTGAAAGGCTTACAGGGCGTTTCGACCGTTTCGGAGTATGGACTGCGCGACGTGAGCGACTTGGTGAATTTTATCGTGGAGCGCCGCATTCCGGCCGTGTTTGTTGAAACGTCGGTGTCCGACAAATCCATCAAAGCAGTGCTCGAAGGCTGCGCGGCCAAAGGCTTTCCGGTAAAAATCGGGGGCAGCCTGTTTTCCGATGCCATGGGTGCTCAAGGCACACCCGAGGGCACCTACGCCGGCATGATGATTCACAATGCCCGAACTATCCACAATGCGCTTAAGTAGGGCTTAATGAAAAACACTCAATAGTTTTATTGATCAGGCTTTAGCCTCTGTTTGAATTAGACCTAATGCAAGAGTTTATCGTCGAGCTTTTGAAAACCCATGCACGCTAAAATTCATGAAGTTCAATTTTTCGTTAGCCAGAAATACAGCATCTGCTGCATTTCTGAATTTTCAGTAAGCCCTAAATAAATGATGAGCCTCACAACGCCGGCCCTCGAAGCCCACAACCTTACCGTGATTTACCACAAAAAACCCGTGTTGTGGAACATCGACTTTACCCTGCCCCAAGGCGAAATGATCGGCATCATGGGGCCCAATGGCGCCGGGAAATCGACCCTCATTAAAGCCTTGCTCGGACTGGTGCCCCTCAATTCGGGTTATGCCCGCCTGCTGGGCGCCGAGCTCAGGCAGGTGCGTCAAAAAGTGAGCTACATTCCGCAACGCCAAACCATCGACTGGGATTTTCCGGCTACCGTTGAAGAAGTGGTCATGATGGGGCGCTTTCCGCACCTTGGACTTTTTCGCCGCATTGGCAAAGACGACCGCAGGCTGGTGAAGGAAGCCCTTGAGCAGGTGAACATGGGCGAGTTTGTCCAAAGGCAGATTTCGCAGCTCTCCGGCGGACAGCAACAACGCGTTTTTCTGGCGAGGGCATTGGCCCAGCAGGCCGAGCTCTACCTGCTCGACGAGCCCTTTGTGGGTGTGGATGCCTCAACCGAGCAATCGATCGTGAACCTCCTCCGCAACATGCGCGAAGCGGGTAAAACCATTGTGGTGGTGCATCACGACCTGCACACAGCGCCCGATTACTTCAATTATCTCGTGCTGATTAACGCTTCGCTCATTGCCTGCGGTCCGACATCTGAAGTGTTTACCGACGATTTACTGCGCTCTACCTACAGCGGTAAGCTTACTGTACTTTCGCAGGTGGGCGATCAGATGCGCAGCCGAAACTTTCCCGTACGCGAGAAATAAACCATGGGCGAACAGGCACTTTCCTTCCTTTTCCTACGCGAACCCAACATCCGGCTGGTGGTGGCCGGAGTGCTTCTGCTTAGCCTCATCTCGGCCCTTGTGGGCTGCTTTACCTTTTTACGCAAACGCTCATTGATGGGCGACGCCATTGCCCACAGCGTGCTGCCCGGCATTTGCGTGGCCTTTCTCCTCAACAACGAGAAAAATCCTGCCCTGCTCCTGCTTGGGGCTCTGTTGAGTGGATTACTCTCGGTGGCGCTCATGGAAGCCATCAGCCGCAGGCGACTTGCCCGCCCCGATACCGCGCTTTCGCTCCTCCTTTCTACCTTTTTCGGACTCGGCATCGTGTTGCTCACCTATATTCAACACCAAGGCTTCGCCGCCCAGGCCGGACTCGAGAAATACCTCTTCGGAAAGGCCGCAGGTATTACTTCGGCCGATGTTCAACTGCTTGGTATTTCAGCAATCCTCATCATTGCCAGCATCCTTTTGCTCCGGCGCGGCTTCACCCTGCTGGCATTCGACGAAGAGTATGCCCGCGCCGCGGGATGGCCTGTACCTGCCCTACAGTTTTGCTTGTCGGTGCTTACCGTTTGGGCCGTATCGGTAGGTATTCAAGCCGTAGGCGTAGTGCTCATGGCGGCCTTGCTCATTACTCCCGCGCTCGCAGCCCGATTCTGGACACACTCCATTGCCCGTATGCTGCTGCTTGCCGCTTGTATTGGCATGCTTAGCGGCTATACCGGCGCCTTCGTTTCGTTCCTTTCGCCGGGCATGCCCACCGGTCCATGGATTGTGGTGGCTGCCACCCTTCTGGCCGGCATTTCTATGCTCTTCGCCCCCCGTAGCGGCGTGCTGGCCCGCTGGCAAACCCACCGAAACAACCGCAACACCATGCTGCGCGAGAACATCCTCAAACTCTTTTACCAGCTGGGCGAGAAATCGGGCAACCTACAGCAGTCGGTGTTGGAGGAAGACCTCCTCAACCAACGCGCCTTTGCCCCTCAGGCCCTGCGCCGCGGACTCCGAACGCTTGAACTCAAAGGCCTCCTGCTGCACCATTTGCACGCCTATCAATTGAGCGACGAAGGACTGCGCGAAGCCCGTCGCGTGGTGCGGCTCCACCGCCTTTGGGAGCTCTACCTGCAGCGTTACCTGCACCTGGCGCCCGACCATGTACACGACGATGCCGAGGCCATGGAGCATGTCATCACCCCCGAAATTGAAGAGCAATTGGAGCATCTGCTGCAAAACCCTGAGCGCGACCCGCACAACACCGCCATTCCACCCAAAGCATGAACGCCAACGACTTGCTCATTCTTCTTACCGCCTGCCTCGTAACATTGGCTTGTGTGATTCCCGGGAGCTTTCTCGTGTTGCGCCGCATGACCATGTTTGGCGATGCCCTTTCGCATGCCGTTTTGCCCGGCATTGTGGTGGCCTATCTGCTAAGCGGCTCGCTCCACGGCTGGCCCATGCTGCTGAGCGCAACCCTCACCGGCCTGCTTGTTACCCTGCTTATCGAAACCGTGCAGCAAAAAATGCGCGTACAAAGCGATGCCGCCATTGGCCTCATTTACACCTTTTTATTTGCCATCGGCGTAATTCTCGTTACCCTCTTTAGCCGCCAAACCGACCTCGACCAGGAATGCGTACTCTATGGCGATTTGGCCCTCATACCCTTCGAAACACGCTATGCAGGACTGCCGGGCGCCGTGTGGACAACCCTGCTCATCGACCTTGCCCTGGTGCTTGTAGTGTGGATGGGGTACCGCGCATTTTGGTCGGCCACCTTCGATGCCGGCTTTGCCCGGGCCTCGGGCTTTTCAGTGCTCTTTTGGCATTATGTGCTTATGGCTATGGTTTCGCTGGCCACCGTAAGCGCGTTTGAGTCGGTAGGCGCCATTCTCGTTATTTCGCTTATGGTGGGCCCGCCTGCCCTGGCCGCGCTTTTTGCCCGCACCTTAAGGCAGATGCTCGTACTCGCCGCCCTTTTCGGCCTGCTAAGCTGCCTGCTGGGCTACCTGCTGGCCACCCGACTCGATGCCTCCATTGCCGGCGCCATTGCCACCACTAACGGCTTACTCTTCGGCCTCGGCATAGCCTTGCGCAAAGCAATAAGCCACTAAGGCAGCACTGCCCGACACAACAAGCCACGCAAAGGCCTGGTAAAGCACCCAAGCCCTACCCTATTCCACATTACTCTACGCTCCATGCCCATGCTTTGGGCGTTGCCGCAGTGCGGGCCACAGGCAACACTGCAAGCCCCCGTGCAGCGGCCGCGCTTTCTGCTGCAAGTCCTCGCCTGCTCTGCCCCCTCGCGGCTTCGCGCCCTGCGCAGCGCCGCAGCCTGCGGGCTTTCCGCGGCAATCGCTAACGTGGCTTACCGGTGCCGCTGGGTAAAAGGTAAGCCTCTAGCAGTACAATGCCACTCTAACCTCTATGCAATTAGTACAGGCCGATGGTAAACGGGTGTATAAAGGCACTCTATCGCACAAAAACCAAAACCAACAATGATAGCCGAATTAATAATCGGGACTGGTGCTGATAACCCAAGTCATAGGTTTTAGCAACTTTTGAACAGTGTATTTGGTCTTTCGATAATTGAGTATAACTTGCGCAAAGCAATCAAAAAAGGAAGAATAAGCGAATAAAGATGCGCGAATGAACTAGTTGGCAGCTAGTGTAAAGGATGACCCGACAACAACGAACAGACGACTAAAAACAGAGAAAAAGTAAACCATTTTGACAGGCGACCAAAGACATAGAAACGATACAAATAACGGACAACGAGTAAGCCGACACTCATTGCCGCCCCTATGTTTTTTATTTTTTTCCCACCGCACGTTTTTAAAAACAATTTTAGCCAGCCCGCAAGTGGCACATTTGGTTTTGCCCCACCCACAAGCCAAAGCTTCGCAAAACCAAAAGAGCCACTTATTTGCCTACGCACTGATGTCTGTTATATGAAAGAGATTGAAAAGTATGTTTGGGAACTTTCAGAGAAAGCTAACGGCTTTCTAAATGCTGAATACAATATCGATTCCTTTGCTATTTCTCATTTCCAATCAATTAATTTTTATTTGATTGACAAAGCCCTTAATACAAATAAAAATCTTTTTATTGAGTCCTTCGATAAGGAGTTACCTTCAATATCTCAGTTCCCTACTATGCTTGCTGCGGCAATCTCTTTATTTTTCAAAAACTACTGTGACGATAAAACAGAATATAAAGTTGGTGATGTTATTCAGGGTTACAATGGGACAAGAGGAAAAATTATTAGAAAGGAGGATGATAACTTTATTGTAGCAGTACCTAGTGATGGTTCCTCTCGAACATTAACAGCAAAACAAATTAGGAAGAATTGGATTATTACAAATGCTGATTTGAGCAATAGAAAAGTCAAGACAAAATTCACTGCATATAAAGAGCTCTATTCATTACTTTTTAAAGTCGAATCGTTTCCATCAAAATTCAACTATAAATCTGCCATAATTCTAGAAAAAAAGGAATTTGATGATGAAATTAAAAATCAAACATACACTGATATTGACATCCTAAAAGCAATTCCTATAAGATGGATTTCTAAAAATGGTACAGAATCTTGGAATCACATACCAATTGAACCAATGATTCTTTGTGTACCTGATTTTGAAACATTAGAAGAATACGTTTTGGAAAAAGGAATTAAGATTGAAAGTTTAATTGTAATTGGAAAGAATAAATATAAAGACAACGACTTAACAAAAATCAAACGCTATTTGAGAGAAGGAGATATTCCAAATTGTGTAATCCTTGGTAATGAAGGTTTTGAAGATAATAATTCACAATTTATAAAATGGAAATGGACTTATGAAGAGTTTGCTTTACTTGAAGATTTGAGTCTTGGTAGAATTGAATCAGTGCAAATTCAAGATTCTGAATTTGAAGTGGCAATTAATACTCTTATAGCCTTTTTGGATAATCTAGAAACTACATATTCAATCAATCTTAACAATGTAAAAACGTTAAGAAAATTTCTCTATCCATTAGTTCTATCAAAAGAGTCCAACAGTCGCAATACTAACCAGTTAGATTATGTTCAACATTTAATGCTCAAGATTAGCAGAGAATGTATAATCGAAAACTTGTATAACCAAAACATTGATCCAGGCCAAGAAATATCAAAGGTAGAGCTATTGATAGACGAGATTTTCAGTAATTTCAAAAACGACAAATTTCGACTACTTAACAGCGTAGAATTTGATATAATTATAGTTCCTGAACCTTTACTGCCAAATTGGAAAAATGAATTTAAATCAAAATCCAAATTACTTTCATTAAAGGAATTTTTTAAAACACAGAATAATTTCAAAACGAATAAACAGGTTTTAGTACTAAGCCTTTTTGGTAATGGAATGCAACCATTTGATGTTGTAAGAAACTTTTTAAACACAAAACATAATTATAAATTCTTGTGCTACCAAGAGGAATCAGAAATACTAGAAAACTTAAAAAATCGATATTTCAATGAAATAATCTGTGAATACACATCTAGCGATAGGGAAAAGATAACAGGTCTCAAATATGAAATCAAGCCTATTGAAATTAAGGTTTCAGACTTGATAGAGAACTTACACGACAAATCATTGAAAGACAGTAAAGAGTATAACTATGAAGAGACTGAGCAAATAAACTATGAAATTGAATTCGAAGAAAAGGCGGAAAAAATCATTTCAGATGGCTCAAAAAATGTGTTGCTCCTAAGCAATAGTACTTGGACTAAAAGTAAGGTTTCAAACTTAATTCAAAAGGATAGGGTAAGAATTTATAATAATCTCTCAAAAGAAAAACTCTTTGAGATAGCTGCGCAACAGGACAAAAAAGGCAGATTTAATAAAGTTGATTCCGATTCCAAAATATGGAAAGAAGCACTATTGAAATATTTCAACCATAAATCTAATTCTAATCCTTTTTATACAGTATATAATTTGATGGAGGAACTTCAAAAATCAGGTTTGACTATTACCAATCCAATGACCATCAAAAAATGGTTAACCAAAGATGACAAAGAAAGATTTCCTAACTCAGCAAATAATTTAATTGCGATAAAATCAACATTAAACGACCCAATACTAAATGATAATTTTGAATCAATAAAGAGAAGTAAAAGGTTTTACAGAGGCATTATGATTTCACTAGGTAGAGACCTAAGTGATGATGTTATGGAGTACATTGTTAGTGAAGGTAAAAGCGTTGGAAAGATACTTTCAAATTTTACCGAGGATGAAATAAAAATATTCATTCAAAAAGCAGCACCCGAAAGAACCATTAATAACATTTCAATTACAGAAGAAGATGAGTCAATTTGATATTTTAGACGAAAAAGCCAGAGACATAATACAAAGCAGAATTCTGAAAGGAATGATTGGCCCAGGTTCAGATACTTGGGGAGTTGATGATAAAGAAGAAATCATTTCCGATTATCCATTACAAAGGTATTTCAGCGGCATAGTTTTTCCAGACAAAACCATTTGTAAGACCATTGATGAAAAAGATAATGCAGATGCTGAAAGTGATGCCCCTATCGAATCTAAAGAGACAAATGAAGAAGAAATTGAAAAACAAAAAGAAGTTGATACAAAGTTATCAAGCATAGCGAACCCAAATGATGATGAACTCAAAATCAGCCAGAATAACTTCTTCCCAACAAACATAGGCTTGTCAGTTGCTTTGCAAAAAGATATTAAGGCAATAGATGTTACCTTTTCTTTTGGATTATACTATCAACCAAAGCAATCAGAAATAAAAATAAAGATAAATCAAGCGGGATACGATTCATTTTTTGAAGATGGCATTCCTATTCCATTGGCTTGGAGGGACATATTGAAATATGAGGAAGGATTTATGTTTCTTGAAAGGGATTTAAAAGGTGAACAATCAAAACCTGAAAGGGAAAATGGAGAATATGGTCAGTTTGATAAATTCAAACACTACAGTAATCTAAAACGCCAAACTGAAGAAGGTGGGTATTTCTCTGCCTACTATTATATTAACTATTTAGAGAAACTAGTAAGCCGCGTTTGGAAACGAAAAGATTTTCAAATTACAGAAAAGGTATTAATTGAAAACACAGCCAAACCCATTTTACTAAACCTTGGTGATGGAATTTACAAAGACACAAAAGTTGGTTATAACATTAAGGTTTATTTCGCTTCAAATTCAAATTATGTAAAGGTTCAGCTAGTAAACTTATCTGAGAAACACCCCTCAAATCGATTTTCAAATAAGTCTGAGCCCCTAAATAAAAAATGTTTATTTCAATCATCAATTGCAATACAATCAGAAGGTATAACTGAATACAAAGACCATAGTTTATCTACCTATTACCCAGATGCTGAACTTGAAGATAAAGAAGCAGAAGAAATAGAATTCATTTACAGAAACGTAAACAGCTATGCTGTCGGACACAATAGTTCCGCAAAGTGGGATGAAAGTCACACGATAGCAGAAACTACCTTTTTGCCTGAACAAAATATAAAAGATGTCATTAATGAATTTGATGACAATAGTCTTGACGATTGTCTTGATATCAAAAATCTATCAAATTGGGGATTACCCAAAGAAACTGTCATTCCCAATTTAAAACGATTTGTCAAGAGCTACAAAGAGTGGATTGAAAAACAAGAAACAGAGGTTAATAAACTTAATAAAGCAGAAAACGAAATTGCAAATCGATTACTAGATAGGCAAAAAGAAAACTTCAAAAGATTAAATTTCAATGTTGATTTATTAAATGATGATAAAGTATTTAGGGCTTTTCAGATTGCGAATACGGCAATGCTTATTCAATTGATTGTTTCTAATGACAAAAGATTGGGGAAAGTGGAAAAGGAAATTAGCGAATTTGATAATGAATTGAACTTTGACAATATTGAATTTTTTAAGACCTATGACTCAAAAAAACAATTAGGTTTTATTCCTAAATACAGACCATTTCAATTAGCTTTTTTCATATTGAGCCTTGAAGAAATGGTTAATCCTGAGAAAAGACCACAAAAGAATACTGTTGACTTAATTTGGTTTCCAACAGGTGGTGGTAAAACCGAAGCTTATTTGGCTGTTACTGCCTTTACTATTGCATATAGGAGAATAAATAATGACATAAATTTTGGGGGTACTTCTGTAATAATGAGATATACTCTCAGGTTATTAACAGCACAACAATTTGAAAGAGCATCAAGATTAATTTCCTCACTTGAATTTTTACGTAAGCATAAAGAGTTTAAAAATGACCTGAAAGATGGCGAAGGGAATGAAATTACCATTGGACTTTGGGTAGGGCAAGCATCAACACCAAATACAATTCAAGAAGCTAATAAACTGCTTGACGGTGAAAAGTATGGAATGGAGGCAGAAGCACAAAAAGGTAATAATGGTGACCCTCATAAATACAATGAGTTTCAAATAAGTAGTTGCCCTTGGTGTGGTACAAAGTCAATTTCAAAAGTTAAAAACACCAATGGCAAGGAGGTATGGAAATATGGATTCAAATCAAAAAGAAGTGACTTCATAATTCATTGTTTGAATCAAAAGTGCACTTTCCATAAACGTCTACCAATACAAGTTGTCGATGAAGTTTTATATCAAAACCCTCCAACCCTACTATTCGGAACAGTTGATAAGTTTGCAATGTTGGCTTGGCAGGAGAATGCACACAATTTTTTTAAAGCAAATACAGATGATGGACTTCCACCAGATTTAATAATACAAGATGAGTTACACCTTTTAAACGGCCCCTTGGGTTCAGTAACAGGTTTATTCGAAAGTACTATAGAATTATTATGCACAAAAAATGGAATAGGCCCTAAAATCATTTCATCAACTGCAACAACTCGAAATACTGATTTACAAATAAAAAGACTTTATGGAAATAGGAAAGTCAATGTATTTCCACCATCGGGAATAAATTACGATGATAGTTTCTTTGCAAAAGAAAGCAAGGAAAGCAAAAGAAGATATATCGGTTTTATGCCCACAGGCAAAACAGCGATTGACACACAATTACAATTACTTGCTCATTTATTAGTTTCACGCCTTGAGGTCTTTAAAAATTTAGAAACAAAATCAAGAACAGACAACTATTGGACGATAGTATCTTATTACAACAGCCTTAAGGACGTAGGAAAGATATACAACAAGGTGGGTGATGAAGTTTCAAATTTCACATCTACCTTACAATATCATTTGAGTCAACTGTTTCAGCCATTTGATGAATATTCATTTAACTTTTATGGTATTCCTAGCAGAACAGAAGAATTGACAAGTCGTGTTGAAAGTGCGAAAATCAAATCAGTACTTAAGGAAATTGAGAAACCTTTTGATGAAAGTAAATTAGTTATAAGAGAAAAGGGACTGAAATACCTGACTGATGTTGTTGACTTTGTTCTTGCTACAAATATGATTTCCGTGGGTATCGATATTAGCAGACTAAATATTATGGTATTAAATGGGATGCCAAAAAACATTGCAGAATACATTCAAGCCTCCAGTCGTGTTGGTAGAAAAACCAAAGGTTTAGCTATAACACTTCTTGACCCGAATAGAGCACGAGAAAAATCATATTTCGAGCATTTTATAAATTTCCATAGTGCTTTTTACAAATGTGTTGAACCAATAAGTATTACTCCATTTACTGAAAACACAATTGATAAAATGCTCACAACAGCCTTTGTGACATACATAAGAAATAAAATTCCTGCTATGGCTAAAGATGATGCTGCAAGGTATTTTGAAAAAGAAAAAGCCGAAGAATTTATTGATTTCATAAAAATTAGATTTGGTGACGAACCTGATATAATCTCATATTTTATTGGCTCTATAAACGAATTAATTGAAGATTGGCAAAATAGAGCAAGCTTGGGAAGTAAGTTAACCTATAAAGCTCTTCTTAAAAGACCAACAGAACGACAAGATGATGGAGTGGATTGGGCTACAATGCAATCTATGAGAGAAATAGATACAGACACTTTTGTAGAAATAAAATCAGTTTACTAATGGCACTACAAAATAGAAATACAAGTTCAGACAAAAAGTTTGTAAAAATTCAAACTAGAAAGGTGATTAGTGCTTATGGTGGTTCAGGCTCTCTAATTGAAACGCCTTATGGTGCTTTAATGATAGAGGATTTTGATAGATGGCCATTCTTTAAAGGTGATTATAAAGACGGTCAATGGATTATTAATATACCAAGTGCCTTTCATATTAATGATGAGAGACTCCTACAAAGACTAAATCATAAAAACGGGTTTTCAAAACTAGAAGCTTTTGTTCACGTGCCCGACAATGTATCATCAAGTAAACGTGCTGACATACCAGAAAATGAAGATGAAACAATTAGTGCGATTTTCTTTCCAAAATGGTTTTATTGTAATAAATGTGAATGTTTTAAGCCTATTAACCAATGGTGGGATATTTGGAAAAATGTCAAAGGGAGAACAGCTACTAAAAAAGAATTTGCCCCACCCAAATGCGGAATTTGTTATGAAAAAAGTGAGAAAAAGTATGCTCCTGAATTAGAGCAATTAAGGTTCGTAATGACCTCTCCTGACGGTGAAATAAAGGACATCCCTTGGGAGTTATGGACCACAGCCCAAAAAGCAATAAAAGACGAAGATTCGGAAAATGGTTCTATTTTACTTGACTATGGTAACCCTTGTTGCGATAAACAGGATTTACGCTATCTAAAATCAAACAAGTTCTCTGATTTAGCAGGTATAAGAATTAAATGTGTCAATGAAGATTGTGCAACAAAAGGGCGTGAAATTAATTTAGCAGGTTTGTTTGGTCTAAGAGTATTTAAAAAATACTTGAAAGATGAAGAAGGAAATAAAATACAAAAGGATGGCAAAGATGTCAGAGTGTTTTTTAAACCAGTAATTAGAACAAGTAATAGTGTTTATTACCCAATAATGGTTTCAAGTATTTTCCTACCAACAGACAAAGGAATAACAATTGAAGACCAAGAAAGCATTGATGAATGGATTAATGAGAATGAAGACGCAGATTTTATTTTCCGTGCACTTAAAAAGAAATACCCAATTGAGGTTATAAAAAAATACATTGATAACAAGCAAGTCAACCATTACGCACCTGAACTAGAATATCGCTTAACTGAATATAATTTTTTAACCAAGTCCGTTGGTTCAAAATATGAAGACCCATCTAGAAATCTAATTTTCAATAAAGTAGAAATTTCTAAACTCTCTAAACTTGGTATTGAACAGCTTATCGGCATAAAAAAACTAAAGATTACATCTGTCCAGACAGGTTTTACAAGGCAGGAACCTATGACAAGTGATGTTTTTATGTCAGATGCAGGAGAAACTTTTACAACTATTGAAGGGAAATTTACTTCTAAATGGAAGTTAGACACCAAATATTTACCAGCAGTAGAAAGCTTTGGAGAAGGCATATTTATTTCGTTCTCAAATGAACAAATTGAAAAATGGATTGACAGGTCACTTGGAAGTCAATCTTTTTTAATGAGAATAAATACACTTTTTCAAAACGCAGTAAATCATGTATATAAAAGTGTTCGAGAAAAATTTCTTTCAGAAAGGCACTTAGCAAGATTTGTATTAATTCATACGATTTCACACATCCTAATTAAAGAATTGGAATTTTTATGTGGTTATCCTGCAACCTCATTAAATGAAAGACTTTTTATTGATGAGCAGAATATGCAAGGTGTGTTAATTTATACCGTAGCAGGTGCGGAAGGTAGTTTTGGAGGTTTGGTTTCCCAAGCAACGGAACAACAAATAACACGAATTTTAAAATCAGCATTAAATAGAGCTTCAGATTGTGCTTCTGACCCCATTTGCTATAATACTGATGATGGACAAGGAATCGGTGGTTTAAATATGGCTGCTTGCTACTCTTGTACTTTAGTTCCAGAAAACGCCTGCGAAGAGTTTAATTCATTTCTTGACCGTGCATTATTAATTGATAAAGAATATGGATTTTTTAAGAAATAGCAACCCGCCCTATTTGCAAGCACATTGTCAAAGCAGCACAAGCCAACCCGCAGACCAAAGCTTTGTCAAAGAGCTTGCAAAGCCACCGCAGGAAAAATTGTTTTTAAAAAATTCACCAACCCTTCAAAAAAAATAAAAAACGCAACGAAAAAACCGACACAGAAAGACAAAAAATAAAATCGACAATGGCACGAAAACCACATATTGACAACGGTTTGCAAAGACGAGCGGACAGAACACCAGCTGCCAACAGCGGTTTTGCTCTACGCGGGCATCTGAAGTTCTCATAATCATAACGTTAGTTGGAAATTTCCGATCCATTTGATACATTTGTATTAACTGTCCCGCGCAGCGCAAAGCCGCGAACCGTTAGCAAACATTTAATTTTGACTTCAACTACATGCACATAATCATCAAAATAATTACTACAGTCATTTTACTGATAATTTGCAAAAATGGATATAATCAAATTGCAAACCTCTCGAATAGTTTGACAGTAATACACATTGGAGATTCTGATTCTGCTACTCATATTTTGTTGAAATGCAGATTTAACATTGATCATCCTCATAAACAAACTTTAAGCATTAACGAAGATGCATATATTATTGATAAATCTACAAATCATAAATATAAGTTATTGAATACCATAAATATTCCATTTGAGCCATCATATCATAGTCCAAACAATCTTGACACCGTTCATTACTTCTCATTAACATTTCAAAAACTGGACAATTCAAGTCAAGAAATAGAGCTACACAGTAATTCATTTGTTTTAAATGCTATTGAGATAAATAATAATAAATTTAAAAATCAAGAGATAGATCTAATTAATTTATTAGAATCAACTCCTGTAAATGAACATGGCTACTATTACAAAGATGGCAAACTAATTAAATATTTAATCAATAAAGGAATTGTAATTGCATTAAATATTGACAGAATAAGTTCTTATGGAGAATACTTGTCTGCTTATATTTCAATAGAAAATTACAACAACAGGAGAGTAGATTTTATTCCTGAACTTATAAAATTCAAAATCAATAATGATCAAAATGAGATAAATTTAATTTCTCTTGAAGAATATACAAGTATTGTAAAAAAGAAACAACTTATTAACACTTTCTTTGTTGCACTTGGAGAATATAATGATGCTAATTCAGCAGGTAATACATATATTAATACAAATCAAACTACATTTAAAGAAAAGAACAACTTTATTTCAGGATACTTTGGGGATGAATACGGTTATACAACCAGCAATGTCCGCTCGTATTCGAATACTAATAGAAAAACACAAATATACAATTCTGGTGTTGGATATTACGCTAGACAAAGTGCAAAGGCCAACATTCGTGATCATCAAATAAGTCAATATGAAATTCTAGAATCAATCAATCAAGGTTACTTAAAAAGCAACACTCTATTTCAAAATCAAAGAATCAATGGATATGGACTAATTAAACATATCGAATATGAAACGCTTTTAATTGAAATACCAATAGGAAATGAAATTTTCAAATTTGAATGGGAAAATAAAGTAAAAAACAAAAATGTTAAATCAAAACAAGATACTCCTATAGAAACTGTGCCAACTAAAACCAATAATGAAATTATAATAGATTCCTTAACATCTAACAGTGCAAGAAAGCTTTTAAAATATGAAAGCATTGAATCTGTAAAAATTGGAGATGTTGTGCAATACCAAACAAAGTATGGGGATAAAATATTTGGCATCGTATGTGAGTTTGGGAAAGGCAAAAATATAAAATTTAAAACTTACCCTTCATTAGGTCAAGAAATAATCTGTGAAGATTATTACAACAAACTTTCAAAAATAGAACCTTAAACGTTTGCTAACAGCGGTTTTGCGCAACGCGGGTTTTGTGGATCAAAGAAAGTTCTCGTTCCCATTGGAAGTTTACGTTACTTTTGATACATTAGAATCCTGAAACCCGCGCTGCGCAAAGCCGCAGAACGTTGGCAGCAAGCTTAGATGATAATCACAAAAAAATAATATGACAGTAATCAACGAGAACTTTTGCTTCAATCCATATGCTAATTTAACGGCAGATATCTCAAACAAAGCATTAAGAAAATATGCTGAATCATTTGAGATTGCAAAAGCTTTAGGCGGTGACTTCCCAATAGTCTTGGACACAAATATATTATTAGGTTATTACGGAATGTCTCAAAATGAAAAAGGCAAATTAATAAAGTTTATAACAACATACAAAGATAGAATATACATCACCAAGCAAGTAGAGCAAGAATATCTCAGAAACAGACTTTCAGTAATCAAAAAAGACTTCTTCGGTCCATTAAATAAAATTGAAATGGACTTTGTAGACATGAGAAATGAAATCTCAGGCAAACTACAAAGTTTCAGGGAGAACAAGAAAAAAATCCTTTCACAAGATTATCATTCATTGTGGGATGATCTTAAAAGAATTGAAGAAGAAATTAAAGCAACATTATATGATGAGAATTTCTTCAATGAAATAATTAAGCAAGTTGGAACTACTACTCAAAACAACAAAAACATAGTTTACATTGACGAATTACTTGATTTGACCTCAAACTTGAATATTACATCAGAATTAACAGAAACCGAATTAACATATGTAAGACAGCTTTTTGAAAAACTTGTTGCTGATTATAATCAAGCAAAGGAGAATATCAGGTGGAAACACGCAATCCCAGGTTGTGGTGATCAAAAAGAGGATGCATCTGGAGACTTTATAATTTTCCACGAAATTCTTAAGTTAATGAAGCAAAAAGGAAGCTCGTGTATATTCTTAACAAATGATGTCACCAAGGGTGATTGGCTGCAGAAAGACAAAACTCCGCACAATCATTATTTAGAACTCGCATACAATTTAACAGAAAATATTGTCTATATTATTCACGCTGAACAAACTTTACCCTATATCTCATTTGAAAATATTCATAAACCTGCCAATGTAGAATTTGAAGATATCAGTGAAGTTGATGACATTTCAAGATATGAAAGTACGATTGTCACGATTGATACTAACAAAGGCTTCGGCTTCATTTTAAATACAGGCCAAAATCTTTACTTTAATTACGCCGAATATGATGGAAACTTTGAAGAACTTCATAAAAATGACATCGTAACTTTTGAAAAAGGATCCAATCTTGATGGCAAACCAGTAGCAAAAAATGTCAGAAAAGTTTCATACTCATTTAATCCACCTAGTGGTGAAATTAAAAGAGAAATAATTTCTCATATAAACCATTATCGAGGTATTGGATTTATAAATAATCAGCCAGAAAATCTCTACTTTCATCAAGCATTTATGACAAATCCCGAAGACTTCAATAAGTTGCAAGTCGGGGATTTAGTAGAATTTATTGAAGGGAAAAACGCTGATGGTGAAAAAATTGCCAGACTTGTCCGTCTCTTTGAAAGATAGAAAGCCAGCTGCCAACAGCGGTTTTGCAAAAAAGCGGGTGACGTGGTTAATTGAACATTCTAGCTCGCATTTAATTTTTGGTGCACTTGAAGCCTCCCCCAAAAATAGCTACGTTTTAAACTGCTAAGTTTGAAAAGCAGCCTTTCGATCCGAAATCTTCCTAACTTTTACCACGCCATCTCAGTTTCTCCTACGTTTTCGCGACGTTTTTTTTGCCAATTTTTCGCACCAGTTGAATCGAATTAATTGTTGAATTATGGAAGGTGATTTTTCAGGTCATTTGCAGTTTGATACGCTGAATTGCAGGCACTGGCTAAATTGCTATATTGTATAAGTCAATCCGGGCACTTCAGTCAATTGTGCTTTTTCAGCAAACCTGCATGAAATCGAAGCAATGAATCATCAACACAATTTATAACAGTCCTTACCGTTTGCAACAGCGTTCAAAAGTCCATAATACATATTCAAAATGACTAAATGCATTATTTTCTGGAGTCTAAGCCTGGCCTATTTCCAGGGGGCGGCTCAAGGTCTTTACGACAAGGTATACCCAAAAGGAAAGCTTAACGATCAATGGGCCTTGGTGAAAGTAGACCGGCAATATGGATTCATCAACGAAAAAGGAGAGGAAGTGGTGAAACCTATGTACGATAAAATTGAGGCTTTCGGGCAATACCAGAGTAACTGGGCCTTGGTGAAAGTAGACCGGCAATATGGTTTCATCAACGAAAAAGGAGAGGAAGTGGTGAAACCTATATTCGACAAAATACATCCATTTGGCCAACACAAAAGTGGTTGGGCCATGGTTGAGCTAGATGGTCAAAAAGGCTTCATAGATGAAACGGGGAAGTTTTTGCCCGCAGAATCACAACCATAATTGATTCAGAATTAAACAAGCTTAAAAGCACATCTGAACAGCGAGAAAACAGCCGCAAACGCCTATTGTGAGGCCATTACCTTTTACTGGAAAAATATTCACTATGGCCTTCTGTAAATTCTGAAAATTTAGCAGAGTTAGCGTTCTGGCTAATGAAAAATCGGGCTACAAGCATTTAGGTATGCATAAGTTATAGAAAGCCAAAAAAAACCATGCATTAAGCCTCATCCACACAAAGGCTAAGGTGTATTGCATAAAACAGAGGTATTTTACAGCGGGCCCAAACCGTTTGCAAAAAGTCATCACCATACATACCCTTGTATACAATAATCGTTTACCTTAGTTTAAAATTAGGAAACGATGAAGTTACTCTACGTATTAATCGCATTCGGTTTACTGAGCGTTTGCAACACTGCACTGAAGGCACAATGGATGCAGACCAATGGTCCGGAAGGTGGGCGAATTTCCGATCTAGAGAGAGTAGGCGATCAAATTTGGTCGGCCAGCCCGTCGGGAGTCTACGTTTCAAACGACGAAGGGGCTTCGTGGGTATTGCATGAAGAATTCGTCAATAAAAACTGTATCGACATTGAAGCCTTCAACGATACTGTTATTGTACTTTTTGCTTATCCGGGCGAATACGAAAGCGCCATTAAAACCCAAACCAGTTTTAATGGCGGAGCTAGTTGGACGAATGAATCGTTGGTTGTAGATGGCGATTATTTTAATTCAGTAATCCGTAAATCGGGAAATTTACTGCTTATAACCAATCTTTGGCCGGATAATTATTATTCAGAAGATTTCGGTTTAACCTGGGAAATTTTCACGGCCTTCGACCTTGATCAAGTTGTAGCCTCCGATTATGGGGTGTTATCCTATGCCTGGAACTTGCAATTTCCCAATGGAAGCTACGGTCATTTCTACTTTAACTCTTCAACACAAACTGTAACGAATGTATATGAATCATCACCATCCGTATGGGCTTATACGCTACAAGACAGCAGCATATTTTTATTTGTAAAATCGTCTGTCGACACCGTGTATTACCAATACATTGTAAGAAGCAGAAATCTCGGTCAAACCTGGGATACGGTATATTCCTTTACTCCGGGGCCTCAAATAGCCGGTGGTTTTGGGCATATTGGCAACACGATTTACTTTAACCAATATTCACAAAATCAAAATGTAACTTGCCTTAAAAGTGAAGACCGAGGTGATGTTTGGGTAGTAAGCCCTTGTTTAGACTATCGTTATTTTGCCACAAACAATATCGTTTTCTTTGATGATGGTTCCTATCTCACGGGAAATCATCGAGGGATTGTAAGAAAATTACCAAACCACGAAGAGGAAATTATCCAAAATACAGGTATTCGGGCAAAATTGATTACTCAGTTAGAGTCTAACAATGGTCGATTGTTCGCCCTTACCGATAATTTCTATTTAACACCAAATTTTTACTACAGCAATGATGGTGGTGCCTTATGGGTTTTAGGCGATTCATTACTCCAAAATACCAGGGCTATAACTTTCAGTGGCGATACTGCATTTGCCATTGCCGGGAGTTCTAATGAACATTTCTGTCGCTCATTCGACAATGGTCTTTCTTGGGACACCCTTCATTTGCCGTTCTCTACAACAAGCATTAGTGCACCACATTCCCTTCAAATGCTAAACGATCGCATATTTATCAATATGAATGGGCGAATTTATTATTCAAATAACCTAGGTGTACAATGGATTCAAACCGAAGTATGGCCCGATGAAATACCCGGTGAATATTCGTATGGTACAGATAAAACGGGATTTTTAAAGGTTGTAAACAACGAATTGTACACAGTTACCAATGATGGTTTAATTTTCAAGTACAGCGAAGCCACGAATAGCTGGAGTTTTTTAGATGAGTTTTGGTCAACAGGTGTGGGTAACCGGAACCGAATTGCGAATCTCAACAATACAATCGTTGTGCATGGTAGAATCATATTTCAATATAGCACAGATGGCGGCCAAACCTGGGTTTTACCAGCCATGAACGGTATGCCGGTCGATAGTTGGGGAGATGCGTATAACCCGGAGTTTATGTATGAACTCAATGGAATCTGGTATGCTTCGCTGGGGGTTTATGGCATTTATTATTCAACCAATCAGGGCCAAACGTGGACTCAATTGCAAAATCCATCTCCTTTCGTTGCCTTTGGTGGAATAACTTCACTAAACAATGTATTGTATAGTGGCAGCAATTACAGCAGTGTTTGGCGCAGAAGCGGAGCCTTCACCGAAATTACCGGCAATGTTTACCACGATATGAACAACAACGGTGTGCGAGAAAATGGAGAACCCGGTTTGGAAGGACTTGTCATTTCAACGCTTCCACAACCATTCTGTGCCAGTAGCAACAGCGATGGAAACTATTCGATGTTTACTGATGCCACAGGCGATACGCTGCGGGTAAACATGCCCAATGCTGCATTTTCAAGCAATCCCGACTACTACATTACCGGTGGTAACAATACGAATAGAGATTTTGGAGTTTACGCTCCGAATTCAGCATCAGACCTTGCTGTATCGTTAACCAATACGCAGGTTTTTAGACCCGGATTTGAAACCCAAGTGGTTGTGGGCATCCAAAATAATGGGTTGAACACCAACCAAACAACGCTGAAATTGATTTTGGATCCTGACGTGAGCTACCAAAGCGCCACGCCGAACATTCTGGCTCAGAACGGAGACACATTAGTCTGGAATTTAGCGATAAATACCCCACTGCAAGCGCAAACAGTAACGGTCACGCTAATGAACAATGTTCAGGCAATACTTGGAGACAGTGCGCATCTAAAAGCCATCATTTCACCCGCTTCCGACTTGATATCCAGCAATAATGTTGCGCTGCTCAGCGACGAATTTGTAGGTTCATATGACCCCAACGATAAAACTTGTTTACAGGGAAGTCAATTCGATATTGATGACTTACAATCCGGAAAAGCACTTGAATACATTATTCGTTTCCAAAATACCGGAACCTATGAAGCAGAAAATGTGCATATAGCCGACACCTTGAGTCCCTCATTAGATTTAGGTTCCTTTAGGGTCGTGTCGTATAGTCATCCAATGTATTTTACACTCAGCGGAAATGGTATTCTTGATTTTTACTTCGACAATATCCAACTCCCCGATTCAGGTACCAATCAACTGCTCAGCAATGGATACGTGAGATATACCATCAAAGGAAAACCTGAATTAACAGTTGGAAATACCATTTTAAATACCGCAGCCATTTATTTCGACTTTAATCCGCCGATCATCACCAATACAACATCAACAATGATTGTGTATGATGTTATGGTACCTGTTGAAGTAATTAGCGCTGAACGTGAATTGGGAATTACAGTTTACCCTAATCCAACTTCCGACCTGCTTTATTTTGAGCTTTCCGAAGAGCAAACAAGTCAGTTGGAATTGCTTATTTTCGACCTGGCCGGGAAGCAAGTGCTGTTTACACCCATTCAGGCGGCCCAAACACCCATCTCTGTTGGTTCACTCACCCAAGGGATTTATTTTGGGCATTTAATGAAGGGAGGAAAACGATTAGGGTATTTCAAGTTTGTAAAACTCTAATGCACCCATGCACTCGATGTAAATGCGCGTATTCTGAAATCCCAACCGCTTCCTGAAAAAGCAGCTTCATCAACGAGACTACCAATTTTTCCTATTTTTAGAGGCTAACAAAAAAATCGGGGCTTCAAATGATTCATCATTGTCTATTACTTTTCGCGCTGTTTTATAGTGGGAAACCCCAATTACCAATCGATACAAGCGATAAAGCCTTCACGATTTACCTCATCCGCCACGCCGAAAAAAATATGGAGTCGGGCAATCCTTCCGATCCGGAACTTAGTGCGTGCGGCATGCAACGCGCCCAAAACATTAAGCTTTACTTCAGCACCATTCCGCTGGATAAGGTTTACAGCACCGATCTTGTCCGTACCAAAAGTACTGCGCTGCCCACGGCCACTTCCAAAGGGCTCGAAATTTCGCTGTATAATCCGGATCAGCTTGAAGACTTTGCCAAACAATTGATCGAAAACAAAGAAAATGCTCTCGTTGTGGGCCACAGCAATACCACTGCAGTGTTAGCCGGCCTGCTTGCCGGAGAAGCCTTAGGCGATATCGATTTGGCCATCTACAACCGCATCTATCAAGTCATCATTACCGGAAAAAAGCGCCAGCTACAATTGTTACATTCCTCCTTCGAATGCAGTGAATGAGGGTTCATTGCATTGAACGCGATGTCATCCGCATGGAATGCGGCCGCCCATTCGTACCCAATAAGGAAGTGATTACCAAGCCACTAACCGCTTGAGTATTGTTCAGGATTATAACCCTAAAGTTTGGGGTAACGTCAACTTAATCATACCTTAACCTATATTTGTTAACTCGTCGATCACCACAATTGTATCATGAAAAGAACTCTACTCTCTCTTCTTTGCCTGCTGCTCTCAATCCATCTTATTGAAGCCCAAACAGTTGCCATTACAAATTATGCCGTAAGTCCTACCGGTCAGGTCCAACTGTCGATTCAGGGCGATGCCAGCAAATATTACCTCTTGCGGGCTCAGCACAATCCAACCTTTAACTGGGTGGTTTCGATGACTTTGGGGGTGAACGGAACAATGATTATTACTGAGCCCGGAGCGGCGTACCCGCAGGATAGGTACACCATCACTGCGTATGATATTGCAAACCCCGGCGATTGGGATGGTGATGGCATTAACGATTTGGTGGAGTACAACAATATGCCCACCGATGCACCGATTAATCATGCTTTTGCAATCGATTTTGTGGATGGTTCCACTTCCATTCCGGATGCTGAAACCTTCATGGCTTTAGCCGCAGTAAATGATGTGCCTTGGGCTCCATTTCTGGATGGACAGCTGTATGTTAAATTCGGAATCCTCAACCGCGACACCCCGCAACCGGAAGTTTACTTTATCAATAGTAACACGCATACCATCCATGCCGGTTTTTTCAATGCGATTGGAGCAAACGTTACGGGTGATGATGGTTCCGGTGAAATCGTTTTTAATCCAACCGACATTTCTCCCAATGGCGTAATTGGAACCTATTCCTTCAATTTTTCTTTTGGCGATGCTTTGAGTTTTGCTGCTACGCAACGAACATTCGAACTATTGGCGGCCAATATGCCTTTTCTCCAAAACAATATGAATCACTTTATCGGTCAAAATGATGAAAACAATTACCTGAACAATTTTGCCGACGATTATGTGGGGTCGAGAATTGAAGTGGTTCTGGAATCTGAGGTATTTGGTGATTTTAATTTCATTCCTTTTCATGAGGCGGAGGGCTATGGATTTTTCAGGCAAATGGATTTGAGCGAAACTCCGGGTTCAAGAGATATCGTGTTGTATGATCAACTGCCTAATTCCTTGCCCAGGGTTGGCGGGATTATTACTTCGGTAATTCAAACTCCCCTTTCGCACGTGAATCTGAGAGCCATTCAGGAAGATATTCCCAATGCCTACATCGCAAACCCGCTCTCCATCGACTCCATTGCCAATCTGCTGGGAACGTATGTGCATTATATCGTAGAAAATGATCGGTATATT
This sequence comes from Bacteroidota bacterium, assembly GCA_027483445.1. GTDB lineage: Bacteria > Bacteroidota > Bacteroidia > M30B66 > M30B66 > CAMCXT01. The sequence goes on along the minus strand of JAIXUS010000085.1, from coordinate 62,383 downwards.
TTGCTGCCGGCCACGCTCGAAGAGGTGAATGCCTGGTATGAAAACTTAAGGCCCACAGAGCCCCAGATACCTGTTCGTGATCTGAGCGTAACGCAAATCAAACCCCTCAACGAAATTGAATTTGAAATGTCGCGGGCCTTTGGGGCAAAATGCGCCAATGTGGCCACGATGAGAACATTCGGATTTCCTGAAGGAACGATTCCCAACGGTTTCGGCATTCCGTTTTATTATTACGATGAATTTATGAAATTCAATAATTTCTATGCAGAAATAGAAGTGATGATTAATAATCCGGCATTTATCAACGACATTAATTTTCGGGAAGAACGGTTGAGCACCTTCAGAGAAGATATCCGGAATGCGCCAATGCCGGCTTGGATGATGGATTCTCTTCAAGCCATGCACAACGCCTTCCCGCCGGGCACTAAAGTGAGATGCCGCTCGAGTACAAACAACGAAGATTTGCCCGGATTTAGCGGTGCCGGTTTATACACCTCAAAAACACATCGCCTCGACGAAGGCCATATCTCCAAAACCATCAAGCAGGTTTTTGCCAGCATGTGGAATTTCAGGGCTTTTGAAGAAAGAGACTTCTATCGCGTCGACCATTATGTTGCAGCAATGGCGGTGCTTTGCCACCCCAACTACGAAGAAGAAGAATCGAACGGTGTGGGTATCAGTATCGACCCCATTTATGATACAGAAGGAACCTTCTATTTGAATACTCAGGTGGGAGAATCGCTAATTACAAACCCCGATCCCAATTCTGTACCTGAAGAACTCTTATTGTATGAAAACCCTACTCAGGGCTCAGGTTACCTCGTATTGAATTTATCGAACCTCACGGCTCCGGGGCAACTCGTTATGGATCAGGTTTATCTTGATCAGTTAAGAGATTATTTAACCGTAATTCACAATGAATTTGCCATTCTTTATGATGCGGTTGGCCAGGAAGGTTTTGCCATGGATATTGAATACAAAGTAGATTCATCAGGGCAATTGATTATTAAACAAGCCCGGCCATGGGTGTCGTTTTGGGGAGATATTCGAGGAGATTATGATTTGGGCGTGGAGGCTGTGATTAATCCTCAATCCTCATCCAGTTTAGGAAATAATGAATTGGTATCAGTAACCATTTCAAACAATGGATTAAATCCGATGAGTAATTTTGACATTTCACTTTACGTGAATAATCAATTTATTCAAACACTTACGATTAGCGAAACAATTGATGCCTTTAACAGCGCCAATTATCAATTTACAACACCGGCAAACTTTTCAGCGATTGGCAATTACACCGTAAAGTGCATCGTTTCTGATGATGAAGATCAATTTAGCAAAAACGACACGTTAATTGCAACCATCAGTAAAATACCTGTTTTGGATGGCGGAATTACGATAGGTTCATTGAATGTCGCTTGTAATGATGAAGTGGAAGCCACTTTTAAAATCACCAACCATGGAGAAACCACCATCACAAACGTTCAATATGTGGTAATTGTAAATGGGTTGACTTACGGAACTTTCTCTGAGGTGGTAAATATTCCTTCTCAGGAGCAAGCTACACTAGCGGTTAATATTGATAATAATCTATCAACCCAAGGAAATTTAATTACCATCAATATTTTGAGTGTGAATAATCAGGTTGATGGCGGAGGTGGAAACAATTCGGCTACAGGAACGACCAATGAAGAGTCGAATTACGACATCATAATTCTGGTAATTAATCCTGACGATTTCCCTAATGAAACTACTTGGGAAATTTACGACAATACCCAGCAAAGAGTTGTGGATAGCGGCGATTTAGATTTTGCTACGGGTGTATTCACCAAGGATATTTGCGTAGATTATAATTCTTGTTTTAGCATCACGCTTTTTGATTCTTTTGGAGATGGTATTTGCTGCAATTTTGGAAATGGAAATTTCCAAGTCTTAAATTCCACAGGTACTGTGCTTGTATCAAACAATGGTGAATTCGAAGATGAAGTAACAGAAAGTTTTTGTCCCGCAGGAGGCTGCGGAATGGAAGCCGATATCCAGATCACACACACTTACAACAACAACGGCTCTATCAAAATTTTCATGACATCGGGAGTTGGGCCATATCAGTATAGCTTAAACAACGGTGTCACCTTCCAAACCTCCAATACCTTTGCCGGATTAGCTCCTGGTTCATACAATATAGTTGTTCAGGGTGGAATGATGAATTGCACCTATGATACAACCATAATTGTCGAGCTTTGCTCATTTACCGTTGCCGATATCGACGTAACACCGGCTACATCATCGGCCACTGCCGATGGTTCCATTGTAATTACTCCCGGTGCGGGCGTGGCTCCGATACTCTACAGCAATGATGGAGGAAACAACTTCGTGACTAACAATGTATTTTCGAATCTGCCCGTGGGGAACTACAATGTAATTGTGAAAGACGGTTCAGGCTTATGCAATTTCAGGGCAACCGTTCCGATTGGTATCAGCACATCGCTTGAGCAATTGCAAAACGATCAAGCGCAGCATTTGCTCAGGATGTACCCCAATCCAACCGTTGATCAGGTAACCATCGAACTGGCTCCGGGAGCTTCAATCTCCGAAAATGTAAGCATCGTTATTGTTGATTTGCTAGGGCGACCAGTACATTCAGGCACCCTTTCGAATAAAGAAGGTGGCAAAACCCTTATTTCACTGCAAGGCTTTGCTCCCGGCAATTACTTTGTGAAGTGTTACAACAGCACCTTTGAAAAAACCTTTAAGCTCATCAAGTTGTAACTAAACGGTTTTCCACGCCCAAGGCACAGCAAACTGCACACATGCGAGTGAGGTGTGGTTTACTGTGTTTTGGGCGTTGCCGCATTTCGAGCCTCAGGCAACACTGTAAACCCACGTACAGCGGCCGCGTTTTCCGCTGCAAGTCCTCGCCCGCAGCGCCCCCCGCGGCTCCGCGCCGGACACTGCGCCGCGGCTCCGGGCTTTCCGCTGCAACCGCTAACGCGGGCTTACCGCTGCACCAGGGTAAAATGTAAGCCCCGTGGCGAGCCCCAAACAGCCCAATACCACACGAGCCTCTAACGCAAGTTTTGCGTGCCGCGGGAAAACGGGCGCATAAAAGGCACTCCTTCAAACAAAAAACCGAAACCGGCCATGGGAGCCGAATTAAAAATCGCGACTGGTGCTATGAACCCAAGCCATTGGTTTTAGCAATTTTTGCAAATTGTACTTGCACTTTCAACAAATGAGTATAACTTGCGCAAATCAATACATAAAGGAAGAATAAACGAATAAAGATGGGCGTATAAACTAGTTGGTGGTAATGCTAACAGAAACGCAACAATAATTTGGAACTTTAAAACTTTATATAAAATGGCAAAAAAGAAAAACTTAAACATACTTGAGATAGAAAAGACAAGAGAATTTTCTCTCTCTTTAGAAGCAGTTAGTGGAAGTGTTTCATTATTTTACGCTTCCATTAATGGCATACCTGTAATTCAAGCAGATGGTACAAAGAAAAGAAGCACTTCGGGAAAAATTCCTGATGCTCAAGTTAGAATTAAAATTCGTGTTGTTGGAATTGGAAAAGCTTCATTCAAGTTAAGTATCGACTTGCCGGGAACCGCAGATGACCAATCTTTGACTTTAACACTAAATAATGGTTATTATGAAACAGACATTACTTTGTAGTATCCTGATACTGTTAGTGACAACTGCTCAAACATTTGCTCAAAATGCAAATTTTAAAATAGCACCATTTGCTACAGTTAACACATCTATAAAAGAAGCCCAATTAGAAGTTGGACCAGAATTTATATTTAAACAAGATTCAGTTGATATTGGTGGTTCAAAAGTATCTAAAGATGGAGGAAATTCTTTTTTGATAAGACCGACCTTCAGAATTCCTTTAACAAACAAGAACGATAATGTAGTTCAAATTGATAGATTTACAAGTACTTGGAGAAGCATTCTGGCGCTTCAATATACCATATATAATATCAGTGATGGGGGTTTAATTAACACACATTCATTTGGCGGACAATTTGAGTATGGCTTTGCAGAGTTTAAATACTATCCAACAGGAAATAAATCTGAGGAGAATATAAATGCAGAAAATTCATTTGGTGGTGAAATCAAATATATTGGGTTCTTTACTCAAGGTAAGTTTGGAACAAAGCAATTCTCACCTCAAATTAGGATTAGATATTCTTATGATTGGAGGGCAGGAAAGGAAGTTGGAGTTGTTAATCTACCCAACTCCAATGGGGTAATTACAACTACGAATATGATTGTTGACCAACCTTCAGTGCAGCCAACATTCTCACCTGCCTTTGCTTTTCAATTCTATCCAGGTAAGGGAGATTTTAGCTATGCACCTGCGGTTTATTATGATATAATTGGAAGCAAAGGACAAACAAATCCATTCAACAGTCTAAATAGATTACGTCTTGAGTTTTGGACTTTTTATTATCCGCTAATCAAAGGCAACGCAAATGTAAAAATAGGTTTAAGTCCGTTTTTGAGCATTATGACAAAAGGAATGGATGATTTTAATAAGATTGAATATGGCGGAATGGTGACAATTAGATTTAATTCAACACTATTGAACTTTTTCTAAAAACAAAAATTATGGCTGGTATAACTGAAAAAATAATTTGGAAAAGTGTTACGGTAGGCGATGTAACAACTGGTATAAGCGTAGCTGCTGCGATAGCAGGGTACTTTGCACAACGTGATGAAAATAGAAAAATAATTGGCCTACTTAAAGACATAAAGAATCATCTAAATATTATTGACAGGAAAATTGACTTCATTACTGAACAAAATAGGCAAATAATAACTATGCTTGATGAATTACCATCTAAAATTAGAGCCATTGTTGCAGAAGAGGTAAGAAATGAACTGAATATAAGTACCCTAGATGAAAGATATTCATCCATTATTAGTATCCAAAACAACTATTTTAATTTACCGGAAGAAGAACGTCTTAGGTACAGAATACATACGCAAGGTTGGGACAGGCTTACTGAAAATCTTACCTATATTTTTAAATTTGAAAATAGGGTGAGCCACATTCCACGATTAATACAAATCTGTGAGTTTGCACAAGTTGTATCCGAAAGAAAAGGTGCAGCTGTGGTTAAGCAAATAATTGAGGAAAAAAAGGAAAGGCTTGTAAAGCTATTCAATGAATATGAAAAGCAATACAATAAGTACTTAACAAATTTTGAAAATATACTTATGACAAAATATGTCAAGGAGTATAGCATTAAAGCGACACTAAATAGTTTTGATTTTTCATATTCGCTTGCCTCAAAGAAGCCTGAAACTGAAACTTTCTTGCATTATGGACCAGCAAGACCCGGAGGCCATTGGAATGGCGAACCCATTGAGGTTACTAGACGGCTTCCCGAAAACATAAAGTTCAATGAGGAGATGATGAAACATCAAAACAAAATTTCTTCAACCCACAATGAATTTACAATTATGCACAGAAATATGATTGAACTAGTTACAATGAAACTGCTTTTAGAAACTTACTATCAAGCTATTAATGAGGATTTAAACTTAATAAGTAATGAAAATATTGAATTAAGTAAAGACGTAAGGATAAAATCTAATTCCGACTTTTTTATTGGATATGAAGAATAAAGCACAGCCACCAACCACAAATTTTCGCCATTTGGGCATTTGAGGACATTTTGGGCTTCTCGTTTTTTACTATTTTTACGTCATGACAAGCAGCCTTTCGGTCCAAAATCCGAAACGGACGCAAATCTGCCTACGTTATGCCCAATTACAGACAAAGCTATAGGCCCAGGATACTTTTCGATGACACAAATTAAAATATATCTTTTATTTCTTCTTTTTAGTCTAACAAATTACGGACGTGCACAATTGATTTTCGAACCGGACGAATATTCTGTTTTTTATGAATCAAACTTTCGTATTAAATGCAAAATAAAATCAGACGAAACAGGCAATAGGTTTTACAGTTGGTCAGGATCTGTTGATAGTTTAAATTTTGTTAGCTGGAATTCGAAAGACTCTAAAAAACGGGACAACTATAGCCAGACATATAAACTAGTATATCACTCATTGCTAGAAAAAAAGTTTAGATATAAATTCAGCTGGGCAAGATATATAGACGGGATAGATAGCACAAGATTTTTGATCTGGGACACAACCAGAAATCCGAGGCCTTACTATTTCGAAAGTCTTCTTGACGATTCGGGAAGACTCAAAAAACAAATACGACTGACAGCGGGTGGAGACACCATTGATATAAGAAGATTTGAATATGATTCTATGAATCACTTATCTACTTCCAGCAGGAGTCGTTGCAATGACTGTGGCATGACGATGCAATTTGACTCTACAACAAACGCATTCGTTTCTGCAACAAATTCAAATTGCAATTGTGAAGGTAATAAACTCACATTTCAATACGAGACAGATGAACAAGGACGTATACGAAAAAAAACGGTTGTAGAGATTGGATTCGATACGGAGAAAGTAACTGAGATCAGAACTGTTTATCGATATTGGGGAAGAAAGCAAATAAATCTGTATAGTACTTACTATAAACGGAACAATTTGACAGACATCCAACCTATAAAGACAAGCATACCATGGCGAATAAGATTATACTTCGAAAATTCACCAACTCATGATTCTTACTATAGTGTATCATGGTTTGACAAAAAAGGTCGAGTAAAATCATATCGTTATTTTGCAAAAAACACGTTGTTAAAAAAAAAGTTTAGCTATCAAAAATAATGTTACATAATAGATAATTCATTTAATCTATGAAATAAAATAAACGTAACTGGGTATAACACAGGCCTTGTGTCAGCCAAGGTGCCGCGCAAACATGAACCTTTGTGCATATCCGATTCGGTGCGGGCAGAAAGTTGAATGCACCGAAAACCCACGTTTACGTCCAAGCGCAAACTGAAGCTACCCCTTGCCCTGGCGGTAAACGCTGAATAATTCGCCATCCAGAAAGGGTCACGGTGTTTGATGCCCTGGAAATTTAAACTTGCCACTCATAAAACTCTACTGGCAATCCATCAGGGTCGGAGCAAAAGGTGAATTGTGCTCCGCTGTATGGATCGGTGCGTATGGGCTCGCAGGGAAGGCCTTTTGCCTCAAGCGCATCCACCCATGCATGCAGGTTTTCGACAGAAAAAGCGAGATGCCTCAAGCCCGCCGCTTCGGGCCTCGAGAGGCGTGCCGGCACCTGCGGAAAGCTAAAGAGCTCGATACAATAAACTCCGTTGAGTTGTAAATCTACTTTCCACGATTGGCGCTCCTCGCGATACACTTCTGCAGCAACTCGAAAACCCAGCAATTCGGTGTAAAATTGTTTGGAGCGCTCGATGTCGCTGCAAATTATGGCTACATGATGAATTCCTTTGAGCATGCGGAACCTGAATTGGGGTTATTCTATTTGATTTCTCGTTGATGATGCATAAAACAGGTTCATTTCAGGCGCCTGGAAAAGCCATCAACCCAAAACAAACACAATTTGTATAGCGTATTTCCGCGCTATTTCACCAAACGCCGGGGCTTAATGCCTTGTCCCGGAAAATGCAAGAGGTAAACTCCCGATGGAATGTCGGTTGTTTTGAACCGAAGCGTTTGGCCATCCCGCGTTGCGGGCACCACCCACTTGCGACCGCTCATGTCGAACAACAGCGGCGCAGGGCTGGATGCGCTGCTTAACTCTACCTGAATTTGATCGGCGAATGGATTGGGGAAAACGACCGGTGAATACTCGGCCTTCATGGCCTGCAAAACGTTATCGGGATTGAGGTTTACGCTGAATGTATCGGTGAAAAAGCAGGTATCGGCATTGGATGGAAGCAGGTTGGTGATGTCGACCTTAAACTGCAAAATGGTGTTGGGCATGATGGGCTGCGTAACCAGGAAAGGACAAGTGGCTTCGACTATCGAATCGGGGTTCCAGGCGGAGGCGAAGACGTTAAACTGCTCGAAGCCCGGCGTGATGCTCATGCCCTCCGGAAGGGCCGAAATGGGTGTAAACCGGGCAAGTGGGTAAGCAAAGCCTAGGCCTGAGTTATTTAGCAACCTGATGCTCAGCACCGAGTCGCCAAACGAACTGAGGTCGTTGTAGAAGGCTGCCGAACCTTGCAGCGTTTCGAGTGGAAGCAGGTTACAATTTACGTTCGAAATGGCTGGCATTCCTACAAAACGAAGTGTATTGTTGCCCGAATTGGGGATGGCTACCGTGTCGCCACGGAGATTGTAATCGATGTCGGCCGGCGACGACAAACCGGTGGCGATGGTTTGAGGCGCCTGGGCAAAATCGCGGTCGAACTTTACGAGCTTAGCGCCGGTCCACGCGGTGATGTACCAACTGTCGAGGCCATTCCAGCAGATGCCATCGCAATTGCCAAGGGTGGTTGTGGCAATGGTGGTTACGGTAGAATCGAGCAGGTTGAAGGCCTTGATGGGCGCGTTGTTTCCCCAGTTTACAAACACCAGCCGTTGGTTGGCCTGGTCGTATTCGATGCCATTGGGACTCTGCACCAGGTTTTGGGCCATCACGTTAAAGGCATTGGCGGCAGGGCGAACACGGTATAAACGCTTAGTGCTGAAGTCGGTAACGAAAAGATTGAAAAGTCCGTCGGTAGTAATACCGTTAAGGAAGGTTGCGCCAAGGTTGAGTGAGAAAACTTCGCTGCCGGTCTCAAGGTCGAAGCCCTTCACCAGCCCGCCGCAATTGGCGTAGAGCACATTGCCCAGAATTTCGAGGCCATAAGGACTGGGACTTACATTATCGGCAAATACACTGAGGGTTCCGGCCATGTCGCGGGCCAGAATCTGCCCATTGTCGGAGTTGGAAATCAGGTAACGGTTGTGAAAGAGGTCGAATTCGATGCTTTCGGGCCCGGTGAGCGATTGCGCCCAAAGGCCATGTGAGGCAAAGCAGAGCATTGCCAGGAGCGTGCGTAGTTTGATCATGATTCGAAAATAGAGAATTTCGGCTGAATTAAGCCTTTTGAATGTATTTCGGGAGCGCCTCTGGCGATAGGCATCGTTGAGCTGGTGAATGTACTCAACGAGCTCTAATGTGGCTTTGCGGAGGAGCTCGAGATGCTTACCGGAACCCGAACCTGCTTGCTGCTCGGCTTCCATCGAGGCCAGAATGCCCAAATGGAGGATGCGGGACGGCGAATCTCATGCGAAATGTCGAAGAGTATTTGCTCCAGCACCTTTTCGTACTCTTTGTTCTCGGTGATATCCTGAAAAATGCCGTACCAAATCACGGTGCCATCGGCTTGCGGCTCAGGGGTGGCATTTACGCTATGTTAATGGATGCTGCCGTTTGATTCCACCACTCTGAATTCCGATTACCGCTGGGTATTTTGCATGCGGGCTTCGTGCATGGCCAAACGCGCCTGCTGCAAATCATCGGGGTGTATGGATGAAAATCCCAGGCGTGGATTGTCGCGCAGCAATTCAGGGTTTAAATCGGGATGAATGCCTTCAATACCTCGGCTCATAAAGTTAAAGCGCATATCGCCGTTGGGCTTCACTTCCAGCTGAAAAATCGCGCCGGGTGCCAGCTCCGTAAGGCGATGTAGCAGAGCATAATTAAACTCTGCTTCACCAAAGGCTTTATTGGTTACAGATGCAGATTACTCAAGGTTTAATTGGCTTTTGATGGCTATTTTTCATGAACTTAACCATGAGCTTACTCCAAGGACTTATAGGTGTTTAAGCCCCAAAACCCAAAAAAATCTTGTCGAGTTAAATATGAATCAAAAAATCAAAACAATTCGTTGGTGTACAATTCCTGCCTCAGTATTTTCTCATGCTCCAATCCGCGATCAACAAGCCATTGAACAAAGTCATTCACACGCTCTGGATTCATGAAACCTGCGTTAGTTTCGTCGCCGAAAAATGGGGCTGAAAAAGAAATCGCTTTCTCTAAATCGACGTTATTTAAATCGTATTCTGTTAAGAAAGGTTTGAGTATCTCAGCAGCGTGTTTCGGGTTATTTCGCGCATACAGAAAACCATTTCGGCTCGCTTGAATAAAACGGGAGAATAGCGGACCGTGGGATTTCAGTTTGTTGATATTGGTGAATACAACCGGCGAATAGCCATAAGGAATATCGAATGTTCCCAAATTAAATTTATGGAGTTCAATCCCTTTGCTTTCAGCCTCGATGCCTTCCCAATTGTCGAAAATCCAGGTTGAATCGGCATTTCCACTTAACAAGGTATTCCAGATACCCAGTTTTTCGGGGTAAATGATGTTTAATTCACCTTTTCCCCCATCGTTTTTAATCACTTCCCGAACAATATGGTCTTCATACCGGGCTTTGTAGGAGGCGTAACTTTTGCCATCTAGCTCCTTCGGAGAGGTAATGGCCGCAGATTTTAACGTAGCGATGCAGCTCAAATCTTCTTGTAAAATTGCGTAAATCGCTACTGCCGGAACCGGATTCGCTTTATTGTTTAAGCTAATCACAGTTTCAAAAGGGGCAATAGCAAAATCGGCCATTCCTAGTTCCAGTTTTTTACCGGGTGTAAGCGCATAATTGTCATCGAGAGGGCTTAACAATTCAAGCTCTATACCTTGATCGGCGTAAAGCCCCAATTCGCGGGCAACAAAAAAACCAACATGGTTCACGTTGGGTGTCCAGTCTAAGGCCAATTGTAATTTTCTCATTTTTCGTTGGATTTAAATTCGACCAAAATCAATGAATCCTATTGATTTATTCGAACAGCATTTTTATTCATTTAAAATTACTTCCCAAAATATGTTTGTGCATTTCAGGTTAACTGATAACGCAACTGAGCCAATCCGCTGGGGAAGCTTTTGACCGACATCAATGTGGCTTTTTTATAGCCTCCCAAATTTTCCTGAAACAACCGGGTTCCTCTGCCCAATACGCAAGGAACAACCGAAAGGATGAGTTCATCGACTAAACCGGCGGCCATCAGCTGGGTAACCAGCGTACCTCCACCATCGCAATAAATGCCCTTTCCTTTTTCACGTTTCAATTTTTGAACAAAGCCAATGGGCTCCTGCTGCACAAATATGGCCCAAGGCGTAGACTCAATCGCCTTGCGACTAAACACATAGCAGGTTTTGTCGGCATGCGGAAATGGCTCTCCAAATCCCATCACCTTGTCGTACGTTTTTCGGCCAATTACCACTGTGTCGACAGATTCGTAAAAATCGCCATAACCATAGTCTTCATCCTCATCATGCATAGGATTCAGAAAATCCAATGATTCATTCTCATCAGCAATAAAACCGTCGATGCTGCAGGCAATAAATACGGTTAGTTTTCGCATGGTTAAAGGGGCATAAATTGGGGAAATGCAAATTACCTGAATAAATCGATGTAGTACCAATTTATTCAGGCATTTTTATCCACTTTCAATTTACCGAAACAGTCCGGCGCGTAAACCAATGTACAATGTGGGACCAGAAATATCGCTCTCAGTCATATTGCGGTATGTCATTGCGCCCAATTGACGGTAGCCGGCTCCAATGTTCAATCGGAGATTTTTAATCAAGTTCGCCTCCAACATCAACGCCGCTTCTGCCTGGAAAAAATTGGATTCACCTAAATTAAGGTCATCAGGTTCATTGTCCATTTCAACCTCACCATAACCTAAGGTGATAGGCAAAGTAACATGGAAAAGTTTTTTTGCGAATAAAGTTGGCTCTATCAATCCGCCGAATGACCAATAATCCATGTAAATATTGGGAATTGTTTCACTTCGGGGAACAACATTGTTCATCGAAACCGCATAATATCCGCCAATGGTTAGCCGATCGTTTAAGGTTACGCCACCGCGCAAATGAAAAAGTGCTGCATCGCTGCCATCGAATCGGGTATACCCTAAAGCAGGAGCCACATTAAAACCGATTTTTTTTATGTTGATGCCATTCCCTTTTCCAAAAAGGGTCTTGGCTTCAGGGGCTTCCTGTGCATTTACATGCGTTATAATCAGGCAACAGACAACAAGAAGAAATTGATTGAGGGGTTTGTGCATGTGTTTATTTATTGAGGTTGAAATTCAAGAATATCGCCACTGTCGTTAAAGCGTAAAACGCCGTTGTTAGACGATACCTTATACCAATCGTCGTTTAACTCAAACAGCGCAGGCGAATTGGGGAAATTCATCAGCAATTCAGTTTGGCCATCATCTTGGAACAACAGATAAGTTCCGGCATTTACCTGCCCATTTAATGTGGCGGTAACCACACCGTTGGCCGAAAACACAAATAGATAAGGACTAAATGCGGCGGTTTTATTTTCACCTTCTTCGATCATTTCTGAAATTCGCAAACCGCCCTGGCTGATTAATTCGGGAGCAAGATTCGTATTTACCGTATTGTTGACTATGGTGGGGTTTGCATCATCATCGCACGAAGAGAACAAGACGCAGGGAATCAGGAACAAGAGGATTTTCTTCATGGAGTTAGCATCACGCGAACTCAACGAAACGATTATCTTCTTGTTGAGTAATTAAAAGAATTTAATCCAACTGTATGAATTTCCAAATGAATTAAAGAATGCCACACCATAAATACGCAATAAAAAAGCCTGCAATGCATTGGCAAAGCAGGCTTTTAAATGGTTTACGCTTTTACTCACTCAACTCTTCCACCCAAATATTTGGCGAAAAACTTCTCCATTTCACGATAAAATTCCATTCTATTTTCTTCGTTGGCAAAACCGTGACCTTCATTGTCTTTTACCATGTAAGGCACATCAATTCCCCGTTTTTTCAAAGCCTCAACAATCTGATCTGATTCCGCTTTGGCCACGCGCGGGTCGTTGGCTCCCTGGGCAATGAACAGTGGACATTTAATTTTATCGACGTGAAATACCGGTGAGGCCGCGGTCATCAGGTCTTTGTCTTTTTCAGGATCTCCCACCATTTCGTACATCATATCGAGGTAAGGCTTCCAGTAAGGAGGAATGGTACCCATAAAGGTGAAGAGGTTCGATACACCTACGTAATCTACGGCACAGGCGTACAATTCGGGTGTGAGGGTAATACCGGCCAAAGTGGCGTATCCACCGTAAGAAGCCCCGTAAATGGCCACCCGTTTCGGATCGGCAATGCCTTCTTTGATGAGCCAGTTCACCCCATCGGTGATGTCATCCTGCATTGTTTTACCCCACTGCTTGAAAGAGGCTTCCCAGAACTTCCGGCCGTAGCCCACAGAACCGCGGAAATTCATCTGCAATACTGCATAACCGCGGTTTGCGAGGAATTGTACTTCAGGGTTAAAACCCCAGGAATCGCGGGCCCAAGGACCACCATGTGGATTGATTACCACAGGAAGATTTTTGGCCGGAACACCTTTGGGCAGGGTAAGGTAGCCGTTGATGACCATTCCATCGCGCGAAGTGTAGCGTACAGGCTTCATTTCGCTGAGTTGATTCTCATTGAGCCATGGTGCCATATCGGCCAGTTTGATGAATTCATCCTTTCCCTGGTCGTAAAACCAATACTGGCCGTAGCTCCGGTCAGAACCTACATAAATCAGCATTTTGTCCTCATTGCGATTGGTGCCGGTAAGCGACACTTCGTAACCCGGAAAGCGGCTATCGAATTTCTTCTGAAGGGCTTCGCGCTGCGCGTCGAGGAAGTGGTAGTGCGACTTATCGGTTTCATAAGCAACGGCGGTAATTACCTTTCTCTTGCGGCTGCGGAGTAAGGCAGAAACGTCAACCTCAGGGTGTTCGTAAACGAGGCGAAGCTCTTTATTGGCGTCCGGATCGTAGGCGATGATGGCCGCTTTATCGCGCCCAAGATTCGAAGAAACGAACATGGTTTTATTGTCGAAATCGAAGAACAGCGGCGAAAAGGTTTCTTTGAAGTTGGTCGATTTCAATACCTGGAAGGCATCCGTTTCATTTTTGCGGTAAAGCACTGCGGTATTAATGCCATCGGTGGTTGTCGCTCCGCGGATGGCTCCCGTGTTGTCGGTAATCCACCCGGTAATGTTTCCGGGATTCTCGGCAATCATTTTCATTTCGCCGGTAACGATGTTGATGCGGTAGGCATCAAAAATTTCGGGGTTCCTCTTGTTGAGGCCCACGATCATCTCGCTTTCATTGTCGAACAGATCATCGATAATTTCAGCGCGCACGGCATCACCCGGAGTGAGTTCAACCTGATTTTTCCCATCACCATCTACGGCGAAAAGGTGGAAGTTTTCGTTTCCGCCCTTGTCTTGCAAGAACACCAAGCGATTGTTGTTTTTCCAGAAATAACCGGCAATGTCGCGGGTTTCGGCAAAGGTTGCCTGAACCTCGCCGGGCTTACCGATCTCTTGCACGAAGATGTTCATCCGATTTTTCCAGGGCTGCATAAATGCGAGCTTGGTGCCATCGGGCGAAATGCGAAACGATGATTTCTCGGGATTTCGGAAAAAGTCCTTTAACGGAATGAGCGGTGCCTGTTGGGCTTCCAGCTCTACTGTTGGGTTTATGGCCACTAAGCTCATAGCTAGAATGATGGATTTTACTTTCATGGGTTATGTTGGTTTAGGGTTTGGCTTCTACATCGGAAAGGTAGAGTTCGCTGTCTTCATCGAAATAATCGACCTCCATGCCTTCCAGGCCGAGGAAAATCTCTATGGAATCGGTATCCGGAAATTTGAGCACAAGGCTGTCGTTGAGCACCCGGCCTTCGTATCGCATCAGTGAAGGGGTAGGCACTTTTCCTAGAGTCTCCTTCCAGAGCTTATGTTTACTCACATCGCGACTTTCGATGGTTACCTTACCCTTAAATTCTGCTTCCAGGCGTGTGCGGATCGCATTGAAATCGGGTTCGGTAATTTTTAATCCATCCGATTCTTCGCCGGCCGTTAAGGTGAGTGAATTTCCGCTTTTGAATGCCAGTGTGATATAATCGAGTACTTCAAAAGCTGTTTCAGAAGCCTTATTTACCCAGTAATGGTAAACAACGCCTGCCAGTTGCTCATTTACCAATGAGGCCAGCGTGTACAATTCTTCGGTGGTGAAAAAATTGGCTTCGCTGAGCTCCTGGTTGTTATCGTTTTCCATGTTGTTTAGTATTTCACCGGCGATTGGGTGGTGTAGAAAATAAAGGAATAAATATCGGCAGTTCCTTCGATGGCTTTGGTAAGCGATGTGCCTGCACCATGTCCGGCCTGCGTTTCGATGCGGATTAACACTGGATTGCTACCGCGGTGCTTGTGTTGTAATTCGGCGATGAATTTAAATGAGTGGGCCGGAACCACACGGTCGTCGTGATCGGCGGTTGTAACCATCGTTGCAGGATACGCCACTTCGCGGATGTTGTGCAACGGAGAATACTTAATCAACCACTGAAAATCTTCGGCCTTGTCGGAAGTGCCATACTCATCAACCCAGCCCCAGCCTACCGTAAACTTCTGAAAACGGAGCATATCCATCACTCCTACTTGCGGGATGGCCACTTTGAAAAGATCAGGCCTTTGGGTCATACAGGCCCCTACCAGCAAGCCTCCATTCGAGCCACCCTGGATGGCCAGCTTCTCCTTGGATGTATATCCATTGGCTTGAAGCCACTCCGCGCAAGCGATAAAGTCATCAAACACATTCTGTTTCTTCCCAAACATTCCTGCTTTGTGCCAGTTCTCGCCATACTCTCCGCCGCCTCTCAGATTTGCCTGCACATACACAGCATCGTTCTCCAGAAAGGCAATGCGCGAGGGCGAAAACGAGGGTTCAAGGCTGATGTTAAATCCGCCGTAGGCATACAATAATGTGGGGCGCTGTCCGTCGAGCTTGAGACCCTTGCGGTGAACGATAAACATTGGGATTTTCGCAGTGCCATCCTTCGAAGGAACAAATACCTGCTTCACTTCAAACTGCGATGGATCGAACTTCAACTCAGAAGTGCGAAATGGCTCTGATTTCCCGCTGGCAATGGTGTATTTGAAAATTGTGGGCGGATAATTAAACGAGGTAAAACTGTAGAACACCTCGGTTTCTTTGCGTTCACCACCAAAACCGCCGGCAGTTCCCACCGCAGGAAGCTCGATTTCGCGGATAAGCTTACCGTTTCGTTCATGCTGGTAAACCCGCGTGGTTACGTCTTTAAGATAAGAGGCCACCAGTGTGTTTCCGGCCACCACCACCGATTTCAGCAGATCGCTTTTTTCGGGAATAACGTCTTGCCAATTGGAAGGATCGGCGTTGAGCGGATCGATAGAAACCAAACGATAGTTCGGGGCTTTATAATTGGTGATGACAAGAAGTCGATCGCCTTCATTGTCGACAACGCCCGAGCTGTAGTCGAAACCAGAAACGATCGGACGAAATTCGGTATCGCCCTTGGATAGATTCATCGCCCGGAGCTCGTTGCCATCGGTTCCTTCGCTCACCGAAAGGATGAGGAAACGTTCGTCTTCGGTAACTTCAGCACTATGGTAACGGAGGGCATTTTGTTTATCGATGTACACCAGTTTATCGTCTTTCTGGTCGGTACCAAGGGTGTGATACCAAACCTGGTGAAACTGGTTTTGGGCTGAGAGTTCTGTTCCCTTGGAGGGCTCGGGGTAGCGGGAATAATAGAATCCATTGCCTTTGAAGGCGGCCCCGGAAAACTTTACAAAACGAATAACCTCGGGCAACTCTTTTCCGCTTGCAATTTCTTTGATGCGAAGCTCCGACCAATCGCTTCCGGCTTTACTAAGGTTATAAACGAGGTATTTCTTATCGTTCGACAGGCCGGCAATGCCAATGCTCACCGTACCGTTGTCTGACATTGAATTGGGATCGAGGAATACTTCCGGGGTGCCATTCAGGCCCTTTTGACGGTAGTACACGCTTTGATTCTGAAGGCCGTCATTTTTGCTGAACAAGTAATACTCTCCGGCGCGGAAAGGCGCAGAGTAGCGAGGGTAATTGAACAGTTCCGTTATTCTGTCCTTAATTTTCGTGCGGTAAGGAATCTGGTTGAGGAAGTTAAACGTAACTTCATTTTGGGCTTTAACCCAACGGCCTGTTTCGGCAGAGGTATCGTTTTCGAGCCAGCGGTATGGATCGGCAACCGGAGTTCCGTGGTAATTGTCGACTACATTTTCACGGCGCGACTCGGGATACTTAAGATTTTGGGCCTGAAATTCAGTGTAACTTGTATGAATACAGGCCATTAGAATAAGGTATGATGTACTTTTCTTCATGGCAGCAAGTTAGTGTGTTCGGCGTACACCATCTTACAGGCCTCATGAAATTTTAAGCCTGTTGAGCGCGCTTTTCTAAGATGAGGGCTTCCAGCTCTTGCAGCGATTCGAGGTTCAGGGGTTTAACCAGGTATTTTATCACGTAAGGATTTCCTTCGGCTTTGATAAAATCGCGCTCGTTGATGGATGAGGAGCAGATGGCCACATACACATTTGATGGGCTGGCCAATTTGGGAAGCTCATCCAAAAACTCCCAGCCATTCATACCCGGCATATTGATATCGAGCATCACAAGGTATTCTTCATCGGCATCGTAATTTTCTCTTAGATGATTGAACGCAGCATCAGCCTGCTCAAACGTGATTGGGGTAGGAAAAAACGACTGTTTTAGTAAATTTCGATTTATGAGCATAAAAATAACAGCATCATCATCAATAAAATAAAACTGCATCGTTTGTAGATTTGATTCGGTTAACCGGAAGTATAAATGGTCTAAAGCCAGAAATACCAGTGCCTTTGATTAACGTGCAATTTAAAAAATACGATGAAGCAAACCTCAAATTTTCATAACCGAAGGAGAAACAATCAGTATTCATGCTGAATTCCCTCCAAAATCCAAAAGCAAAAAAGGCTGTATCGATTGCTTGACACAGCCTAATTCGGTAAAAGACGGGGTCAGTCTTGAGCACCCGTCAAAATCATGGACAGCCCTGTTAAAACGACTGTCGAATCTCTTTCTTTACATAATCAAGGGCGATTTGAGTAGGAAGCTTTTCAACATTCATCGTTACGTCGAGCAATACCTTGCAAAGCTCTACACCGTCGGCATTGTCGTTCACTTTGTGTGCCGCAGTATTCACGAGCTTAATCATCTCTTCTTTGGCACTTTTCACCAATTCCCAAGAAGCATTCGACATATAGATTTGCTGCGCGATGTTATGATCGTACTCACTACGTATGCTCTTAATCATTTCGGCATGCAGCAACTTGGAGCTCATTCCGGTTTTGTGAATACGCATGATCATATTGCTCACGGTAATGCGCTCGAGATAAACCACAATTCGCTCGTAGGCCTGCATACGCACCGGTGTGATTGACTGCTGGTTTTGCAGTTTTAAATCGAGCGAGCGTAACTTGAAGTTCTCCTCCAGATAGTTGTTGAGAATGAAGTAGATAAACGCAAAAACCACCGCAATCGGAATGGTGTATTTCAGGATTTCAAGTACAGAATCAAGCCAGTTCATACGGCAAAGGTAATGGGGTTTGTGAGGAATGCAAACGGAACTATTCGAGGCATTGTTGCATCGAATGTAGGAATCAACGACAACTTGTTGGTTTTCATTTTTCAGACTTTTTTACGCCGCCTCGTTTGGGAATAAACGATGCCAGGTGGGCAAACAACACCATCGGTACGATTAAAGCCGGAAGCAACACAAAAGGGTATTCCAACACGGCCTTGTTGGGCTGATCGAAGTTAAACTGCTGCAAGGGCCCGGGAACCGACAACAACGCGGTAAACATGACATTGAGCAATAAAAGCAATCCCAAAACATTGAAAGCACGCATCACCCCGGCCGGAACCGTACCCTTCAACGACCATGCGTAGAGCGTTAGTGCTGCAATTCCGCTGAGCACGTCGAAATTAGTACCGTTCCAGGTCATCGCCTCGGGCACCCAGCCTTCTGAAGCCAACACAAACAGACACCACTCTACAGGCACCCTAAGGCTATGCAGCAATAGGAGTTTTTGCTGATCGAAGGCGGCCATGTAAGCCCTTCCCTTCGCACTGAGCAAAAGCCCGGCAATAAGCAACACGGCCGGCAATACCAGTAAAACAGGCCGCGGAGAAGCCCCATTTTCGAGACTATAAAACCCCGAAAAGCTGAGGCCAACCTGCGTTAAAATCCAAAACGCCAACACCCGAGAAAGGCGTTGACGAGGCTCCGGCGCACTCTGAATAAATGCGAGTCCGGCAAAGAGAAAAACAAGATGAAATACGGTAATCAGGGGAATTGAAAAGGTCATGAACCGGGAATTTTTTGTGGAGGATATTGATTCGCTCTCAGGTTAAACCGCGCCAGTTGAGCGGTTTCCAGCACTCTTTTTCGACGGGTTGTTTCGGTTTTGGCGCTCAAAATCCATTCAAGTATGCCCCGTTTTACGGAGGGCGGGAAGGCTTCAAAATTAGTTTTTGCCGGCGGATTTTCGTCGAGTGCCTCAGCCAAATCGGACGGAACTTCCAAGGCATCAACGGTGTTCAGCGCATCCCATGTGCCGGTCGATTTGGCGAGTTCAATCATCCGCAGGCCCGGAGCCGCAATTTTCCCTTCTGAAAGCAAACGCTTCACCTTTTCTTTGTTCACCGCACTCCAGCGCGATTTAGGGTTACGGGGCGAGAAAAACAGGTAATAGCTCTCAGCATCGCGCTTATTCGGCTTACTGTCAATCCAACCAAAACACAGGGCTTCATCGATGGCTTCGCTGAGGGTAAATCGTGATTTTCGGTAAATAATTACCCAAATGGGAGGATGACTTTCGGCATGCTGCTCCAGCCAGCCCCTGAATGCATCGGCCGACTCAAATTGCCGGGCTTCAAATCCTTTATGCACCTCCATGCCCGACAAATGTAAACGAAAATCGCTGTTTGACCCGGCTTAATCCGAAGCCTGTTTATCTTTGCGGCATGCGGTATTTTCTACGTCTGCGCTACAACGGAAGCCCTTATCACGGCTGGCAAATTCAAGACAATGCCATTTCGGTTCAGCAAACCCTGGAGGAGGCGCTCAGCCTTTTGCTCAAAAATCGAATAGAGCTGGTGGGCTGCGGCCGCACCGACACAGGCGTGCATGCTCAAGATTACTACGCGCACTTCGATTTGCCGGAACCCATTGTCGATACCCATGAGGTACTTCGCCGGTTAGAGGGCATGCGGCTGAAAGGTATTGATGCCACGGCCCTTTTCGCGGTTGCGGATGACCTCCACGCACGATTCAGCGCCACAGCCAGAACCTACGAATACCGAATCATGTTAAGGCGAAATCCGTTCCTCGAAGGCCTTGCCTGGCATTTGCACCAAAAGCCCAATGTTACTCTAATGAACGAAGAGGCCAAGTGCATTTTAGGAAAGCACGATTTCAGCGCCTTTTCGAAAAGCAACACCCAAACCTTTACCAACCTTTGTACGGTGAGTGTAGCCCAGTGGCACGAGCTGGAAGAAAGCCTGGTTTTTGAAATCAGGGCCGACCGTTTTCTGCGCAACATGGTGCGCGCCCTCACCGGCACTTTGGTAGACGTAGGACTGGGGAAAAAGTCGCCCGGAGAGCTTGGTCGCGTGTTGGCAAGTGGCAAGCGCACGGAGGCTGGACAAAGCGTTCCCGCTTGTGGCTTGTTTCTCACTAAAATTGAATACCCCGGGTTTGAGTGAAACGGGAAGGTCATCAAAGCATAGCGCCCAAAACCCAATAAACCACCAATTATCAAGGCTTTGTGAATGAGAAGACCTGATTAGGAAAACAGTTCTGAGAACCCGGTCTTAGCCTTCCACCTCGCTGAATTGCAATTCGTACAACTGCCTGTACTTTCCGTTTTGCGCCAGGAGCGACTGGTGATTGCCCGATTCGATGATTTGACCTTTATCCATCACCAAAATCTGATCGGCCTTTTGAATGGTGGCTAAGCGGTGGGCAATGATGATTGATGTTCGGTTCTTGGTGATGCGTTCGGTGGCGCGCTGAATGAGCTCTTCTGTTTCGGTATCGAGCGAAGAGGTGGCCTCATCGAGCACCAAAATAGCCGGATTATACAAGAAAGCTCTGATGAAGGCAATAAGCTGTCGTTGGCCGGCACTGAGCATGGCCCCGCGCTCCATCACATTGTAGTCGTATTCGCCCGGCAAGCGCCTGATGAATTCATCGGCTCCGATTTCTCGGGCTGCGGCTTCGATCTCGGCCTTGGTAATTGCCGGATTGTTCAGACTCACATTGTTGGTAATGGAATCGGAAAAGAGAAAGACATCCTGCAAAACCACGGCAATGTGCTGCCGGAGAAATGCGGCAGGGTACTCGCGCAGATCGTGGCCATCTAAACAAATGCTTCCCTTTTGATACTCATAAAAACGATTGATGAGGTTAATGATGGTGGTTTTTCCCGACCCGGTGGCTCCAACAATGGCCACGGTGGTTCCCGGTTTTACGTGGAAATTCAGGTCGCGCAATACCCAATTTTCGTCCTCATAGGCCATCCACACCTGCTTAAAATGAATTTCGCCGGAAATGCGCTCAGGAATGTAGGTGCCTTCATCTTTCACATATTGCTGATCGTCGAGCACCTTGAACACACGCTCAGAGCTTACCATTCCCATTTGGAGGGTGTTAAAACGATCGGCCAGCGTACGGATTGGCCTGAACAACATGTTCACATATAAGGTAAAGGCAATGAGATTTCCGACCGTAAAACTGCCATCGAGCACGCCACGTGCGCCCAGCCAAATCAGCAAACCGATAGATACGGCACTCAAAATTTCGACGATGGGCAGAAATATCGAGTAATGCCAAACCGAACGAATGTGTGCCCGCGCGTGTTCGTGGTTGATTTCGCGGAACTTCTGCATTTCTTTTTCCTCACGGTTGAAAATCTGCACGATATTCATGCCCGTGATGTGCTCCTGCACGAAGGTATTGATGCGCGCAACCTGGGTTCTTACGTCCTGAAACGCCGACTTAATGCCGTTCTTGAAAATATTGGTCGCTACCAGCAACAATGGAATGGTTGAAATGGCGATTAACGACAACCTCCAGTCGGTGCTAAACATCACCACCAATACCACGCTAAGCTGTAAGAGATCACCGAAAACAATTACCACACCTTCGGTAAAAATGGAAGCAATCGTCTCAATGTCGCTCACCACACGGGTTACCAGCATACCAATCGGGTTATTGTCGAAATACTTTACCCGTAGCCCCGAAATATGCCGATAAACACTTACACGTAAATCGCGGATAACACTTTGGCCCAGCAAGGTGATGATGTAGCTCGAAAGAAATTGACCGCCCGACTCAACCACCAAAATGCCGATCATGAGCAAGGTCATTTTAAAGAGCATCGAGGCATCGCTGTTCAGGATGTACTCATCAACTGTATATTGTATGAGAACCGGTCGAAGCGGCGACAAAAACGCCAGAAACACCGTAATACCCACTGCGGCATACAATAGTTTCCGATGTGGCTTAACAAACTTCAGTACGCGTTTAAGCAAACTAAAGTCGAAGGCGTTACCGGATACACTCATGCGGCAAAGATAGACAAAGCATCAGCCCTCCAACTCGGCAAATTGCACTCCGGCTTCCCGCACATCGCGCCAAAATCCGGGGTACGACTTATTCACCACTTCCGGATTTCGGATGGCCACCCGGTAACACCGTAAAACAAGGGGCGCAAAGGCCATCGCCATTCGGTGATCATTGTAGGTTTCGGCAATCAATGTTCGGCTGTAATCGGCCTGTGATGGATTTAGCAGCAAACGGTGATCACCCTCCAGCTCCACCCCTACTTTTATCTTGCGAAGCTCGTTCTGCAAGGCCGCAAGCCTATCGGTTTCTTTGATGCGTAAGGTTTTTAATCCTGTAAACTCTGCCTGAATTCCCAGCCCTGCGCATACACAAACGAGGGTTTGAACAATATCGGGACTCTCGCTTCCGTCCCACTTAAAATGGGTCGCATGCCTTTCGGTGCGCCGCAGTCTGATGCCTTCCGGGCAAGGCTCACTGTTAACACCGAGGCTGCGAAATGCTTCTGCACAGGCTTCGTCGGGTTGGAGTCCCGAAAAATGCAAGCCTTCCAATAAAACCGAACCCTTAGAGCAGAGGGCCATGAAGGCATACCAATACGAAGCCGACGACCAGTCGCGTTCCACTTCAATGGTCGTGTTTTTCCACTCGCCCGGTCCTACGTAAATAGAGCTTTCTCGCCGCTCAACAATGGCTCCCGATTGCTCTAGCAAACGAAGGGTCATTTCGAGGTAGCCCGGCGAAACGATTTCGGCTGTTGGAAAAAGTTCCAGCCCTTTGTGCATGCGGGGG
Organism: Bacteroidota bacterium; assembly: GCA_027483445.1. Lineage (GTDB taxonomy): Bacteria > Bacteroidota > Bacteroidia > M30B66 > M30B66 > CAMCXT01. The sequence goes on along the minus strand of JAIXUS010000085.1, from coordinate 39,112 downwards.
GCGATTAACAACAATGCGCTTAAAAACTGACTCGACACGGTGGCATCAATATGCAATTGCCCGCCATGCAAAGCTTTGCCCTGAATCGACACCGGGGCGAAGCCTTCGTTTTGAAGGCAGCGGATATCGGCTCCTAAACTGCGTAAAGCCTCGATCAGCGAAGCTTGCGGTCGCTCGTTGAGGCGCACCGAACCACCGAGCCTACCTTGATAACCGGGCGTTGAGGCCAGCAATGCCAGGGCAAATCGAAAGGTGGTACCGCCATGTCCGGCCTCGGCATTGGCCGGGAGCTCCCTACAAATCTTCAACAGCCTTTGGGTATCGTCGGCCTCCGACAGGCTGCCCGGCCGAATAGCACCTCCCGAAACGGCCTCAAGCATCAACAATCGGTTGCTAATGCTTTTGGAGCCCGGCAAGCGGGGGATGGCCTGAATCTGCCGGGTGGCGCTTACCAGCTCAAGCGTTTCGGGCATGGAGGAAAAGTTGAAGGTGTTTAAGAATGATGGCTTCATCGACCTCAACGCCGGTAAGTATTTCGCCCGGTGCTTTGGCTAAGGTGAATGTGATTCCACGCCGGTTCTTTTTGTCGTTTTGCATGAAGTGCACAATCGCGTTTGCCTGCAGCAGAGCGTGTGGCAAAGGAGGGAAAAAATCGCGCATCCTTTGGCTTGTTCTCTTCACTTCATCTTCCGAAATGCCCGTATTAAGCTCAAGGGCAAGGCGCATCTCGAAATCGATGCCGGCAGCCACCGCAAAACCATGAGGAATTTCAACCTGGTGTTTCAACAGCAACGATTCTACCGCATGGGCGGTGGTGTGTCCGAGATTGAGCTGTTGCCGAAGTCCCTTGTCGAATGGGTCGCGCTCAACCAATGCCTGTTTGAATTGTGCATGCCAATGGATGAGTTCAGGCTTCAAAAAATCGTCGAAATGCATGTTCAGGGCTCGTTCCCAGTGCGGTGCACCCGCAAGGAAGGCATGCTTATGCATTTCGGCCATTCCCGATAGCAAATCGTCCCGTTCGAGGGTTTCGAGCAAGTCAGGAAAAAGCAGTACCTGAACAGGAAAGTGAGTGGTACCAAGGGCATTGCGCACATAATCGAAGTTAACCCCGGTTTTTCCGCCCGTGGCTGCATCCACCATACCCATAAGTGTAGTTGGAATGTGTAATACATCGAGACCACGTTTGTAAATGGATGCGGCAAAGCCTGCCATATCGCTTACAACGCCGCCACCAAGGCTTACAATCAGGCCGCTCCGCGGATGACCAAGCATTTGCATTGAACCACAGAATTCCAGAACCTGCTCCATGGTTTTGCGAGACTCTCCGGGCTGTAAAACATATCGGGGCAGCGATTGAAGCTCGGGAAAGCGGGGAAGGCAGAGCCTTGATGTATTTTCGTCGCACACCAGGAATGCCTTACGTTTACCAAGCTGCTCTTTTAAAGCAGCGCGAGCCTCATGGGGCCTTGGAATGGAAGTGGCTTGTAAAATCGACATGTACATAAGCAAACACGGCTCTGAACCAGATGTTTGCGCTTTTTTGATGTGGGGCAAAGATAAACTTCGGCACCAAACGTTACGAAAGTGGCAAAGGGTAAAGAAAAGGTCATCACCCCGAATGGGGAACTCTTGAAAAAGCCAAAGCGGCAAGCCCAAAAGCCAGATTTCGCGAAGAAAGGCAGGCTTGTAGAAACGAGAATTTCCACGCGATAATTGAACACCAAGGCCAAAAAAGGGTTGTATCGCATACATTTGTCATCCCTTTCAAACTGTATGATTTCATTCGACAATACGGAAATTGCCTTCGAATACAAGTCGAACAAAGCCTTAGACAAAGCCTGGTGGTTGTTTAGTTTCATCCGCAGCAACACCCTCGTTAAGCTCAGCACACCCTTTGCGCCCTTGGCCGTTCGATTCTTCCCTACCCGTTATGTAATTCGTGAAACCCTTTTCTCACATTTCTGTGGAGGCGAGAGCATTTCCGACTGCGACCATACCATAAACGTACTGCACAAGTATGGAGTAGGTACCATTCTCGATTATTCGGTCGAAGGCAAGGAAAGCGAGGAGGATTTTGAGCAAACGCTGGCCGAAATCATGGAGACCCAACATAGGGCACAACTCGATGATAAAGTGCCATTTACCGTATTTAAGCTCACCGGAATGGCCCGTTTTGCCCTGCTCGAAAAGGTAAGCAAAGGCGAAAGTCTGAGCACTGCCGAGCAAGCCGAATTTGAGCGGGTAAAGCAGCGTGTTGAGAAGCTTTGCAAAAAAGCCCATGAGACCGGCATTCGCATTATGCTTGATGCCGAAGAAACCTGGATTCAACCGGTGTTAGATGAGCTTATTCTGGACATGATGCGGAAGTACAACACCGAAAAACCGCTGATTTACAACACCTTTCAAATGTATCTGCACGCCCGCTTGGCCGACCTCAAACGCTGGTACACTATAGCCGAAAAAGAAGGTTTCTACATCGGAGTGAAGCTGGTTCGGGGCGCCTACATGGAAAAGGAGCGCAAACGGGCTGAGGAAATGGGTTACCCTTCGCCGGTGCAGCCCGACAAGGCCTCGTCGGACCGCGACTACAACGAAGCCCTCGAATTTATTGTAGAACGCCTCGAGCGCATCGGGCTTTGCGCCGGAACACACAACGAAGAAAGCTCAATGCTTCTCGCCGAGTTGTTAGAAAAGAAGGGCATCCGTCACGATCACCCCAATGTGTACTTTTCGCAGTTGCTGGGCATGAGCGACCACATTAGTTTTAATCTGGCACACGAAGGCTACAACGTGGCCAAATATGTACCCTATGGTCCGGTTAAAGATGTGCTCCCATACCTGATTCGAAGGGCACAGGAAAACACCTCGGTAGCCGGGCAAACCACCCGTGAGCTCGACCTTTTGGTGAAGGAAAGGAAGCGTCGCCGCAGAAGGTAACTAGGTTCATTTTTATTTTCCTTCGGTTTTTCTTAGGTTTGAAACCCCTAAGCCGATGAGAATTCTCTTGATTTTTTTAGCTGCAGCCGGCATATTCTGGTTGGCCGATGCCCCAGAAAATGTACGCTATACCCTCAATACGGTAGCCGAAGTAGACGACCGTTTGATGCTAGACGCTCCGGTGTGCTTAGGAAATACTGCCATCAGGCTTGGCCAAAGTCCTGAAATGCTCCAGGCGCAAGGCATACAGGCCGAGGTACTGGAAGAAGAGGGCAACATACTTCGCCTTCGTTGGAAGATGCGCAATGAAGCCTGTGCCGTTGATACGCTGGTTACCTGCACCTTCGAAAGTGGAAGGCTGCTGGCGGTGGAGGCCCTCAGCAAATGGGCACAACAAACCACCTCAAAACACGAATTGCTGGAGAACCTCAAATCGGTGATTCCCTGCATTGCCGAAGTGCAAAGTGTGCTGGAAGCCGGAAACAACCTCAGTTACATTGAAGAAGAGCTGGGCATTCGGCAGGAATTGGAATTGTATAAAAACAGCGAGTTTTACACCGGTATTCGTTACCGGATTGCCTACTGCGGCGCGGCTTAACCCTATAAATAAGAAGATTGCATGAAATACACGTTTACATTTTTGTTGAGTTTATGGGTGGTGATGGCCGGTGCCCAAACCGGTGTACAAACCGACGTGGCCTTGCTCATCAAACAAGGTGAGGGCGCCAAAGCCCTCGAAAAAGCTGAAGCCTTGGTCAAATCAGATCCCGACCTGGCCGAAAACTACCTTACCCGTGCTGTGGCATTTCTGGCCATGAAAGAGCCCGGTAAAGCCTTGAAAGACCTTAACAAAGCCGACTCGTTGAAACTCAATAGCGCCTATTTGTATTACCAAAAAGGAAATACCTTAAATCTGCTCGGTAAGCACAAAGAAGCCATTGTGGCCCTGGATAAATCGATTCAGCTGGACCCCAAAAACGCACAGGCCTTTTTTCAGCGCGGACAAGCTTATGTTGAGTTTGGGAACGACGACATGGCCATGAAAGATTTCAACGCCACACTCGACCTCGATTCCACGCTGGCAGAGGCTTATCTGTCGCGGGCTGAGCTGAGCTTTGAAGCCGAAAACTTCAAGTACACCATCAAAGATTGCAACAAAGCCATCCATTTTAATCCCAAATTGGCAGATGCCTATTATTACAGAGCAGTTGCACGCGGTGGTGTGGAAAAAGACAAGGAAGCCATTGAAGATTTCAACAAGTGCATAGAGCTCAATCCGAATCACGACGAGGCCTTGAATTATCGTGGCTCGGCAAAATACCTGAGCGGCAATAAAAAAGGGGCTTGTTCCGATTGGGTTAAAGCCCGCGACCTCGGTAACGACGAGGCCGAAAACAATTACAATTCTTATTGTACCGAATAATTGACATTGACCATGAAAAAGATACTTGTATTACTTTGCCTTAGCCTCAGCGCAATAGGTGGTTTGATGGCCCAACAGGCGCGTGCCGACCAATACAGCAAACTTTACAATGATGGGGTGAAGGAGCTCGGCGAAAAACGCTACCGGGAGGCCGTTCTGTTGTTTAACCAGGCCCTGCAACTTAAGCCCGATTACAGAGAAGCTCAGTTTGCCCGCGGGCAGTGCTTTTTAATGTTAAACGAACGCGATAAGGCCTGCGTCGACTTTGCCATTAGCTATAAAGCAGGTTGGGAGCCGGCTAAAGAATATCTCGATAAGTACTGCGGTAAAAACGCACCGGGCAGAACCCGTAAACCCTTGAACGCAACCGGGAAGTGAAGTCGGCGAAATGGCTTTCCATAGCCTTGATTTTAACCCTGTTCTGCAAGGCTCCATTGTTAGGCCAGGCTACGGCCAAGGAGTATTATTACAGTGGAACCGCCAAAGGCCTGAAGGAAGAATACCTTGGGGCCATTAGCGATTTCAGCAAGGCCCTTGAAATGGAGCCTGATTTTGAAGATGCCCGAATTGGGAGGGGTTTGTGCTTTACCCGCACCAAACGATACAAAGAGGCGGTGAACGATTTTAACTGGGTGCTGAAGAACAATCCGCAAAGCGTGAAGGCCTATCTGTACCGCGGAACCGTGCGGTTTTTGATGGGCGAACTCAGCGGCGCACTCAAAGACTTAAACGATGCCCAAAGCCTCGACCCCCGAAACGAAGCCATTTACTTCGAGCGCGGACAGGTTAATCACCAGCTGGGCGATTACAGCGCGGCCGTTGCCGATTTCGATGCTGCCATTCAGCTCAATCCGGCGCAAGGCAAATACCATTTCAAACGAGGAGTTGCTCAATACCTAAACGGAAGCCGCGAGGCCGGTTGCATCGACATGTCGAAATCGGCCGAACTGGGCTACTCCGAAGCGTTTGATTTGCTGCGATTTTACTGCCGCTAAATCGACACTTTCACGTATTTTTCGGCCGTGAAAGCTGTGTTTTCCTATCTGCTATTAGGCCTAATCAGGCTCATTGCCCTGCTTCCATTCAGGGTGTTGTATGTAGTGTCGGATGGCCTCTTTCTGCTCATTTACCGCCTGCTTCGATACAGGGTAAAAGTAACGCGGAAAAATCTCCGCATGGCCTTTCCGCAAAAACCGCAACATGAGCTCGACCGCATCGAACGCGCCTTTTACCGACATCTCTGCGACATTATGGTCGAAACCATCAAGTCGTTTAGCATCTCCGAAGCAGAGCTCCGCAAGCGCATGAAGCTGGTGAACCCTGAATTGCTCGATTCGTTCTACCAACGGGGCATACCGCTTATCGGCATTACCGGCCATTACGGAAACTGGGAGTGGGCTGCCATTTCGCTGGCACTGCAAAGCAGGTTCGAAGCCCTGGGCCTGTATTTACCCCTCAAAGCCCCTGTGTTTAACAAGGCCATGATGCGCTCCCGCTCAAGGTTCAGGCTCAGCCTGGTGTCGGTAAAAGAAATATCGGAGGTGATGGCGCAAAGTGCCGAACGCCTTACCATGTGGGGCTTTGTGGTGGATCAGAGTCCGGGCAAGCCGGAAAAGGCCCTGTGGGTAGATTTCCTCCACCAGGAAACGCCGGTAGCTGTAGGCACCGAGAAATACGCCCGAACCTATAATAAAGGCGTGGTGTTCGGACGAATCAGGAAGCTGAAACGCGGATACTACACACTCGAATATGAGGTGGTTTGTGAGCTGGGAGGGCCAACTGCCGAGGCCGAGATAACCCGAAAACATACGGCCATACTCGAACGCATCATTGCCGAGCAGCCCGAATACTGGCTGTGGACCCATAAACGCTGGAAGCACCGCAGGCCTCAGGGGCTTCCACTCTACCCTGCCTATCGCCTATGAATGCGTCCAATGCCCCCTTGGCGGAACGAATGCGGCCGCGTAACCTATCGGAGTATGCCGGTCAAGCCCACCTGCTCGGCGAAGGCATGGTGCTGAGGAAAATCATCACACAAGGCTTGAATTTACCTTCGCTCATCTTTTGGGGGCCGCCGGGCGTTGGCAAAACCACCCTGGCCCGTTTGCTGGCCGAGGCTACGCATACCGAGCTATTTACCCTGAGCGCGATTGCCTCGGGCGTGAAAGAAGTGCGCGAAGTCATCGAGCATGCATCCCGCCGTGGCGGCCTGTTAAAGAAGCCCATCTTGTTTATCGACGAGATTCACCGTTTCTCTAAATCGCAGCAGGACTCACTGCTTGGCGCGGTCGAAAAAGGGGTCATCACCCTGGTGGGCGCTACCACAGAAAACCCCTCGTTTGAGGTGATACCGGCCTTGCTTTCGCGTTGCCAGGTGTATACGCTCAAGCCGCTTGAACCCGAGCAATTGCTGGGCTTGGTAGAGCGCTCGCTACGCGAGGATGACGTGATCGGTAAACGGAACATCGAGCTTCAGGAAACGGAGGCCCTGCTTCGGTATTCTGGCGGCGATGCCCGTAAGCTCCTCAACCTGTTCGAACTCGTGGTAAACACCTTTGCAGAGGGCGACACGGTGGTCATCACCAACGAAAATACCACTGCCGCTTTACAGCAAAACCTGGCATTTTACGACAAAAACGGGGAGCAGCATTACGACATCATTTCGGCATTCATCAAGAGCATTCGGGGCAGCGACCCCAATGCGGCTCTGTATTATTTGGCCAGAATGATTCATGGGGGCGAAGACCCTAAGTTTATTGCCCGCCGTATGCTCATTTTGGCCTCCGAAGACATTGGCAATGCGAATCCAAACGCGCTGATGCTGGCCACCTCCTGCTTCCAGGCTGTTACGGTAATTGGCTACCCCGAGTGCGACCTTATCTTAGGGCAAACGGTGGCCTATTTGGCCTGTTCGCCCAAGAGCAACGCCTCTTACAATGGCATTCGTGGCGCACTCGATTATGTGCGGCAAACCGGCGACTTGCCCGTGCCTCTGCACCTGCGCAATGCCCCAACTAAGCTGATGAAGGAGCTCGGTTACGGCGAGGAATACAAGTATGCCCATGCCTTTCCGGGCAATTTTGTAGAGCAGGAGTTTATGCCCGAGGCCGCAAGCGGGATGGCCTTTTACATACCCGGAAACAACGCCCGCGAAGCGGAGATGCGCGAACGCTTAAAGCGACTGTGGAAAGAAAAATATGGGTATTGATTACCCTGTAAATCGGTAAATGCCCCTTGCTTAGGGCCTACTTAGCGCGGCCTGCCGGAAAACACGCAAAAGGCCTTTCATCGCACATTATGCCCTGTTAAAATGGGACTTGGTACAAGGGTTTTTAATTCGATTTTCCAAAAGCGATGCGCATCTGATTTTTTAAGTAAACCCTAGAGAAAATCAACAATTTTACAATTCCTTCACACCAATCAATTAGCGGAAGTAACTTACTTTGCAGGCCTATGAAGAAGAATCTGTTTCGCGCAGTATCGGCCTTACTGGTGATGAGCACCCTGATTTTATTGAGTTGGTCATCCCCCCTGAGTTCGGTCAAAAAAAAGAAAAAAGACAAGCCCTTTCGGGTGATGTTTTACAATGTGGAGAACCTCTTTGATACCATCGACGACCCGAATATCGACGACCAGGAATACCTTCCCACTTCGGAGTCGCAATGGACGGCCGAACGGTTCCAACAAAAGCTCGACAATATTGCCCGCGTTGTTTTAAGTGTGGGCGGCAAAGACCTCCCCGATGTGGTGGGGTTTGCCGAAGTTGAAAACCGTAGGGTGCTGGATCTGCTCATTCAGAAAACAGCCCTCTCGAAAGCGGGCTACAGCGTAATCCATTACGACTCGCCCGATAAGCGCGGCATCGACGTGGGACTGATCTATCGCAAAAACCGTTTTGCCCCCGTGAAAATGGGTAAATACCCGGTGGTTATTCCCGGCGACAACGATAAGCCAACCCGCGATATTCTCTACGTGAAAGGCGAGTTGCCCAATAAAAGCAAGCTCCACATTCTGGTGAACCATTGGCCAAGTCGCTCGGGCGGACAGGCCGAAACCGAAGCCAAACGACTCGTTGCGGCCAAAACGGCCAAGCGCCTCACCGACTCCATTCAACAGAATGAAAAGGCCGCCAATATTGTTTTGGTGGGCGATTTTAACGATTACCCCAACGACAAAAGCATTCGTGAAATGCTTATGGCCGAGGCCGACACCACAGTTCCCAGCGGCGACCTCTTTAACCTCGTGGCCTGGCAGCAAACCAAAGAGTGGGGCTCGCACACCTACAAAGGCGAATGGGGCTTCCTCGATCAGATTATTGCCTCAGAAGCCCTCATCAAAGGCCAATCGGGATTGAAAACCTATTACAAGGCGGCCAAAGTTTACCGGCCCGACTTCCTCGTAGAGAAAAACGAGAAATACGGTAACTGGCAAACCAAGCGCACCTATGCCGGGAAAAAATACCTCGGCGGCTTTAGCGACCACCTGCCGGTGTATGTCGACATTTGGTTTAAGCCCTGAAATCGAAGTATTTAACCTAATTTTTGCGGGCCGCAAATTTTTGTAGCGCCGTGAGTCAGAATCATTACATTTGCAGCGGGTAAGTCTTATACGACCAGCTCCTGTTGAACTCCCCCAGGATCGGAAGATAGCAAGGGTAGATGGTTGAGCGGTGCGATGTAAGTAACTTACCCATTTTTTTTGCCCTGCCGGAACGCTCTTCTCATGCTGAACCGCCTGCTTACTAACCCGCTCTTTCTGTTTGGCCTTGTGGCTATCATCTACCTGCTGGCCATTCCCGTTGATGTGATGGAAGTAGATTCTGCCCAGTATTTCTCCATGACCAACGAAATGCTGCACCGCGGAAACTGGCTCGAATTCACCGACCGGAATAAACCTTACCTCGATAAGCCGCCTTTTATCTTCTGGATTTCAGGGCTGTTCTTCAGTGTTTTCGGGAGTTCTGAATTCGCCTTCAAGCTGCCCAGTATCTTATTCTCCATCCTCGGCTGGTACGCCACCTACCGCCTCGCCGCCCTGTTTTACAATAAACAAACGGCCCGCCTCGCTGCACTCATGCTGGCCACCTCTCAGGGCTATTTCCACTTCAACAACGACATCCGCACCGACACCTACCTAACCAATAGCGTAATTACCGCCGTTTGGATGCTCGCCGAATTCCTCTACGGCAACCGAAAGGCCTACTGGTGGATGGCCGGTTTTGCCTTTATCGGAATAGGTATGTTGGCCAAAGGCCCGATGGCCCTGGTGGCACCCGCAGCAGCACTCGGTACACATCTACTGCTCAAAGGCGAGTGGAAAAACATTTTCCGTTGGCCTTGGATTGCCGGACTAGGCATCAGCCTGATCGTACTCAGCCCGATGCTCTACGGCCTCTACACCCAGTTCGACGCTCAGCCCAATACTTTGGTTAACGGCAGAACCGGGGTTTCGGGCATTCGCTTTTTCTTCTGGGAGCAAAGTTTTGGACGCATCACCGGAGAAAATGTCTGGAAAAACGACACCGGCCCCTTCTTCTTTGTACACAACATGGCCTGGTCGTTTTTGCCCTGGTCGGTGCTGCTCGTAGCCGCATTGATCAAGCTCATAGGCGGCCTTAGAAACCTGCAGACCTTGCGCAGCAGCCGCAGCGAGTGGATTAGTTTGGGTGGATTTATCCTGCCCTTTTTGGCCCTCTCGCTCTCGAAATACAAGCTGCCGCACTATATCTACGTTACCTTCCCCTTTGCCGCCATTTTTACCGCTGCCTACTTTGTGGCCTTGGTAGAATCGGAAGCCGAAAGGCTTAAATCAACACTCATTACTATACAACTTATTGTGCTTTTGGCATGTTGGGCCTTCGGCGGATTGATTTTCGTGTATTTCTTCCCCCTCGAAAACCCACTGTTAATGCTGGTAGGCGTTTTGGGCCTGCTGGGGTATTTGTTCTTCGGCTTTCGCCGGAAAATACCTTTCGACTCCAGGTTTTTGCTGGCCTCCCTCTGCTCTTCGCTGAGCATTAACATTCTGCTGGCCACACACTTTTATCCATCCATATTACACTACCAATCGTCGGCCCATGCCGGCCGTTATGCCCTCGAAAACGGAATTCCGCTCAATCGCCTCTATGTGTTCGACTGCAATGGGCGTGCACTCGATGTGTACACGGGCCATGTGCAGCAGGAGGCCAATATCGAGCACCTCAAAGCGGCGCTACTCAGCGGAGAGCCGGCGTACGTGTACACCCAACGGGAGGGAAAAGCCAAGCTCGAAGAAGCAGGCTTCAAGGTTGAGTCTGTATTTAAATCGCCACACTACGCCGTAACCCTGCTCACGATGAATTTTGGCAACCCAAAAACCAGGGCCGGGGTGCTGAATGAGGGGTATGTTTTAAAGTTGAAATAGCCAGGGCCTACTGAAAAACACTCAATAGGTTTATTTATAACGTTTTAGTCCCTGTTTGAATGAGGCTTAATGCAAGGGTTTTTAGTCTAGCTTTTGAAAATCCATGCACTCCTGAATTCATGAAGTTCAATTTCTCGTTAGCCAGAAATGCAGCATCTGCTTCGTTGCCCGCAGCTCGCAGTATTCAATATACAGCTTCGCCTAGTCGCCTTGCATCTGCCGCATTTTTGACTTTTTCAGTAAGCCCTAGCTAGGATTGCAAGAAGGTTGCTCATTGAGCATGATCATTTAGACCTGAAAAATTCACGGTAATATTGACCAATAAAACTAGGTTTGAGCTGTGAATCCCGATTTACACGGGAGAAATCGCCCTTACTTCTCCATGGTGTAAACGCAGGCGTTGGTTACGCCGGCCGACTGGGTTTCGAAGGAGATGGTAATTACGTTGCCTATAATATTGCCAGAGCCGGTTACGTAGAAGCCAACGGCGTCGGGATCTTGGCGGGCAATGGTAATGGTGTTTCGGTCGATGGTAGCGCGGGTGGGATTTTGGAAGCGGCCGCCGAGGTTATCGATAAAGATGTCGTTCAGATTGTCGTTGGCCGGCCTCACTTCACTTTGGAAGGTTCCGTTGGGGGGTTGTATGCACAATACATTGCCCTGATAAACGCCAATAAACTTTTCGCGTTGCGAAATGCAGGAGCCGTCTTCTACCTCGGCGGTAGGGTCGAAATTCTCTGCGCGCACATCGGTACAGCCTCCTTTTTTGTCGCAGGAGCCCAGAAACAGGAAGGACGAAACTGCAATCGTGCTTAAGATGAATTTGGTAGAAGTAGATAGCATATTTATGGCGGAACGCAAATGTAAAAAGAAATTTGGTTTAATGTGTTACACCGAATGTTACGTCAAAAATAGTATCGGGTTACCGGCGGATGGCCTCGATGGTGCAAGTGTCGAGGCTATTGCTTTGGTCGATGCGGTAAATGCTAAGGCTTAGCGCCGAGCCCGACAGGGTTCCGGTGCCTGAAACCTGCGAAATGTCGAGTGCATTTTCGAGTGTTTGGTTAGGAATAATAATTTTATTCACATCGCTTAAATCGACATTGGCATAGAGGATACCCCCTGTTTCGGGAAATTCTTCGAGGAGGATTCGGTTTGCAGCCTCGGGCGAACGGGAAATCTGGAACACCATTGCCGAATCGGAGCTGTATATACCACAGGTTTTTATGGCATCGTACACGCCAATGTAAACGTCGCGCTCGTAGGTACAAGTGCCGTCGTCGCTGGTGGCTTCGGCCACGTAGTTGATGGCTCCTGTATCGGTGCAGCCTTTCTTCTCTTTTTTGCAGGAGAGGCTGATAGTGAGCAGCAGGAGGTAAATCGCGATTTTTTTCATGGTTGAGCAAAGATGCAAAATCAAGGCTTTTGTTCGCAGTCGAAAATGAGGGCCTGCGCCCGGTTATTCCACACGGGAAAGGGGGCTTTGGCTTCGCATTGCAAGTGGTAAAGCCCGGCCAAATGCTGCAAGGTGGTGCTGAGGGCCACCGAATCCATCTCGGCTGTACTGAGGCCGGCCAGCACTTGGGGAGCCTCGCGTTGTGCGGCTTTTTCGGGGAAATGCATCACCTGGGCTTTCGATTTCAAGGCCAGCAGAAAGGCCCCGCTGTTTCCGGCTACCCTTGGCGAACCCGGTGTTTGCCGGGCAAAGGCTTCTATGGCGGCACGTTCAGAAAACGCGGTATGCTTAAACCCCGAATAAATCAAAAACAGTCCGCAGCCTAAAATCCAGCCTCTCGACAGGCTTCTGGAGGCGAATAGTAAAAGCCCAAAAACAAATACCATGGCGGCTTGCCAGGGCAGCACGTTGCCGGAGGGGTTGTGCTGCATAAATCCGGCAATACCTAGTATACATGCGGTAATTGGGGCCAGTTGCTTAGAGCCAAGGTGCGGGCTTCGCCAGTAGTGCAGGCCGGCCGCAAGCGGGATGACCACCAGCAATACCCAGGCTGCCGGGCTAAGGTGGAAGTATTGGCCATCGTAGCGAATGAGGTGGTACCCGACATCAAAAAGCCCAACGTATTGCCAGAAGAGCAGCAAGACCAAAATCCATTCGAGGGCTTTCCGTTTGTTCGGGCTGAGCACCTCCTCCATCGGGCTATTGGCCATGATGATGAGCAGGGGAAGCAGGGGCACAAACCGACGGCTGGTAAAATCGCTGAAGCTCAAGAGAAGCAAGGCGGGTAAGAAGAGCTTAAGGTAGGGATGCACAAGGCCATCCCGCGATAGCGCATGCAAAACCCACAGGAGGCTCATGAGCACCAAAGGGTCGGCCCAGAAGGGCTTGGTGCCGGCATATACCCACCGGGCAATGAGTCCTTCGGGATGTATAAGCTGCACGGTGCTGAAATACGACTCGCCAAAGGCATTCAAGAAAGGCTGCAGCGCCTTTCCTTGAGGAATGAACCAAAGCATGGTGGCAGTGCCTAAAACGACAGCAATACCGGAGGCCAGAATGAGGTGCTTGCGCGGTTCGATTCGGGAGTCGTTCCACCACCAGGCGATGAATGGGGCCGGTAGCAGATAGATGAATGAGACTTTAAACAAGGTGGCGCAACCCAGGGCCAGGCCCAGTAAGAACCAGCGAACCGGCGATTGTTGATGTATGTTTTGGGCGAACCAGAGCAAGGCCGCTGCTTGCATAATTTCGGGCAAGCCACTGCGGGCATAAGCCAGCCAGAACGGGAAAAGCAGCAAGGCGGGCAGTGCGCTGCGGTCGGCCTTGTTGCGGCCAATCATATAGGCTATACCTACCGCCGGCACTACAGAGAGTAGCTTGAGCTGCCACAAACCACACGAAGCTAGGCTAAACACCAGCCAATGCCAAAGCACGGCGAATGGGCCTACTGCCAGGGCGCCGGCGAAATGGTCTACCATCCAGATGTGTTGGGTAAGGTAGAGGCGCGCCGGATCGGCCCACCAGGCTGCGTCGTGGGCATCGTCGGTGGCCTTGAACCAGAAGGGGTCGGCCTCCAGAAACAGGACGATAAACAGCACGTTTAATCCAAAAAACAACCAGGGGCGGTACGCTGCGTTTAGCATGGCCTAAAACTAAAAAAGTCCTCCACAGGGGAGGACTTTTTGGGAATGAATGTTTTGCAATTGAGATTACTCGAACACGAGGCGTGTGCTTCCGGCGCCGTTAGTGGTTTCGAATTTCAAGAGGTAAAGGCCTGCAGCCAGTCCATTGCGTGAAACCAACACCTGCTGTTCTTTGATGTTTTGCTGGGTTGCCACCACACGCCCGGTTGGGTCGATGAGTGTCCACGCAGTGATTGATGCACCAGGGTTTTTCACGCGGATGTTTACTTCGTTGCGGGCCGGATTCGGGAAGGCCTCGATGGCCGAAGCGGTGTTCTCAACGTCGCGGATGCCTACCACGTCGCACTCGGGAAGGTCGAATGCGCATACGATACGTGGGTTAACGTATTGCTGAACGGTATCGATGTACTGCATTGCGCGCTGACGACCAACTACGTCGCCCTGAGCCATGAAGATATTGCTTTGGATACCTTCTTGGTGTGTAGTTATAGGAGGATTAGAACCCGGAATATTAAGCGTCGCGGTTATTTGTGTTGAATTCCAGAACTGCCATGGACTACCGTGGTTGTATCGAAATACGGCTGCTTCGGGAAGAATGAATGGCAACAAACCTTTGCCACTACCGGTGTTGATGGTGGCAGGGCCAAACGGAATGTTCTGGTTGTAGCGCGACTCAACGATGGCAGTGATAGGGTCGTTGTACTGTACGTTGGCAAATGATGCGTTATTTCCGTACTGGTTTGCGCGGGCGAGGTTAAATCCGGCACCGCTGGCAAATGGAATTACAAGGTCGCCGGTGGTAGGAACGATTACGTCGCCAATCTGATGCGGAGCGTTCGGATCGCGTACGGCATGGATACCAATCATTGGGATTTGACCCGGATCAAGCCATGAAGTATCGCCGAGGGCACCACCCATGTTCATCACCAATTGTACATCAGACGGGTAGCCCGGATTGTTGGCTACGTTACCGGTTACCTTCAAAAGGTCGCCGCCACTCAGGGCGAAATCCATGAGGTTGAGCGGAATGTTATTGGTTCCATCGAAGTTACCAACGCGGTTGGTGTCTACCACTGATGAATCGGGGTTTTGGGTGCGCAGGAATTTATCGTCGCCAAGGCCTGGAAGGCGTCCGATTTTTCCCGGACTATCGAGGAAGGCGTGAGCCATGGCTACATATCCGCCGGTACCTTCGCCCAGAAGGGCTACACGGTTCGGGTCGATTTTGTAGGTGTTTGAGGTAGCACGGTCGGCACGGAAGAAACGTACGGCCGCCTTACTGTCTTGCTGACCGCGGTAAGCGGCATTGAGGATGGTACCGGTACGAACAACCTGGCTGGTAGAAACCGGGTTCCAGCCCTGGCGGTATTCAACCACGGCGCATACGTACCCGCGCTTGGCAAATTGCTTGGCGATGTTCACACAAGAGCTGTCTTTGCGCGATCCTGTTGGAGCTCCGTTCACTACGGGAGGCAAGAAGTTTCCGGTGGGAAGGTAAATGATGAGCGGACGTTCATCTTCGGTATCTACCGATTGGGTTGGTTGGTAAACATCCATGCGCAGGGCAATGGTGTCGGGTGGTGGTGGTGTTTGTTGCTGCAAGGCGGCCAGTATGGTAGCCAAAACCGAAATGTTTTGGGCATACTGCACGTCGTTGGTAATGGTAATTTGTGCATCGGTGAATACCTCGGTCAGGTATCGCTGTGCACTGGCTTTGCTGCCTATAAGTAGGGACGCGGCAGCCAGGATACAAACGGAGAGTTTTTTCATAGTTGATTGAGGTTAGAGAGAAATGGTTTTTGAATCAGTGGACTAAGTTAGCGTTAAATGCGTGAGCAAATTCAAGGGTCTGTTACGGAATATCAACAGTGACGGAGAAGTAGGAAAGTCGCCCAATGAGCGGACCTCCATACACCATAAACACCTTATTGTTGAGAAGGTTAGAGGCACCCAGTTTGAAAACGAGTTTCCATTTGGGCACGGCATAATTCACTTGGGCGTCGACCATGCCATACGATGGAATGGAACCCGTAAACTGGGGAGCGCCCTCGAACCGGAAGCCTTCGACCCATTTGTAATTGATGTTAAACCCGAAGTTCTCACCGGTAATCCAGGGCAATTTCAGTTGACGACCGTTGATGCCAAGGTTAAACTTGTGCTCGGGGGTGTTAAAGGCGGTGATGATTTCATCGGTACTGTCGGGGCGGCTCAGTACATTCCATGAGTAGTTCCCGTTGAGGGCAAATTTTTCGGCAAAATAGTAGTTCACCCCGCCGCTAAAGCCCTGGGTGAACACCAAATCGTTGGTATTGGCCGCTAAACGATAGGCCTGGATGAGTGGCAATCCGCCGGTAGGCGTAACATCGAGCCCAACCTTAAAGCCAATAAAATCGCGGTACATCGAGCGGTAATAGCTCATGTCTACAAACACCTTGTTGAACAGGGTTCCACGATAGCCCAGCTCGATGGTCTGAACACGCTCAGGGCGAATCGGATCGACGTCGAAATACACGAGTTTAGAAGGGTCGAGATTCTCGAGGTAATCGAAGAAGGAAGGAATATTCACCAGCGAGTCGCGCCCGGTGATGTTACCGAGCAAAATTGCCCGACCTACATTGTAAAACAGGTACTGATCCTGCAAGGTGGGATTTCGAATGGCCGAAGAATATACCACTCTGAAGGTATGGTTGTTATTTACCGTGTAGATGGCCGAGCCGCTTTGGGTAGAAATCAGGTTGAAATTCTGGTTTTTGTCGACCCGAATCGTTGCATTCAACTTTAGCCGATCAACAAGAAGCTTCTGTTGTACGCCGAGGTAAGCGCCCCATTCGCTATTCACAATTACCCGGCGCTTAAACAGCGTATCGCCATTTTCAATCCGATCGATTTCGAGCGTGTCGCTAAAAATCGTTCCCTCAGAATTAGGCCTGTACATTCGTCCGTTAGCCCCAACGGTTACTGCGGTGGTTTTCCACGATTTAGGCTGAATCTTGTATTCACCATGAATGTGATACAAGGCACTTCGGTCGATCAGCCGGCTTCCACCATCGGCCAGGGTGCGCGATTGGATGGCTGCTTTGGCCGAATCGAAGCGGGCTGTTCCGGCTTCGAAAAAGTCGAGTGTAGTAGAACCATTGCCATTGTTGGCCACGCCGCGTGCAAATTCGTGGTATTTGAATAACGAATCGGAAAATACCAACATGAGCGAATCGTACACGGTCTCGTTAAATGGACTGGGGTAGCCGGGAAGGCTGCGTACCTTGAAACGCGGGGCATTGAACCCTCCGGAGGTCCAGGCATTCTGGTAAGCCGATTTCCAGGCATTGTTCGATTTGCTCAGGTTTTGGAGCTCGAAAGCTGTAACTACTGCATCGAATGAGTTGCCGGCATCTTCGTTGGTCGCATAAATGCGGATGAACCCCTTGTCTTTCTTAACCAACTCCAATCGATTTTGGAAAAAGAGGATGTCGCGCAAACTAAATCGGTTTTCTCCTTGATAAATGGTTGTTCCGGTTCCGAAATTACTGCTGAAGATAAGCTCTAAATCGGGTTTAATCCGGTAGTGAAGGGCCGCGTTAAGCTTGATGTTTTCGGTATTGTAATCGACAAGATCGCGTTCCCGGTAACCATTGCGGTAAATGATGCCCAATCCGGAATAGGTATTTTTCTCGCTGGGTGTGCGGGCAAAATTAAATTGAAAGCCTCCCAGTTCTTCGTCGCCATACCGATTGATGGCATCGTAACCACCGGGGTTTGTTGCGTCGGTGAGCGATTGCTCGGTGGGGTCCATATTGTCGGCTTCCCAGTCGAGTGCGCGCATGAAGCTGAGGTTGAGTTTGTAGGCAAACTTATCGACACCTTCTTTATTCTTGAATTTCTGGGCCCAGCGAACGGAGCTCTCGAAGAGGTTTCGCTCACCCACCTTCGCCTGGGCTGTGAGCCCGGTAAAGTCGAAGGGGTTCTTGGTGGTCATGCTGATAACCCCATTGAAGGCATTCGGACCATAAAAGGCTGAGGAGGCGCCCACAATGATATCGACTTTCTGCACGTCTAATTCGGAGGAGCCGAGGAAATTTCCCAATGAAAAGTTAAGGCCCGGCGCCTGGTTGTCGACCCCATCGATAATTTGCAGAGAACGTACAGGCGAGGTGCTGTTGAAGCCCCGGGTGTTGATGATTTTGAATCCGAGACTTGCCGCAGTGAGGTCAACGCCCTTGAGCGAGCCGAGGCCGTCGTAAAAATTGGCTGCCGGCGTTTCCTTGATGGCAATCAGATCGAGGGCTTCGACGGTGAGGGGAGATTCGCGCTGCTTTTCTGTTAACCGAATATCGGTAATCTCCATGGTGCCCAACACATTCTCGACCGTTTGGAGGGTGATGTTGAGGGGCTTACTCAAGGTTGTTACCTGAACGTCTTTCGGGGTGTAGCCCACATACGACACAGTTATGGTAAACGGTGGGGTGCCTGGATTGGGAATACTGAACTGCCCGTTGATATCTACGGTGCTTCCACGGGTTGTACCCTTAAGGACTACCGTTGCGCCGATTAAAGGCTCACCGCTTTTCTCATCGAGCACTTTTCCACTCAGGTTTTGTGCTTGAAGCCATCCGGCCGAAAGGCCAAATAGACCAAGAAAAAGCCAGTATTTCCAATACTTCATCATAATGCTTTCATTACTTAACAGCAACCTCAGCCGGAGTTAAAGCCGGCCGACTGCAAGTTGAGAAAAATCCGCTTTACCGCGCAATAAACACAGTGCCTTTAAAGTCTTGTTGCTCAGTTGGTAAAAGCAAGACATAAAAATAGGTGCCATCAGGAACATCGCCACCGTCCCAATCGTTCTGGTAATTGTCGCTCTGATAAAGCAATACGCCCCAACGATTGTAAATGCGCAGGTTGGGATTTTCGTAAGCCTCCAGATTGCCGATTTTCAACACGTCGTTCTTCCCATCTCCATTCGGAGAGAATACATTTGGAATTACAATGCCATCAATCACTTTCACCTCTTTGCTTACTGTATCAACGCAACCAATCTCGTTGCTCACCACCAGAACAACGGTGTAAGTGCCCGTATCGGGATAGGTGTACGTAACAGTATTGCCGGTTTGCAGAATGCCATCGTCTAAATCCCAGGCATATACGTCGATAGGCACATTGGCCAGGATTTGCGTGGAATCGGTGAACACGAATGGGTTTCCTAATTGCACAACCTGACTCAGCGGATCTACGCTGAAATTGGCCAGAGGCTGAGCGAGCAACACATTTACAAGGGCGGTATCGTTGCACCCGTTGGTATTGCTGGCAATTACCGAATATTCGCCGGCCTGCACTTCAAGAGAGTCATCAGTTTCGCCATTCGACCACAACAAATCGGTGTACACTCCGCTGGCGGTCAACAATGTCAAGGTATCTGCACAAATCAGCGTATCGCCGTCGATTTCCACCGAAGCACTTGGATTAATTTGTAAGGTGAAGTTTGCAGGTGGGCTGGAGCATCCGTTTTCGATTTGCACCGCCGAATAAACACCACTTTGGTTCACCTGTGCGTTATCGAACACAATTTCGGCCTCGTTCGCCTCAAAACTGCCGGGGCCGTTCCAGTTCACTTCAGCAACTGCATCGAGGGCCTCGAAAACCACTGTGCTGCCTTCACAAACGGGCGACTGAAATTGCAGGTTAAGCATGGGCGGCGTGGGCTGAAAAGCAACGCTAACCGTATCGGAGGCCCGACAGCCGGCTGAGGTAAACGCCTCCACCCAATAAACCCCGGGGGCGCTCACGGTGAAGGTCGAATTGGTGCTGTTGTCTTGCCAATTGAAGGTCGAAAATGCAGTGCCGGGATTGAGCACCAGCACAGAATCTTCGCAAATGCTGATGTTTTGCCCAAAGTCGATGGCCGGATCTTCTTCTACAACCTGCACAGTATCGGTTGTTTCGCAGCCGTCTTTGACGGTTAACACCCAGTATTCGCCGGGCGTATCAACCCAAATTACCTGAGAGGTATCGCCGGTATTCCACAAATACGTGTCTTTTCCCCCTCCGGCATCCAGCTGAATGGAGTCGTTTACGCACACAGTGCGAGAGTCGCCAAGATAGGTAGAGGCGAAATCGGAAAAATAGCCATAACGGCAGCCTGTTCCGGTTCCACCGTGGATGATGCCGAGGTGGAACAACTCATTTCCACTTGAGGTATTGGCCAATACAGATGTTGTACCCACCGGCACATCAAATTCGCTAAAGGTGAGTTGCGCCGAAAGCCACTGCCCTCCGGCGCCGGGCACCGCAGTAAAGTCGACCGCTGTGACTAAGGTAGTGCTTCCGTTGAGCACGAAACTTCCTTCGGAACCCGGACGCGCCATGATGTTCAGTCCGAATTGCTCTGAGGTAGAACGGGTAAAAATAACCGCCGATGAACCTGTGCACTCGATGGAGGGCAAAATGGCGCTTCCCAGTTCGCACCCAAATCCGGTGGCATGCAGCACATAAACGGGATTAGAGCTTGTGATGTAAACGCTCGGGGTAAGAATATCGAGGCTATACTGCTCGCCTGCATTTATCGTAGCTACCGGTGTGGGGCTTCCATCAATAAATACATCGGTATTGTTTGCTGTCGCAAGGATGAATGCACGGTCGCCCGAGTTTAAAAATCCACGCATAACGATGTACTCAGTGCCAATTACGCCGGTAGGCACCAGTTGGTCGCCCATCAAGTCGCGGCAGCCTTGAAGCGAGGCCGAATCGTCTTTCAGGGTTACGCCGATTGGCTTGTTGGAAGTGATGCGTGTGCCGATTGGGCGTTCGGTGGCAATGGCCGATGCCGAAAGGCAGGAGTAAGTTTCTCCGGCTTGAAGTGTAACCGAAAAAGGCACGCCAGCCGGGTGACCTACCAGGTTGGTTGTTGGCACAATGGTTACCACCGTATTGTTTTGGGTAGCTACAATGTCGAAACCGCTCTGGGGCATCGGGCTAAAGGTTCCGTTATTATAGGTTGAAGGGAAAGGGGTGTAAAACTCCAATCCGAGGGCATTGCTCCCTTTTAAGGCGAAAATTTCGGGATTTACAAAGCTATTCACTTCGTAATAGGCTGTAACCGGAACCGAAGAACTTAACTTAAGGCCCTTGTTTAAAACCTGATTGGCAGGCTGGTTTTCGACCTCATTCATAAACGCAGTAAGGTCGATGGATTCGGTGTTTCCGGCAGGAATGGTGAGGATGATAGGCGCAAATCCGGGATTGGCCGGCATGCTCAGATTAATGTCGGCATCGCCGGTAAAGGCACTCACCCGCAAAACAATGGGCGAATCGCCATGGCCTGACGAAGCTTCCGGGGCCACAAACCAGAATTCGGTATCGGTCTGCGCCATTATGGCATTTACTAAAAACAGAAAAAGGAAGGTAAAGGTGGTTTTTAGTGCGTTAATCCACTTAAGGTATGAAATCATTTTTCAATGATAGCAAATTGTGGCAAACTGCTGCATGGTGATGCAAGATTGGAGGGAAAGCTGTTTGAATTTGCCCCATTGCCATCCTTGAACTATCTTGGCCGCGATGGAAGTGTACTGGATTACTGGAGCCTCTTCGGGAATTGGTGCGGCACTGGCTCTGGAGTTGGCCGTAACCGGTAATGCCTTGGTGCTGAGTGGTCGAAACCTGGAAGCACTGCAAACACTGAAAGCTCAGCTTCCGCCTTCGGTTCCTTGCGCCTTACTGCCTTTCGATTTGATGGATATCGACCGTTTCCCGACCCTGGTACAACAAGCCATCAACGCCCACGGTCATGTTGATGTTCTGGTAAACAACGCCGGCTTCAGTCAACGCTCTGAAGCCATCCAAACCGAAGCCTCGGTAGAACGCAAAATTCTAGAGGTGAATTACTTTGCACCGGTGGCCCTCACAAAAGCAATACTCCCTCATTTTATGTCCCGCAAAAAAGGACATGTTGTGGTTGTATCGAGCATTGCCGGCAAGTTTGGCTTTGCGTTAAGAAGCAGTTATGCCGCAGCTAAACATGCACTTCACGGTTACTTCGAAGCATTGAGGCTGGAATTGCGAACAGTTCCGATACATGTCACCATCATTTGTCCGGGCCGCGTAAAAACTTCAATCTCCCTTCACGCCGTAAAAGGCGATGGCAGCGAGCACCAGATTATGGATGAAGGTCAACGCAAAGGCATTACCGCCGAACGTTGCGCTAAGGTTATCCATAAAGCCATCCGCGGTAAGCGCTATGAAGTGCTTGCCGGAGGACTGGAACTTCTACCCGTTTACCTGAAACGGTTTGTACCTTCGATTTTCTATTGGCTCATTCAAAAAGTAAAACCCACCTAAATCACCAAACAATTGCGCATGATCTCGTTGCTGAGTGGAATTCAACAAGTTGGCATAGGTGTTCGCGACGCCGACGCCCGCTTTACCTGGTACAGAAAGATGTTTGGAATGGACGTTCCCGTGTTCAAGGACGCCTCGACCGCCGAACTGATGCTCCGCTATACCGGAGGTGAACCGCGTAAACGATACGCCATTTTAGCGTTGAACATGCAAGGTGGCGGCGGATTTGAAATTTGGCAATATACCGAGCGGAAATCCGAAATGCCCAAGTTTACCATTGAGCCCGGCGATTTGGGCATTTTTGGGGTGATTATGAAAACCCGCGACGTGAAAAAATCGCACGCATTCATGCAAGCGCAGGGCCTTCAGCCATCGCCGCTGTTCGAAGATCCGGTTCAGGGTGAACGCTTTTTTGTGAACGACCCCGACGGCAACCGCTTCACATTCACCCGCGGAGAGTCGTGGTTTGGTCAAACAACGCACCCCAACGGTGGTGTGCAAGGTGTGCAAATTGGGGTTTCAAACCTTGAAGCCTCCATCCATTTTTACACCCGCGTGCTGGGGTTTACCCGGGTTCGCGCCGACGAAAAAAAGGCCTTTGCTGAGTATGGTGGCAAAGAAGGCCGACGCGTAGTTTTACAAGCTAAAACGCCTTTTGGTGGTGCATTTTCCCGCTTGCTGGGCGCTGCCGAAATTGAGCTTTTTCAACTCGACAACGGGCAGGGCAGAAAAATCTATGATGGGCGATTTTGGGGCGACATGGGTTTTATCCACGTGTGCTTCGACGTGAACGATATGCCCGCACTTGAGCAGCATTGTGCCCGCGAAGGACATCCATTTACGGTAAACAGTGGCAATAGCTTCGATATGGGAGAAGCGGCTGGGCAGTTTGCCTACACCGAAGATCCTGATGGAGCGTTGATCGAATTTGTGCAAACCCATAAATTACCACTGGTTAAAAAGCTTAAGTGGTATCTCGACCTTCGCAAGCGCAAGCCAGGTAAGCCACTTCCCGACTGGATGCTCAGAACGATGGGCTGGCAAAGAGTAAAAGATTAACGGCTTAAGGCTCCTGAACGTAGAGCCTTGCCGATTTTTCGAAATCGTACAAGGTGAGCCTGCGCAGGCGGTACCAAGCCATCCAAAAGTCGCGAAGGGTATTCATGTACGTGATGAAGGCCATGTCTTTTTCACTCTGCGCGATGAGCAGGTTCGTAATATCTACAGTGCCGATGCGGTAACGGTTACCGGCCACTTCGAAGCGTTTCCGGGCAATCGTATCGGCCTTGGCCGAGATGCCAACCGATTTTTTGAGCTGGCTCACCTGCAAGGCCATGCCAATTACCTCGGCCTCAAGCTGCTGGATGCCAAATTCGTTGGCCGAAAGGGCGGCTTCGTAAGCATATTGTGCCGACTTGTAAGCGGCGCGGTTTGAGCCCATTCCAAAAATAGGCATTGAAAAGCCAAGGCCGGCAAATTGTGAATTCACCGGCGCCTGCAAGGCCTGGTCGAAGCTCGAACCGGTTTGGTTGAGGCCATAACTGAGGTTAATGTTGGCTTGTGGGTAGCGAGAAAGTTTGGCTTCGCTGAGGTTTCTTTTTGCCTGTTCCAGGCTGATGGCCTGATTGACATTATCGCTTCGGTTTAAAAGTGCCTCGTCGCGGGCCTTCGACGGGTCGGGGTCGGCCACGGGCAAGGCTACCGGCGCTGTTGGAAGGCTCGCTGGCTCCAGTTTGCCTGTGAACCGCTCTAACTGCTGCTGGGCAAGCTGCACCTGCACTTGTTGAACCTCAACAGCATTTCGGGCGTTGGTGTAACTCAGCTCTACCTGAAGGAGTTCGTTCTCGGCAATCTTTCCCACCCCAAAACGGCCTTTGGCGATGCGGTAAATGGTATCGTTGATGTTTCGATTTTGCTCGGCATTGCTCAGCTGCAACCGTGCGATATACCAATCGAAGTAGCGCGAAATTACCTCCATGCGCAGCTCCTCCAGCTGTTCGGCTTGTTGTCGCCCGGCGAGCTCGAGTCTTAGCTTTTCCTGCTTCCATTGCCACTTGAGGGCATTAAATCGAAAAACCGGCTGATTCAGGCTGATCAGCAAGGGGTTCGACTGCCAAAAGGTGCTGCCCTGGTCGCCAAAAATATCGCCGCGGCTTAGCCTGCTCTCCAAGCTAATGGAGCCGCCGGTAAAGGGAATTTGCTGCGAAAGGCTTAATCCGCCCGACGACAGAGCCTGCTGCACCGGAATGAAAAGGAAGGTTCCATCGGGCTGAACCACTTGATTAATGCGGCGCTGGTAGCCCGGAAAATCGCCGTTTAATCCCAGCTGAGGAGTGAGAAAAGCGCGCGCCGAACGGTACATCCAGCGACTGCTTTCCCAACGGGCGTGTATTTGCCGGGCCAGCGGGCTGTTTAACTCGGCACGCTCCATGGCTTGCTGTAGTGTAATTGAGGTTTGAGCGGCGCTGAGCAGCGAGCCCGCGCAAAAAAGCAGCAGCCAGAAATGCTTATTCATACCGTAGCGATTCAATAGGGTTTTGTTGTGATGCCTTGCGGGCCGGATAAATGCCGAATATCAAGCCCACCGAAACAGAGACTGCAAACGAAAGAACCACCGATACCGGCGAAACCAAAGTTTTAATATCGGCCAAATACTCGATGGCGTAAGAGAAGCTCACGCCCAACAAAATACCCAGAATGCCGCCACTGAGGCTAATTACAATGGCCTCAGCTAAAAATTGCTGAACAATGTCTTCTCTTCTTGCTCCAAGTGCCAAACGTAATCCAATCTCCTTGATGCGTTCAAGTACTGAAGCGAGCATGATATTCATAATTCCTATTCCGCCTACAAGCAGCGAAATACCTGCAATTACAGCCAGCACAAGATTAAAGAGGTTCTTCGTTTTCTGTTCTTGTTTGAGCAAAAGCTCGGGCACCACTACTTCATAATCTTCGGCGTTGAAGTGTCGCCTGCGCAGGAGTTTTTGTATCACCTCAACGGCGGGTTCCATGGCGCTGCTCTCTTTTACGTGTACCACCATTCGATCGATTTGGTGGTAGTTGTAGGCCACTTTTTTCTCGGAATCTTCGGTGCCTTCCTCCTCCTCCATCGATTGCTGTTCCTGAAATCGCTTGATATCAGACTGTGTTACCTCAGACCGGTTGAGCACCCTTACCAGAAAGGTACGAATAGGAATGTACACTTCGAGGTTTACATTGCGAATACTCAGTTTTCCGGCCGCCTGTTCGTCGAAATCGCGGTCGTCGAGAACCCCACCAACGGTAAAATGCTGGTCGCCGGCCTTCAGGGTGTTTCCCATGGCTTCGATGTTTGCAAAAAGCCTCGACTGTACACCTTTGCCAATTACGCAAACCGGCAGCGAGCGAACCTGCTGACTTTCTGAGAAGCCTCTCCCCTGGGCAAATTCTAAGTTGTTGGCTTCGAAATACCGATTATCTACGCCAATCAATCGGGCCTTGAGCTTTTGTCCGTTGGCGTAGAGCTGTACTTCCATTTCAACCTGCGGACTCACATATTCCACTCCGGGAACACTTGCGGCAATGTTATCGGCATCGGCTAAACTTAATCCGGGCGAGAATCGCTCATTCTCTTGTCCGGGCTTGCTGTTTCGCTGCTCTTCTTCGCTTTTGGGTTCGGGTATTTTGGCTTTGATGACAATGTTGTTACTCCCGATTTGCTTGATTTGTTGTAAAATTTCGCGTTCGGCCCCGTTGCCAATCGCGAGCATGGCAATAACAGCCGCCACTCCGAAAATGATTCCAAGCGAGGTGAGTACTGCTCTGAAACGGTTGGCATTCATGGCCTCCCAACCATTTCGGAGATTAAAAAGTATGCGTTCGCGCTCCATAAGGTCTATTCCTCGGTGACCATCATTTCGGCGCCTGCAGCTCCGGGAACAGGCGCCTGTGCCTTGACTCTGGCAAGATGTTCCTGCAATTTCTTCTGTTTTTCAAGGTCGACAAATGGTTTTGGCGGATTGGCCTTATTCGCCAGGCGATTTAGGGTAACGCCACTGGTGTCGGCCGGCGCGGTAAGTACAACTTCGTCGCCCGCCTCTAGACCTTGATAAACAAGCGCATCTTTTTCGTTAACAGCGGCAACCCGAACCTCATTGCGTTTAAGCGAAGCGCCTTTCTTCACCCATACATAGCTTAAGTTTTTCTCTGTATTGAGGGCCTCCAGCGGCACACTGAGCACACTTTTGTAGGCATCAATATGAATCACGTTAGAGGTGGTCATGGCGGGGCGCAAAGTACTGTCGGGATTGAGAATGTCGATTAAAACCTCAAATACTTTAGCCTCCTGATTGGGGCGTTGTTCGCCAATATT
Organism: Bacteroidota bacterium; assembly: GCA_027483445.1. Classification (GTDB taxonomy): domain Bacteria; phylum Bacteroidota; class Bacteroidia; order M30B66; family M30B66; genus CAMCXT01. The sequence continues at coordinate 12,569 of JAIXUS010000085.1, read as the reverse complement.
GGCCACCTGAACCACCACGCCTTTGAGTTTTTTGTCGGGCTCAGCATCGAGGGTTATGTCGGCCTCCTGTCCGGGTTTCACTTTTCGAACGTCCACCTCGCTTACATAGGTGATTACCTGTAACTCTCGTAAATCGGGCAGTGTAGCCACCGCCGGCTCCCAAGGCGACACATTGCTTCCGGTGGTTTTCTTGCGACCATTCCAATTTTTCACGTACACCACCATTCCGTCTTTGGGCGCTTTCACGTCCATATTGCTTAACAGATCGCTCACCCGGTCGAAACTGTTTTTCGCTTTACTCAGATCGGCATAGATGATGGCCACCCGTGTAGCAGCCTGCGCAACCTTGGTTTGATAATTTTCCTTTTTCTGCAGCAGGTTTCGTTCGGCCTTTTCCAACGCGAGGCGTTTTTGTTGTTGGATGGCCGGAGCTTCATACACCGATTGCTCCACTTCGAGTCGGGCTTCTTCGACCGCCGATTTAAGGTTGAGTAACTCATCGCGTGCATCGCGGAGGGTGATGGCCGTGTCGAGTCGTGTTTGCTTCAGTTCCGACTCTTTTTTATCGAGCTCAAGGGCAACCTCCTGAAGCTTGGTCATGAGCGGCGTTTTATCGAGGGTGGCCACAAAATCGCCGGCTTTAACGCGGGTTCCCTCCGGGATGAGTTCCTGTATTTTTATTCCATTCCACAAGCCGGCCTGCTGCATCTCGTTTCCGGGCGCTTCGATATCGGTTTGGGTTTTCGCTTTAATCTCGCCTGTTGTTTGGACGCGGATGTTAAAATCGCCTTGAACCACTGTGGCCAGGAGTACCGTGTTGTCATCCCGCTTGCCGGACAATAAAAAGTAGCCAATAACAAGAATAGGCAGTGCAAAAAGCAGGTGTTTTCGGTTGAGTTTACCGAATTGTGGACTTAGCCTGAGGGCCATAGAGTATACGTTGGTTTGTTTGAAGCGGTGTTGGGACTGAACACGAAGAACGTAAATTTCCAGGATAAGGTATATGGCATTTAGGACTGAAAGCCGACAATTATTAACAGTGCGATTTAGCATGTATGAAACCCCGTAATTTGCGCTCATGACTGTTGATGCGCTGCTTAAGGAACTTCAGGCGAAGAAATACAAGCCCGTGTATATATTTCACGGTGATGAGCCTTATTATCCTGAGCAATTGGTAAAATACATGGAAGAGCACATTCTAAGTGCTGATGAAAAGGAGTTTAACTTCAATGTATTGTATGGCGCCGATGTGAGTCCGGAGGACGTAATTGTAGCTGCGCGCCGTTTTCCGATGATGGCAGAATATCAGGTAACTATAGTGAAGGAGGCGCAGGCGATGAAACGACCGGGGTCTGATGTTTTTCAGCGACTGGTGCCTTATTTGGAAAACCCGAATCCGAATACCATTTTGTTACTTTTTTTCAGGGGTGAAACCATGCCTAAGCGTGCAGCGGCTGGGGCGGCCGAAGCTAAGCCGGAGGCGGCTCCAGTAACCGATGCATCGGGCAAAGCGGCTAAACCGGCCAAAAAGCTGAAGAGTTTTGGAGAAGCGGCAAAGGCTCATGTGATTGTGGAATCGAACCGGCTGAAGGATGAAAAAATCCCAGAATGGGCCAGCAATTATTTCAGCAAGAAAGGGTACCGTTTGCAAGGTCAGGCAGCCCTGCTTCTGGCCGAATCGGTGGGTAATGAGCTCGATAAGGTGGTGAACGAGGCCGACAAGCTCATGCTGAATTTCCCTGTCGGAACAGAGTTTCAGGTTAAACACATTGAAGAGTCGGTTGGGATTTCGAAGGAATATAGCTTGTTTGAATTAACCAATGCTTTAAGCCGCAAAGATGTATTGAGGGCCAATCGGATTGCGCATTTTATGGGTAATAATGATAAGGCTATGCCCATTCAGATGATCTTGCCCGGTTTGTTGACTTATTTCTCGAAGCTGCTCTTGTTGCACTGGGCCAAAAGCTCGGGTCAAAAGTCTGATTCGGCGGCATTATTGGGTCTCCCTCCATTTGTAGCCCGGCAATATGAGGCAGCAGCCCGTTTGTACAGTCCGGCCAAGCTGATTAAAATCGTGCATCACATCCGCGATACCGACATGAAGAGCAAGGGCTGGAATAACCCAAGTGCGGGCTATGGTGCTTTGATGAAAGAATTGGTTTTTAAAATTTTACACTAATGAACTATTGGTTGGTTAAATCGGAGCCCTTTAAATACAGTTGGGACCGTTTTGTGCAGGACGGAAAGACATTTTGGGATGGAGTGCGTAACTACCAGGCCCGAAATAATTTGATGGCGATGAAAACCGGTGATCTCGTGCTATTTTACCACAGCAACGAAGGAATGGAGGTAGTAGGCATTGCCCGGGTGATCAAGGAGCATTACCCCGACCCTACAACGGAAGATACGCGCTGGGCTGTGGTTGATTTGGAGCCAGTACAAGCGTTAAAGGTACCGGTGAGTTTGGAAAAAATCAAAGCGGATGAGCGATTGGCTCAAATTGCATTGATTCGCCAAAGCCGCTTGAGTGTGATGCCTTTGAAGCAGGAGGAATTTGATCGGATATTAGAGCTTTCGGAGGGGTAATTGATTCTCCCGATTTGATAAAAACACACCAAAAGTGGAGCACGATACGCTCAAAAGCAGACAATGCTGAGGTAATAGCATTGAAATTCGTCATCATCCATAAATTAATGTTAAATATTTGATTATATGATTTTTGTCATTTTTTCAGGCTTTATTCTAAATTAGATTTACATCATAGTTTCGCACTATGGTTCCTACGATCATTCTGGTTGGTTTGGTTGGTTTTATCATCTACTTGTTGGTGGCGCCCTTTGTATTGATTGTGGACAGCAACAAAGCGCTGATTCGAATAAAGCTATTTGGAATAGCAAGCGCTGAGCCTTTAATCGTAGACTGTGATATTGTTCTTTTAATTCGTGTGTTTGGAGTAGGTTTTAGACTAAATATTACAGAGAAGATAATAAAGTATGGTGTAAGGAAGAAAAAACAAAAAATTCATGCTGATATTCAAGCTCATCCTAAACCCAGGCAAAACAAGTCATTTTCGCTTAGAAAGTTAATGAATGTGCTATACAGTTTTCGATTTAGGGTATTTAGACTTCATATCGATACCGGCGATTATCCTTTAAACGGGCTTTTATTTCCATTGTTTTTCTGGCTAAGCAAATGGAGCGGCAAAGATTTTCAGGTGAATTTTAATAACAGAAATGAGCTGGTAATGCACCTCGAAAACAGCTTGGCAAGGATGCTGTGGGCTTATATTAAGCCAAAAAAAACGTAACCATTTAAAACCAAATAAATATGAACTACAATTCAGATGAACTCGTTGAAAAAATGACAGAGTTCTTAAAAAACGAAGCAAAAACAGACACCATTATTGGTCAGCAATTTCAATTGGGCGAATTTACTTGTGTGCCTGTAATGTCTCTTGGTATGGGCTTTGGCGCCGGTGGCGGAGAAGGCAAAGGCGGTGAAAAGGGTAAAAACGATGGCGAAGGACATGGTTCCGGAGGCGGCGCAGGAATGGGATTAGGACCGGTCGGCTTTCTAGTTACCAGAGAAAATGAAATTCAATTTATCCCTGCGCACAACCCCAGCGGACTTTCAGCCGCCATTGAAAAACTGCCTGATGTGATTGGTAAGTTTATGGATTCCAAAAAAGAAAGCAAAGCAGTATAGGCCTTGGAAAAATATTTTCCGCCTGAGTTAATCCCGTTAAAACAAAACAGCTTGCGAAAGGGGCTGTTTTGTTTTGGCGGGATTTGGGTTTAACCCATTTTATTAGTAATAAATACATACATTGGTTTGAAAGCTCTTCTCACCAACAAAACGTTGTGTAGTAATGAGACTTCAAAGCTTATTCAATAATTCATTAACAGATAGTCTTATTAAAGGTCATTTTTTCGATTTGATGTAATTCGCTTTTTTTATTTCCAATTGCTATAAGTTTTTCGGCAGAAAGATCACTCAGAAATGAATACTTTTGAATTAATGCGATGCTTGTCAACACTTCAAAAAAGAAGGTCTATTTGACATTGGGAATTTTCGAGTAAAATTTAGATAGCAACAAAATCATGCGCTAATTCAATAAAAAGCTACTTCCCAAAAACCACATACAAGTCCATCTGATTTCCTCAATTCCTTGCTATTCTGGCACTGTGGTTAAGCGCATGGGAAAAGTATTCTTAGATACTCTATTATGGTCACTCTGACCTTTGATACGCTTGCTCTTAATTCTCGCGAAGTGTATCGGCGACCAAGAAAGCTTGCCCAAATGTCTGGAAATCGCTTGGTCACAAAAGCAAAAGAGCCGATCTAACGACCGGCTCTCCAACCAAAACAATTCAACACTTAACGAATCACCAGCTTACCGCTTTGTGTGCGGCCTGCTGAACGAACGCGGTAGACATACAATCCCGATGCCAGAGCGCTTCCATCGAATAGGGTAGTTTTGCCCGACTCGGCTTCGAAGGCCGAAACTACTTGTCCGAGCACATTGAGAACCTCTACCTGCGCGGGTTCCGCATTGCCGGTGAACACCTTGAACTGAACAACGCCATAGCTAGGATTTGGGAATACCTCTACACCCAACTGGGGCATATCGGCCACGGAGAGGAAACGGTCGATGGTGTGTATTTCGGTATTTGTGCGAATAGGCTCGTTAAAGTCGAAATAGATATCGCAGAAGTTGGCTAGCACAGTACCATCGGGCTGGTTTGGATTGGGCGAAATGCTGAAGTTCACATACCCAATGCTGCCAATCGGATCGCTGGTGCTGTCGGGCAGCATGATGCCGCTAAACACCCAACGCAACACCCGTGTGTCGTTGTCGACGGTGAGCTGGTAATTGTGCGAGGAGGCATTCATGGTAAAGGACTCTAGATTGAGATCGGTGCTGATGGTATCGACCAACACTACGTTTACGGCCGGGGCTGTTCCTGTATTCTGAAAACGAATCGTGTATGTGATTCGGGTGTTCGGCAATACCGAGCCTTGCTCGCCAACACCGGCCGGAGTGCCATGTTTGTCGTTTGGATCCCAGCTACCCACCACTACCTGATGAGTGGTGTCGATGTTGTTGCTGCTGTTGGCATCGTTTAGCGGCATAACCATTACCGTGTTAAAGATTGGCGTGCCGAGCTGGAGGCTTACCGGAGCCGGCGAATTCCAGTAGATATAGCCACATTGCCCCGGTGAAAGGTTATTGAAACTCCAACTTGCAGTATTGGCTGCTGCATTGAAGCTAGAAGGCTGCGGGTTGAATACCGAGGATGAAGAAATGCTCAGAAGTGGATCCCAATAAAGGGTAAACGTTCCCGATTGAGCGATGGCTCCGTTGTTACAATAACTCAGAGAGTTCATCACCGGAAAACCTGGCGTAACGGTAGAAATGTTGTAGATGGAAGCGCTGAGGTCTTGCAAATCGGGATCAGCATACAGACCAAAATCGAGACTATCGTAAACCATTCCATCAGCCAAGCTAAGGCTGTAATGGTGCGGTGGTGAAGCCGGCTCGGTAAGCACATTTCCGGAGGGAACCTGATTGAGACTGATAACTGTAGCGCCGGTAGCCACAATTGCTGTGTAAAAGCCCTGAGCGTTTGTGTAAACTCCAAAACCACCCGAAATCGAAATCCATTTGTTCGGTAAACCGGGGTCGCCGGGGTCTTGAACTCCATTTCCATTATAATCCTGATACACCGTTCCTGAGACGACTGCACTTTGCTCGTTGAAGCCAAAATTCAGGTTGCCTTGCTCTACTCCACCGATTAAATTGATGCTGTAGTTTCCTGCTCCGGTAGGCAGTGTTTGTACCATGAGTTGATTCCACGACCAGGCATGAACGGTGTACTCTCCATCGAAAACTACGAATGAATAGAAGCCATTGACGTCGGTGATGGCCCATTGGCAGTTTGAAGTATCGCCATCAGCACAAATTTGAACATACGCTTGAGGAATGGGCAATTCACCCTCATCAAAGATACCGTTGCCATTCTCATCGTCCCAAACCCAGCCTGAAACTGTGTTAGCTCCCTCCGCAGAGATTGTGACACTCGTGCAGGTAGAATCGAAGCAAGGACCATCGACGTAGAGGCAAGCCTGATAGGTGCCCGGAGCGTCGAGGGTGATGGTTGTGGTGTCGGAAGTGAGCTGTTGCCAAACTTGCGTTCCATTGCCGCTAAACAATTGAACAGAATAAAAGAAGTTAGGGTCGATTTCGGGAACAATTAGTTGCACCTGATTGCCATCTACACTAGTGCTTAGCTGCGCTAGATTGCTGCAAGGCACGTAAATGGTGCTGCAGGCCTGAAACGTGCAGCCCTGGTCTGTTGTAACCGTAAGGCACACAGGGTAACTGCCACCAATTGCGTAATCGTGGATAATTGTTGGTCCTGTGCTGCCCAGGTTGCCATCTCCAAAGGTCCAATCGTAAGTAGTCACAGCCTGACTGGTTGAGGCAGTAAACACCATTTCAGGACCGCCATTGAGGGGTGCAGCGGTGAAGGATACACCTAAGCAACTCAAGGTCGCATTCCAGCCGGCTGCTAAAACAGAGCCATCGGTAGTAAATTTAAATGTGAGTGCTCCTGATGGGTTGTTCGCAATAAACGTTACTGGTGAATTCGAAATCCCATCGAGGGTTGCCAAAAGAGGAGCTGCGACAGAAGTTCCGTTGTAAATGCGCAGGTAATCGAAGTTATCTTCGATGTTGTAGCTATTGAAGGTTACCCTTAACTGCCCCCCTGCCTGCGAAGGATAAAATGTTTGCGTAATGTTGGCATTGTTGCTTGGGTAGTTTGCATTGGGCCCACCGGGGTCGTAGAAGTTAGCCGCACAAGTGGTGATTGTGCTTCCCCCATCTCCCATGTTTATGTTTATCGGAGTGCTTTGTCCACAGCCAATTGTCACAGGAATAGTGATGGTACTCACACATCCACAAGCATCGCTGAGTGTTACAACAATGGCATAATTGCCGTCCTGAGAAAACAAAAATACTGGTGAAGCCCCGCCGCTGAGCAGCTGGCCACCGTTTGCCGTCCAATTATAGGTGTAATTGCCACATCCTCCGGTTACTTGTCCTTGAACAACTACACTGTCGCCCGAAACCGAGGGAACAAAGTTGGCTATGATTGGATTGGTTTGACAGTTTGGACCAGCCTGTACCTGTTGACAGTAGCTTCCGGTGCACCCATTTACGTCGATTACATCGAGGCAAACTGTGTACACTCCAGGTGTAGGAAAAGTGTAAATGAAATTGGGAGAGGTTCCAACAGTTTGCCCTTGAATGACCCATTCATACACCGCAATGTTGCCTGAGGCAGTACCCGAAAAAACAACAGCCGTGGATGGCAATTGTGGCTGTGCTACAAAGGTTACCGGCACACCACTACAGCCTCCAATTTGAACGGAGTCGCATAAGGTTGTGCTGCAGCCCGAACCATCTGCAACTGTTACGCAATATTGATAAAGCCCTGTGGAAGGGTAGTTGAACGTAAGCGGAAAGCCTGTTGATGTATTCCCGTTTGAGGTAGCCTGAAAGGAATAAGGTGGCATACCCCCAATAACACTTGGGTACAAATAGGCATTGTTACCAACTACCGAATCGGCAACGGTAAGCTGTAAAGTGCCGGGCGGACAAGGTTGCGCGAAAATGGGCTGGCACAAAGTATCAGCACAACCGTTAGCATCGATACCAGTAATACAGAGCAGGTAGGTTCCAGGACTGTTATAGGAATGCTGCCAGGTGAAGGCTGTTGACATCTGCGTGTTAATGGGCATGCTTCCATCTCCAAAATTGACATTCAGATTGATGGGAAAAGCCACATTGGTTTGATTGAACACGAAAAGGTTGAGTTCGGAGCCTGTGATTGTGGGCTGTATCTGCAGAAAATCCTGCGGACATTGGGCTTTGGCCCCGATGAAAAGCCATAGGCCTATCATCGTGAGGAGGGCGCGTAGTGTTGATTTCATGTAGCGTGTATGTTGGTTTCAAAAATAAAAGTACACTATTCCAGTTACGCAGCGTCGGGCAGCACAAAAAAGGATACAACAATCTTACGCTTCCAAAGCCAATCATTCATCGAACTACTTAGTAATAACAAACCTTACGGCTCTTTTTCTATGTCGAATTAATCCATGATTTTCCACACTGAACAATGTCGATAGCCTGCCAAGTGTTTTCCTTAACATGAGTAAATGAGCGACGATAAAGTCGGTAATTTGTCGCCGCCAAGCGTTTATAAAAGCGTTTATCTTTGGCCGCTTGAATACTGGCATGAATCGATTTTCTCTACTTGCACTGCTGCTCACCGTTTTCTCATTAAACATTGCCGCTCAAACGGCTACATTACGAGGATTCATCTACAATAAAAAGAATGGCGAACCGGTCATTTTCACCAATGTTTACCTGCAAGGTACCCAGTTGGGAGCACAAACTGACGTAAACGGTTTTTATTCGATCACCCGAATTCCCGAAGGCAACTACAAGCTCGTGTTCAGCGCGATGGGCTTTGATTCTTTGGCCGTTTCGGTGAGCCTTAAAGCTGGTCAGATTCTCCAAAAGAACCTCAATGTTACCGAGAAGGATGTTGTACTCAAAGAGTTTGAGATCAGCAGCGAGAAAGACAATGAGCAAGGCCGCGTGGGAACAGGCGTTACCACGATTACTTCCAAAGAAATCAATAAACTGCCTACCGTGGGTGCAGAACCCGACTTAGCGCAGTATCTTCAGGTATTACCGGGTGTAACATTTACAGGCGACCAGGGCGGTCAGCTTTATATCCGCGGAGGTTCGCCCATTCAGAATAAAGTGTTGCTGGATGGCATGATCATTTACAATCCTTTCCACTCCATTGGGTTGTTTTCAGTATTCGACACCGACGTGGTGCGTAATGCCGATGTATACACCGGAGGTTTTGGGGCTGAGTTTGGCGGAAGGGTTTCGTCGATCATGAAGATAACCACCAAGGATGGCGATAAAAAGCGCCTCAGTGGTAAGGCCTCAGTGAGCCCATTCGTGTCTAAAATCCAGTTCGAAGGACCACTAAGCAAGCAAAAAGACGACGATGCAAGTTCGATTTCCTATGTGCTTAGCGGACGTACGTCGTACCTTGAACAATCGTCAAAAGTGTTCTACCCATACGTAGACACAGCAGGGCTACCATTCAATTTTACCGACCTTTACGGAAAGCTCACCTTTGCCGGTAACAATGGCTCAAAGCTGAGTCTGAGCGGCTTTAACTTTACCGATCGTGTTAAATACCGCAGTTTGCAAAACCTCAGCTGGAACACCTTTGGCGGAGGATCAAGTTTCGTGTTGATTCCCAACAATTCAGGGTTTATTTTCGATGGTTCTGTGAGTTTTTCCGACTATGCCATCCGTTTGGAAGAAGCCAGCAAGCCTGCAAGATCAAGCCGCATTTCAGGCTTTAACCTAAATTTGAATTTCAAGTATTTTCTCGGGAAAAACGACTTTCAATGGGGTGTAGAAACCATCGGTTTCTCAACAGACTTCACCTTCTTTAACGAGGTAAACCGGAAAATTGAGCAGGTGAACAACTCTTCCGAATTGGGGCTGTATTTCAAATACAGACTAATTGCGGGTAACTTCGTGGTGGAGCCAAGCTTCAGACTTCAGTATTATGCTTCGCTTTCCGAAGCTTCGCCCGAACCACGTTTGGGTATCAAATACAATGTTACCGACAATTTCAGGTTGAAGGCCTCTGGAGGTTTGTACTCGCAAAACCTCATTGCCGGTGTATCAGACCGAGATGTGGTGAATCTCTTTTACGGATTCCTTTCGGCCCCCGACAATTCGCCAAACACCTTTCAGGGTGAAACTGTTAACTCACGCTTACAGAAGGCCCGACACCTGATCGCGGGCTTCGAAAGCAACATTACCCGCTACCTGAAAATCAACGCAGAAGCTTATTTCTTCGACTTCAACCAACTCACCAATATCAATCGAAACAAGCTGTACGATGATATTCCGGCCAACGAAGACCAACCTGATATTCTCAAGCAAGATTTTATTCTCGAACGCGGTACTTCGCAAGGATTCGACATGGTGCTCAAATACGAGCGCAAGCGCGTGTACATCTGGGCTGTGTACTCGCTCATGAAAGTAACCCGCGAAGACGACCTGATTACCTACAGCCCCGTTTGGGATCGCCGACACAATGTGAACCTCTTGATTTCGTACAATTTCGGCAAGAAGCTCGATTGGGAATTTAACGCACGGTGGAACTACGGATCAGGCTTTCCGTTCACACAAACTCAAGGTTTTTACGAGAACTTCAACCTTGCTGGAAACATTGCCGGCGACTACACCACCGGCAATGGTACACTTGGAACAGCCTTTGGCGACTTAAACGGAGGGCGCCTGCCTGATTATCACAGACTCGATGTAAACCTTAAGAAAACCTTGCCTGTGGGCGACCGCAGTTTGTTCGAGTTTACCGCGGGGGTTACAAACCTTTACAACCGTGAGAACATCTTTTACTTCGACCGTGTAAAATTCGAACGCGTTGACCAATTGCCTATTCTGCCGAGCATTGGGGTGAATTTCAAGTGGTAGGTAACAGAAAGATTAACGGTAACTGCGTTAAAGTTGTAGGAAGCGACGGGAGGTCATCCAACCCAAATAGCACTTCGGTTTCTGGCTTCAAGCAATTGTTCGGCCTGTAGGGCTGAAAATAAGCCGTATGTGATCTATCGATCCGCATCAAAATACAGATTACCAATACACTAAGCCGTATTGTCATCCGGCTGAATAAGCCGGGCAAACCCTGAGCATTTGTTTTGCCCATGCATTGATGCTTATTTTGAAGCATGAAAACATTTCTCCTTAGCCTCGGCGCCTTTGTTTTGTTATCAGCGAGCATATCGGCACAACCTTCAAACTTGGTTTGGACGCAAAGTTTAGGTGGAAGCGCCGACGAACCTGTTGGTTTAGGTGCAGGAACATCGGGGGCTCCGGCCATTGCAGCCCAAAGCGATAACGAAGGCAACATATACATTGCTACTTACACGGAATCGAACGATGGCGATGTGCAGAGTAATGCCGGCAGCGAGGATATTTGGGTATTAAAACTGAATGCGGCAGGCGATACTGTATGGACGCGAACCTTTGGTGGTGAGAGCTTTGAGCGTTGTTACGCGCTGAAAATTCTAAGTGATGGAAACTTGTTGGTGGCTGGTAAAACGGCCTCTAATGGCGGCAATTTGGGAACCGCTCTTGGTGGTGAAGATGCCCTATTGCTAAAAATTAGTCAAGACGGCAACTTGCTCTGGTCGCGCCGCTACGGCGGAACCCTTGTGGAAACTTTTTTTGGCGCAAGTGAGTTGCCCAATGGCGATTTGCTGGCTTGTGGCATAACGGGTTCGATCGATGGAGACATTCAGAATAGCACATGGGTTGGGGCAAACAAGGCTTGGGTGATGCGCCTGCAACCCAATGGAACACCCATTTGGAGCCGAATTACCAATGGCTTGATTAACAATGAAGACTGGGAAGAGAGCTTTTGGTATGTGCAGTACCGCCCTGAGGATCAACGCATCTATTGCCTTGGAGCGAGTTACAATTTTAACGACGTGAATTCGGACGATCTGTTTCTGTGCGTGCTTAATGAAAGCGGTGTGGTGCAAAATCGCTATACCTATGGCAGCACTGGAGGCGACTCGCCTGCGGGCCTACATGTGCAATCAGACGGCTCGATGCTGCTGCTGGGTACCATCCGCGGAGGCGGCCAAAATGTAAGCAATTTCATGGGCGGCAATGCCGACACATGGCTACTGAAGGTGAGCAATGCCGGCGCCATTGTTTGGGAAAAAACATTTGGAGGCAGCGGTCTCGACTATGCCTTCGGATTATCGACCGACCCATCGGGAAATGCGGTAATGGTAGGCTCAACACGAAGCAACGACAATACAGCGGGCAGCGGTGTGCAAGGACTCTTCGACGGATGGCTGGCTGCAGTGAATGGGAGTGGCGACACACTTTACGTGCGCCGCTACGGCAGTAGTCAAAACGACCATCTGCATGCCTTGCTAACCGGTCCAACGGGCGACTTTTATCTGGTAGGCCGTTCTCAGGGCTCAAGTGGAGATGTGGCGTCGAATGCCGGCGAAACCGATTTGTGGATTATGCGCCGCGAAGGCGATGATGTTACATTGCTTCCAACTTCAGCGTTGGCGTGGTCGCTCTCACCGAATCCAATACAATCGGGGCAAACACTGCGCTGGTCGCGGATGACAGAACGTGTTGAACTGGTAGACCTGGGTGGAAGGGTTTGTGCTACAGCATTCTACGCAAACGAATTGCAGGTTCCGGCCCACTTACCTTCGGGTATTTATGTGCTGCGTAGCGAATTAGGCTCGGCAAAGGTGATGGTAGAGTGGTGAGGGAGACCTCTCTCTCCTGTCTCTCTCCGCGGGAGAGAGATGATACTTCGCGGTAAAACGGAGATTGGGGGTGAAAGGGGAATCGCTCTCGCTCTGAATTTACCTCTCTCTCCTGTCTCTCTCCGCGGGAGAGAGATGAT
>JAIXUS010000007.1 GCA_027483445.1 Bacteroidota bacterium | reverse complement strand
TGAAAGACCTGACCTCCGGCTTCACACGGCAGTCGGGCTCAGGCACACCGGGCATAGGGCGAGTTTTTCCCTATGAAACTATAAAGCAGCCACGTCTGCCTTACTTAGTCCCGCTTACCAATCCCCAACAGTCGGCCTAACTCTGACCTAAACTCCTCAGCGTTGTGGACGAGGTCTACTTTACGCTGCCGAAGCCACGTGGGGATATGTGATGGTTTATCCCGCTGAAATGGCGCTTCTACGGCCTGTTTAATAAGGGCTTTTGTTTCCTCGGGCGACAGGTTTTGCGCCTTAGCCTGCGCCTCTGCGCGGGCCCTGGCCCTGGCTTCTCGCTGATCCATTTTATCGAGAATGCCTTCCAGATGCTCAATCAAAGCGGCTTCTTCCTGTTTCCGCTCTTGGATAATCTTGTGCTGTTCCTCCTTCGTACGGAAAAAGGATTTTGACGGGGCAGGCGGGGCGGGGCGTCTGGGTTTCTTGTTCATGGCGCGAAGATTAGGGGTGCATGCGGTCGGTCGGATGGATTGGGGGTTGCTCCCCTCTCTCTCAGCGGGGATCACAGCGGCCTCTCCCCTCGCCCCCCATCTTTTCGAGCCTGCGTTCGCACACGGCATTTGCAGGGGATGCAGCACCTGTCGAATTAGTGGGAAAGAGTGAGGGAAGGGGGCATTGCTAGTGGTTTATATTTTAGGTGGTCTTGTCTGAGAAAGCTGTATGTGGTTGAGAAGGCTACCGTTCGCATAAATTTGGGGCATTGAATGAGGTGGCGCAACCAATTTGAAAAATTTTCAACAAAAAGGAAGGGTGCAAAGCCGCAGCGCGGAAACATCTTATTTGAACAATTTTTAGAGTCAAAGAAAAGGGCCCTTCGAAAGCTAGTACGCCCGACAAAACACGCAGGGCGCTTCAACACAAAACGACGAGCACGAGTTACATCAATTCGAAAAATCCTAAATTGCTTTAAGGACGGCCCAAGCCAGCAGTTATCGCCTCAGGTCTTATGCTTCCGACTTCGCAAATCACTGCTGGCCGATGCGTGGGTTCCAAATCGAACTAAGCAATGGCTGAAGCCACTAGATCGAGCACGACAAGGTGTCGATTTTTATGTTGAATTGAAAGACTTTTCATTGCTCGACCACCCTGAGGCGTCGCTAATTGCTTTAAAGCGGATTGCCCGCCTTGAACTTGGTGCGCGCTCGATCCGGGTGCATTTCGACGATCTAAGGTGCCTGGATATTGCCTCATACTTAGTGCTGACTATGTTATGGAGAGACATGACGCCACTATTCAATGGTGGGAGAATGAACCCAGAGATTATGGAAGTATTAGAGGCTGTGCAGGTTCGGAGTTTGCTAAGAATGAAGAGGATCAAGGTCCCATACCTCGAAGAGACAAATGTACTTGCTCTCCCAATCCAACAACGTCGGCCAGCTAATACTTCAAGTTCAATCAATCGAATGGCAGATATACAAACTCGAGAACGGGTCCAAGATAGCATTGTAAAGTATATAAATACATGGTTATCGCATCCTTTACTTCAAAAGCAACTAACCGATATCGGCGCTGGCAGTATTAAAAACATAACTGGCGAAATTCTGGATAATGCCGAACGACACAGCGACCCAAGTTCTCAAGATGGTGACTGGTCTGTTGCAGGTTTTATGGCGCGCCGAAGAACCAATAGTGGTGTCGAATACTTTCAATGCTCGATCGCATTTATATCGTTAGGCAAGTCAATTTCGGAGAGTTTAGAAACAAGCGCCCCTGAAGTTGGGAGTTTGATAAATGAATATGTCAGAAGTCATAGAGCAAATTGTGATGGGGAAGTCCTTCGAACAATTATGGCAATCCAGGATGGTATTACTCGTGATCCCGCGGCGGCAGAGATTGGGCGGGGTGGAACCGGATTTCAAGAGGTATTGGAACTCGTTCATGGCTTGTCAGATGGGGAAATTGAAGGGGTTGCGCCGAAAGTTACGATTTTGTCGGGTCGCGCATGCTTAAAACTGCATGCGGGTTATGGTAAAGGGATCAGAAAAAACAATGACCCGCTTGAGCCGAGGCAAATTTGGTTTAATGAGGATAACTCGGAATTAATCCAACCAGACCCAAGTTCTGCCATACTTATGCCTATAAAGTTTCCGGGAACGCTTGTTACGATGTCGTTTCCATTCATCCCTGTTCCAAAAGACTAGAGGTCACAAGATCGTGCAAACAGCTCAAATAGATCTCGGTGAGTTGACTGATAACGGCAGAGTGCATTCCTTGTCAGGCCACGAGCGCGGTCTGTCCGCTCGCCGGCAGTTTGACCTGGACACACTCGACAAATCACCCAACGTTGTTATCGTTAGCATTCCACGCGATATCGACGCGATTAGCCCATCGTTTTTTCAAGGCTTGTTCGCGCAAAGTTTAATCAAGACTTTTGAGAAAAACCCGGAGCGCTTTTTCGACCATTACAATTTTGATGCTTCAGTGAATGTATTAGGTCAAGTTGAACGCGGCGTGGCATCTCTCCTTATCCGCCGTCCGTGGATGTAACTTCAATATTTGTACTTGTGATTTAATCGATTTTTCGCTGACTGCTTTCTCGCGAGCACGCAAAATGAACTGGCCAGAAACAGTTGATTTCTCTTTAAAGTTTGGACCCGTCGCTATTTCAATCGTTGCAATTTTTTTGAGCTTGCGAAACCAAAGAATTGTGAAGGCAGTCCGACATAATACAGTTAGAATAGATGAGTTTCGAGCAGAGGTTCGTGACCCGATCAAAGCCTGCGTCTCAGCTTTGTCAAAGCATAGGTACAAACTGCAGGCACTGAGTCGACCGACAACTCGCCCAGATATTGAATTCGCAAATGACTGCCGCGAGTTGATTCCTTCGTTGGAGGAAGATGTTATGAATTTGAAGCAAGAACTAAGCACCGCAGACTCGTCTGAATTGAGTCGATATTCCGATTGGGAACTAGCTATAACGAGAAAAATCGATCCGTCCGTAGAAATGCTTGAAAAAGAAACTCGTGGACCTGCTTACCGAAGCGCTGAGATAAGACTTCAACTTAAGTCAGTCATTAACGCAATCGAGGAAATAAGAAAGCAAACCGATGACAGGTTGAGATCAGATATTACTCGGCTTAATAAAATCTAACCCCCCCCCCCACTGCACCCCCACCTTGACCCAAACCGCGTCCGGATATAGGAACGCCGCCGAAGAAAGCCTCTGAGTCTTGGGGTGCCTTACGGGCATGGCTTAGGTTTGTGGGGTCTTCCAGACACTGTGATCATCTCGCGCATGGCGCACCGGACCAAGGGGGACGGTGGTTTTGCTCGTTTTGGCGTTTGCGTTTGGGTGCTAGGGCTG
>JAIXUS010000071.1 GCA_027483445.1 Bacteroidota bacterium | reverse complement strand
ATATATAATACACAAGAGGTTTTCGGACCGAATTCTGTTTAATTCCCCGATTTCAGCACGGGTATTATCGGTTATTCCGACAAATTCTTCGTTGGTTTTGCATTCCATCATCTTACCCAGCCCGACCAAAGCTTTCTGGTGCCATCAAGTCGCCTTCCTTTAAAAATTACAGGCCACACAGGCGCGGTAATTCCACTAGGGCGCAAGACCCGTTTCAACGACCCGGCTAAAATTTCGCCGAACATTCTTTTCCAACAGCAGCAAGACTTCCGGCAGATTAATCTGGGTATGTACTTCCAGAAAAGTCCATTCGTGGCCGGTTTGTGGTACCGTAACCGCGATGCCTTCATTGCTCTTGTGGGTATTCAACAAGGCTTGTTCAAATTTGGATACAGCTACGATATCACTGTAAGCCGTTTGACCAACGCAACAGCAGGTGCTCATGAAGTCTCCTTCATCATGCAACTCGAGTGTAAACCGAAAAAGAAGCGCTTTAGAACAATAAACTGTCCTTCTTTCTAGTTCTATTCTCAGCTCCAATTCATGAAATTCTTACATCCAAATACTTTGCAAATGGTTGCTAAAACCCATAAGCTGGTGTCGGCCGGTGTGATTGCTCTTGCAGCACTTAGCCTTCAATCCTGTGAGAAAGATGCCTCCGGTGCTACCGGCTGGGCATACAATGATCCGAAAAACGGAGGTTACCTTAATGTCGAATACACCGAACAGGAAACAGGTCCAGGCCTCGTTCTAATCGAAGGTGGTACATTCACAATGGGTCGGACGGAACAAGAAATCCAATACGATTGGGATAACATGCCCCGCCGTGTAACGGTTTCTTCGTTTTATATGGACCAAACCGAAATTACTAATCAGTTCTACCGCGACTACCTATACTGGTTAAAGCGAGTGTATGACGTGGATTTCCCCGATGTGGCTATCAAAGCAACTCCTGATACGCTCGTGTGGCGCGATAAACTCGCATTTAAC
The DNA here is from genome assembly GCA_027483445.1 of Bacteroidota bacterium. Taxonomy (GTDB): domain Bacteria; phylum Bacteroidota; class Bacteroidia; order M30B66; family M30B66; genus CAMCXT01. Next base: position 73,634 of record JAIXUS010000071.1, on the reverse strand, counting down.
GAACCTTATGTAGAATACTACCTACGTCACCCGGCCTATAAAAATTATCCGGTTGTAGGTGTGAGCTGGTTGCAGGCAAACGACTATTGCGCCTGGAGAACCGACCGTGTAAACGAATACATCCTTATTCGTGAAGGCGTTCAAAAAATGGATCCCGTTGGTCAAGTGGCCGACAACCACTTTAACACCGACGCTTATCTTACCGGACAATACGAAGGTCTAGTTAAAAACGACATCGAGGATCTCGACCCATCCAAGGGCGATGGAGCTACCCGAAAAGTTAAGATGGAAGATGGTATTCTTCTACCCCGCTATCGCCTTCCAACTGAAGCCGAATGGGAATTCGCAGCTCTGGGCTTAATCGGAAACACCGACGAAGAATTGATCACAGAACGACGCCTTTACCCATGGAACGGACACATCGTTCGTAATGCCGACGATAGTTTCAAGGGTGAAATGATGGCCAACTTCAAAAGAGGCCGAGGCGATAACATGGGTACCGCCGGCAAGCTAAACGATAATGCCGATATTACGGCCGAAGTAAATGCTTACTGGCCAAACGACTACGGTCTCTACAACATGTCAGGTAACGTTTGCGAATGGGTGATGGACGTTTATCGTCCGCTTTCACCTGAGGACGTGAGCGACTTCCGTGCATTCCGCGGTAATGTTTACAAAACCATTGTTCGCAACGATGATGGTACCGTAGCCGATAAAGATTCGCTGGGCCGCGTGAAGTTCCGCAATGTAACCGAAGCCGAAAGTGAAGGCCGCCGCAACTACCGCAAAGCCGATAACATCAACTTCCTCGATGGTGACCAGGAATCATCAACTTCTTATGGAGCAGGTGGAGACGAAGAAGGCGCAGAAGCCGGTAGTGAAGATGCCGCATTGATGTACGATTTCGGTGCAACATCAATGATTAATAACCGCTCGCGCGTTTACAAAGGTGGCTCATGGAAAGATCGTGCATACTATCTGTCGCCAGGTGCACGCCGATACCTCGATGAACGTTTATCTACCGATTACATCGGTTTCCGCTGCGCAATGACCCGCGTTGGAAGCCCTGTAGGTTTAGGTAAGGGGAAAAAATAATTCGGCACTTGTGCTGGAGCAAGCCCGTAATGTGTATCATTACGGGCTTGTTTTTTTATGGAATATATCAGCATTGAGGAGTTATACGCTCGCTTTCAGGAAACTAAGGTCATTTGCACCGATACCCGGAAAATCACACCCGGCAGCATTTTTTTTGCACTGAGTGGCCCCAGCTTTAACGGGAACACTTTTGCGCGTCAGGCTTTAGAAGGAGGGTGTAAGTATGCCGTAGTTGACCAAGCTGAAGTGATTGAGGATGAAAGATATTTGTTGGTAAACGATTCTTTAAAAGCCCTGCAACTGCTCGCCCGTCATCACCGACGCCAATGTGAATCCATCATCATTGGTGTTACAGGAAGCAATGGAAAAACAACCACGAAAGAATTGCTGGCCGCGGTACTCCGAAAAAAGTACAATACCCTCGCTACACAAGGAAATCTAAACAATCAGATTGGAGTTCCACTCACATTACTGAGCATGCCGGCTAACACCGAAATAGCCGTAATTGAGATGGGCGCCTCCAAACCTGGCGATATCCAAGAGCTGGTAGAGATTGCTGAACCCAATTATGGACTCATCACCAATATAGGAAAGGCACATCTTGAGGGCATGGGAGGCTATGACGGCGTGGTGAAAACCAAAACTGAGCTTTACGACTTCATCCTCAACCATGGCGGGAAAGTATTTGTAAATGGGAACCACCCTGTATTCACCGAGCGGTCGCTAGGCATGGATACGATTGTGTTTGGCGATTCTGCTGCGGGGTTTGTTCAAGGGCAATTTGTGGATTCTAACCCCTTTGTTAGATTTTTCTGGAACCGCGTTGGGGAAGGCAATTTGGCTGATCGCCCCATGGTAAACACGCAAATCATGGGATACTACAACTACGAGAACTTGTTGGCAGCGGCTACAGTAGGCGCCTGGTTTAATGTACCGGATGCGGAAATCAATGAAGCCCTGGAGTCATACGTGCCTGAGAACAACCGATCTCAGTGGATTGAAACCGGGAAAAACCTATTGATTCTCGACGCTTACAATGCCAATCCCACCAGCATGGAGGCCGCGCTCACCAATTTCAAAACCATGGAACGAACAGGGAAAGTTCTGGTATTGGGGAAAATGATGGAGCTCGGTGAAGGTTGGGAAAATGAACACTTACGCATTGCCGAATTAGCCAATCAAACAGGTGCCGAGGCTGTTTACCTGATAGGAGACCTTTACCGCAAGGCCGGCGTGAGCAATGCCACCCGTATTTTCGATCAGGTTGAAGAGGCTATCGTCTATTTTACGAAAAATCCCCTCACCGGAAAATGCATTCTGGTGAAGGGATCAAGGTCGAATAAGCTTGAATTGCTGATGCCGCTGATGTAATCAGGACAATACCGAGCGGGCAATCACAATTTTCTGAACTTCTGTAGTTCCTTCGTAGATCTGAGTGATTTTTGCATCGCGCATCAATCGCTCCACGTGGTATTCTTTTACATAACCGTAGCCCCCGTGAACCTGGACTGCTTCGGTAGATACTTCCATAGCGACCTTTGAAGCGTATAGTTTAGCCATCGCGCTGGAAGCGGTATAATCCAGACCTGCATCTTTGTCGCAAGCGGCTTTGTATACCAGCAATCGAGCGGCTTCAATTTCAGTAGCCATATCAGCCAGTTTAAATTGGATGGCTTGATGTTCTGAAATCACTTTACCAAAAGCCTTTCGCTGCTTAGAGTAATCCAATGAAAGCTCGTAAGCACCAGCAGCGATTCCCAAGGCCTGCGCGGCAATCCCAATACGCCCACCTGAAAGGGTTTTCATGGCAAACTTAAATCCGAAGCCATCTTCGCCTACGCGATTGGCTTTAGGGACTTTCACGTCGTTGAATAGTAAGGTGTGGGTATCAGAACCCCGAATGCCCATCTTGTTCTCTTTTGCACCAACAATAAAGCCCTCCATACCACGCTCCACGATAAGGCAATTGATTCCTTTCGATCCTTTGGCGGCATCGGTTTGGGCCATCACCAGATAAACGCTAGCAGAGCTGCCATTGGTAATCCAGTTTTTAGTGCCATTGAGCAGGTAGTGATCGCCCATGTCGATCGCTGTTGTACGCTGGCTGGTTGCATCTGAGCCTGCCTCAGGTTCTGATAGACAGAATGCCCCAATCATTTCGCCCTTTGCAAGAGGCACAAGGTATTTTTGCTTTTGCTCCTCATTGCCAAATGTTTCGAGCCCCCAGCAAACCAATGAATTGTTAACTGAAACTGCCACTGATGCAGATGCATCAACCTTGGAAAGTTCCTCCATCACCAACACATAAGACAATGTGTCAAGTCCGCTCCCACCATATTTCGGGTCGACCATCATTCCCATAAACCCGAGTTCACCGAGTTTCTTAATCTGCTCCGCAGGGAATTCCTGCTTTTCATCACGTTCAATGACACCAGGCTTCAGCTCATTCTGGGCGAAATCGCGGGCCGCCTTTTGTATCATCAAATGTTCTTCGGATAATTGTACGTGCATATCACATCAGTATTGGGCGGCTAATTTAGCGCTTTGTTTGTATCGTGCCAATGAATACTCTCCCCGAATTACACGTCTTAGGCCTCATGTCGGGCACTTCGTGCGATGGCCTTGATCTCGCGCTTTGCAGTTTCAGTGGTAATGCCGGGAAACCCGATTTTAAATTGATATCTGCCAAAACGATAGTTTATAATGCACGCTGGGAGAAAAGATTACAGTCGGCGCTTCATGTTTCTGCTTTAGAATTGGCAAAACTCGAAAATGAGTGGACGCGATTCGTCGCTGAACAGGTTTCTACATTTGTTAAGGAACAAGCCGTTCGTGTCGACTTGATTGGTTTTCATGGCCATACTGTTTTTCACCAGCCAGAGCATGGACTTACTTTTCAGATGGGAAGTGGAGCCACCTTATCGGTACTCACAAATATTTCGGTGGTATGTGATTTTCGAAGGCCGGATGTAGCCGCAGGTGGGCAAGGAGCGCCGCTAGTTCCCATGGGCGAACTGCATCTGTTTCCAAGTTTCGACGCCTTTCTCAATATTGGCGGATTTGCCAACATGAGCATCAGAAAGGGAACTACAATGAAGGCCTTCGATATTTGTCCGGCCAATATTGTGCTGAACCGCTATGCGCGGATGTTAAACAGGCACTATGATTATGGTGGACAGCTTGCCAAAAGCGGAAGCCTCATACTCGAACTGCTTAGAGAACTCAATAAAACCGAATACTACCATAACTCAAACAAGGGAAGTCTTGGGTTAGAATGGGTCGAAAAAGAGATAATTCCTGTTATTGAAAACTGGTTAAACTCAAATACAAGAAAAGACCTCTCTATTGAAGAAAAGGCATGTCAAATCTTAAATACAGTAACTGAGCACATTGCAGAACAAATTGGAAGTTTACTCCAATCGGGACAAACCATGGTTACAGGTGGAGGCGCGTTAAATACATATTTAATGGAGCGGGTTCAGTTTTACAGCAAGTCGAAGTTGGTACTTCCTGATAAACAACTTATTGACTTTAAAGAAGCGATTATTTTTGCCTATTTAGCGTATTTGCGGTTTTACCAGTTACCAAACACGCTGACCGAAGTAACACGGGCTAATCGTGAGTTGTCGGCCGGAGCGCTTTATAGCACTTTATAGCAAGGCAATTTGTTTAGTGCGCAATTTCAAACGTTTCCTATTCAATCAAACCAACGCTAAAGCAAAAAAAAGGAGCCTATAAAGCTCCTTCCTCTTGGTATGTATAAGTCGATGTTCTAGAACTCATCATCAAAAAACTCATCATCTTCATCATCGTCATCGTCGTCAAAAGCAGGGTCTGACAAATCTTCATCTAAGTCAAAATCCTCTTCGTCTTCTTCTTCGACTTCTTCAATTTCTTCAATCTCGTCTTCATCGAGATCTTCGTCATCATCAAAATCTTCATCATCGAAGTCATCATCATCATCTTCGTCGCCGGCCCGGCCCAGAACTGTAGTCAGGGGCTTATCCATAAACAGAGACGATACTTCGGGCGCTTGACAAAACAGAATTTCATCAATGCCGGTCATCACGTTAGCTGAACTGGTTACCATTGTGGGGTTGGTGTTTGGTTTGAGTTTTTCCTCGACTAAAATACAGAAAAAGTAATTTGCAAATAAACGTTAAAAGGAAGTTGAAAATAATTACATAATACTGATTTACAAGTGTTTACATCTTCCATTTGAACAAGAAACCGCGTATTACACTTACAAAATAGCTCAAAAAAAGGGTGAATATCATTTATAAAACCGCAATTGATGAAAGCGCACCGAAATCGGATGGCCTTGTTATGTGTTTGAGAGAATCGAAAAAACTACAAAACACATAGGCAGGCAATATGCAAAGTATGTGCGCGTTTTTGTGTTAATAAACACGTTCAAAACGTTCACTTGACATACCCCGGCGAGGCTTGAATAAACACGTACTTTACCCTGTAGAATACTGTAAAATCATATGCTGGGAATACTAGTTCAAACGGTAGTAGGCGGCGATTCGCTGGCCACACCAATTGTGGATGCGGCCGCAGAAGCAGCTCAAAAAGTGGATACCCTCAATTTGTTGTCGATGATTCAAAAGGGAGGCTTTTTGATGATTCCGATTGGCCTTTTGTCGCTCATCACCATTTTTATCTTCGTAGAGCGTTTCTTGGTGTTGAGTCGTGCCGGAAAAAGTCCGGAAAACCTACTCAACAATGTAAGAGACCAAATTCAAAATGGCAATGTCAATGGAGCGATGGTGCTTTGCAAATCGAACAATACACCCGATGCACGAATGCTGGAGAAAGGGATTTCGCGCATTGGGCTTCAAGTAGATGAGATTGAAAAAGCCATGGAGGGTGTGGGAAAAAAAGAGTTGAGCCGAATCGAAAGAAATGTGGGTATCTTGGCGGTTATCGCGGGTATTGCTCCAATGTTTGGCTTCGTAGGAACCATAACAGGTGTAATTAAAATTTTCTACAACATCTCATTACAAGACAATATTTCGATTGGTGCCATTTCGGGTGGTCTGTATGAGAAAATGATTACCTCAGCTGCCGGTCTAATTGTAGGAATTCTCTCCTTTGTTTTGTACCACTATCTGAACTATCAGGTAGACCGGATTGCCAAACGTATGGAGGCGACAGGGCTTGACTTTATTGATATGCTTCACGAACCTTCGAAATAAGCCATGAACATCAGGCACTCGAGAATTCGTCACGGAGCAGAAGTGAATACCCATTCACTGAACGACATCATGTTTTTTCTGCTGTTGTTCTTTCTCATCGTGTCGACCATGGTGAGTCCGAGTGTGGTAAAACTCACTCTTCCCAGTGCAAAGAAAGCCCAAACCGTCGACAAGCAGCCGATAAACCTAGAGGTTTCTGAAGACATGCGTTACTTCTTGGCTGGAAAAGAAGTTCCTTTTGAAAGCTTGGAATCTGCTATTGCTCAAGAAATTAGTGGTAAAAAAGAACCAACAATTGTGCTTCGGCTCGACAAGACCCTCACTGTTCAACAATTGGTAGATGTGCTGGAGATTGGAAATAAGCTGAAGGTAAAAATGATTTTAGCCACACGGCCACCCAACGGATAAACGATGGAACTGAGCAAAAAATCCGACAAATGGACAGCCACTGCAATTACGCTGGCCTTTCATGGTTTGCTGTTGTTGCTGTTTATTCTGTATAAAATCATCACACCCATACCTCCTTTCGAAATCGAGGAGCCGGGCGGCGGAGGCGGGCTTGGCGTGGAGTTAAACTTTGGCGATTCGCCCGATGGAATGGGAAATACCAATCCCGAGCTACTCAGTTCTGTTGGTAAAGCCAGCGCATCAGCGGCTAGCGAAGAGGAAATAATGGTGGATGACAATTCGAATGAGAACTATATACCGGAAATCCCAAAAAAGCCGAAGCCTAAAAAGCCAATTAAAGAGTTAAAGAGGCCGCAAGATGGTCCGCGAATTACCCAAAAACCGGAAGAACCTGCTGAACAAGTAGATCAGCGCGCATTATACCCCGGAAAAAAGGGAGGAAACCAGGGAAATACAGGCAAATCAGGAAACCAGGGCGACAAAGACGGTGACCCTTATGCCTCAATTTACAAGGGTTCGAAAGGCGATAACAGTGGTGGTAAAGGTCCGGGAAAAGGTGGTGGTGATGGCAATGGCGATGGTCCGGGGAAAGGCCCTGGAACAGGAGCCGGAATTTCTGCCAACCTGTTGAACCGCAAAGCCGTTAGCTTGCCCAAACCGGCTTATACCAGCGAAAAATCGGGGAAGGTGGTGGTCGACATTTCTGTCGATCAGGGTGGAAACGTAATTAAAGCCGTGGCCGGCGGAAGAGGAACAACCGTGCAAGATGCCGAGCTTTTTCGTCAAGCGGAATCAGCAGCTAAGAAGGCGAAATTCAACCCCGATAACTCCTCTCCGGAGAAGCAGATCGGAACTATCACTTATAATTTTATTCGGAGGTAATTACATGCGCTATTCGGAGGCGCTTCATTTCCTGTTTAGTCGATTGCCAATGTTCACTCGACAGGGTTCTGCGGCCTACAAAACAGGTATGGGAAATATCGAGGCTTTGCTTCAATTACTTGGCAACCCAGAACGGAGTTTCAAATCGATACACATCGCAGGCACCAATGGTAAAGGGTCAAGCTCACATTTTTTAGCCTCCATCTTACAAGAAAGCGGTTATAAAACCGGCTTGTTTACTTCTCCACACCTGAAAGACTTCAGAGAGCGAATTAGGGTAAACGGACTGATGATCCCAGCCCGTAGGGTAAGTCGGTTTGTAGAGCAATACCGAGAAAATCTTGAAGTCATCCAGCCTTCGTTTTTTGAAATGAATGTAGCCCTTGCCTTCAGCCATTTTGCCGAGATGGAGGTCGATATTGCTGTTGTTGAAACCGGTTTGGGCGGAAGGCTTGATTCGACCAATGTCATCGAACCTGAATTGAGCTTAATTACCAATATTAGCTTCGACCACACCGATTTGCTAGGCGATACGTTGGAAAAAATAGCCGCAGAAAAGGCCGGTATTGTTAAACCTCAACGCCCCGTTGTTTTAAGCGAAGTAGATCCTCAGCTTTTACCTGTTTTTGAGACGAAAGCTAAAGACTCAAACAGCCCGATTATCCTCGCTCAAGATACTGTACGTTGGACCCAAAAGGCCTGGCATATCGAAAACAAAACGGCCATGTTAAACTTAACAGCCATTTGGAATGGTCAGGAACTGAATATTGAAAGTGGGCTCAGTGGCGCCTATCAGCAAAAAAACTTAACCGGAGTTTTAGCATCAGTTGGTGTGCTTAACCAAAATAGCTGGAATATTCAGCTTTCAGCTGTTAAAAACGGAATTAAGAAAGTAAAGGAAAATACGGGGATGAGAGGACGTTGGGAGCAATTGCAAAGCTCGCCAAGGGTAATTTGCGATACAGGCCACAATCGCGCTGGAATTGAAGAGATTCTGAACATGGTCGCGCACACTCCCCACGAAAACCTTCACTGGGTTTGGGGCGTTGTGAACGATAAAGACATAACCGGAATGCTGGCCTTATTGCCTAAAGACGCGCATTATTACTTTTGCAGAGCTCAAATTCCACGAGCACTCGATGCAGCAGAACTTCAGCAGAAAGCCGCAAATTCAGGCTTACAAGGAAAAGCATGGCCATCGGTCAAGAAAGCCCTGAAAGCGGCAAAAAAGGCAGCAGGAAATGACGATTTAATTTTGGTCGGTGGAAGCACATTCGTAGTGGCCGAAGTGGTTTAATACAAGAATTTAAACGAATGGTTATGGACTTCCTGAAAAAAGTCTCGACAGCTATATTTCAAAATAAATCTATGACTTAAATTGGGCCTACTGAAAATTCAGAAATGCGTCAGATGCGAGGCGACTAGGCAAAGCTGTATATCGAAGAATACTGCGAGCCGCGGACAACGAAGCAGATGCGGCATTTCTGGCTAACGAAAAATTGAACTTCATGAATTCAGGAGTGTATGGATTTTCAAAAGCTAGACTAAAATCCCTATCATTGAGCCTCATTCAAATATGGGTTAAAGTGTTGTAAATAAAAATATTGAGTGTTTTTTCAGTATGCCTAAATAACCGCAATACATAATCATGAAAGCTCTTATTGTTTTATTGATGCTTAGCCAAATGCCATTACACGCGCAGTTCTTGGCTCAACAACTGCGTTTCGACCGGGTAAAAAAAGCCCATCAGAAAATTGGGAAATCACTGACTACTCAACTTGAAATATCGGGGTATTCGATGGATGACTTGCATCTAATGATTATTGCTTACAAAGAAGAACAGCGGCTTGATGTATATCTAAAAACGAAGTCGGGTAAGCAATTTAATTTATGGAAATCGCTGCCTATTTGTGCTTCATCAGGGAATTCCGGACCTAAATACAAGCAGGGCGATTTTCAAGTTCCTGAAGGCTTTTACTGGATTGACCGATTTAATCCATCGAGCCTTTATCACCTATCGCTTGGTTTAAATTACCCCAATGATGCTGATCGAAAGCGGAGCAGTGCTAAAGACCTAGGCGGTGATATTTTTATTCACGGAAAATGCGTAACCATTGGTTGCCTTCCGATGACCGACCAACTTATTGAGCCCTTGTATTTATTGGCGGTTTATGCTCGAAACAATAGACAAAGTAAAATACCGGTTTACATTTTTCCATTTGAGCTCAGCGAGGAACGACTGGCAAAGGAGAAGCAAAACCTGCATTATCAATTCTGGAAAAGCCTGCAGGTTGGGTACAATCGTTTAGTTGAGCAACCTCAAGCATTAAAATGGAAATCAGACGCGCGGGGAAACTATATTTTCGAGCCCTGACCTTATTCTTTACTGCTTGATAAACCGGGTTTTTCGTTGGTGAAGATTCAAAATATACACGCCTTCACATAGTCCGGTAATATCAATCGCGTGGCCTGAAAAATAGCCGGTATAGACCAACTGTCCGAAAAGATTGGTGATTTCGTATGGCCCAGCTTCCACCTCAGGTACATTCAAAACATTACTTGTTGGATTCGGATATAGCTCAAACTGCTGTTTTTGCGTGGCTTCAGGTATGTTAAGCACACACTGCTGGAGTATTTCATCGGAGGTATTGCAGCCGTTGGCATTGCTCGCATCGATAAATGCAGGGGCAGTTTGATTTTCAAGATATGCGCAGATATTTGGCAACGCGCAAAAAGATAAACTGCCATTATTGCTAATCACTAAGGCTTCGATTGTGGCTGGATTGATTTGCTGCAATCCCTGCAAGGAAGATAAACTCGTGTTTCCAACAATTTCTAATTCACCCGCAATTGCTGAAAGCGACTCAAAAGCGGATACGTTTTGCAAATTTGAATTGTTTTTAATTCCTAAATCGCCACCTATCGATTCCAATTGTTGCAAGCCCTCAATACCAAGTAAGGCTGGATTTTCAGATATTTCAACACCACCCGCAACGGTACTTAAATTAGAAAGTCCGGCAATAGAGGTTAAAGCAGGATTGTAACTTAATTGAAACTCAGCGCCAACAGCAGTTAACAGGGGAAATTCTCCTAAATCGACTAAAGCAGAATCACCATAAAAATTAAAGGCACCTCCAAAACTACTCAGGCTTGAAAAACCAGCAGCGCTAGGCAAACTGAGGGAATTGATTACATTAAGGTCGCCACTTATGCTTTGTACATTGCTCAAGGCCATTAAACTCAGTAATTGAGGGCAGAATGTGATGGTGAGAAAGCCGTCGATCGATTGAAGGTTATTCAATCCGGCCAATGAGTCGAGCGCTGGATTGTCGGTAATCCAAAGATCTCCATTTACGGCGGTTATTCCTTGAAGTCCGTTGAGTGTTTGAAGTTGTTGATTTTGGTCGAAGGTTACAGCCCCACCAATAAAACGTAACGATTCGAGACCTTGTAAATTCTGGAGCAGGTTAGTCTGCGCAACCATAAAGTACCCGTCGATACTGTCGAGTTGAGCCAGCCCGAGCAGGTTTGAAACCTCGCCCGTAACACGAACAAACCCGGAAATGCGATTGCACAGGGGATTCTGCGTGGCAAAATTATCAACATCGCTTTGGGTGTTGAATGTTATTCCATTGGGGAAACACGAAGTTTGGGCTTGGCAGTAGCTGCTGATGAAAAGCAGTACAATGGCAGTAAGTTGTCGTAGCATGAAAACATCTAAGGTTGAACAAGGTTCGTGTTTTATTTCGGTACCCTGAATACCACAATTGGGTGAAAATGATGAACGTTGCCCAACTCGATACCCAGAAAGATTGAAGGAGGGAGCTTGCTAACCTTGCAGCCAAAGCTTAGTGGCATTGGGCCAAGAGAGTGGTTAAATAAATTATCCGGCAGCGATTGAAACGGATAGCCCCCGGGCAGCGCAGCGAAACGGGGCTATGAGTGTAAAGCGCGGCGCCCACAAAGGTGGCCTCAGCTACACGAAAGCTTTAGATGGCGGCCGGCCAAAAAAAAGCCCCGAACCTCAACAGGAACGGGGCTTTATGTTATAAGCAAATAGATTACCCGAGATAGGTTTTCAGGATTTTGCTTCGTGTGGTTTGTTTTAAGCGGCGGATGGCTTTCTCCTTGATTTGACGAACACGCTCACGGGTGAGGTCGAATTTCTCGCCGATTTCTTCGAGGGTCATGGCATGCTCGCCATTGAGTCCGAAATAGTACTTAATAACCTCAGCCTCGCGGGAAGTTAGGGTTGACAGTGCGCGATCGATTTCCTTGCGCAGCGAATCGTTGATGAGACCGGCCTCAGGGCTTGGACTATCGTTGGAGCGCAACACGTCGTACATGTTGCTTTCTTCGCCCTGAACGAGCGGAGCGTCCATTGAAACGTGTCTTCCGGAGTTTTTCATCGACTCCTTCACGTCGTTTTCGGTGAGTTCGAGCAGTTCGGCAATTTCTTCGGCAGAAGGCTCACGTTCAAACTCTTGCTCAAGCTTCGAAAAAGCCTTGTTGATTTTGTTGATTGAGCCAATTTTATTGAGTGGAAGGCGAACAATACGGCTCTGCTCGGCCAATGCCTGAAGGATAGACTGACGAATCCACCAAACGGCGTAGGAAATGAACTTAAAACCACGTGTTTCGTCGAATCGTTGCGCGGCTTTAATCAGGCCAAGGTTACCTTCGTTAATCAAGTCGGGTAAGCTCAAGCCTTGGTTTTGGTACTGCTTCGATACTGAAACCACGAAGCGGAGGTTTGCTTTGGTCAACTTCTCCAGTGCTGCCTGATCGCCTTGACGAATGCGACGGGCAAGCTCTACTTCCTCTTCGGCGGTAATCAGTTCAACTTTTCCGATTTCCTGCAGGTATTTGTCGAGTGATGCGGTTTCGCGGTTCGTAACCTGCTTGGTAATCTTGAGTTGTCTCATAAAAGTCGGGTGTGATTGATGATGATTTTACGAAACGGCAAAAGTAGGAAAAAGTTGCCAATGTGACACTTTGATTCGGGCAAAAATCAAACACATCGGTCGATACTATCGATAAATTCCCAACTACTGCGAAAGGAGCCTCAATAATGATTGTAACGGTCTTCCACTCCAAAGATTCTCCGCAGGCTTCCTCCACTCCAGGCAGCAAAACCGGCAATGAGCGCTCCAATGAGGGCTGTAAGCAAAATTAAACTAATGGAATGATGAGGAACGGGAAAAAGTTGAACCACGCGGGCCGATAAAATTTGTCCGTTCGATTGATCAATAAAAGCAGACCATACTCCCCATTGCAGAAACAGGGCACCAAATGCAGCCCAGAAGGGGAAACGGATTATTCCCGTGGAGAGAAAGCCGGCAAAAAAGCATACCAGCACAAGCGTCCACCAGGGCAGAAATAACTGGGTGGCCAGGCTAGCCAATGCAATGGCGGCCAGGATTAACCAAAAGGCTCTCCTTCGTTTACGGTTTTGCAGTTTCGACATACTGAATGCGTGGATGTTTTTGATTGGGCTGCAACTTTAACAGACTGAAATACTTACCTGCGGCCCACTCATCTATAAAATCGATGTAATGGGGCGAACCCGGATTTCCGCTCTGCCCACCCGGATAAACTCCCCAGGCCTCGCCTTCGCTGCCCGGAACAACAACCATCCGCCAACTGGCGCCCTTTGAATGACTGGTAGCATTTAAAATACCGGCATTTCCGCCAATGGGAATATTGTCGACACTAAATGCGGCTTGCTGACTTAGGTGCTTCACTGTGGTGTTTTTGTAATGCGCCCAGGTGAGCGATTTGCGTGGATTCTTCAGTTTCCATTGCTCAACGGCAGCAACGGCATCAGCAAAAGAGCGTACCACAAGTTGAGGAAGCGTTTCGGTTTCGGGGGTGCCTTGTTTGTCGATAAATGGCGAGTCGGGAAAGCGCCTGAGGTAATCCCAGGTTTGGAAGTTCCCGGGAATCAGCATGCTCCGCGATTCTGTTTGGAACTCGTCCCATAGCGAAAGGCGGAATCGCTCATACCATTCTTCGAAATACACCGCAGCCACCGCATCGGTTTCGTTGAAGTAGGTCCAGTTTCGCAGATATTTCAACGCCTCCAGCTGAACCGCAGTAAAACGCATTTCGGGCAAGCGCTCCAAAAGCCAGGGTAGCACTTCGGCTGCGCAGAGGTTGTAATTGTCGGTCTGAATCCGCATCATGTCTTCAGGCTTTGCCTTTGCCACTTTCGAAAGCAGCTCGTTCAGACGCCGGTTTCGGTAATATTCGTAAACCCCGGTGTAGTAATACGGATAACTGGCATCAGTTGGGTGTTGATTGGCCGAGCTCACAAAGCCTCGCTCCGGGTTCTTCACCTGTGGAATATCGGCCCATGGAATGTAATTTCGCCAAAGCTGATCGGATCGGGTACCGTCGAGTACAAAGCGGCCTTGCTGCGGGTATCGGTCAACAAAACGGCCATTGTGTCGGATGGCAATGTCGCCCGAAGCTGAGGCAAACACAAAATTCTGCCCCGGACTGTCAAATTGCTCCAAAGCGCGGGCATAGCCTGCATAATCGGTGGCGCGATTAAGTTGGTAAAAAGCCAACAAAACGTTGGAAAAATCGTGGGCCGTCCAGCGCAAAGCCATATTCACCTTTTCGGGCGATGGCCTAAAGCGGTCGTCGTAAGCTACCGGTCCATGCTCGGTGAACAAAATGGTATCGTAAACAGGCTCCGCGCCGCGCACAGCAAACCGTTCCACCAAACTTCTAACGGGCTTCCAGGTGCTGTCGAAGAGATACTCCTTTCGGTTTTTATCGCGAAAACGCACACTGTACCAATCCTTTACATCCATTGCCGCGTTGGTAATTCCCCAGGCAATATTATCGTTGAAGCCAATGATCACGCAAGGCGCCCCGGGAATACTCACGCCATATACATCAAGTCCGGGAGCATGCAATTGGATTTCGTACCAAATGCTGGGTAAATTCAGGCCAAGGTGCGGGTCGTTGCTGAGTATCGGTTTTCCACTAGCCGATTTGGCTCCGCTGATGGCCCAATTGTTAGATCCATAGCCTGGCTCGGGGCGTTGGAGGGTCGAATCGAGGCGGCTTAAAGCGGGCGAAATCAAACTGTCGCGTTTTGCGTGCACTGGCGTATTTCGCAGGTAGTTTGTCCCTATCGGGATGACAGGATCGAGGCTATCGGGAAATTCGGGAAACAACTGATTGAGTGTTTCCATTCCATACAATTTGGCCAGATTGCTCAGTTCGAAGTCGGTTTCGTAGCCTGTAAGCATGTTCGACATGTACTTCACCAACAACACGCATTTGAGCGGCGACCATTGCTCAGGACGAAAATCGAGCAGTTTGTATTCTAACGGCATGCTTCTCACACCGAGGCTATTGATGTATGCATTCACACCGGCGGTGTATTGCTGAAGAATCATGCGGCTTTGCGGATGCTGCATCATCAGCTCCAGAGATCGCTGGGCTCCCCATTTCAATCCAAGGCGGCGCATTTCGCGGTCGCGCTGAAGCAGATTTGGACCAATCACTTCCGACAGACGACCTTCGGCAACGCGGGTTTGCATTTCCATCTGCCAAAGCCGGTGTTTTGCGGTAACGTATCCTTGGAGAAAAAAGAGGTCCTCTTCCGATTCGGCAAAAATATGAGGCACTAGTCGGTCGTCATAGACCACGCGGGATGGCTTTTTCAGCCCGGAAAGCTTGAGTTCGGTTGCGGTATTTTGTTCGAGGGCTTCGGCCTGGGCCCAGAAGCCTTCGGCGGGACTGAAAAAGCGTCCGAGCGGAGGCAAAACACCTGTTTTTTGCTGATACACAAATAACAAGGCGATTAATACTCCGGTGCTGAACAGAAAGGCTAACCACTTCGACATGACTGCAAAGTAAGTAAGCCATTCGACATGCTGTTGGTTGAGGCAAGAAAAAGCCTGATAACGCGCTTCAAAATACGTGTAATCAATTGAATTTCAGAAACAAGCAAGGACTTGTGAAAAACTAGAGTCTCTAAAATTTGCGTAGGGTATTGAATAATAGTTACATTCGTAGAAAACCCTCTCACATGCAAACGAGCTCAACCCTTCAGCCGGTTTTGCCGGAACGTTTCCTGCGTGAAATTCATACTGTTGAGATGTTAGAGCAGGAGCTGCGTCATCAGGGCTTTGCCCCTGCAGAAATTCAGCAGATGGTGGAGTTATGGAAGAAAAAGAAGCGGGCTGCCCGTTACAGCAATGGCTTAATTCTGATTTTCACCGGTGGGGGCGTTGGTTTCATGGGTTGTTTGTCTATTCTCTTCAATATCGCGCCCGAGTATTACTATTGGATGCTTTACTGCCCCACCTGCCTGGCTTGCCTGCTCATCTGCTGGGGCTTATATCTGATTGTGGAATAAATGCATATATTGGAATATTTCAACACTGTCGCTCTTTGGTAATTTAGAGAATTTGGCAAATAAAAAATAGGGATTAACACCCATGCCATTGTCTGAAAATAATTCCAAACATCAGGAAAAAACCCCGCTCAAAAGCCTTTGCCATTAAACAAAATCGAGGTAAACCAGCCCTACTGTTGAGAATAGCAAGCCGTTGTATACTCAATTGCAAGCTTGTTAATAAGTCTGTCCATATCTTTCAATATCCATACCCAATCCTACCTGTTAATAATGTGGAATTTCGGTACATGTTTTAGAAAAACAACCAGATATGAACCAGGGGCAAATCACAGAGCAAAGCAAAACACGGCACGAACACGTACTGGAGACCATTGATGAGGTTACTCAGATTTCGTCGGGATTAGGTATTGCGCAATTAGAACTGCAAGACGAGGAGATTGATGGACGATTGATTCACGTTCGCGGACGTGAGGTGGTCAATTTTGGTTCATGCTCCTATCTAGGATTGGAAAAGCACCCCGAATTGGTGAAGGGTGTTCAGGACGCGGTTGCTCGGTATGGTTCACAGTTTTCGTCATCGCGAGCCTATGCCAGCGTTACATTGTATACCGAAGCGGAGCGCTTGTTGGAGGAAATATTCGAACAGCCCATTTTATTGGCTCCAACGGTAACTTTAGGGCACCTCTCAAATATTCCGGTGCTTGTTGGCGATCGTGATGCCGTAATTCTCGACCTTCAAGTTCACTCTTGTGTGCAAACTGCCGCCCAATTGGTGAAAGCCAGAGGTGTTCATGTTGAATTGATCCGCCACAACCGAATGGATATTCTCGAAGAACGCATTGTTGAGCTTAGTGCCAAATACGATAAAATCTGGTACATGGCCGATGGCGTGTACTCGATGTATGGCGATTTCTTACCGGTAGAAGCCTTGTACGCCTTACTGGATAAATATCCGCAATTTAATTTGTATGTCGACGACGCGCATGGCACAGGCTGGGTGGGAAAACATGGTCGTGGCTATGTTTTATCGCAGAAACCCTTCCACGAACGCCTCTTTCTTGTAGCGGGGTTGGCTAAGAGCTTTGCAGCCTGCGGAGGTGTTTTGGTTTTTCCTGATGCCAAAACGAAACAAAAAGTGCGCAACTGCGGAGGTACATTTATATTTTCAGGCCCAATTCAGCCCCCAATGCTTGGTGCCATCGTGGCTTCGGCAAAATTGCACCTGAGCGAAAAAATCAAGGAATACCAAAACGAATTGCAGAAAAGAGTCGATTATTTCGTTGAAACCTGTAAATCGCTCAATCTTCCGCTTATTGGAGAATCCAATTCACCCATATTCTTCATTGGTGTGGGTAAGCCTGCCGTTGGATACAACATGGTAACCCGAATCATGAACAAAGGGTATTACATTAATCTAAGTGTATTTCCGAGTGTGCCGTATAAAAATACTGGACTAAGAATTCCACTCACGGTAAATCACACCTTCGAAGATATTTTCAATCTCCTCAGCATCATTGCCGAACAGTTGCCTTTTGCTTTAAAGGACAACAATTCTTCGATGGAGGAAATTCGAAAAGCGTTCAAAATTTAATTCGAAAGAGGGGCTCAAAACCCCTCTTTTTTTTTACACTCCAAGTGAGAGCTTAAGTCGTTGGTAGCCCTGACGGCTAATCGGCAACTGTTGTCCGTTCCGCAACAACGCAACATACTGGTCTTTACCCATGGGCTCAATTTTTTGTAAATACGCAGTATTGAGCAATATTGTGCGGTGAATTCTCACAAATCCGCTCGACTGAAGTTGGTCTTCAAACTGCTGCAAGGGTTGCTTTTTAAGATGCCGTTCCTTTTCGGTGTGTAGTTTCACATAATCATCCATCGATTCAATATACACCAGCTCGTTTAAGGGAATAATCCTAACGTCGGCGCCATTTTTCACTACAATACGCTGCGTACCCGACCAATTTGCATTTAAAGCAGGTACTGCAATTTTGCTTGATGTATTTTGCGAAAACAGACGTTGAATGGCTTTGTCGAAACGTTCGGGCGAAATTGGTTTGAGTAAATAGTCAATAGCGCCGGCCTCAAAGGCCTTGATGGCATATTCGTCGAAGGCGGTGGTAAAAATGATGGGTGGAGGTTCATCGAGCAATTCAAGAATTTCGAATCCGTTCAGCCTGGGCATTTGTACATCCAGAAAAATTAAATCGGGCTTGAGTTGCTTAATTGCCTTGATGGCTTCAAAGCCATCGCCACACTCCGCCACCACTGCAAATCGTGAATCTGATTGCAAAAAACCACGAATCAACTTCCGGGCAAGAGGTTCGTCATCAACCAAAATTACATTCATGATTTTTTCCATTAAACCGGAATTTTAATGATTACGGTAAATACAGCCTCCGTCTTCCGAATTTCCAGCAAATCGTTTCGATTATACAGTAAACTCAGGCGCCTTCGAACCGAGTCTAATCCAAAGCCACTCCCCTTGCCTACCGGGGCGGAATCCATGAAAGGATTTGAAATTTCAACGCTTAAAAATCCGCCAGAAATAGAGGCCAAAATGTGTATATCGACCCGCTCTTGAGTGCCGTATACGCCGTGCTTAACGGCATTTTCCACAACAGGCTGCAAAAGTAAGGCAGGAATTTCTGTTAATTCGGCCTCCTTATCGATCGAAAAGTGTAGATGTAGCCGATGCTCAAAGCGAATCGATTCAATATCGAGATACATGCGAATAATGCGAATTTCCTCAGCAAGCGGAATCGTTTTTTTATCGGATTTATTGACGATACTTCGGAAAAAATCACTCAACAAAAGAATCATTTTACCCGCCAAACTTGGGTTATCTTGCAACAAGGCGTACACCGAATTCAGACTATTGAATAAAAAATGAGGTTGTAATTGAAGACGTAAGCCACTTAATTCGGCATCTCTTGCGAGTTGTTCTAATTCGATGCGGCGCTTATCGCGCTGATGGCGTTCCTCGTCGTCTAAAATCATCCCTCCGAACAGGAGAAATGAAAGCAATTGAAAAAAGGCAATTACAAATACCATGGTTTCGCCATTGCTCATGAAGCGGCTTAGCGAAACATTTAAGGCCGGCCATAAGCTGTGCATAAACCGGTACATGGCGAGTGCCAGAAAAGCGCTCGATGCCGAAATCACCAGCAATAAACCCACCTTTTGCCACGACGGTCGGTAAAAACTAATGCTTAACGATAAAATCCAAAGAATGAGTGCTAATGGACCTGAAAAACTCAATGCGTCCCACACGGCCATCCATGGGTCGGAAACCTTGCCCCATAAAAACGCAACATGCAATCCAAACCACAGTAAGGCATTTACGAGCAGTAAAACCAATATTCTACGATTCATGGTCATGGTTGCAGTGGTTCTTCTTATCTCAGAATTAGCCAGTCGACTTGGAGCTAAATGTAACAAAACACCGGAACGAAATTGCTTTCATACCGATGTTTTGCCAGACCGGGAAATCGCATTTAATAGCTTTTAATGTCGACCCCACCAAGGATTGTAGTTCCCCGCAGGATGAGTACTTTGGAATTGTCTTGCGGAATGGGGCTTTCTTTACGCTTGTCTTCCACACCGCCCAAAATAGACACGATATCTGATTGTACAACCCAATGTGAAGGACAAATTATTTTTGTACCTCCAAACATTTGGGTAAGTTCTAATACAGCCGGCTGACGAAGGTCGGCTTGTGAAAGGTTTATTTCGGTTCCCCCAAAGTAAGTTTCCACTTTCCCGCCTTGGAAATGCTGAGAACTCACCATTTTTTTTGTTCCACCGAAAAATGTAGTGCCGTTAACAACCGATTCAGCATCGGCAGGGGCGGCATCAGCGTTTCCCGATTGAAATGAGTACGCTTGTTTTTTCCACTTTCTCCCCGAACGGCCGGGCGAAAACATCACCCACAAACCGGCAGCAATCACTATTAATGACCAGAAATAATGTCCAATATAAAAACCCGGAATTACATCGTCGAGCAAGAAAAAACCACCAATAAGCATGATAATTAATCCGCCCGGACTACGGAATGCGTTTCGAGCCAGAATGAACAACCCAAGCGCAATAAGGAACATCTCGAAGCTAAACAACCAGTATGGGAATTTAACCCCTGATTTATCGAGAAATAACAACACTCCAATTGCAATTAACACTGCACCTCCGGCAATTTTTCCGAGGCGATCGTTGCGCAGCGACTTCTCAAATCGGGAAGGAGCAGCCTTTGTTTCTGTAGTTTCCATGATGAATGATTGATGTGGCAAACGTAGAATCAGCTGTAAAACCTGACAATAGAATTTCGGCCAAAGGCAGAATCAAGTCGGTGAATGGCGAAAAGCAAAGGTGAACGAATAACTCCATTGATCGAAATGGTCATCACCCAAACAAACCCTCCGCTACACCACCAAAACGGCTACAATGCCAAAAGAAGCTGAGTTCATCCACAACTTCTATTGATGGCTTAAAGCAACTGTGAAGGAAGTTTAAACTTCAAACACACAAAAACCAGGAAGCTTTTTCAAAGCCTAAAATTAAGTCTCCTCACTACCCGAAACCTCCTGAATAATCGCCTCAGCATTCGATTTACCACGGCTCCATAGGGCAAGTCGAATTTCATAAGGCGCAAACTGACTACCGGCGGCCTGGATAATTTCACCCATTTTTGCTTCGGGCGGAAATTCCTCTGTGAAGTCTATTATTGCTTGGATGCGGGCTTCATTAACCACCTGCCCGAGGCTCAAAATCTCCTTTTCTACCGCTTTAACCAAATGGTGCTGAATGGTTCCAACGGTAAGCTGCCTGAGCTTCGCAATGTCGTCAATTGAATGCCCTTCCTGGTATAAATTTGTTGTAATGAGCACCGTAGCGCCTTGCTTAGGCTTGTGAACAGAACGTTTCCCTTTGCGCAACGGAGGTAATGGCGAAGCACTCACTTCCTTTTCCGGGCTCACACTCGTGTACAAATGCTCGAGCTCGCGCAAATGTTGTTGCCATTGATATTCAAAAGCGGGCTTAATTCCAGCAGGGTCATCATTCAGAACAGCCCTAAACAAACAAGGCATATAAACCAAAGGCTTGAGATGATAAGGTATCGCTTTTCGCAATTGCTCGGAGTCGTTGCGCAGCTTCGCCTTCATGCCTAAAGCCTCTGCAGTAGCGGCCAATTGAAACACAGGCTTAACCACTTTTTCATAGAGCTGTTCGAGGAAATAATGACAGGCTCCTTGTAGCCGCTCTACACTTTCCTGGTTCAGACCCTGAGCAATACTTTGCCGCAGCACAGGCCAGTAGGTATCGCTCACCTTTTGTAAGGCTGCCGATGTGCTGCTTAGCGTTTTTAGTTGTTCATGGGTATTGTTCGACAGCGAAACGAGAAATGACGGCAGTAGCGGCGCAACAGAAAAATGAAACTCCCGAATCCAATTAAAATTTAAGGCTTTGAAAGCCAAATTCTGTAGGTATTGCTGCTGGCCTTCATGCAACTGCTCGAGAACCGCTGATGGCTCCGGGAAATGCTCCATAAATGCCTGCACTTGAACGTTTGGGAAAAGCTGACTTTCGTTGAGCGGAGAACCCAGAATAAGTCCATCGAGGCTTCGGCAGCGGCTCAAGGCAACGTAAACCTGCCCGGAGGCAAAGGCTGCTCCGGCATCTACAACTGCCCGCGAGAAGGTGAGCCCCTGGCTTTTGTGAATGGTGATGGCCCATGCCAAGCGCACCGGAAACTGAAAGAAACTCCCGGCTATTTCTTGTTTAAGCTTCTGACTGTTGTTATCGTAAACGTAGCGGTTGTTTTGCCACTCTTCCCTAAAAACGGTGTAATGCTCGCCATTTTCTGAAGTAATGGATAGCATCTGATTTTCCTCGTCCCAGGCATCTACCCAGCCGATTTTCCCATTGAAATAGCCTGCTTCCCAATTGTTACGAATGAACATGACCTGGGCTCCTTCCTTCAAAACCAGCTCAACATCGTTTGGATAAGCCCCAGCAGGGAACTCCCCTTCGATACTTGCCTTTAAAACAAAGGGTTTGGATTGAAGCTTTTGTAGCTTTTCTGAATTAATCCGATCGGCCTGATGCACATGCGTGGTGAGAACGATGTAGCCTTCGTCGGGCCAATCTTCACGCGGAAGCACCATTTTATCGAGCTTTTCTAACCATGAAGGCTGAATTCGCCCGGCTCTGATGCCGTTCAATAAATTCAGGAACTCCGGGTCGTTTTGGCGATACACCGTTTGTAATTCAATAGAAAGGTAGCCCGCTTTGCGGATGGCCCAGGACTCAAAAAAGAAGAATGAAGGATAGTATGGACTCAGCACGCGGGCTTCATCATCTTTCACCACGGGAGGAAGCTGCAATAAATCGCCAACCATAAGCAGTTGAACACCTCCAAATGGAAGCTGACTTTCACGAAACTTCCGCAATACGGTATCCATGGCGTCGAGGAGATCGGCGCGAACCATTGAAATTTCGTCGATAATTAAAAGCTCCAGAGAACGAAGAATTTTAATGCGATCCTTGCTGAGCTTCATGCTTCGGCTCAATGAATAAGGGTTTTCCACCTGGTGGTTTGGCCGGCTGTGGTAAGCAGGATCAGGCACAAACGTATGCGGATGCATTCTTAAAAAGGAATGAATCGTTGCTCCTCCAGCCTGAATGGCTGCCACACCTGTTGGCGCAGCAATCGCGTAGTTTTTTGCTGTTTCGTCGCAAATGGCACGCAACAACGTTGTTTTACCCGTTCCGGCCCTGCCGGTGAGGAATACATGCTGTTGGCTAAAGTGAACAAGCGCCCGCACTTGATCGGCGGGAGACAGAGAATGTGTATCAGTTTTCATAAAATCGGTTTAAACCGATACAGTGCAGCACGAAAATGAAACATTTTTCGCAATCCTCCAAAAGGAAAAATGTTTTTCATTTTTTTGGATGAGTCAGTCATCCACCCCCAAAAAAATATTCCATAAACTGCAAACCCTTCTATCTTCGCACCATGATGAGAAATAGAATTGCCGTTGTGGTAGGCTTGCTAACGGTTTTGGCGAGCACCTCATGTAAAAAATGTTACGAATGTGTTTGCACCAATCCACAATCTGATCCCTTGTTTGGTTGCACAATCCAGGGCCAAACCGAAGAAGTGTGCGGGCGTAATTCGGTAACCGGGAGAGCCATTCTGAGCACGAATGTAATGATCAAGGAATCAGAAGGTTACAGCTGCACGGTGAAGTAATCAACTCAAAAGAGCGTTACGAAGGTTTATTGCAATACCATCACGACAGTAGTTTATCATTGATAATGAACAAATTACTGCGAAAAACAATCCTGAAACCATTTGTATACCGAGGTCATCAATTGGCCACTAAAATGGAATTGCTAAAAATAATCGAAGGCTTGCACAATCGCGGCAGATAGAGTAGTTTAGCCTTCAGATTGTGAAGTATTCAACAAACTCATTTTCAACACCTTAAAAAAGATAATTCATGGCATTCGATCTTGAGATGATCAAAAACGTGTACGCCCAGTTTGGCCCGCGTATCGCCGCCGCCCGCAATGTGGTTGGCAAGCCGCTTACTCTTTCTGAGAAAATCCTCTACGCCCACTTGTGGGAAAATCCAGCATCGCGCGCCTTTGAACGCGGGAAGGATTATGTAGACTTTGCGCCCGATCGCGTAGCTATGCAGGATGCAACGGCCCAGATGGCGCTTCTGCAATTCATGCAAGCCGGAAGAAAAAAAGTTGCTGTGCCCTCCTCGGTACACTGCGATCACCTCATTACTGCACAGGTAGGCTCATCGGAAGACTTGAATGTGGCGGTGAATTCGAACAAGGAAGTGTACGATTTTCTAGCCTCTATTTCGAACAAATACGGAATTGGATTCTGGAAGCCTGGCGCGGGAATTATCCATCAAGTTGTACTTGAGAATTATGCGTTCCCCGGCGGAATGATGATTGGCACCGACTCGCACACGGTTAATGCGGGTGGTTTAGGGATGATTGCCATTGGTGTGGGTGGAGCTGATGCCTGCGACGTAATGGCGGGCTTACCTTGGGAACTGAAATTCCCAAAACTTATTGGTGTTAAATTAACCGGAAAATTGAGTGGTTGGACGTCTCCAAAAGATGTAATTCTAAAAGTGGCCGGAATTCTAACCGTTAAAGGTGGAACCGGTTGCATTGTGGAGTATTTTGGTGAAGGCGCAACTTCAATGAGCTGTACCGGAAAAGGCACAATTTGTAATATGGGCGCTGAAATTGGAGCTACAACATCTACGTTCGGCTACGACGATTCAATGGAGCGTTACCTGAAAGCCACAGGCCGCGCCGAAGTGGCAGAACTGGCCAACGGTATTCGCGAGCATCTCACAGCCGACCCGGAAGTATATGCCAATCCGGAAAACTACTTCGATCAGGTGATTGAAATCAACCTTAGCGAGCTGGAACCTCATCTCAATGGACCATTTACTCCAGATTTAGCTACGCCCATTTCGAAAATGAAAGAAGTGGCTGCAGCGAATGGATGGCCCACCAAAGTAGAAGTCGGTTTGATCGGTTCATGCACCAATTCTTCCTACGAAGACATCAGCCGTTCTGTATCGCTGGCTCGCCAAGCTGCGGAAAAGAAGCTGAGTCCAAAAGCGGAATTCACCATTACACCAGGCTCAGAACAAGTGCGTTACACCATAGAGCGCGACGGATTCCTCGAAGTTTTCGACAAAATCGGAGCTAAGGTTTTTGCCAACGCCTGTGGTCCTTGCATTGGTATGTGGAACCGCATGGGTGCTGAGAAACAGGAGAAAAACACCATTGTGCACTCGTTCAACCGTAATTTCGCGAAGCGCGCAGATGGCAATCCCAACACCTTTGCTTTTGTTGGATCGCCAGAACTCGTAACAGCCCTGGCTATTGCGGGCGACCTCAGCTTCAACCCGCTCACCGACACACTCATCAATGCTGATGGTGTTGCCGTGAAATTAGATGAGCCAAGCGGCGACGAGCTTCCAAACCGCGGTTTTGCAGTAGAAGATGCCGGTTATCAGGCTCCTGCGGAGGATGGCTCCTCGGTTCAGGTGATGGTATCGCCTACCAGCGACCGCTTGCAGTTGCTCGATTCGTTCCCTGCATGGGAAGGAACAGATCTAAAAGGCCTGAAGTTGTTGATTAAGGTGAAAGGAAAATGCACTACCGACCATATTTCAATGGCTGGTCCATGGTTGAAATACCGTGGGCACCTCGACAATATCTCCAACAACCTGTTGATTGGAGCGGTTAATTTCTACAATGAGAAAACAGACTCCGTGAAAAATCAGCTCACCGGCGAATATGGTCCTGTTCCGGCTACTCAACGCGCCTACAAAGCCGCTGGAATTGGGTCGATTGTGGTGGGAGATGAAAACTATGGCGAAGGCTCAAGCCGCGAACACGCTGCAATGGAACCTCGTCACCTCGGCGTTCGTGCTGTATTGGTGAAGAGTTTTGCCCGCATTCACGAAACCAACCTTAAAAAACAAGGTATGTTGGCGCTCACCTTCGCCGATAAAGCCGATTACGATAAGATTCAGGAAAACGACAAGATCGACATCAATGGGCTCACGAGTTTTGCACCGGGCAAAGCCCTCGAACTGGTGCTCAATCATGCCGATGGCTCGAAAGACAGTATTTTGGTAAACCACAGCTACAACGCACAGCAAATTGAGTGGTTTAAGGCCGGTGCGGCACTGAATATCATCAAAGCTGGCGTAGCCAACTAAGGTCGCGGTAGTCTCTTTTATTCACCCGAAATGCGCGTTTAGCGTGCATTTCGGGTGTTTTTTTTATACTCAACCAAAATTGATTCACCACAATTGAACCTGGTTTTAAGAATGGCATAAGGCCCGACCTAAAACTTTGTGAACATGAAACGCACTTTTATTTCGGGTTTGTTTTGCCTAACCAGCTTCATCGGCATACACGCTCAATCGGCAGGAAACGCAGTGGTGGCTTCGCCAAACTCTTCCGGAAATCAAATTTATGGAGATGCTTACGGCAATCAATCATTTCTACAACACAACGCACCCAAAGGTGTAAATCTAACCCCGGTATCGATGGGGCATTCTCTTACACCCATCAAAGCTGATGTAATGATTAACATGAAGGCCACCTCTTACGTTGCTGTTTTAAGCATTACACAGGTTGGGGAAACGATTGAGGAAACGGATTCATTAATGGATGTAAGATTGAATAATGTATTTGAGGAGCTACTTAAAGTAGGAATTTCTCTTAAGAACACGCATGTAGACTTTATTTCAATGGTTCCTAGATATGAATTTGAGTCGACCGAAAAAGTGTATTCAAAAACCTTTAATGAAATTCCCAGTGGTTTTGAAATGAAAAAAAATATTCATGTGTTATTTACCGAGCATGATCGCTTGAATGATCTGATCAGTGCGGCCGCAAAAGCTGAAATCTATGATCTTGTTAAGATTGATTACAATGTATCGAACATGGACAATATTTATGCTCAATTGCGCCAAAAGGCTGAAGAGATCATAAATGAGAAGGTAAAGTCGTATACCAATATGGGCTTCACGCTCGAAGCCCAGCAATATGCCACGGCACAAGGTTCGGTTTATCCAATGGAACGCTACGTGCAGTATACCGCAGCCCATACAGTAGCTCCGAAATTAAAATCGAAGAAAATGGGCATTAAAGAAAAGCCTGTTGAAATAAATTATGCCGAGAAAAATAAAACCGTGTATTATGAAAAAGTACCGTATGGGCAATTTGATGTAGTGCTTAATTCTGACATGGTAGAACCCACAGTTCAATTCTATTTAAACTTAACTGTGAATTACAAAATCGTTCTTGCAGAAGTGGCAAAGCGCGAAAAAGAAGACCGGGAATTGGATTTGCAGTTGCGCCGGGCTGAAATTCAGCAGAAAATAAAAAATGCAGGAGGTTCTGTAAACAACAATACAACCGTTATGGTAAGAACCAAATGATAACAAGCGCCGGAGGCAATCAACTTCGGCGCTTGTTACTTTACCTTTCTCATTAAAACCATTTTATCTTTCGACTGTTGAGTACCTTAGTGGCGCTCGAAGCAGGAGAATATGGGATATAAAAGTCTTTCGCATTGCATTGCAGATCTTGAAAAAAACGGACATTTAAAACGCATTCGCGAGGAGGTAGACCCGCATCTTGAAATGTCGGCAATTCACCTTGAAGAATTCGAAAGAGGTGGCAAAGCTCTTCTTTTTGAACGTGTAAAAGGCTCAAAATTTCCGGCGGTATCCAATCTATTTGGCGACATTGATCGGAGTAAATTCATGTTTCGTGATACCTGGAAGGACATTCAAAAGCTAATTGCTCTTAAGAATGACCCCATGCAGGCTTTGAAAAAGCCACTCGATAATTTGGCGATTCCCTTTTTAGCCATCAAGGCTTTGCCGTTGAAATCGCGCTGGAGCAAACCTGTTGCCTTTGGAGAATGTCGCATTTCTGATATTCCTCAAATTGTACACTGGCCAATGGATGGCGGACCGTTTGTGACGCTTCCTGCGGTGTACACCGAAGACATCGACAAGCCCGGAATTATGAATGCCAACCTAGGCATGTATCGAATTCAACTGGGTGGTAATGAATATATTCAGGACCAAGAAATTGGGTTGCATTATCAGCTTCACCGTGGTATTGGCGTACATCAAACAAAAACCAATGCGCGGGGTTTGCCGCTGAAGGTGAGCATTTTTGTGGGAGGGCCTCCATCGCATATTCTGAGCGCAGTTATGCCCTTACCGGAAGGTTTGTCGGAGATGACTTTTGCAGGAGCCCTAAATAATCGACGTTTCAGATATTTTTATGATGAGGATGGCTTTTGCATCAGTTCGGATGCAGACTTTGTAATTACAGGCGAAGTATATCCTAACGAAAACAAGCCCGAAGGCCCATTTGGCGACCATTTAGGCTATTATAGCTTAACGCATCCATTTCCGTTGATGCGTGTTAAAAAGGTTTACCACCGAAAAGATGCCATCTGGCCATTCACTGTTGTTGGCCGTCCACCTCAAGAAGATACGGCTTTTGGAGCGCTGATTCATGAGCTCACGGGAGGAGCAATCAAGCATGAACTTCCGGGTGTGCATGAAGTTCATGCTGTTGATGCTGCCGGAGTTCACCCTTTACTGCTCGCCATTGGCTCAGAGCGTTATACACCTTATTTACAAGGTGATAACCGTCCGGCAGAACTGCTTACAATATCGAACCATATTCTGGGAACGGGGCAATTGAGTTTGGCAAAATGGCTTTTCATTGCAGCGAAACAAGACAATCCGAAGCTAACCACACACCACGAGGAAGCCTTCTTCAGGCATATACTCGAGCGCATCGACCTGCGCCGCGACTTACATTTCCACACACAAACCAGCATAGATACCTTAGATTACAGCGGCGATGGCTTGAATACAGGTTCAAAACTCGTTTTAGCGGCATGTGGTAAGCCGAGAAGAACGCTTGGAGATCAGGTTCCGGTTCATGAAAATCTCCCCGAAGTGTTTGGTGATGTTCAAATCGTGTTTCCCGGCGTACTAGCCATTCGAGGTCCGCGATTCTCCAACTATGAAACCGCCAAGCGAGAAATTGAACAATTGTGTGCTACGATTCCAGTAGAATGGGTAGAGCAATTCCCGATGATTACAGTGTGTGATGATTCCCAATTTGTGAGCGAAAGATTGGGGAATTGGCTTTGGGTTACCTTTACAAGATCCAATCCTTCGCATGATGTATATGGAGTTAAATCGTTCCAAATCAACAAACATTGGGGTTGTGAAGGTCCTTTACTTGTAGATGCTCGAATTAAACCCTTTCATGCTCCACCGGTAGAAATGCCCGTGAACATAAGGCAGAAAGCCAAATCAATCTTGAAATACTGAACTCACAATTTCATCGAAATTGTTTATTCTGCATCCATTGCTAATTCAGCAATGTGTGGCTTTATTGCCTATTTTTCCTGATGTGTAAAAGCAAAATGGGGAAACAACAACTTGGATTTAAACCCTCTATTTCCGAAATGGTCTACATTTGCATCGTCAAACTAAACCATGAGGAAAATTCATTTAGCTACATGTGTAGCCATAATGTTGTGTTGTTTAGCCAAGCTAAATGCGCAGAATTATAATTTAGAATTACAGATAAAAGATCAAAAAACCGGCGAGTTTATTCCTGGAGTATCAGCTATATTACTGAATACCGATTCAGTATTTATTACTGGATCAAACTCTGATATTGAGGGTAGAGTTAAACTAAATGCAGCCAGTGGAAGATATATTTTGAAATTGAATTTCCTAGGCTATGAAAATTATAGTCGGCCTATATTTCTGAGTGAAAATAAAAATTTAGGAATAATTTCCTTAAAGACTTCCAGTAAGCAGCTCAAGGAATTGGAGGTTGAAGGCACACAGGTTCGAGCAGAACAAAAAGGCGACACGGTTCAATACAATGCTGATGCATTTAAGACAAACCCTGATGCTACATTGGAAGATCTTGTAAAGAAAATGCCCGGAATTACTGTTGAAAATGGTCAGGCAAAAGTAGGCGGTGAAACTGTTCAGAAAGTTTTAATTGATGGCAAAGAATTTTTTGGTGATGACGCATCGATGGCACTCAAGAATTTACCGGCTGAAGTGGTAGAAAAGATTGAAGTATTTGACAGGCTGAGCGACCAAGCCCAGTTTACCGGCTTTGATGATGGAAATGCGCGTAAAGCCATCAATGTAGTTACAAGAGGAAGAGGGCTTAAAGATGCCAGTTTTGGGAAATTTTATGCTGGGGCAGGAACAGAAAATCGATTTAATGCAGGGCTGAATTACAATCGCTTCAAAGGAAACCGGAGAATAACGATTTTAGGTCAAAGCAATAATATTAACCAACAGAACTTTTCATCGCAAGACCTTGTTGGGCTCACTGGCGGAAGCAGTGGTGGTGGAATGGGCGGCATGGGTGGAGGCGGCGGACGCGGCGGTATGATGAGAATGATGGGCATGGTTCCGGGAGCAAATGATCCTTCGAACTTCATGGTAAGTCAGAGCAATGGAATCAATACAACTCATTCATTCGGAATTAACTACACCGACTCACTTTCAAAGCGTTTGAAACTACAAGCGTCTTATTTTTTCAATAACACCTTTAACGAGACTGATAAACAAACAGCGCGGAACTTCTTTTTAAACGATTCCACTTCTCAGCGGTATGAAGAGAGCAACAGCTCCTGGAGCAATAATCTAAACCATCGCTTAAACCTTCGTTTTGAATATACCATTGATTCACTCAATTCAATTATTTATACACCGCGTATTTCTTGGCAAGGCAACCAGAATGCGGCTAGACTGGATGGAAACACGCAAATTAATTCTGATTCACTGTTAAGCAACACACAAACCCGAAACAGCAGTTTTAATACACCATATACTGTCAATAATAATATTTTATACCGGCATAAATTTAAAAAACAGGGCAGAACTGTTTCCGTGGCCTTAAATTTAGACTGGTCGGAAAGACCCGGAGGCAGCCAGTTAAGCACAATAAATCAATTTTTCCAACCCGACAGCACTCTTGAGTTTAGTCAACGTGGCGACAATTACGCCAACAGTCAAACATATTCTGCCAATGTTATGTATACCGAGCCCTTGGGCAAGGCACTGCAACTCTTTGTAAATTATTCTCCATCGTATACATTTAATTTTTCTGACCGAACAACAAATCGCAAAGATCCGGACTCAGGCGAGTTTAATCGTTTAGATTCGCTACTTAGCAATCGATTTGACAATTTGCAGTCGACACAACGAGGTGGCATTGGATTGAGACTTCGAAGCATGAAATTAATGGGCGTTCTTACGGTGAATGCTCAGGAATTCACCTTGCAAAACAATCAGTTTTTTCCGAGCACATTTGAGCTTCAACGCAGATTTAGAAATATCCTGCCTTTTGCCATGTTGAATTACAAATTTAGCCGGGCGACAAACATTCGGATTTTTTACCGAACCAACACCAATGCCCCAACTGTTAGTCAGCTTCAGGCTGTTCCCGACAATTCTAATCCACTTCAATTAAGCACGGGAAATCCAGATTTGAATCAGGAGTTGTCGCAATCACTTACTGTGAGATTTGGAACAACCAGCACTGAAAGCGGACGCTCTCTGTTTTTTAATGGATCGGCCTCATTTACCAACGACTATATTGGAAATTCCTCATTAGTGGCAACAAGTGATACCATGGTGTATGGGGGAATTCGTTTAAGACCGGGTGCTCAATTAAGCAGACCCGTAAATTTAGATGGGTATCAAACGTATCGTTCATTACTCACTTACAGCATGCCTCTGAAGTGGATTAAAAGCACATTGAATATTCAGGGAGGCGGAAACTACTTACGAACACCGGGTATGATTAATGGTCGCATGAATGAAACTTCAACGGCTAATTATACAGCAGGAGCTGTTCTGGCTTCTAACATCAACCCCAAAATTGACTTTACTTTATCATACACCGGAGGCTGGAATGCGGTAACCAATACATTGCAGCCGC
The DNA here is from genome assembly GCA_027483445.1 of Bacteroidota bacterium. GTDB lineage: Bacteria > Bacteroidota > Bacteroidia > M30B66 > M30B66 > CAMCXT01. The sequence continues at coordinate 42,098 of JAIXUS010000071.1, read as the reverse complement.
AATTGAACAACAATTATCAGATTCACTCAGGAAATGCTAAAATCAACTGGATTCCTGTAAAGTGGTTGGTTATAAACTCTGATTTCACCTACAATCAATTCTTAGGTCTGGGTAGCGGTTTTGACCAACAATTTCTATTGTGGAACGCCTATGTTGGCTTGAGGTTTCTGAAAAATCAATCGGGAGAGCTAAAATTTTCCGCATTTGATATTTTGAATCAAAACAACTCTATCAACAGAACTGTAACGGAGACGTATATTGAAGATGTGAGGACAAGGGTTTTGAATCGATACTTCATGCTTACCTTTACTTACACCTTAAGAAAGTTTCCAACACTCAATACCGAAAACAAAGAAGGACGATTCCCGGAAGGCCCACCGATGCCAGGAATTCCGCCACGATAAGTTGTTCATTCCGGATAAAATATAATGGCCAAACAATTAAGAAGTATTGCTGAAGAAACTATATTTGAATACCTAATGACACACTATGCTTTCTGAGGAAGAAAATGATAAGCTGTTTTATAGTATTGGCGAAGTAGCTGAATTGTTTCAGGTGAATACTTCACTCATTCGCTTTTGGGAGAAAGAGTTCGATATCATTAAACCCCGAAAAAACAAAAAAGGGAATCGTTTATTTACCAAAGATGACTTACAAAACTTCAGAGCCATTTATCATTTGGTGAAAGAACGTGGGTATACTTTAGAGGGCGCGCGACAGAAGTTAAAAGGCGGAAAAGAGAGCATAGAAGGCGAAGCCGAGATTGCAGAAAAACTCAATAAAATCAAACAGTTCCTAGTCGAGTTAAGGTCGGGAATTTCTTAAATACCCTATTGTCGACTATACACGATTTCTCGAGACTGCATGTTGAAGTGGAATTGATTTCTCCCGTAGAAGAAAACCTACAATAAACTCGGATTAAACCACAGTATTTTTCGATTCACTTATAAAGTTTCATGCTTCCGGTGATGAATACCAATTCCGGTAAAGCGGAAATGCAATAAAGTAAAGAAATATCGGTACCAATACAGCTCCTATCCACTCGGCCCTGGCCATAGATTCCGCCTGCGCTTGCGAATAAATACTGTAACTGTAAGGCCACTCAGGTTGTGAATCCCAGTATATCACATGAACCAATAAAGGAATAAAAAACACTGTTAAAAAAGTTAAATTCAACCCAATACCACGGATGGCATTGCGCATGCCATTGGAGGATAGAAATGAAAGGGATAAAAATCCACCCCAAATCATGAGTTGAAAAACAAGCGACTCTGATAAACTCAAGTTAAACAATGCCGTGAATACACCTACCAAAACTGAAACTATGAAGCCAACCAAAAGGGAAAGAAAAAATATTTTGGTAGTGGAATGCCGAAACATCCAGACAAGAATGGCCAGAAAAAATGATGGATACAACCAAAAGCGCAGCATAACATCCTTGTTGTAAACAGAAATAAAAAACTGTCGGTCTACGATGTTTTCAATTCCTGATTCTACAGCCTGAATTCTATACTGTGCAAGGTAAAATGGAGTATTGGCATCGAATGCCTCACGATACCTTGAAGAAGATTCGATTACTCCATTGACATATTGTAGCCCATATTCGGGGTTACTATATTTTCTCATCCATTCAAAGTATTGATTAGAGGCCTCTTCAAGATTGATGTTAGGATGTTCTTTATGAATCTTAAAATAGAGCGGCTCAGGTCTGAGGAATTCAACACCACTAATTGCTTCCAAACGACCGTCCACTTCAATGAACTGGTAATCGGGAACCTCAAAGAAAACGAAACTATTGCGGGCTAAAACCTGAAAGCTATCTCCCTGAATAATCCTTTTTCCGCAATAAATTCGGTTGACGACTTTCCTATAACCGGCAGAATCCATAGAATACTCAAGCTCGGTGTAGGATTCCGAATCCAAACTTCGGCCTTTTTCTGCAAGGGTATCATTGACCAGTACAGTATCTCTGTACCATTCTGTAATTAAGGAATCATATGTTAAATGAGCAAGCTGAACATTCATTGCATTCACCTCCTCAACAATCTCTTGGGGTTTAAACGCTTGTGTGGCTCTGTAATCTTCAATTAATGCGGGTAAAAAAGGAAGCGAAAAAATAGCCAGAGCACTAATAAAATAAGCTGTAAAGCTGACACAAGCATGCCATGATTTGTAATGACCAAAACGCTTGAAGACATTAAAGCGAAGCAAAAATATTAGCCAAACAACAGTTGAGATTAAAGCGAGAATGACCATTACGCTTATCGGAAAATAAACTTCAGAATCTTGCCTTGGATCATCAGGTTTTAGAAAGAAATAGCCAGCAGTAAATAATGCTAGAATTAATGTGTACCACAAAACAAGATGTACTCTTAAAGACCAAAGTAGCGGATAATTGGCCATGAGTCTGACATCCATCTTTTTCAGAAAACTTGGAACCAAGGGTCGATTGAGCGAAAACAATTTACGTATCATGCGTTGAAAAATCGCTTTGTGGATTGAGTAATGTCTCTGAAATATTGAATGGAAATTTTATGCTTAATTAACTCTTCAAGTATTTGAGTCGCGGAAAGACTTGAAGAGCTCACACTAAAATAGCTTCCATTGTAGCGAATTCGGGTTGTATCCGACGTAAAGATTTCTTCCAACTGTTCACGAGACGCAGGTGTTTCAAGTTCAATAACCGATTCATTTATTTCATCTAATTGAGACTGATAAAAACATCCTCCATTCTTAATAAAAATTACTGCATCGGCCACTTTTTCAACTTCATGCAATTGCTGGGAACTGAGTATAATTCCCATCGGACTTCTTTTGGAAATGGCCAAATCGCGAAGGTCGCTTAGTATGGTTTGTTGGGCATTGATGTCTAAATTGGCCAGAGGTTCGTCGAGAATTAATAAACCTGGTTTGAACAATAGTATTCGTGCCAACTCGAATCGCGTTCGGTATCCGCTTGAAATCTGGTCCCATGTGAGATTAGCGTAAGGTGCTAAATTCAAACGCTCGAGCATAAAATCGACCATCAAGGAGTTTTCATGACCGTAGTGCCCGGACAATGCAGCCGAAAAAACAAGATTATCACGCAAAAAACCATACCACCTCGGAATTCTTTGTGGAATAAATGCCACGCGACCACGTATTGAGAAGCCATCAACCGCTCCAAGTGAAGGAAAGCTTAAGGAACCCTCATCTAATTTGAGCTGTCCGGCAAGAATTCTCAATAATGTTGTTTTTCCATTTCCATTCTCACCTACCAAGCCAAAAACTTCACCCTGGTTCAATTCAAGATTCACCGGATTGAGCTTAAAGTCGGAACCCTTGTATTTCTTGGAGATTCCGACGGCCTTAATCAGCTTTTGAGGATTAAAAGGGGTAAATGGTTCACTGCAAATTTGATCGGATAGCAAAGCCGCTTCCTCCTTCCATGAATCATTCTTATTGGCTCGGAAATTCCGACTTAATTCAATGGCCTTTTGCTGAAATTCACCTTTTTTCGATTCATAACTTAAATCGAGGAGCTTGCGTATGGCCAGCGATTCATCACCATGTTTGAGCGATCGTCTGACGGGATTGTCAATTGAAGTCATTACCAGGAATAAAGCGGCAAGTTAAGGATATGTTGTTACCCGCATTGTTTTCATGATTTTTCACTACCGTGGATGACAAGATATACTAATTTTGCCATATGTCATTCCGCCTTATTTCCGACTTCATTCCTACAGGCGATCAGCCGCAGGCCATCATCCAACTTAAGGAAGGTATTGAACGAGGTGATCAGGCGCAGGTTTTATTAGGAGTTACCGGCTCGGGGAAGACATTTACTATTGCAAACGTAATTAAAGAAACTGGCCGCCCAACGCTTATTTTAAGTCACAATAAAACACTGGCAGCACAGCTATATCAGGAATTTAAAACATTTTTCCCTGAGAATGCGGTTGAATATTTCGTTTCATATTACGATTACTATCAACCGGAAGCCTATCTTCCTGTTACGAATACCTACATAGAGAAAGATTTATCGATTAATGATGAAATTGAAAAACTCAGGTTAAGTACGGCAACATCATTGCTTTCCGGGCGAAGAGATGTTATCGTTGTTTCATCGGTGAGCTGCATTTATGGTATGGGAAATCCGGATAATATCCGAAGTAATACCATCAAATTAAAGCGAGGTGAAATCATTAGTCGAAATCGATTTTTGCACCTCTTGGTTAGTGCCTTGTATTCGAGAACTGAAAAGGAGTTTAAGAATGGCACTTTCAGGGTTAAGGGTGATACTGTGGACGTATTTATCGGAAGTGCTGATATTGCCTATCGAATTTATTTTTTTGGAGATGAAGTAGAACAAATTGAAACGATCGATCCCATTTCTGGCGCAACATACAGAGAATTGGATGAGGTCATCATTTACCCTTCAACCATTTATGTGGCGAAAAAAGAGGGCATGCTTGATATCATTCACGAAATTCAGGATGACCTCGTAAAACAGGTTGATTTTTTCAGGTCTGAAAAAAAATTTCTGGAGGCGAAACGCCTGGAAGACCGGGTGAATTATGACATGGAAATGATGCGCGAATTAGGCTACTGTAGTGGAATTGAGAATTATTCGCGGTATTTTGACGGTCGTTTGCCGGGCACTCGGCCATTTTGTTTAATTGATTATTTCCCTGATGATTTTTTAATGGTTATTGATGAGAGCCACGTAACTGTTCCACAAATCAGGGCGATGTACCATGGTGACTTATCGCGGAAGCAAAATTTGGTAGAGTATGGTTTCCGTTTGCCGGCAGCAATGGACAATCGACCATTGAAGTTTGAGGAATTCAAGGCCTTGCAGAATCAAATTATTTATGTGAGCGCAACCCCTGCCGATTATGAGCTTGCGGAAAGTGGTGGCGTAGTTGTAGAACAACTTATCCGCCCGACAGGGCTGCTAGACCCTGTGATTGAAATTCGCCCTAGTCAAAACCAAATTGATGATTTATTGGATGCGGTGGATGAGGTTATTAAACGCGATGAGCGGGTGCTTGTAACAACATTGACGAAACGAATGGCTGAGGAGTTGACGAAATACATGACCAGATTGCACATTCGTTGTCGGTATATTCATTCGGATGTTGATACGTTGGAACGGGTAGAAATATTGGGTGACCTTCGCCTGGGCAAGTTTGATGTGCTGGTAGGTGTAAATTTACTTCGTGAAGGCCTTGATTTACCTGAAGTTTCGCTTGTTGCCATATTGGATGCCGACAAAGAAGGTTTTTTGCGGTCGGAGCGCTCGTTGGTACAGACGGTAGGAAGGGCGGCCCGAAACGTGAATGGCAGAGTGATTATGTATGCCGATGTGATGACTGATTCGATGCAGCGGACCATTGAAGAAACCAATCGACGACGGGAGAAGCAAATTGCCTACAATCTGAAGCATGGAATTACACCTACGCAAATTAAAAAATCGACGGAGAGCATTTTTGCGCGTAGCGGTGAATCGTCGGGCAGAGGCGGTAAGCGGGCGTATATTGAAAATGAGCGTCTCTCTGTAGCTGCTGATCCAGTGGTGCAATACATGTCGAAGGAGCAGCTGCAAAAAGCCATCGCGCAAACGCGCAAAAACATGGAAAAGGCCGCTAAAGAAATGGACTTTATGGAAGCTGCACGCCTACGCGACGAGCTTTTTGAGCTAGAAAAGAAGCTGAAAGACATGAACTAACATTTGATTCTTGCTCGGAGCAGAATCTTTATTACCTTCGCGCCCCGATTGGCCTCGTAGTTCAACTGGATAGAATGACAGATTCCGGTTCTGTTGGTTGGGGGTTCGAATCCCCCCGGGGACACTCGTAAAAATGCTGATAACCAAAGGTTTCAGCGCAAAGGTGTCGCTAACCACTACATTATGGAGTGGATTAGCGACACCTTCTTAAAAGGACTTGGATTTTGCAAATCAATGGCTGCAACTCGATATGTTTCTCCTAGGTTGGTGATACCTGATAAAAGCTCTACAGATCAGCGTTTGTACATACGTTGGCAAGCTTTTGATGTGCTTCAGCAGAAGGTTAGAGTGTTTAAGTGTTACCAGATAAACGACTACCGAAAACACTCAGAATTCGATGCAATCTGCAAGGAGCTGTGTCGCCAGATTGAGCACCTTTTAGCATCAGGCTGTGTTTATGACCCAACTAGGGCAGAAATCCAACAAGTGTTGGAGCCGGAAGTGGCCGAAAAGCGAAAGGAAGAAGAGCAAACTCTGTTCTCTGCCCTTTCCGCAATTTTAGTCACCAAATCAATTTTTAAGACTAGCACTTACAAGTCATACAAAGATGCGGTTCGCAAGCTCAAAGGTTATTTAACCTCGCAGAATCGAGACAAAATGTTGGTGAAGGATTTCAAGCTGATAGACTGCCAGAACTTTTCGATGTTCATCTTGAAATTTCAAGGGCTATCGAATAGAACTCACAACAATTGCATCAATGCGCTTAAATCCATTTGGAACGCAATGATGGATTTAGAGATGGTCGAAATCAATCCCTGGAATAAACTCAGTAAGCCATCATCGGGGAAAGGGCGCAACGTCGCATTTAATGAGGTGCAGCAACGAGAGCTGATTGATTACATGAAGTCGAAGGAAAGCAACATGCTGCGCCTTTCTTTATTTATGTATTACACCGGATGCCGCACCACAGAGCTGGCTCACCTTCAGATAAAAGACATCTATTCTGATGGACCGGATAAAATCCACATCAGCCGGCTTTGGGCCAAAAATTCAATGATGCGCCAAGTGGTGGTTCACCCGGCACTGGCCGAACTCATTGAGCAGTGGGGATGGCTAAACTGTCCAAAGGAGTATTACATTTTTTCGATAATGCAGAAGCCGGGGCCTGTTATGGTATCTCCCGAACAGTTCGGAAAGAACTTTCGAAGGAAGGTCCTTGCTCCACTGAAGTATCCCAAACAATACACGTTGTATTCATGGCGACACACCTTCGCGGTGATGGGTTACCGCGCCGGAATGACGGTCGCCGAATTGGGCATGCAGCTCGGCCATCAAGATCCAGGATCTACAAACGCCTACCTAAAATCTTTAGGGTTGTTTAGCAACGATGCCGTGAAGGAGAAGCTGCCATCATTGCAAATCTGAGTTCGGATCTGAAACGAATTCCACGGGCATGATTTCGCGTGTTTCGTATTCAATAAATATCTCAGGCATTATATCTACCATTTCAACAGGCGCTGCCCATTGTCCGGTTTTCAGCTCCAAAAAAACAACCATGTGAACACCTTTCTGGTAACCTTGGTAGGTGTTGGCCAACTGAGCTGAAACAACGGCGAATGTCATACTTGGCGACCTAGAATAGTTTGAAACTGAGTAACAATAGAGTTTAACTGCTGAACCTCCAAATCGGTGAGAAGCTCAGTAATTATTGCCAGTGCCACCTGTTGATTAGAAAGCAATGCGGAGTTCGGCGTTCCTGAAGCTGACTGAATTTCCCCAAGGATACCAACCTGAGCACTAGGCAGAGCTGTAGCAGATGCCGTTGGCGATTGTTGGCAAAACAATCCATTGTGGAATGTTCTCACTCGATTATCGGCTGTTTTGGAACCAAAAAAGAAGCCAATGTTTGCGGTCGCTCCGGCAAATGAAGCAGTGGCGTTAGAGATTACCACGTTTCCGGCAATTTGTGGAGTAATTGAAAACACGCCTCCTCCACCCGATGCCCGAACACCGAAGGCGATTCCCGAACCGCTGTTTCTAACGTAAACACCCAATCCACAGTTGTTAACTGGCAATTGAACTGCAGGGTTAAACCCGGTAAGGCCATACTGATTTACAGCATTTCCCAACACACCATTCGAGCTGAATGAAGGTGCATTTATCCATGTGCTCTGGAACAAACCAGTGTTTTTCAGATTAAAGGAACACGATACGGCCGAACCTCCAACCATTGGCCAAAGCGCGCGGATTTTAGCCCAAAGGCCTAAGTTTTTAAGAGAAAACACAAGCTGATAAAGCGCTGTTTGCTCGGTGTGATTTGTGATGCCGGCCGCTATCACAAACCGGTTTACATCTAAATCGGCCACAGCTCCAACGTTGGCAATCTTGCGCGTTGGAGTGAGCTTGGTCACAAAGGCTTTTCGGGGAAATCCTAAAAACATCAGAAGTCTCCTGCTTGAGCAATTACATTAATTGGAGAGGTGTACACTGTGGCACCAACCATTATTTTCTGACCGTCTTTAAGCTGAAGGTCGTCGTACATTGCCACATTGCGACTCGACGGCAAAGTGTTGGAAGCGGTTACTGCCGGAAGGATAATCTCATCGAATAGCGTTGGATTAGCTCCTGCAGTATCGGTGATGAATATCAATAAAGAGCTGGCTACCTGATTGCCGGATGTTTTTGCGGCAATTTGGGTCACCTTCGTTCCATTTGTTGCGGCGGTGAGAAGCTCAACCAAACCGGCTGCGTTTCCTGTTCTGTCGTTGTATGCAGCGGTAAGTTTAGCCAGTTTACTTTCGGGAACTTGAGCAAAAATCGGTTGACTCATATCAAGAGTTATTAAACATGTACAATTCTAATCCAGTTCCATCGGCTCCGGGAGGACCGGCCGGACCCGGCTCAGTGCTTCCGCCTTGGTTCACAATTACTGTCTGTGTGGTTGATGAACTTCGTGTTGCTACCGGACGAGCTTTCGAGCTTCCGATGTTGGCCAGCGAGCGAATGCGACTTTCTTCTTCTTCAGTTTCGCGCAAATCGCGGTAAACCAATTCAGCGCGAACAGGCTTAGAAACGGCTTCGGTAAACGATTGAACGGCGGCAATAAATTGGCGCATTTCAGAGGTCATCGAAGATCTTCGTTTAGGGCTACGCATTACTCCACCATCGCGGAACATTCCACTGCTCACAGCAGATTTAGAAGGCATCCGAATAGAAGGCGCGGCACTGATTATTTCATCAGCCGACAAACGGCGACCGCCTTCGTAAAGCGAGGCACGAATTAATTTATCAATCAGAGCTCCATTGTTCGCGTAGGTAGATGTTGAAAGTATCATGTAGGGCTCTCCCCCTTCCATCTCTGCCACTTTGCGCCCTGTTTGGCTGTTTACAATATCCAAACCGCCGTTTTCGTGTGAAGGGCCGCCCGGAATACCGGCCAAACCTTTGCGATACTGAGGCATCGGGGCGCTCCAAATTGCTGTTGTTTGAGCTGCGCCAACAACTGCTGCAATAGCTGACCAGGGAAGACCACCTGTAGTTGGACTCATGGCCACTGCTTCCATAATCGCCTGAGCGGTATTAAACACAACCGAAGCGGTTGCCGCTATTCTGTCGGCAATAGCCTGTTTCCGCTTTATTGCTCCAATCTCTTTGGCTTGCTTCTTTTCAAGTGCAAGCTTCTTGTCTTGGTATTGTTGCTCAGTAATTAACCCTCTATCACGCGCTTTATCAAGGTTCGCCATCCTTTGCTGGGCTACTCTATCTGATTCAAGAATTTGGCGTTCTGCAAAGTTGTTTATTGACTGAACAATAGGGTTGATGATATTAATAGCCTCTGTTGTGTACCGTCCCACAGTATCCACAATTCGCTGATTTCTTTCTTGCTGCGCTTTTTCTGTTTCCTTCTGGTGTTTTTCAGTTATTTCTTTAACCGCTTTCTCCCTTGCTTCAACAAGTTTGGTATAGTCTATGCCGTATTGTTTAGCAAGTTCAATCAACAAATTATAGTGCTCAAGTGCTTGGGCAATTTCAGCCTGTTGAGGAGTAAGTAGTGCTGCTTTTATCTGCTTTTCAGCATCCAATCGAGCCTCTGCTCTTTTTCGATTAATTTCTGCTTCTGCTCTTCCTGCTGCTTCTGCTCTTTGAGCATAAATAGCTTCCTCATCACGCATTAAAGCTGCCAACTGCTTTTGGGCGGCCGCACGTTCCTTTTTATCTCCGGTCCAAATTGCAGCGAGTAATTCCTGCTGTAAATGCCAGTTTTTATCGAGAAGAGAGTCGTATTTACGAGTCGCTTCATTTATGGCAATTTCTCTGTCTGTGGCGTAAAGAAGAGAAACATCGTTATAAAATTGCTCAATCTGCTGTTTGTATTCTCCAAGCTTTGATAAATCAAATTTAAAAGGCTCTTTCTTTTTCTTTTCTTTTTTTTCGTCTTTTGAAAAATCAAAAGCTATTTGACCAGTCGCAGCAACTGGAGCAACAACTTGCTCGCTTGGGCTTGATTTCTCCTCCTCGATGCCCAATCTTTTGAGTAATTCAGCACGCGCCTGAATCAATTTATTACCCTTTTCAGTCTCTGCGTTTTCCAAAGCCAAAACATCTTGATAATCGCGAAGGGCGCGGGTTATTCTCATATAATCAGAGAACAAAGAGTAGTTTTTCTGCCCTGCAGCCTCAAGCTGCGCAAGTATAGATGTAGCCTGTGTTTGAAGGTCGCCTTCGGGAATCTTTAGTTTAGAGTTTTCCTGAACCAATTTTGCAATCCTAGTGGCTAGTTGGTCCTCCAACTCTAAACGACGCTCAAGCTTTTTAGCGATTTCCTCGCTTTGCTTGTCAATTTCCTCCTGTCGTTTTGAAATAATAATTCGGTTTACCAGCTCTTTATTGGTCTTCTGAATTGCCCGGAAAAGCTCGTCGTTTTTAACCGTTTCAGCATCGAGATTTCCAAGGTATTGAGGGTATTTATTCTGAAGCTCTTGGATGAGTTTAACTCTATCTTCCTGCTTAAGATTTACATCCTTAAGCTTCATTTCTGTTAAAACAAGCTCCGTGCGTTCAGCCTGTAGCTTTTCAGTCATTGAGGTAATCAAACCGGTGGCCTTTCCAAGCCAAACTAAAAATCGCTCAGCTGGCTCAACGAATTTCCGAGTGAACCATCCGGAAATTGCCTTTCCAATCTTTTCTGCAGCTGCCGCGGCGTTCTCATTCTTAAGCCGGAATTCATCCATGATGGATTGAGTTCCTCCAAGCGATTTGGTAGCTAAATCAGCCTTTTGTTTAACAAGCTCAACGTTCGCTCCGAACTTGGCGAATACCTCTGATGCTCCGGCTCCACTAACTTCTAGTTCATCAATAATTGCGGCAAGTTTGGTGTTTGAGTTTCCGACTTTTCGAGAGCCTTCCACAACTTTCATGAACGCGCCAAAAAGGTCGGTGTCGAGCATCTTTTTGAATTCGGCAACCGGTAATCCGGCAACTTCGGAGAAGGTCTCAACCTCTTGAAGCATTTTCTGAAGAATCCTTATGATGGCGGTTGAACCGCGCTCGGATGCGATGTTGAGCTCCTGTTGAGCTGCTGCAAGTCCGATCACCTGTCCGGTGGTAAGGCCGACTTGGATACCATAACCGCCAATCCGGTTTGAGTTCTCGGACATTACCGGTCCTGTTGCTGCGCCTTCAGCAGCTAAGACGTTGAAGGCATTACCGATTCTGAGTAGATCCTGGTCTACTCTTTCTGATTTCAGGTCGGTGAATATGTTTCTGAGCTTTCCGAGCTCTTCGGCAACCTGCGAGGCACCTCCGGTAAATTCATCCCCAAGAGCCACATTTGCTGTGTCGACAGACTTCACAAATGCGGCAATATCCTCTTTGGCAATTCCAAGTTGACCTGCGACGATGGCCATTTCGCGCAAATCTTTTGTTGGCGTTCGGGTATCAAGTTGGGAGAATTCTTTATTTAACTCCCGAACTTCTCGCTTTGTCATTCCTGTGGTCTTCTGAATGTCGGCCATTTGGTCGCTCAAGTCAGAGGCTCCACGAATAACATCTTTGAACCAGGTGAAAATCAAATTCCCGGCAAAGATTCCAACCAGCGCAAGGTTGAAGCCTTTCATCTGATCCCACACCATTTTCCAAGCCTGACCAAAAGAACCAAGTCCGGTTTGAACCACGCGCATTCTGTCATTTACGGCTTTGAGCTCCCGATTTAGGCGAACAAACTCCTGCGTTCCTGGCTGCGCCATGTCGCGTAAGCGGCGAAGGCGTGTTGCTTCTGAGGAAAGCTGTTTAATCGACATCGTAGAGAGGTTGATTTTTTTAGCCAGCTTATCAACTTCACCTTGCGCTAGGCGCATCTCAGCCTGAAGCTTGCGCCCAAGTTCAGAGTCCTTCCCTACCCGATTAACTTCTTTGCCAAGCTTGATCATCTTGCGTTCAAGCTTTTCAATCTCCGCAATCCCCGATTGCCCGTTAATGTACACGTTTACCCGTGCGCTGTTCGTTACGTCTGACATTATCGAATGCCTTTAAGTTTGACAGTATTTTCAAGGGTTTCGGCTGTGGTTTGTCCCACAACTTTTGCCCATTCTTCAGATACCAATTCAGTGAGCAATGCCAGGCGCTTTTCCATCACAGGGGCAAGCCAAGGCGCTTTTTGGCGGTTTATCGGCCCGGGTGTTTTCCGAACCACAATGCCCGAGCCTTTGGGGTCTACTTTGTAAACTCCACCCACACCTTTTTCAATGTAGATGGCCGTCTTTTCGAATCGAAATCCGGCATAGTTTACCATGCCGGTATCTCTCGAATTGACGTATTGAAGGGATGAAACTGTTCGGTCGGTGCCTTTTTTTATGGCACGCTGCAGGGCTTTGCTCTGCTCGTCGAACGTTTCGCGAGTCCATTCAATTACCCGGCGATTAAATTGAAACCAGATATTATTGCTGCGGCGGCTCATACTCGTAATTATTTCGGTACATCTCCACTTCGGCCTTGTCAATTACTCCAGATTTCACGGTAAACAGAAGTTTATCCGGCACAAAAACAGTATTGAGAAGCCGAAACTGGTGGGTGTAGAATTTCTGAATGAGCTCGAAATCGAGTTCAATCAGATCTCGAAGGCGTTCGGTGGTATTCTCAAAGGAATTCCAACGGCGAAAAAACAGGTTGTAAAGAGATTTTGGACGATCTGAATTGAACCACAGTTCGATGTTGCCGATGGAGTCTCCATTGGGAGCGGTCGCCAAAGAAGATGCAGCTGGAAGTGTTGCCGTGCCGGCTTGGTTCTCTACAAAGCCGCGGTAATAGGTTATAAACAGAAACTGCAACGGCTCTGGAATTTGCTCATATCGCGGCGCTATGAGTGGCATTTCAATAAATGGCTGAAGCTGCCCAGGGCGGCCATCGTCGGGCAGAATATCCATCAACATCGGCACTCGCGAAGGAATTTCAACTTGTGTAGATCCATCACCAATTACCTGGTCACCGTAGAAGTAGCGATTCATCGGCGATGATATCGATACGTGTCGGTAAATCATGCCATCAACAGGGCTTGCATATAGCCTATTCCCGGCAGAAACATCATCGGGTGAATATCCGGCCAGTTTATCTCTGGTCAATGCAGAAATCTTATCCTCTGAATATCCACCGGGAGCACTATCGAATGGGAATGAGTATGTGTAGCCGGTTTTACGGGTGATGGTTTTCAGCGGAACATCATCCGACATTCGGGCATCAACAACGGTAATCGGTGCATTTAGCGACTTCGATTTGTAATCAATAATCACGCTCTTATTGAATGGATTAAATCCAAAGCGAAGGTTGAAGGTTGATTTGAGAGATATCAGCCAATCTTCCACTGTGATATCAGGAAGGAATTGGGCAGCCTCTAGCGGTTCAATTACGTATTGAGGGCTGTCGGTCACCTCTGCCACTTGAACGATAAAGTCGCTTATTGAGGCATTTGGATCGGACGGCGTTTGAATACCCACAACAATTGCCAACTCATTGGGTAAATCCCAGATTGAAGGCGCGTTTGGAAGGTCAATTTCAGTGGAAAATTCAAAAGCAGTCTCCTGCTCAGGGGTTACAAAAGTGATAAACACCGGGTACATTCCCACGAAGGTAAATGTGCCGTTTGGCCCAACGGGCGCCATTATAAAGATATTGGCGGCAATAGCAGTGGCCGTTGTGTTTACTACTCCTTTAGCACCAACACGATATTTGCGCGACTTCTCCACCAGAATCTTTGTTCTGCCCGGAATTATATCAACTGCTGAGTTGTAGTCTTGATCTGACACAGTTTGCCCAACCGAAGGTGTTGGCATGTGAACCGATTCGAAAGGAATAGAGTATCCCGGCCAGTTTATTACCTCATTATCGGTGTAGTATTCACCGTTGTAAATAGGGGTGGATACCTGAATAATGTCGCGGCGGTCGCATTTTACAAGGCGATTCGTGTAGAAGCTCAGTTCGTTCTGTTCGGGGTCATTTACGAACGTGCCTTCAATGCTATACCCAAACTGCGCAAAGAGAGATTTAAGCAGAATGAGCTCACGAATTTTGGGGGAGAAAAAATAGCGGGGGAAATGGCGGTCAACAGCGGAATCCTCCGAATAAGGAGTGATTTCTGTAGCCGATGTCCAACGATTGAGAATACCGTCGAAATGATCGAGGAGATACCCTGCATTTTCAAGGCCTTCAAAGCCTTTGGAGTTGCGTATTCTGGGCCACACAAAAAGCGAGTCAGCGCCAAGCTGATTGCAGTCATTCATGTAGCTCACCAGTTCGGAAAGGGTGTCAAAGCTGGCATTAAACCTATCCAGTTTAATGTCTTTGATCTTCATTCCTTTCAAATCCACAGAAAGGCCGTTCAGGATTATCGATACCCGGTGCACATCTTTGGTCGATTCCAGGCGCAAAACCTTGCATCGATCGATGGGATTTCCCATCAGATAAAATACACCTTCTAAAATGTCAATTTTAGGCGCAACGTCAATGTGGTGGCTGTGTTTAAATATACGATTGTTGCGTTCGGTGGCCGGGAAATTATTGGGAAATGTCAGAGATCCTGGAATAACTTCTTCATCGAAGATTCCAAGGTTAAGCTCAACGGCAATTTCCGCATCGAATGGCGGATCTAAAAATTCATCTCCAATCTTTACCCCGTCCATCAGAAGAAGTTATTTAGCAATCCGGTTGACTCATCCTCGTAGGCGCGCGCGTATTCGAAGGAAAATCCAAAGAAGTGCTGGCCATCGCGGTTAAACTGGCGAAGGGTGAAGGTTCCCGGTTCAATTTCAATGGGAATGCGAACTGATGTCGTGTAGTCAATTTCCCAAACGTTTTCGGAAAGTACCAGGTCAATGAGGTTGAGCATTTGTTCCCAAGTTCGCAGTCCGGTTGAGCATTTGTAAACTTGCCGGTAATGCAGTTTACGTGATGCGATTTTTCGGCGCTTCCAGTGTCTTTCCGGAATGTCCAACTTCCGATACACCTCTTTGCTCACTTCAATGCCTTCTGAATGAGTGCCGGTAAGGCGAACCACCTCGGCACCAGAATAAGAGTTCTCGAAGAGGAAGTATTTCTCGCCATACTTCGATTCCTCCGGGTAAATCACTCCAATATTGGCCACCAGTGCACCAGTAAACTGTGTGCGTAAACCAAAGAAGATTGAAGCTACATCATCAATGGTTTTATCCATAATTTCAAGCTGCTCCATAACCTCAGTATTCCGAATTCCGCAGGGCAGAATTTGAACAGTATGAAGTGCAGCAGTAAAAGTGTCAACCAAGAAAGTAGCTGCAGGGGTGCCATCATTGAAAGCAATGGTGTAGAATAGCTGAAACGAGTCATTGCCCCAACCGTTTAGCCAGTAGGTATAGAGCTCTTGAATGGGCGTCGCATACCGAACAGTGGTATTGTGAAGCACTCCGTTTTGGTCGCCCACCAAGAAATCCGTCAGGAAATTCTCCCAAAGTGTGTAGTTCTCAACGCGCGAACCTCCGCGAACGATTATTCGATTGGTGGTTTTGGAAAGTGGCGATTGAACGGGCGGCGCCCCAAACACATCATAGAGGGCGATATCATATCTGGCCATGTGGCCGGTGGCTTCCGACACCTCAGTTTGGACAATCCCCGGGGGAGTGAACTCGGTAAGGCTATGCAGGGCCCGTTCCAGACGAAAGAATGTCGAGTTGGTGTCGCCGGTGATGGGAGAAGTGGATTCAAAAAATATATCACCTTCTTCATTTGAATCAGAGCGCTTGCGAAGGATTATACCAACCTGCAGATTATTGATTGGATTACTACCTGGAGCAAAGTTCGATGTGGTCGGCGCGGTAAATACCGAGTCGGTAAAAGCGAAATCGGTGCCATAGCTGCGAGGGGTTATGGATATCCGAAAATTCGGACCATCATAATCGGCCACCCAATATCTATTGAATAGATAGTGATTATTGAGAAAAGCAACGGCGTTTTGGTGGCAAAAAAACTCATCCGCACCAATTAAAACCTGAGAGTTTGCTAAGAAAACAGCGCTTTTCCAAGTCAGGGTAAAACTCCCTTTGGGAGAGATAAACTTCCATTGAGCGCCATCTGCAGGAACACCGTTGAGTTTTATCCAACCGGTGGCTAAAAATGGTGGCACAAACATGTCCGAACGAACGTCAAATTTGAGTTCGTCGCGAGAAAAAAAAGGGCTTTTTATCGGTGTGATTGCGCTGGCCATGGTTCAGAATTCATTGTCAAGGTTTCGAAGCGAACCAATCTCAAGATTAAATTGAACTCCGGCGCTCTGGTCGAGCATAGAGCGCACCTCGTCGTAGGTAATTGAATCAAGCGAAAATCGCTGAACATAGTCGATTCGAGTGGCATACTTAAGCATCCGCTCAATCAGCTTCCAACCAACTTCCAAGGCTTTGTCAACTGCTTCATCCTCGCGTTCAAAATCCTGATCTCCGGCAGGGTAAAGCACGGCAAACGATACCCGTTTGATGTCGAAATTGGAATCCATTTTACCGGATCCGCGACCTGAAATCCTGCCCATCTGGATTGCCGGCCATTTAAGCTGACCATTATCGAGTTTCGCCTTCGCCTCTTCGTAAGAACGGAAAACGTGACTATCGTACCCTGTGTATCCTTCAACTCCAACAAGGGCTTCATCGCTCACTTTGCGCATGAATGCTACAAAGTCTGTTTTTGATAGGATTTTATTCATGATTTACCCGGCTTAGGTTTCGATTTAGAGAGCTGCATGTCGATATACTTGAGCACATTGTGAACAGGCTCGCGGTCGAGCAATTCTCGCGGTCCAAATGGCCCACCGGAAAGGCCGATGGTGAGCTCCTGGTAATCGACATCTTTAGGAGTAACCGATGCCTCTAGAGCTTTCTCGGCCTGAGGTTTTGGGAATAGCTTTGGATACCATCCATCTTCGGCTATGAATCGCTTTATCATGGAGAAGTTGAGCAAAACAGCGCGTTTTAAGTAGTGCGCCTGTTCGCTCCAAAATGTAAGGTAGTCGTCTGCTTTTTCTGCATCGAACTGATTTCCTGAAGGAACGTAAATCAGCGCGCAAATGGAATCTAAAAGATCTGTCAATCCTTGCTGATACTTGGTGAAATAGGCATCAACGAGGCAGAATTGGCCCCAAGTGAAGTTGGAAAAATACTGATCCATCCCAACCATCCCACGAAACGCATGCATCATCAGCCCTTCTTTCATCGAATTAGACTCTAAAAGTGGGTCGACAAGCCCGTGAATCACCTGTGTTTTGAATTCATCGGGGCGCATGCGGCGAAGAACAAACCACTTCGAGCACCCAGAGATGGCGAAAAACAAGTTGATTTTAGCCACGTCTTCAAGTTGCTGTTTTTCAAGCAATTCAATAAAGCGCACGTACTGATCGGCGGTGAGCTCGTCGAGCGATTCCGGCCAGCGGAATTTCGTTGATCGAATTACCTGAAAACCCTCACCGGAAGGCTTCTCATATTTGAATTCCACGTCAATCATGGCGAATCTCAATATCACGGATGATAACCTGAAGGCTGTCGCAATCAGAAACGAATTGTGCTGTTGTGGCTCTTGGGCCTGTGCGCCAAATGGGAAGGCCGAACAAATACCGCTGTCGGATGCGCTTGCCCTGGTATATGGCCAACAATCCAGAAACATCGCAGCTCGCTGAGATGTAAGCGGTGTCGGAACCTTCGGGGGAGAAAACCGATGTGCTCATGCATCCGGTATTGAGCTTGATAAAGCGGCCGGGGTAAAGTGTATCAATCTTGCCGGGCAATTTGAGCGTATCAGGCTTCCACCTTGCCGGTACATTCTTCCGCGACGAACTCACCTTCATTTCCGTAACACGATTCAGTCGTTTGAGTGAGATGTTTTCGAGCTGAAGGCGCTGAATAAGAGTATCCTCATACTGCTTCATTTCCCGAATGGTCATCGAGCGAGTGTAAGCGATGCCGTTAAGCGAATCGCGCTCGGCCATCAGTGAGTGGTTATTGAGCGACAATCGCCGGTTCTCCTTCCTTTGGTTGCAGAACTCCAATCCAACGGCAATAAGCAGAAGGGCTATAAATATCGAAGCGGTAATTGTTATTGTCCTTAGCGAAATCATGGTTTACAGTTTTTAAATGATGAAGCGCCGTACCAGGCGCGGCGGTGTCGGGTTTTGTAGACCACACCTCCGCCAGTGGTGGCATCACGATCTTCGGCGCTTCCGGAAACGGCTGTGGTGGATGTGTTGGCTTCGATTGAGCGGATGTGATCTCCAAGGGTATAGAGAAAGAATCCAACGTGGGCAATGCGTTTTCGCGATTTGAACCACATCCCCAGAACATCCATCATCCTGAGCTTTTTTCCCGGGATGAGCACACCGGCCCACATTACCCGTGCGTGTTTGGGAAAAAGTGAAGGGCTCCACGCCGTTAGCGGTACTTCAATTACTCCGGCATCAAGTAGCTTATTCACTACCCAGCTAGCACAGTACGGAGAATTTATCGGCACTCCTACGCGGCGATTCCACTTTGCGATGAGCGGATGGTCATTGCGGCCGGTTTTCTCGCGAACACCGAGGTCGGCCACGGCCAGATCGTGAATCCGCTGCTCTAGAGCGCTGCAATCAGAAGCGAGAAGGTGAGCATTAAAAGTGCTACCCAGGCAAATAAATACCAAAGCCGGAATGAGCCGGACTGCGAAAGGAAGTCTTCTTTGCATTGTTTAAGGTTTGAGTAGTAGTCGAAAAGGAAGTCGAGGTTAAACTTGATGGCGGCGAAACTCAAGTCAAGCGAAGCCATCCATGCGAATATTCCCATGGCGAAAATGACAAGGGAACTCACCGGAATAAGGCTTTCTTCGCCCGTTAAATCAACTAGCCATCGGTCGACGTATGCCAAGGCAGGACCAGAAAAGAAAACAAACAATAACAGTGGGATGAACATGGCGACTAATGGCCACTTTTTAATGAATCTAAGCATGGTTAAAACATTATGGTTGGTGAATCGGGGTTATTTGTGAAAGCGGCACCATTCGACGAAGGGCGGTAAGCTCCGGAGGCGATAAATAGAGGATAGCTCTGAGCATTAGTTTGCAGAAAACCGAGAAGGCTGCTGATTTGCTCGTTGTAAATCTTCTCAGCTTCATTGGCGACGTTGGCAATAAGCTGATCATCGGCAGCCGTGCGGGTTCTTACCATGTTCGCATTAGAGGTATTAGCGGCTACGGTTACCCCATCTTCCGAAATCTCTACAGGCAGCAAGGCCATGGCTGACTTCAAGGCGCCATTGGCGACAATGAGTCCGATAAACTCAATGAGTTTGGCGTTCTCAGGTGTAAGATTACCGGCAAGATGCTGATTAAGTAACTCTTCATAGAACGGGGCACCGGTAACGGGCACCACTCCGGCGCGCGCGGCCATGGACAGGTGCGGTTTGATGCGCTTGAACAAGCGGCGCGAAAGTCTGATGCCGGAGTATTGCTCAAGGTCGGCCGTGGTTCGGACAAATGAGCGAGAGAACAATGTCGACTCTACAGAGCTTGCCCAGGTTGGGAACTGTGCACGATTGGATTCGAGATACTCCAACAATTCTTCCAATGCTGCCCATCCATCTCGGTCATAGGCTTTAATCGCTTCGCTGGTATCGTAGGGCTTCGCGCCTTTTCTGTCAGAATCCTCCACCTCGCGAACGCCAGACGAATCGAGCTGAACTTTGTGTTTGGGGATAAAGAGCGCAACGGCAAAGTTTGCGAGCGTTTTCTGAAGCAATGCCCGCGCTTCTGCCTGGTAAATGGTTTCTGTGGCATTGTCATAGGCCGAGTGCAACTCCATCAGGAAAGCGCTTCCTATTTCCTTGCGAACAAACTGGCTCAGGGCAGAATGAATTTGTGCCGGAAGCTTGGTGAACTCCGGATCGAGTTTCATCCCGATGGGCACAAACTCCGCAAATTCCGATTGTGTTTTAAAGAATATCATCAGTTAGCGGGTTCCATTGTGGGTTTGCCAGATGTAGAGCTGCTCATGAAGGTGGTACGGAACTCGAATTCGAGCTCTGGATCCCACCCGTTGTAATCGCGAACCACATAGAGCGGTGCGAGAATCAGGTCATGGAAGGGTTTTACCGATGCCATGTAAAGGTTGTATGCCGCGTTTTTGTCGGAGCCCGATCCGGATCCGAAATTTTTCCCCGGACCATTTCCGAAGATTGCCGGGTCGAGTTCCATTGCGTTCATCAGGTGTGTAGATGCTTCCTGAGAATCTTCCACATAAATGCCCGATTTAATTTTGTCGTCAATTGGGGTAATCTTCCACAGGCTGCGCTCATTGCCCGTTTTGTCTATCCGGAAAGCCGTCATGATTGTTTTTGCAGCATTCTTGGTATCCGCAAGCGACTTATTAAACTCATCGAGAAACTGTGTTTTGAGGGTTTTCTTCTCCTCAGTTTTTTTTTCGTTCCAACCCTCATAGTGCAATGGCCAGTATGCCTCATCAATTTCAAGGTGATACTTCACAGCGATTTGATTTTTCATCATCGCTTCTTTGAACTTTGGAATCTGAAGTGAGAAGGCCAACCAACCAGATGTGATGGCAGCATTCCAGGGCGCCAGTTGGTAATAATGGCGGTTTGGAGAAGGGAACGAAAGCGGGTAAACGTAACGGTGCGCCGAATGCTCTCGGATTTGCCGAACCGGGTCAAAATAAGGATCAATCACATCCACCTTTAGAATCTCATCCTCCGGTGGCGTTCCTTTCTCCCAGTTAGCGGAAATGAAGCATTTCCGAACCAATCCAGTTTTCTCATCCGGCTTCCCCCAGCGGCAATAACAGGCTTCTTCCTCGAAGAGCTGAACGATTTTTTTCCGGTCGCGTGAAAGCACAAAATTCGGGAAGGGATTGAGGAACCAGTAGAGGTCAGACATCGCTTCCATGATGTAGAGCGGAAGGTTTGAGTTCCGATAGAAATCATTGAAATCCTTATCAATCACCGGAACAAACACCTCTTTATCCTCAACAATCTTCCGCTTTACAGCGCGAATACCGTTGGCATAGGAAAGCTTTACCTGCTTGGATATTGCAGGGCCGATGATGGTAGACGGTTCGGCGGCTTTAACAACATCTTGTGGGAATAGATTATTACGCCCCCAGCTCACCCATTCGAATGGTGACTCAAAGTCGTCGGGCACTGCTACGCGTGGAGCGGTGCCCATCGGGGACATAATTACCCCAGTTTCATAGGCGACAAATACGCCATGTCCGAATTCTGCTACCATTACCAGTAAACTTTCTCTCCGTTGAACTTTGTGATTAGCCTGATGTGGATGGGGAAAGGGTGATGTGAAGAGCCGGGGACCTTCACATTGATCATTTGGCGGTCGCGCTGATTAAAGGTCGAACCAACCTTTTGAACTCCGGTAAGTGAAACCAGATCACCTCCCTTTCGTCGGGTACGGTCAAAGCTTACATATTCAAGGTCAAAGCAAACCTTATCACCGGTTTCGGTATAGGAATCCATCGCCTGAAGTACGTCTTGAAGTATCGCCATCGGGGACGAATTTCAGACCTACTCCAAGGCTACGAAAGGACATGGACCGATGGTTTATTATTGATTATTTTGCGACAATCAAAAACAAAACATCATGAAAAAAGTATCAGGAAAACTTAAGGTTGTATTTCTAATGCTGATTATGGTTGTCAGCAACACAGCGTTTTCTCAAAAGATTGCAGAAGACTATGTTGACGAATTCACAAAAGACAAAATAATTCGAACGTCTTGGGAAAAAGCGATAAGTAAATCAGACATCGGTGCATATATAAGATTTGAGAGAAAAAATGACACACTTAGATTCAATTTTAAATTCATGTTGCTTAGTGTGTTTAGCATGCCCCCCGGAGAAAACCTAATGATAATGCTAGACAACACTGAAGTAATTAAATTAACCAATACAGATTATCATGTTTCTTGTATTGGTTGCGGAGCTACAGGTTTTGCAGGCAGTAAACTTCCTGGGTTAGACCTTTTATGGAATGTAGATAAAGAATTTGTGGGAAAATTAAAAAACCATAAAATCAAAAAAATCCGTATTTACTTGAGGGATGGCTACATGGAAGAAGAAGTAAAAGAAAAGTTTGCCATTAAAATACAGCAGATTGCGGCACTTATTTAGAGAAAAATCTTTGGGGGAGAAAATCACCTCACCTCATGCATCACTCCGGCTTCTTTATGCCACTTTCCTGTGGTGTCTTTCCACTTGGCAAGCCAAATAAACGATGATGAAACGCCGGAACCTTTCCAAGTTTCTCCGGCTTTGAGCGAAGTCAAAAATTGACCTTCGCGGGTAAAAATCTCGAAGTGAAATGAATCTGCTTCCATCACAATGGGGGCGAACAGGTCATTTAATCCATCGAGGTTGGGCGTGAATACAGTTGGAATCCACACCGTTGTTTGCCGGGGTTTCCCTGGCTTTGTTTTGTAGGTATTACTCAATGAGGTATCGCGACCATTAGCAGAAACGGCCTTCACCCGGTAGTTCTGTGCGGCGATGCTCCCCGAAAGGAGCACCGCTGCGATCAGAAGTAAAGCTCTCACCCTTTGAATAGTGGAGTGAGTGCCCAGATTACCGTCGATAGCGAGGTAACGGCGACGGCTGGCCAGTCGGGTTGGTCGGGTGCGCTATGTTCGACCTCTCGCTGAGCTGTCTTAATGGGCGGCTCGACGGGCCTTAAATGGGTTTTCAGGTTACCAATAGACCGAATTTCACTCGATTGTGGAGGCTTTATCACCGGTACCCTATCAATAAAGGTGTCTGATAATGGCTGCTCTACATTGTACTGCAAATGAATTCCATCGGCAAGGGCAGGATCATCAAGGTAAAAGGTATCTCCATTGATAAGCACAAACGGCCGGTGAGTCGCATCGATGGCGGTTGATTCAACAACGGCTAAGGCCGGCGCTGAATCTTCCACAATAAACGTTTGGTCAACGGTTGGCAGTGCGGTGATCTCTATCACCTCGGGGGAATAGCCTGTGTCTTGGACAGACAAAATAATATCCGATTTCTGTGGCTCGGACTTCACCATCACCTGGGCGGACATCTGCATGCAGAGGCTGATCGCCAATAAACCTACAAGGGTTTTCATTTGGATTTGGATTTGAGGGTTAAACTGTAAAATGTTGCGAAGGCTGTCAGGTAGGGCACCCAATCCGCTTTGTCGATTATCCTGAATGCTGCCAGAAAGCTTATTGTCAACAGGAAGGCGATTGGAAGTTGAGACTTCCAGTGTTTTTTCCATGCGTTTATTAATCTCTGCCATTTACTTGTCTGTTTTGGTGCGGGTGGTGATCTCATGGATGAATTTATCTATCTCCTCAGCGGAGGATTTCATCAGAAGGGCGTAGCGTTTGATTTCCTCCATGTCGGTGGAGCTGGCGGCCATGTTTGAAAGGCCCAGAATTCGGGCGACCGGTGGCCGAAATTCGTGCGATTGGATGAAGGCAATTTCCCGCAGTTGGGCGCGTAGCTGGTCAGCTTCCAACTGCGAGGCTGACACATCATCAGGAAGCTTCACCCCTACCACTCCGATATTGCCATCATCGCGCAGGTAAAGCTCGAAGGCGAACATTGCCCAGAGGTGTCCGGTGGTAAATGCTTTGATTGTGGTGCCAAATAAATTTCCCGGGTGTTGTTTAGCCTTCAGGCAAAGGCTCTCAACCTTATGAGCATCCGCTGGCCAAACAAACTTTAGCCAATCTTCACCCATCGTTCCGCGAAATAACCGTTGGTAAAGTTTGTTACCATAAAGCAACAATCCTTTCCCGTCAAAGATGGAACAGATTAAAAGTTCAGATTCACCGAGATTAACAAGCGGATCGTGCATCGAGCAGTATTGTCGATGCAAGAATAAATCCACAGTCAGATTATAGAAAGGACACAAAAAAAGCCAGCTAGGCTGGCTTTCATTGGATCAAACAAAATCAATTTCAGTAGCGGATTGTAATTGCTACTCCATGTCCTTTTCCGCTTTTTTCAGAAAACCCTTTCACGGTAACGCAAGGCTCCTTCACCTTGGGTTCTGGAGTTCGAACGTTTTTGTCCCCAGCGTTCGACTTGGTGTCTCCTCCGGCAGAAAGACTACCGGTTGCTGTGAGAATCGCTATCGCGACTAACAGCACTTTTGAAAATTGTCTCATAGAAACGAAAATTTGGTTAACACTCCTATCCTAATTTTATACCAAATAAATTTAACTACAATTATGGCAGTATTTTAACATAATTTAATAATTTATATGACATTAATCATCAGGCATTAACATTTCTTTGGGAAAAAGAAGCAAAAATGTCTCTTCTTCTTCTATAAATAGTTCTATTTCAAACGGAAGCTCTCCTTTTTCCGAATATCTCTGGGCGAGCACCCGGAGGGCTCTAATGTATTGACCGACTGTAATATGTTGATGCATTACTAATGTTAACGCTAGGGCCTTTCTTTGCTTCTTTCTTTGGGTCTTCCAAAGAAAGAAGCCGCCAGACGGCTCGATTTCAAGCCATCTGACGAACTTTCTAGGGCTTTCCCTTACTCCACCTGCAAATTAGAGAATAAGTAGCACAGGGGGAAGAATTTATCGGCTTTTTCGTCTGTTTCCTCGGCTTTGTCTTTCTGCTTTGGCTTTCCCCAAACGAAAAGAGCTTTCTCCCCTTTTTTCACCTGCTTTCCCTCTGACTTCCATTGTTCGTAGGTTTTCAGGGTTGTATGGCCTTCAAGGCTATAAATAGCGCCTGTGATGGCATCATTAACGTTCTCAAATGTTCCTTCTGCAATTAAAGGTTTAACAGCAGTTGAAAGGGTTTTCAAAAATTGGCGGCGCTCGTGAATGTCCTTAAGCTCCGCGATTTGGGTCTGAATTGGTGTCATGGTTTTGAGTGGGTTTAAGTTTAAAGTCTGCCTTCATTGCAGAATGAATAGAAGTCCGGCCCTGGAGTCAAAATGATGTGGTCTAAGAGTTGAAAATCCATGACCTTTGCGGCCTCAGAAATGGTCTTTGTTATGCTCAAATCTTGCTCTGACGGGTTTTTGTTCCCTGATGGGTGGTTGTGGCATATTAAAATACCTGTGGCATTTGTCAAAAGTGCGCCCTGCATTATCAATCGAACGTCTACTACAGTTGAGCAGATACCACCCGCGCTAATAAGTCGGAAGCCTAACACCTTATGATTCCTCGTAAGGTAAACCGCATAGAATCGCTCCCGCATTTCCAATTCATCGAGTGGATACAGTGAGCGCAAATAACGCGCTGCCTGAAATGTATTTGTGATAAATTCAACGTCAGGTGCATACTCTGAACGTTTGTAAACTGGCACTAATTCTCTCGCTGTCATATCAAGTCAGTTTTTTGATTTAACAGGCGGGTAAACGGCATCAATTCAATAGATGTGATGCAGGTTTGAGGGTTTCGGGAAATTATCCGTACTTTTGTCATCGTTAAGAATTCATTTGAGTGGGTTTTTAGCACTAACCGTCAAGGGCTGCAACCTTTGGCGGTTTCTTTGTTTTAGGGCTGTGGGGAGCTTGCAAATGGGCAAACTTCATCCTTTCAATCAACTGACTGTCTGTGTATTACCTCCTTGTTTGTTGGATTCTCCAATAAAGATAGGGCATTCAACCGACTTGACCAAATTTTTAGGGCTTGAAAACATAAAATGACTGCCTGAAAATCAAAACTTTACAACATTTTTTCGGGGTTTCTGTGTCAATTTTCTACACCTCCAAAATATAAATACCAGTAAATGTGTCACTTATGCCCGTTTTTCGCGGTGCAGAAGTGAACATTTGGCTTCGCACCCCGCCACGCCCTGCGGGGGGCGGCGGCCGCCCGAGGGGGCGTTTTTCGGTATATGGACGGGCTCCTATGCGCTGAAAGCCCCTATTTACGGGGGTTTCAGCGATTCCGCTATGGCGACCGCCATCCAGTGCCCACCTCCTTTCGAGGGGCACAACAAAAAACCCCGAGCATGCCTGCTCGGGGTCTACTATACCTATAATTCAGGGCTAAAGCCCTACCGCTCCCCCACTCCAGCCGCTATCACCCTGCTGCTTATCGGCGTGCTTGTGGTACATCAGCACATCGAAGGCATCGCTAAGGTGAGGGGCTTTCGCCTGGTCAACTGAGGATTTCTTCTCAGGCGACTTGTCCTTCTCAAATCCATTGCGCCCTTGCTTTATGGCTACCATACGCATGGAATTGTAGGTAGCTCTACAGTTCTCGCGATGCATCCGCACCTTTGGTAGCGATGGATCTCGTTCCGACAAAAGCTTACCGATAAACTGGTATTTAATAGGGTGTGGTGGTGCAGCTCCAACGTAATGGGGCCGAACATCCCAACCGGCCTGACGCAACAAACGCTGAACTTCATCAGCGTAGTTAAACTCAATCAAACCACTGGTACCGATGGCCGTTTGGTCATACCAAAAGTGAACCTCCTTCTTGGGGTGCGAGCCAAAGTATTTGATGAACTGATTCACCACATTATCCATCTTCTCAGGATGGTAAGCGTAGAATTCAGAGACGATGCGCTCTTCGTCGACGTATTCCTGTGATGCCAACAAACAGTTGAACGAGCCCCCGTAATCACAAGCAATGTGAAGGGGCATCTGCGGATTGATAGAAGGATCCAGTAGCGAGTTCACACCTTCACCGGGATTAACCGAGTAGATCAGTTCATCAAATGCAGAATAATCGCTGATATCGTATAGGTGGCGGTCTGCCAAATCAGGATAAAAGCCTTTCTCAGAAATGGTGAAGATGGCATTGAGAATCTCCACCCGGAACGTAAGATCACTCATCGAGGCGCGTTGCTGCCTGATGTACTTCCATCCAAGATTCTCGATGTTATCGAACACATCTGCATCGATGAAGAAAGATGTCAGCTTTTCATTGGTCACCGGAATGATATCGGTATGCCGATAGAATTTGAACTCACGCTTGAGCTTCTTGGCAAATTGCCAGTGATGCTCTATTTCTTCCTCGGTGTTCGCGTCGATGATGTTCATCAGCACATCGACCAGCTCATTTCTGAAATCTTCATAATCCTGCCCTCCGATGCGATAATATTGAGAAGCTTCCAAAAGCCATTTGCTCTCCGGAAGAATAGGCTGTGAACTTACGATGGTTTCAGAATGATGATAGCGTGAATGAGCGAAACGCGAAAGGTTTCCGCGATTGGCCACTGAAATCTCATCATCGAGCATTTGTTTTATCAGATTTAGCCCTTCATCAGCAATCCATGAATCGATATTGAATCCTCGGGCTGTTCCTTTTCGATCCTGACTTACCAGGTGATATCCGGCACCATTCGGAAAAGCGATGAAGTGCTCATAACTGAGCGGTGGAAAATATGGCCGTTCCCAGTGCCTTGGCGGCTCTTTCCCTACCAAAAAATCTCGACCAAGCCGGTAGCCGAATGTTTCAAGGCCGGCAATAACAGCCGGCAGTGTTCTAGTGAGCGCCTGAAGGTATGTGCGGCAAACAAGTGCATTGGCTGAACGTGGCATGTCAGTTACCACGTTGTGCATTATCCATCCGATATTGGTGGTTTTACCGACACCACGGCCACAAATGTGGGTGTTTCGCGTCCCAAAATTGAGATGCGAAAGCAACTGGTACCGGTTAAACTTCAATGGGATGTGGTTACTCATCAGTTTTTTTGATTTGGGCTATCAGGCTATCGGGTATGAAAGCAGAATTCACCCGATTATTGATCATTTCAACTTCATCATCACCGAGATCCTGGATATCTTTCATCATGTCCAAGTCTCTTGGGCGACCTCCTGAATCACTCACAGAAACCCGAAGGATGAAGGTGTTCGACTGACGGTTATTTCCGGACAATTCCTCGCGCAGTTCATCTACACCCTTAATGCGGTCGAATATCTTCAACCGGGTTTCCTGCAGCTCACGTACAATCTTGTAATCGCCTTTCTCCATGCACTTCTGAATCACTTTCATGTTCAGCTCCAGCATGAGTTTAAGGCCGTATTCCTTTTCAGATAGCGGAATGCTGCTGAATATGTATTTGGTGGTCGCCACATCGTTGTATGCTGTGGCCTGTGACACCCCGAATTTAAGCCGGAGCATGCGCACAACGGCCGAATCGGTATGGCGTTGGCGCAATAGATCATCGGCAAAATTGCAGCGCTCTAAGAGCGCCTTTTCGTCATCACTCAATCCAGAATCCTCTACAGCTCCGCAAACGTAGTTGTAGATGCGTTCCATTTTGTTTCTCGCTTCAGGTAAGAGGTTATGAATCCTCATGTTTTTCGGTCTAATTCCTCCTGCTGCATTGTCATCAGGTCGAAGGCCAATTTCTGGGCCGGTGTGGATCCGCTTGCGGCGGCTTCGACGATAGCCTTCTGGATGGAAGCCTTTGACCTGAGTTTACCGCGTTGGTATGCAGCATGGACGGGGTTTCCGGGATTTAACGCAGCCTCACACAGCTGCGTTTCATCTAATTCGAGGACAACCGCGATATCACTGAGTTTCATCAGCGAATAGGCCAAATCTTCAAGCTGTTCGAGTTCTACATTAGATAGTTCCATTGCCTTCGGTAAATAAGGGTTTGAGCCATTCCAAGTGAGAAAGGGCTGTTTGTTCGTGGGTGTCGATTACTCCGGCCTCGATGCGTTTGGTGTTGGTGAAGTTCTGCGAGCTCACCACCACAGCAGAATGGAACTCATTGTGTATTACCATCACTTTGGCGTGAACCTTGGCCAATTTGAGCGAATCGGCATTCATCATTAGGATTTGATGGGCTTCGGGTGCGTTTACCTTCACCCGAGAATCCACAACCGCATGCAGCGATCGAATGAGCCCTGCGCGTTTGAGTTCCATCAGTAAGGTGGCCGGCCCCATGGTAATGTTCCAAGTGGTGAAGTAAACATCAGCCGGACCGGTGAAGGATAACAGGTATTGAAGGAGGTCATGCATCGACCATTTAGCGCGGGAAACGTAGTGATAGACGGAATCAGGCAGAACTTCGGGCAATGCAGATTTGAGGGCTTTTGCCCCTGCGGTTACATGCGGCGATGTACCTCCGGCAAATACGCGGGTGGTCTGTTCGGCGCGAGATCTGAATTCATCTTTTGCGAAGAGCATCTTCCACCTCCTCAATTTGAGCACAAAGCTCCTTGTATCGCTCAATGCGCTCGGGTTTATCCTTCACTTTGTAGGCGTTTTTCTTTAAGTTTTCCAGCAACCGGGCAAGGTCGAGGGCGGTTCTTTCTCCGGCATCGGGCTTCGAGGCCACTGGAAGGATACCATGCTGCTGGAAGGCCTCAGCATCCTTCCAGATTTTATCGATACGGTCGAAGTTGGACAGGATCTGCATGGCCATGGAGTAGCGCTCAGCGTTGGAGATATCCATGGAGAGCATCCTGTGCAGCTCGGCCGACTGCTTAAATAGGGCATTCTTCTCCTTCATCTGCTCTTTGAGCGAATCGGGCAGCTTGGCGAAGTCTATCCGCATCACTTTTGATTCGGATAGGGTTCTAAAAGCTTTGAGCGGTGGAAGTTTATCCTCGGGCGTTTCTACCTCATGCTGGCTGCTGATGGATTGAAGAGCTGCGGAAAGTTTTCCCCGGGTGAATGTAGATTCCCCAGAGCCCAGTAATCCATGCAATGGCGAATCGGGCGCGAACTTTTTGAGCAGCTCACAACCTCGGGTGTAATTGGATGAATTTCGGAGATAATCTTCAATCTCGGCGATCATAGCCGCAAATTTCGGCGGCGATGGATGGCTGTTAAAGGACGGGGCGAATCGGGTAAAGCACTTCATCCTCTATTTGAACAGGTTGAAATGCTAATCGTGTGAGCGATTCGGTTATCAAAAACTCATTTGGGAGAATACCGGTGCGCTTTTGCATCAGGTCGCACAGTTCAGAAACTCGGTAAAAACGTTCGCATTCACTGGCTTGACAGGCTTCAAACTCCCGAAGGAAATTATCGATGCGTAATTGAATTTGAGTTTCGTCGAGTTCCATAAATAAAATACCCCTGAGAGCTACGGTATTAACTGCGACATCAACACAGAGGTTCTCCCAGGGGTAATATTTTTCCCTGTGTTGATGTCGCGGGATAAAAGTAAAAAAAATCCCGACCACCTTTCGGCAATCGGGATCCATCACAAAGCAAAAAGTATGTCTTAGAAAGTTCTCTGAGTAAGGTTTGAGGTGTCGGTGATTCCACCGGTTACGTTTACAACCAGGAAGGCGCCATCAAGCGTTGGATCGTTAGCATCTGCCACGGTGAATTTAACCGTAGAAGAATCAGCCACAACATCCAAGCTGAATGGGTTAGGATCACAGGCTGCAGCCACCAAAGAGGCGAGGCCTGATGTACTCAAAGCACCTGCAGGGCGTGTAACGCTACCAAGTGGAACTACAAATCCACCGAACGACAAGGCTACAGAAATGGTATCACCTTCAGCACCACTGTTACCAATGGTGAGTGAAGCCTCACCGGTAAACGCTGAATCTGTGGCCAACACGTTTAGGTTCCATCCGTTGAACGATGTTCCAACAACGTTCACATTCAATGTGTTTCCAGATGCGGTCGCACCGGTTACACCCGGAATTCCGGCAGCAACGATAGCATCCGCCAATCCTTGTGCAAGATCAGCTTCAGTATCTCCATCCTGAGGCGCAAAAGAACCAATAGTGATTCCAGCATTACCCAGGCTAAGGCTGGCCTTGAACACCTTTCCGGTGTTCAAACCAATGAGAGGCATCACAACAGATCCAACGCCGTTGGCAATTGCACCATCAGCCAGCACCGGAAGAGCTCCTGTATAGAACAGCGTTGCGATACCGAAGGATTCAGCCTTCATGTTGTACCCGGCAACATCATCTGATCCAGCCTTTCCTGTGGTTGAACTGAAGCTAATGTAAGCAGGATACTCGGCAGACCCTAATTGAAGTACTTTACCGTTATTCTCGCGAACCATCACAATGCATTCAACATTCTGAAGAATGCGAGCAACGCGCATCACTTCAGGGCGGATGCCAGGTACAAATACTTCGACCATTTGCTCCTGATAACGGCCATCGATACCACCTTTAGGTTCAGATTTAAACTCACCCGATTTAAGGGAGTTGTAAATCGAGAGGAATGAGCGCCCGGGCTTAAAAACGTGGCTTTGGGCAATCACCACATCATCGGCGGCCGGCCTTTGAATGGTTTCAAACCACTCTTTGGGAGCCGCGAAAATTTCAACCGCGATTCCCGGCATGTTGTCAGCCCCGCGAAGGCCTCTGATATTCTGTAAATTCATGGCTTTAGGGGATTACTTAACAACTTCAATGAGCGCGCACCCTTCTTCAATAAGTGCATCGACTATGGATTTGTCAGCCTTCAACACCTCAGGAGTGATTAGACGTCCTTGGAATCTGAACTGGCGCGACAAAATGCGGATGCTGGTATTTCCGTGAGTAATAACGTCAGCTTCTGCCTTCGAATTCTTTTCGGATTTAGCCAGCAAGGCGTTTACACGAACGAGATCATCTGTCAGCTCTTTGTTGGCTGTCTCAGATGCATCGAGTTTTTCTTGCAGTTTAATCACATCAGCAGATGCGACTTCCTCCAGTTTCTTTTTGTATTCATCCCGGATCTGGAGTACCAGGGCGACCAACTCGTCTTTCTTCAGTTTTTCGAGTTCGGCCTGAGTTTTCAATTCTGACATGAGAGTAGTGTATTGGTGAAAGGAAAAGGAGGATTAAGCCTGGTCGTTGCAGAATACTGCACTGAGATCAGCCCACTGCGCTCCGATAGGAAGCATTGCACGAACCATTATCAGGTTGTGTTTAATTGTTGGGTACAATTTCACACCATCTGAATCTAAGCCCATGTACATGTTCTTTTGCTCAGCGGCAACACAAACAAGTCGCTGTGATGTTCCCATCCAGCTGCGAGGAACAAGGGTTGAACGCTTTCCATCAAGGCGATATTCACCTGTTGGATTAGGATCAAACGTAAACCCGTGAGCTGCGCGGTAATTGCGGCGATATTTCTCAAATACGTTCCATGAACAGTAGATGATGGTTTCGCGATCTTTCATGTAGGCTGGAAGCTCTTCATGGAAGGTGTCAATTTTCGAAACAGCGTTTGAATCGGTGATGGCACCGGTTACAATCGGTTCAATCTCATCAGCAGTGATGGCTTCGGCAAGTCTGGTTCCGAAACCTGTAAAGATTGAAGCGGCACCTGTACCGGCAGCATTACGAACACCCAACCAGAAGGTTTTGTCGTTGATCGCAGCCATGTAGTTGCGAACGATTTCGCCGGTCACAAATTGACTGAATGGGATTTTCTGAGGGTCCAAAGCTTTAGCCTCCACTTTTGCCAAATAAGTGTTTCGCAACACTTCAGGATCAATGTGATTGAAATCCCATTTTGATTGATAAACAATCAATTCGCGATCACTGATTTGCATTGTGTTTCCTGCAAAGTCATCATCTGCACGGTATGGGCGAGGCTCCCCATTAATGTTGAGCTTTGGCAGCGCAACGGGGGTTTTAACATTGCGCATAAAGATAACATCGTCCATAAACTGGGCATTGTTAACCATTTGCGCGAAGAACTTTCCGCCGTACTCGGCAAGTTCGTTAGAAAGGCTGATAGTTAAGGCAGACATGTGTCGTTATTATTGGTAAAACAGGGATTGAATACAAGTGATTTAGGCAGTTGCGGCAGATTTTGCCTCAGCATCAACCGAAGTTTGGCCTGGGCCTGCAGTTGGATTTCCTGGATCTGAATCCGCTCCTTTGCGGAATACTTGGTGAGGGCCTGCACCGGGTGCTCCCTTGAGGCTTTCAACATCCGCTTTAAGCGATATTACCTGACCGCCAAGGGTTTCTTTATCCTTGGTGAGTGTGGCTACGGTGCCCTCCAATGTCGCTTTCGCCTCATTGGCAGCCTGGAGCTGTTCGCCAAGTGTTTTAACCTGTGCTTCGAGGCCAATAGCGGCATTCGCTTTTTCGAAAACAGAGGCCATTTGATCATCCGAAAGTTCAACCTCTTTGGAGGCATCAGCGGCCGGAGCATCAGTTTTAAGGAACGCGAAAAGGCTAGCAAGCTTCCCGCTGATAGAGAACTTCTTCATGGTATTGGATTGGATTAAGTGCGTGGATTTTGATGAGCTGCTCGAAGCGATACCATCGATCACCTCTTCGAGTGATGCGATGCGGTCTATAAGGCCAATTTCTTTAGCCTCTTCGGCCATGTAAACCTTTCCTCGGAATGGATCACCGGCGCTCAGGTTGAGCTTACCGGCACGGTTGGTTTTAACCGCGTTGATGAAGGCATCCGCAAGTGGATTAAGCATTTCCCGCTTAATCAGTTTATCGTTGCCTTTGAGCGCCTCGATATAGGTTGAATTCTTCTCATCGCTCTGGTCGGCATAAATGGAGATCACTCGAAGGTTATGCTCATCGAGGTAGTATTTCTCCCAATCTGCAAGCTGAACGTAAACTCCAATTGAGCCAATGGTGTCGGTGGCTCTGGAAGCTACGATTTCATCGGATGCCGAAGGTATCCAGTATCCGGCTGAACATGCCATCCCATCGTTGATGAAGGATTTAACCGATTTGATTTTAGCGGCGTATTTGATGGCATCAGCAAGTGTTTGAGTGCCGTCAACCATACCGCCTGGCGAATCAACCGAAAGAACAATACCTTTCACATTGCCATTCTGAGCCAGCTGGGTAATCCATCGAGCGATGGTCATACTGCCGGGAGTGAAGCAGTAATCCTCCTTCATGATTGGACCGGAAAGTGGCACTACTACCACAGATCCAGCCGGAATGCTGTTCATCTGCTGCTTTCCGTACCAAGTATCAGCCTCCAAAAAAACAGTTTGCCCTCCCGCTACGATGTAGGGAAGGGCATTGCCGTTTAGTTTGCCATTGAAAGAAAAATTCGATGAATCATTGCCGCGAAGCAACCCATGAATGTAAGGCAGTTGAGCCTCCGCATATTCGGGGTTCATTGCCCACAATCCTCTTGCGAGGGCATGAATGAGTTGTTTCGCCATTTGCAGCTTAAAGAGGCCACAAAGATTATTGGCCACAAATGGCGAACAAAGGACACTACTCTATTGAGTAGTAAGGGGCTTCGTCGCGGTCAGCCTGTTGGATGGTCACTCTATACATATTTGGGTCAGATGGCTTTGGGCCATTACCTATTATATATGTAAACAGTGCCGGATATTGCCTAGATCCTATAAGGCGCTTGGTTCCGTTGCGATCCTGAAACACCACCACCACCATCGAGTTTCGATACTTGTTCAGTATGCGTGTTACCTCGATACGATCTTTAGGAATCATCCCTTCGAGAACTTTCAGAAATCCATCCTCACCCTCGAAGGTAAACGGTGTTTGTTCGAAGCTCAGTGAATCGAAGGTGAAATCAATCTTATTCCAAGTGGATAGATTCAACCCAGTAATTACATTGAGTTTAGATACCTGAATGAATGCCGGAGCTTTTGAAGCTGGCAGAATCCAGATTGAACGGTGGTTGCCTCCTATATTATCGAGAGGCTGGTGAAGGATATCCATGGTAAGGAACATTAGTGTTTAAGTCGAGGGGACGCGAGGGGACAAAACTGCCCGAAATTTTTTCAATCTTTTGGCGGTGGCGATAAAACGCTTTTTTAAATCGTTCGCGATCGGCAGCTTTGTCGAGGCCGTATCGATTCATAAAGTTATCGATGCAGAAATTTATTCCCCGGAACCTTTTGTGTGGTGTATTAACCAGGAGTAATTCAAGCTCATGGAAAAGCTGGTCCTTGACAAAATTCTCAACGAACAGTTTCGCCGACTTAACCGATGAAGCGGAAATAAATATCCGGCCATCATGCACCCACTGATCAGATAGAATAATCAACACCCCATCACTTTCATCACGATTAATTTCTCCGGGCTTTGGCTTACGAAACAGGCTAAACA
This sequence comes from Bacteroidota bacterium, assembly GCA_027483445.1. Lineage (GTDB taxonomy): Bacteria > Bacteroidota > Bacteroidia > M30B66 > M30B66 > CAMCXT01. The sequence continues at coordinate 6,903 of JAIXUS010000071.1, read as the reverse complement.
AAAATATAGTGAGGTTATCTGTGGTATCGTAGCGAATGCCTTCAGGATACCGCTCCTTTAGATAACAGTTTGCAATCAGGTCGAATCTTACTTTGACTGTCATTATCCCAAAAATACGCGCACCACTCAATTATTCTTGTCCATCTCAATTTTTCTTATCAGGCTGTTTTTAACATCATCAATAAGATGAAGGGCTTCAATCAATTTCAAATTGAATCGGCTTCAAAAATTTCATGTTTTTTCGTTGGACACGATGGACATTTGGACACAAACCTTACATCTGTTTGATTCATAGAATTTTAGGCTTGCACTCAAAAAAGGCTTATGTCCATGTGTGTCCACGGGAGGGGTGTTTGTGTCCAAACCACTTTTGGACATGCTTGGACATACATGGACACAGATGGACACAAAACAGGCATCAAAACAACCTCTCGAAATATATAATACATTGATAATCTACTATATAAAAATTCTATGTCCATGTGTCCATCGTGTCCATCTCAATTTTTCTTTTCTGCAAGCGCAGTAATTTGTAAACTGAAACTATAAATTTTTGCCAGACCTAAGCAATCAAAATAAGATGAAAGCTAGATACCTATCCATTTTACTTCTATTCGTGGCAATAAGCCTAAACGCCCAATCAAAAAAGATAATAGCTTCATGCTGTGATGCAAAGGAAGCTCGGTGTACTGGTTCTGATAACTGCACAGCTTGTTCTAATTGTTCAAGCTGCAAGCACTGTAGTAATGGAGGCACCTGCGGGGTTTGTACAGGTAGCAGTAAAGGAAGAAGCTATAATTACAGCAATCGTGTGTCAACAAATAAAAAATCAAATGGATATAGAGACTCTGAAAGAAATTCAAACAATAAATATTATTCCAAGGTTGGAAAAACGGTTTATGTAAAATCCAAATCATTAAATTTAAGGGAGACTCCAAATACTAATTCAAGCATACTGGAAGAGCTTAAATTAAATGACCAACTTATCATCTTGGAAGAAAAAACCGGATGGATAAAAGTGAAAAATCCGAAAAACGACAATATTGGTTTTGTAAAATCTGAATACATAAAATTTTAATATGAAAAAATTTGAAATAATCAAAGGCAACGATGTTGACGATGCGAATGAATGGTTTGAGAAATGCAAAAAGGAAATGATTCCTTATGTGATAATCAATAAAAAAAGGAAGTATGCTCAAGTTTATTTTGATCACATTTCAATAAGCCCAGAATTTGATCAGTATTTTAGAGATGTATATGAAGCAAACAACAATTATTATTACGCTGAAGAAATAGTTGATTTGTATAACAAATACAGCAACAAAAAAAGCAGTGCGAGGCTTGGTAATCTTTACACTTCATTTTACAATATAGAGATTAGCAAAGCTGAAGAATTAGCAGTTAAACTATATGATTTAAATGCTAGACGTATTAAACAGTTTCTTGATTACAAGGCTTCTCTTGAAACGCAATAGTCTATAGAAAGCTGGTTTTCTTTATACTTCCTGTTTGCCACATGCTGCTCCTTATCATGATTCAGGTGGCACCGTTGGCATAGAGCTGCAAGGTTGTTAAATCGGTTGTTGTCTTTATTCCGGTCAATATGAGCAACGGTTAAAATCACTTTTGAACCCGTTAATGGGTGAGGCTGATAGTTTTCAGCCCCACACCATTCACATTTATTCTGAGCACGTTTAAATCGAATTAAACGGGAAATAAGCTTCCACTTTGGATGATATATTTTGTAATCAATTGGCATGTTTTTTGAATTAAAAAGGTGAACAAATTTAACAAACAAGAATGAAAAAAATAATTTTCTCGACTCTAATTATGGTTTTTACCTCTTGTACTTCAAAGGAGGATAAGGTTAAAGCAATAATTGACGAATCATATTTCGGAATCCACAATCTAAAAAAAATGAACGAAATCGAAAAACTAAAGGAAGATATCTTTTGCCTTCCGGTGCACTATTCAATAGTTTCTCAATTCACTGATGTAAACAAAGATAATGAATACGAAATTGCAAGATATATTTATCAAACAAATCAAGGAGCTAATCGAATGTTTTATCTAATTGATATGACAGACAATAAAGTGATTGATAAATCGAGCGATTTCAATGAATTTTTCAAACCAATAGCAACCGAAATTCTTGGTGATAACTTAGGAGATATAGAAGGAAATAATTTAATGGAACTGATGAGAAATTAAAAATCAACTCTTAATAGATCATGGCATGAGAACGTTATCAGTAATCACAGGATGCCTTTCAGCAAGCATCCTGTGATTGACCGAACTACTATGGATGCTCTCGAAAATCACATCCTTTTTGATCAGCAACAACATCACTGGGGGCTATTCCCTCACCGATGATTTCAATTCTACCCTCATCAAAATATCCTACAGTGGGAATTTTGCCGTTGCTATCAACAGGGGGCTGGATACCATATTGATTGCATCCAGTTAAGTAAATGTGCTTTGAGGTGATTATCCCCTCAAACCCTGTGATTTTGTCTTTTGCTTTTTTACCTAAAAATTCTAGCATTTTGTTTTGGATTTTACAAAGCCCGTCCAAGGCTGTTAGTGATTATGTTGTTCTAATCTCCAGTTAACACGCTCTTCTACCTTCTTTTGAATTTCCCGGTCAACTTCCCAGATTTGAACAGGTCTCAGGTCGAGAGCCTCACAGCACTGGCGAGCAAACTCCTCAGTGCATGGATTAATGGCATAAATAGCCGATGCGCCAAGAAATCGAGTGAATTCAGGCTTTGTCTTTGTTTCCGGCACATCAACGCGAAGCATCGCAGCGCCGGCAACAGTTGTTTCAGAAATGTGTCCGGCAATCTTTTGGTGGCCCATAAGCTCTACCACTGCCCAGCAGTTTAATTTTTCGGTGTTATCCATTGTTTTGATTGTATTTATTCAGGAAATCAGTCCTGCGCTGTTATCTATTTGAAATTTTAAACCAAGTATCGCCAATTGTCAATGCTTCCTTTTTCATAAGGTGACTTTTAACTAATTCAAGTGTTTCAGAAAATTTGTTCGGTTGATTTCGAGTTATGTACTTTACATTTTTCTCAACAATATCCCAGAATATTTTTTCTGTGACTTTCGACTTTTTACCGACAGTGAAAAAATTTCCACCAATCTTTTCAGATGATGCAATTCTGTATACGCTATCCATTGTGTTGTGCTTGTTATTCAGGAAATCAGTCCTGCGCTGTTTTACATTAAAGACGTTACACACTGCTCCACCAACCACTCCATGACCGGTGGCGTTACAGCATTACCGCATTGTTTCACTTGTGCTTTGCCGTCGCCGAGAATTATGTAGTCTTTATCGAAAGCCATTGCAAGCTTTACCTCGTGTGGTTTAATCATGCGGTAATAGCAATTCTCAACCAGCTCGTCGATGTTTTGAATAATGGCTGCTCTATCGACGGTCGAAACGGTGTCAATAGGATCGGTAATCCGAGAAACCTGGTTACCGGAGTAGTTGTATGCCAAAAAGGATTTAAGGCTTTCAGGCTGTATTATTGCATGGTTGATCCCACCGGCTGTTATTGTTGCTGTTGGCTCTGTTGCTGGCTTACATTCTCCAGTTCTATTCATCTCGATTATGCTCGGGAAAACCATTCCCATCGACTGCCGAACCGTTTGTGTTTGCGCCGCCTCCATTGCAGACTTTACATAGCCATTCATCAGGGTGTGTTCGCCTTTTATTATGAAAGGCATTGCTATTCCTATCTGACCAGAAGTTGTTAATGTTCCGATAGGTTCATAAGAGGGTTTACAATAACCTGAATTATAATTAGCAACCGTCAAGGCTTGGTTGCCATACTTCTGCAAACCATGTTTAATCCGTCGAAGGGTGTTATCGCTAAGAGCTTTCTTTCGGTCGCCGATTCGCTTCCCTTTATCGCTCCAATCAATGATATTAAATGCTGCGTAATAGTATGGCTCTACCACGCATCCATGCACCGGGCAACGATACAAGTATTGCTGCTTGTATTTCCCAAATTTAACATCAGGGCGTTTCCAAGTTTGAATAGCATTTACATCATTTCCACACTGCTGACAGTATGCCCGAGGCGTGTAGTCAAGCTTTGGGGCCTTGTTCCCTTTTTTCCAAAACACAACATACATTCTATCTCGGCTCTGTGGTGTTGGATGGCAATGCTGGCTATTTAAGTACACACATTTATGCCTGTAGCCCAACAAATGCATTGCCTTTAACCAGGCTTCCCACATAATCCATTTACGGGCATCAACAACATTCTCGACGATTATGCACTCATATTGGTGATACTCTGCAAATCGGCAAACATCCCACATCGTTGCCCGGCTCCTTTCGGCTGCCGGATCGAGCTTGCCGGAATCGAACAAATCCAGCTGGGCCTTTACCTGTTTTTGACCTTTCGCCAAACTGTGATTTGTACATTCGGGTGATGTAATGAGAATTGAGGTTCTCGGGTAACGACGTGGGTCGCATGCGGAAATATCCGTGCAGTCGTGCAGTGTTTCTTGAAAATTGGTGCTGTGTGTTTCAATGGCAAGCTTCCAGTGATTTAAGGCAAGTTTTACCTCTACACCACCACCAATACGGCGGCTAAAGTTTCTCACGCCTTGAGAGCTGCCTCCGGCACCGCAAAATTGGTCGGTAACATCAATGATTGATTTTGTCATAACTCGCCGTATTTTGTAAGTGAAACTCTCGAATAATGGAAAGGGATTGGATTTAAATCCTTCCGTAAATAGAGAGGATGTTTAGGGGTTCCATCATTACATAAATCCAAGTAGAACAGTGGATGTTTTAGGTTTTTGAATGGTTTGTAATTAGGACACTTCTTCAAAAGCTGTTTTACAATCAATGAATTACCCCACGCACAGATAATAAACTTTGAATCCTTCGTAAATGATTGAATAAAGGCTTCATTGTCATTTCCAATAGGATTGGATTCGTTTAGCAGATCTTTGGGTTTTGTGGCAACCATAGCAAAAAGGTTCAATACAACTAATTTCCCAAAGCCCCAATCCTTCGTAAATCCAATACACCTCCTAATTGTAGCATCATCTTTTTTTTCGTCTGCTGTTGAAGGATTAAGCATTATAAATGCAACAGATTCCAGTGTAGGATCCCAAGTCCGAATTAATACATATCGGTATTTACCGGATGGGGAAAATATTGCGTGACGATTCATTTCACACCCCCTTTCATTCTTTCAAATTCAATCACCCAAACCCAAGGGTTAGTAGCAACAGTAAGTGGTTTACCTCTCCATTTTGTTAATCCGGAAAAAGGCTCTGCGTATTCTTCATTGAAGGGGAAAACTATATATCCAATAGTTTTAAGCTTTCCGTCAATTACTATCTGAATAGGCTTAGGAACTCCATTAATTGACTGCCAAAGCGAGATAAAGCTATCACGGGGACTTAAAAAAGTATATCCATATTTCCCATAGTTATGGTACCATTTACCACGATACATCTCTCCGCCTGCTATTAAATCCTCGCCAACAAACTCAATTCCCTCGGCAATGCAATCTTCATCGGATATTTGACTAATTCTCTGAACACGTACATTCTTATTCTCAAGAAATAATCTACAGGCTTCCTTCGGCATGTGGATGGATGGTTTCCATCTATATCCATACTCGTGTAAAAGATTATTCTTGAGCTCACCTTTTTCAAATGATGGGTGACTTGCCTTGTAAGCATAAAATCCTGCTCTAGGTAAACGCATCCACGTTTCCCTCACCCAAAGCACATCTCCGGTATTGCCGTATGGGCATAGACCTAAGTTATAGTATTTCTCAAATGGGTCGCCGTTCTCTGTATGCTCCAAAAAATGATAAAGCTTTTCGTCCATATCAACTAATGTCCCGTCATAACGAGCTTCACTTACTGCCGGCTGTGGATTTATGACTCGTCTAGTCTGTGTTTTAAGGTCATTTAAAATGGCCTTCACCATTTCTGGTTTGAATAAAATCGGAATTTGTTTCATTTTGAGTGGGTTTAAAAAAGTGAAATTTGATTGTGATTATTGAACTGTGGATACAGGGCTTTCCATTTGTTTAGCTCAGATATCCATTTCGGATCATCGGTGTATTTTAATTCGTCCTGAATGAATTTATCCCAATCGTTATAACTGGAAAATCCAATTCTAGGGCCTCCAAATCCTTCGTGTTTTAATTCATCAAGGGTGGATACTCTTTTCCCTAAAAACTCCATTCTGCGGCGTTCTGCCATCTTCATAAAAATGAACATGTTACATGCCAGCATTGTGAGTGTTCTTTCGCTCGTTTTCCGCGGCGAATTGAAAAATAGAAAATCGCGCCGGTTGGATTTTTAAAACTTGCTGACTCAATTTGCAGACCTGAATATTTTAAACGTGAAAGGACAATTATAAAATCGGCGCTTGCTGATTTCTTTAAATCGAGTTGACTCAATTATTTCCAAGACGAAAGGACAATTGAACAAACCGCGCCGGCTGAAATGTTTGCACTTGCTGAAATCAACAGCTGAACAAATATTCACTGGCTGACAATTGAATCGCTGAATGATCGGCGCTAGGACTAAATTTTAAATGGGCTGACTTTTCTGCGGAATAAAATGCGCCGCTCCATGATGAAAAAATGAAAAGCTGAATCATCAATCCTGGAATTCTCGCGAGCCTACTTTTGAGGCAATGTTGACTGTCTCAATTCGCCCAAACAGATTACTACCAATGTATGTGGACAAATGCCGGCATGTAACAGCGCATAATCGCCAGTTGGGTTTTTGGAGAAAATTTGAGCTCTCGGTCCTTTGGAAATTTCGTGGTGAACTGATAACTTTCGGTCACCAAACCCAACCAGCGTTTATGCGCGAACCGTTAACGGACAGTGTTATTGAACTTCCTCT
>JAIXUS010000035.1 GCA_027483445.1 Bacteroidota bacterium | reverse complement strand
GTACAGCTCAGTCATCAGATCCAGGATCTCGCACACATAACGCGGGGACCGCTTCCGGTCGGCTGCCGCAGACAAGAACATCCCGAACTCATCAAGCTGAAACAAAATTGCCGGCTGTCGTTGGATGGCAGTCAAAAGACCCGAGCCGGAGGCGATCTTGTTACCCCCGAGGTATTGCAGCAGATTAGCCTTGCGGAATAATTCATTGATCACGATCCGGCTGTGATTTTTCCCTGCACCGCTCTCGGCAATGCCAACCACGTAAAGATTCGATCTTATGTTGCTCTCGGTTCGGTACTTGCGCCCCATCAGCGCACCGATGGCACACAGACTTGCGCCCAGCGCCAGCACTGGCTGGGGACGCTTAGCGGTTGCTGCCATCAACGTCATCAGGTCTGCGATTACCCCTCCGACCTGATCCCAGCCAGCTGGCATAGGCTTAGGGGGTGGTAGCGAAACTTCTGCAGGCTCAAGGACAATCGGATCGTTCGATTGCAACGCATTGAGCATCTCCCGTGCCGGGTGATGCCCATTCATGACGATCTCACCATTGATCTGCATATCAGCAGCAGGTATCCAGCCGTTATCCAGTGCCAGTTTGTAGATAGTTCCTGCTCCGATACGCTGCGGCGCAAAGCTTCGCCAGCTACGCGCTGTAGTCTTGGCGTCATATTTCTGAGAACTTTGCGACCATCGCTCAAATAGTGGCCATCCTTCATCGGCCAACGCCCCCTTGATCGCCATACCAATGCGAATCCAGCTATCGTAGTCAAGGTCCGCGTTCAATATGTGGATGAGTGCATCCTCGACAGCCTCGAAGGTGCCCCGCTGCTCTGGCAGGTTCGCGCTTTCCATGTTGGCGCGCAGCCCTACCCCGAGAGTCTTCGGTCGTAAATCTGCTGGTATTAACTGGTAAGCCTCCTTCGCGAACTCGCGTGCCTGCGCCTCAGTAATTGCAGGTAAGTCTTCTGGCGAGAGATCGGCCAAGGTACTCACTGGCCAGCTATAGGGCTGTCCGGTATCGGGATGAACGCCGTAGGCGATGAACTGCTGACCCATACCCAGCACTTCGATCGGCGGGTACTTAAATCCTGCAAACGGCTGAACGGCACGATAGACCAGTAGCCGTTTGGGCGCATGACCGATGCGTACCGCAGGCGTATCACCCAGCATCCGCTTGGCCAAGGCTTCGATTTCCATGGCAACAGCAAGCGATGCGAGAACATCGATATCGATGCCAATGACCCGACCAGCGGCAATACCGATACCCGCTTCAGGCCAGTTGCCCCAGATATCGACTTCGTTTTCAGTGGTGTCGCGCTCGCAATGCCGGCTCCATTTAGGGTACTCATGCCATTCGCCAAGCTTATACAGGCCCGGCTTTTTGGTGTTCGGCTGGATCGGAAGAATCGGAAATCCACGATCCACTAAGGTTGCGCCCAGCTGCGCCATGTAATTCTTGTTCGTCATGGCGCTCCTTAAAACGGGGGATCATCGGCGTATGCCTGACGCAGAAAATCCTGAAACGACGTGACGATCACATCTATCAGCGCGGCCCACTCCTGCTCAGTCCAGCCTGAAAGATCAGTCTTGCCGATTGTCTCGACAAAGGCGCCGCCGCTGATACTGGCCGCAAGCAGTGCATCGGTTTCATGTTTATTCGGGTCGATCATTCCACTAAGCTTTCCTGTAATGTCCTGACACCTTCGTGAGCAAAGCTTCACGGTTGGTGCATCGATACGGATGAACGACGGCGCGAACCCGTAGCCTCGGGCGTCACGCCGACAAATGGCGCACATCATTAAAATCGGGCGCCGACCACCTCGGTGTAACGCCCGCTCGGACGCACAGCAATTTCAGAGGGACAGCGCAGCTTGGCCGCGCAGGCGATTGCTTCATCTACTCGCTGAGGCAACGGCAGCCCTTGAACGCGATTAGCCCACCACGACGCTGCCTTCTGGCGCGGGTAGCCCGGATGCTCGATGCAGATCCATTCGCTGTGGTGCGTGAGCCCGCTCCAGTAGTCCACCCGTAGTGATGGCGGCTTTCCTGGTTTATCGTGGCGTGCGTAGGAGACGCGGGTCACCGGTACCCATTGCGATTTGCCCGAAGTCAGCACATCCAGATTGCTGGCCTTGGCGTCGATCTTGAGTTCTGGCAGCGGAAACTCGTGCCCGCAGTCGGGACACGTGCGTACTGAGGTATGGACAATGCTGAAACAGTCCGGACAGGCCTTGGTAGGCGCAACGCCCTCTTCACCAACTTTAGGACGCTTGGGTTTGACGGCATCGATCGGTCCATGACGGGCGATATTGCCAGCGAAGTCCAGCACTAGGCAGTCCGTCTTGCCGGGTGCCAGGCGGCACCCTCGTCCGACGATCTGAACATACAGGCCAGCCGATTTCGTAGGACGAAGCATGGCCAACAGGTCCACGCCCGGGGCATTGAAGCCCGTGGTCAGCACGTTGGCATTGGTCAGGCACTGAATTCTGCCCGCCTTGAAATCATTGATGAGGGCCTCGCGCTGCGGTCCGGGTGTGTCGCCGACAATCGTCTCGCAACTCACGCCTCGCGAGCGGATCGCGTCGCGGACATGGAAGGCATGGTCTACTCCAGCGCAGAAAATGAGCCAGCTATTTCGATCCTTGCCATAGGAGATGATTTCATCAACCGCAGCCTGTGTAATCGAGTCCTGATCGACAGCGGCTTCAAGATCCTTCGCAATAAACTCACCACCACGGGTGCCGACGCCAGTTACATCAATCTGGGTGGCCATGCGCTTAGAAATCAGAGGAGAAAGATAGCCTTGATCGATCAGCTCCCGTACCGAAATCTCGTAAGCAATGTCGGTAAAGATCGCATCATCTCCTTCGTGCAGCAGACCTGAGTCCAGCCGGTAAGGGGTCGCGGTCAAGCCAATGACCTTCATCTCTGGATTGATACGGGAAAGTTCCGACAGAAAGCGGCGGTACATGGTGTTCGATGAGCGTGGAATCAGGTGCGCTTCATCGATCAGTACCAAATCGCACTGCTGGACATCGTAGACCCGCTTGTGAATCGACTGGATGCCGGCAAAGAGAATGCGGGCATGAATGTCGCGCTGCTTTAAGCCGGCCGAGTAAATGCCCGCTGGTGCATCCGGCCAGAGTTTTTTCAGCTCAGTGTAGTTTTGCTCGATCAACTCCCGCACATGGGTCACGATCAGAATGCGTTGATCCGGATATGCCTTAAGCACCCCTTCAACGAAGGTCGCCATGACCAGTGACTTACCACCAGCCGTCGGGATTACCACCAGCGGATTGCCAGTGGCTGCATGAAAATAGTTGTAGATGCCTTGGATGGCACCGTTTTGATACGGACGCAAGGTCAGGCTCATGTTTGTTCTCCATAATAGGTGTTCGCATACTTGTTCATACCGGTGTCGCGCCAGCGATTCCCACTGGCGAACTCGTACTCGACCCAGTCCTCGCCTGCGTCGATTTGCATGCCCGGCACAAGCGCCGGGATAAAGAGGTGCACAGCGCATGCAGCACGCTGGTCAGCCTCTGTCAATCGACGGTCATGCCTTGCACAGTGCCACCCGCCATCTACGGGTGTTGCTTGCAGACAGGTACGACAATTCACTTCAGGCGCAGCGGCATCCGATTGATTGCCATGACAGACAGGAGCGTGATCACACATTCGGCACTGGAACCACGCGGGATCGGTACTGACACGCGGAGGAGGCGTAGCTGAAAAGATGACCCGTTCGGCTTTGCTCATGAGTCCTTGCGCGAAAGTTGAATCCGCCTCGATGCGCTCGATATACACATCGTCCGTGTCTTTGCAGACCGCTAAGTACATCGCTCGAGTCAAGCCCATCAAATGCATGTAGGTCTGCATCTGCGCAAAGTGCAGTGGCTTGCTATCCCGGACTTTCTTGGCCAGCAGATCGTTGAAGCTCTTGACTGAGTGGGTTTTAAACTCAAGAACATGCCAGGTCTTCGGTGCTTCCAGCAGGTTGAGCGCGATGCCATCAAGCGAGCCACCAAAGTGACCACCATGCGCCTGAACCCGAAACTGCCGTCCGGTTTCAGGGTCCACCTCCAAGACCGTGGCCCCCGTTCGACGAAGGTTTTGAACCAGCCGAGCCTCTTCAATCTGTCCGGTTTCAAACAGACGAAGAAGCCGCCCCGGATGACGGACACGCGTCACCCACCGAAAGTCGAACCAGATCGCGCGCTCGCACTCCTTGCCAATGAGGGACGCTCCCAGATGACTACGAAAGCCGTCGTTTGCATCTGCCTCATACGCCGCAAAGATCGCCTCTCTGGTGGGAGATGTCATGGTTGGAAGTTCAGCCATGCTGCATCTCCCGCTCGGCCTGAAGGGCACGAGCGCGACTCACCGCCGCTT
>JAIXUS010000056.1 GCA_027483445.1 Bacteroidota bacterium | reverse complement strand
CTGATCGTCGGCGGCGGCCCGGCCGGCGCGGCAGCGGCCATTTATTCGGCGCGCAAGGGCATCCGTACCGGCGTGGTCGCCGAGCGCTTCGGCGGCCAGGTGCTCGACACGATGGGCATTGAGAACTTCATCTCGGTGAAGGAAACCGAAGGCCCGAAGCTGGTTGCGGCACTGGAGCAGCATGTCAAGGAATACGAGGTCGACGTGATGAACCTGCAGCGCGCCGCCGCACTGGTGCCGGGTGACCTGATCGAGGTGAAGCTCGAGAGCGGCGCGAGCCTGAAGTCGAAGTCGGTGATCATCGCCACCGGCGCGCGCTGGCGCGAGCTGAACGTGCCGGGCGAAAAGGAATACCGGAACAAGGGCGTGGCCTACTGCCCGCACTGCGACGGTCCGCTGTTCAAGGGCAAGCGCGTGTCGGTCGTCGGCGGCGGCAACTCCGGGGTTGAGGCGGCGATTGACCTCGCGGGCATCGTCAGTCATGTGACGCTGCTCGAATTTGATTCGAAGCTGCGCGCTGATGAAGTCCTGCAGCGCAAGCTGCGCAGCCTGCCAAACGTAACGGTGATCACCGATGCACAGACCACCGAAGTGACCGGCGACGGCACGAAGGTGAACGGCATGCGCTACACCGACCGCAAGAGTGGCGAATCGAAGACGCTCGAACTCGAAGGTATCTTCGTGCAGATCGGCCTGCTGCCGAATACCGATTGGATCAAGGGGTCGGTTGCGCTGTCGAACCGCGGCGAAATCGAGGTCGATGCCAAGGGCCAGACCTCGGTGCCGGGCGTGTTCGCCGCGGGTGACGTAACGACCGTACCGTACAAACAGATCATCATCGCCATGGGCGAAGGATCCAAGGCAGCACTCGGGGCGTTCGATCACCTGATCCGTACGTCGGCGCCGGCTGAGCAGGAGCAGAAGCTGGCGGCCTGAATTATTCAGATACTCTCAATGAAAACGCCCTCCATCGGAGGGCGTTTCTTCTGCGCTTTTACAAACCGGGTTTCACCCTTTGTTAGCAGTCGACTCATCATCGGAAGTGTCGAACTCACTCCCGTAATTATCGTCGCCAGAGGAAGAATCTCCCACAATACTGCTCGAATCATCGTCGCCAGAGGAAGAATCTCCCACAATACTGCTCGAATCATCGTCGCCCGAATCGGGAGCGCTGGAATCCTTTTGGGCAAGCGACTCCTTTGCTTGATCTTCCCGGATCTCTACCGGATCTTCCTGGATGGCCCAGGGTTGACCAGGTTCACGGATATAAATTCCGTCCATAACTAATGCCGAACTCTTCCTCGCGTCTATCAAGTCTTGCAAATTGCCTGCCGTGAAATGCAACGTCAGCTTTGTATCAGCGCTGGCATTCCTTGCACGAACAGCACTAAACAGATTGTCTACATTGTCGGCAGATGTTTGGGCTTCGCAGATTTCAAGTTCATCGATTCCTGTCGACTCTGCCAGAAATTGAGACAACACTTTAGAGCTCTGCTCATCCAGCTTGCAATTTGTCAATGAAAACGAGGTGACGTTTGCGTTTTTGCTGGAAAGGAGATTTATCCACTCAACAACCTGATCGCCCGTCGATAGCTCATTGTTCCCGACGCATTCAATATGTGCCACCACAGGATGACTGGCAATCGCGTCCGATATTTCTGCAGTGTTGGGTGAAGACAGCATCGCCGATGAGATGCTCAGTGCGACGAAGCCGTTCGACGGAACGGCCTTGATGGCCTTAATGATCGCCCGCGTGCATGCCGCATCTGGAGAGTCGATTTTGATAATGGTCAGCCTGGAGCCGCGGCCTGTCAGAGCCGATTGCAGGTTGGGGGTCATCCAATAGCCTTTGCAGGGCGGCTCCAGGTAAACGGGATCCCTGGATGTCCTCAACTCCGTGATGCATTCCTTCCCCATAAAGCTATCGTCAAAGTCAAAAAACTTCTGAAAAGAAGTCGAGCTCAGGGCTCGGAATGCATCGACCACCGACATCCGGTGCTGGCTGCGAAACGCCTTCTCATACTTCTCGCGCAGGATTTTTTGGCCCTGGGGCTTTTGCGTCAGAAACTCGCGTACCTCGAGGTTCCAGTATTTGCAGGTCAGTCCAAGATTGAAAACGACCTTGCCGGATTGATTCAGGATCAGGGGTGTTACATCGTCAGGCAGGACAAAAAATTTTGATGCCTGTTGCGCCAGCTTGTATTCCTGCCGCATCTGCGGCGTTGTGACACGACTCTCTGCCCCCGTTTCATTGTTTACTGGATCTGGCGTTTTGGGGAATTTAACGGAATGACTCGTATTCTGAATTTGGGCAATAGCCATGAAGAGCTCCGGAAGCATTGACGGGACGGCATGCCTGACGTGTGAGCCAGGCTATTGAAAAGCCGGGACGCGATTTGGAACGTGCTGGTGAGAGCAGTTCCATCCGGCTTTTCATGCCGGTCCGGAAGATCTTTGTCCAAAACAAAACGCCGGCCATTGGCCGGCGTTTTTAGCAAGGGCAATAAAAATCAGACGCCCATCACTTCTTTCTTGAACTTCAGGCGCCATGCATGCAACAGCGGCTCGGTGTAGCCGGCAGGTTGCAACAGACCCTTAAACACCAGGTCGCTCGCCGCGCGATACGCATATGAATCGGCGAAGTTTGGCGCCATCGGGCGATACAGCGGATCGCCGGCGTTCTGCTGGTCGACCACCTTTGCCATGCGCTCGAAGGTCTCCTTCACCTGCGCCTCGCTCACGACGCCGTGCAGCAGCCAGTTCGCGATGTGCTGGCTGGAGATGCGCAGCGTCGCGCGGTCTTCCATCAGGCCGACGTTGTGGATGTCCGGCACCTTCGAGCAGCCGACGCCCTGCTCCACCCAACGCACCACATAGCCGAGGATGCCCTGCGCGTTGTTGTCGAGCTCCTGCTGGATGTCGGCCGCCGACCAGTTCGGCTTGGCGACGATCGGCGCCATCAGCAGTTCGTCGCGCAGCTTGGCGAGTTCGGCAGCGGCATCGAGCTTCTCCAGCTGCTGCTGGATCTCGAACACGTTCACCTGATGGTAATGCAGCGCATGCAGCGTCGCTGCGGTCGGCGACGGCACCCATGCGGTGTTCGCGCCGGCCTTCGGATGGCCGATCTTCTGCTCGAGCATGGCGGCCATCAGGTCCGGCATCGCCCACATGCCCTTGCCGATCTGGCCGCGGCCGCGCATGCCCGACGACAGGCCGGTCAG
>JAIXUS010000083.1 GCA_027483445.1 Bacteroidota bacterium | reverse complement strand
TGGCCGAAGGTGCTCCCCTGCTAAGGGAGTATGGGGTGTAGAGCCTCATCGAGGGTTCGAATCCCTCCGTTTCCGCCAGTACAAAGACCTCAAACCTGCTCAACAGGCCTTGAGGCAGCTTCAGGCCCCGCACCAAGCGGGGCTTTTTGCTTTGGGCTCCTGACTGCGACCTGCTGCGTTGGCCCGCCAAAGTCGCCTTAAACCCCGTTTGTCTCAAAACCTCATGACTTTTTCGGACTTGGTTCCGAGCCGTGATTTTGCGGGTGAAGGCAAAACAGGCTTTGAACCAAGCCGAACGAAATTTCGTTGTTACATAGGTCGTGGTGATGATCTTGAGGTGTCTGAATCAGATGCCGAGGCCTTTTGGCATGCGTATTTCTCTAGGGCAGGCCTGAACAACTTCAGAAGTATGAAAATGTGCCATTTAACCTGGTATCCTTGAGTTGTTGACGGCAAGCTGTGTTCTTCGACTTTGTTTAAAGCTGGTTCGCATGCATTAAATTCCTTGGGATGTCGCAGTAGGGGCGAAGGATATAGAAAAGTTTATTCAATGAATTTATTTAGTAACGGGTCCAGCGATAGAGCGACATGATCATGAATAATTTTTTCGGGATTGAATTTAAAAACTGATGCGAGTAATAGATCTGTTTTCAGGCCCGGGTGGACTGGGCGAAGGATTCGCCGCTCTTGATGGAGGAAGTGCGTTTGAAATAGCTGTGTCTGCTGAAATGGAAAGAAGCGCGCACACAACGCTGACTTTGCGTGCTTTTTTTCGTTTAGCAAAAAGAAGCGGTGACAAAAAAGCAATAAACGCCTACTACGCATTCTGTAATTCTGCATTAGCTAGTCACCCGAGTGCTGAAGCTCCCTTGTTGTGGAAAATCGCTCAACAAGAAGCAAGGCAAATTCAATTGGGAAATGCACCAGGTGATCAAATACTCGACGGTATTTTAAAAGATAAGAAACTTGGTGGAGATGACACAATTTTGATTGGTGGTCCTCCATGCCAAGCCTACTCCCGTATTGGTAGAGTAAAAAATAACAGTAAACCCGGCTATGTGCCCGAAGATGACTTAAGACACACCCTATATCTTGAATACCTAAAGGTGCTTGCAAAGACACTGCCTGCAGTTTTTGTTATGGAAAATGTAGTGGGAATACTTTCGTCGACCCTGAAAGGAAGACGAGTTTTTCACGACATCCTGCTTGATCTTTGTGATCCTGTTCGAGCTGTAAGCGGAAAGAACGGCCCAACCTACGTGATTCATTCGCTTACAAGCGAAACACGCTATGAACAAGGGATGAACCCGGATGAAATTGATGCGCGTGACTTTGTTATAAAGTCCGAAAATTATGGCATTCCTCAGAAAAGACACAGGGTAATTTTGCTTGGAGTGCGTGAAGACATCAACGCTCCCGCTGAACTATTAATGCCATCTCAAGGTGTAACAGTTAGAGATGCCATCGGTCGATTGCCAGAACTACGTAGTCAGATCAGTCCATTGAGAGATGATTCGGCATCCAATTGGCATCGTACAGTCACCGAAAGTTGCCTTCGATTAGCAAAAGATGCAAGAGTAAAAAATCTAAATCAAATCGCAAGTCGACTTACGGAAATAAGTCGCGATTTGAATTCCGATTTAGCCTCTGGAGCAGACCGCGTGGAATTTAGTAGCCACAACATTAGCCCAGACGTGTCTCCCCATTATTTAAAATGGGTGGTTGATCAAAAATTAGAAGTTTGTCTAAATCACCAAGCTAAGTCACACATGACTAGTGACCTTGGGAGATATCTCTACGCATCAGTTTTTTCCGAAATCAACAGATTTGGACCACGTGGGTATAAGGATTTCACTTTGCCTGGACTAGCCCCAGATCATGCGAATTGGGAAAGTGGTGACTTTTTGGATCGATTCAAAGTACAACTCTTCGATGGCCCAAGTAGTACTATGACTTGCCACATATCCAAAGACGGTCACTCTATCATTCACCCTGACCCCCTGCAATGCCGTGCTCTAACAGTTCGCGAGGCTGCTCGGCTTCAGACCTTCCCTGATAATTATTTTTTTCAAGGAACAAGGACTGAACAATACCATCAGGTAGGGAACGCTGTCCCCCCTCTTTTGGCTAGGCAAATTGCCAAGATTGTTTTTAAATTAACTGGTTGATTTGATCTCTACCCGATCAAATTAATCCTTCACCACTTTTGTCTATTGCCCATTTGGGACCGGTTGAAATCAATCATGGGTGTTTTCTCGGCGCACCTCAGGGATGCCTTTTGCTGGTTGCGAATATGTTGCCCCAAAGACGGCGTCACGGCACTCCGGCTTTTTGGCCCACTCAGAAATCATGCGCCCCCCTGCGGTCCGATGCAATACTTCATTGACCTCTTTGGCCCAAGTGGCGATCTGTGACAGCAATTCTGGCGATATGCTCTGGCGCGTCCAAATGCGATCCAAATCAATGCGGTCGCCGAGCTTGTCTGCGAGAATGGAAATTACGTAGGCAGCAACGTTCGCTTGAAAGGCTTGGAACATGGGTCGGACGAGCTTTTGAGTATCTCTGAATATCCGAGCCTTGGCTACCATCGCCTTGAAGTCTGCAACATTGGGCAATGGCGCTTCGGATCCTTCAGGCCCTGCAATCGAGTTCATGAACTTATCAAAGTTTTTCTGGGACCCAAGGCTGACGATATCTGGTAGTTTGTCCCACGCATTAATGTATTTGGCTAAATCCGTCTTGGTAATTCTTCGTGAGGTAGGAATCGCCTCTTTCAATGCCCTGAGCTTGGCCGGCGTCGTGCCCTCCCTGATCAAGAGAGTGTTATAGCTGCCCGCCGCGCGTTCGTAAAACCATCGTCCGACGCCATCGGGGCAATAGACCGACAGAGATAGTTTTTCAACTTCGACGTGGAATGGCTTGTTGGCTGAGAGATCTGACTGTCGAACAGCGTTTTGGCTGTTAGCGAACCTTGAAATATCAGAGATTAGCGCCTCTTCCTTCACCGAGTCCTGTGTCCGCATGACAATTATCTTTGCAGCGACTCGAACCTGCTCAAGGTCCAAATCGGGGAATTTCTTCTTTGCAAAGTAAATGGATGCGGTGGTTTGGCCGCCATTTACGATCTGCATCCCCTTGAGCCACGCCACGCCAGTAGAACCATCCAAGGTTTTAGCTAAACGCATTTCATCTGCAACGATGACAATGCCATTGTTGTAGGCCATGAAGCGTCCCGGTGCATTTCGAAGCGTGGTCTGGATGCCAGCGTTGACGCCCTTGCCCTTAACGCTCAGGAATGATCTGACATTTGCTTCCAGAAGGCGAGCGCCAAACTTTTCATATAGAAAACGCAGAGCTTCGCCCGGAATAGCTGTGAGGGCGTAATCGTAATCGTCGTTGTCTCCTGGCACGAATACGCAAGGTAGGGGGGATCCTGACACCTCGGCGAAATCAACATGAAGCTCGTCACGGGGCTTGCCTTCTGACCAATGCCTATGCAGGCGCTCTATGTCCATGACTTCTAGCCGGACGGACTTGCCTCCAATTTCTCGTGTCTTAAAGCCCTTGGCTTTGGCGACATTGTCGGTCAAGACGAAGACTCTGATCTGTTCGAGACCGTTGTAAATTTCCTGAAGGCTATTGGCCAGAGAGCGCACATCGCTCGACTCATCCAGCTTTGAGGCCATTTTCCCTTGAGCGCAAAGTGATAAGAATCGTAGGCACTGTTCGACTGCCGTCTTGGTGACCGCATCAGTGACTGACGTGAGAGTATCGACTCCGTCGTAAAGGCTCACGAAGAGATCCAACTGATCTGCATCGTCGGACAAAGCGTAGCCACTCAACCGCAATGTGGCGCTGCCGAATTGTCCTTTGTAGTGACAAACGACGGGCTCGAATGTCATGCCGATCTCAGCCATATGCTGCATCACGATGTCCGAGAAAACCATTTCCGCAAAAGGTGAGCCATCGTTCATCTGGGCCCGGACCTCGGCCTGTGTTTCCTGAAGAAATTCAATAAGTGTCATGTTCAAAGTACTCCCAATTTTTTTAATGCTTCAGAGGTCCCAAAATTCACGCCCGGCACCCTGTCTAAATCGATTTCATACATGGCTTTGGATATCCCCTGTGGCACGCGACCGAGAGTTAATTTTGGAAATTCTTCTGTAACCTCGACCACACGAGCGTTTGACACTTCGAATCGCCTGGGATACTGATCAGCGTGCGCTGCAAAGAATCCAGCAGCTATTAGCCTTTCAGACAATAATCGCTCAGCCTCAGCGTTAGCAGTTATGGATTGACGCAAGTCTGATACAAAGTCAGACAAGCTCTTTCCACTTGATATTTGTCGGAGTCGAATTCCAGCCAAGAAAAGCGGCTGTCGAACGGAGTCGTCAAGCTGTTCAAGCGACCCGATACGCGCAGGAAAACCAACAGGTGAAAGCGTCGTCTTGACTTCGATTGCGCCTGTGCCGATTTCAAAGTCCTGTATGCCGTCAAGCGGGCCAACCCATGCATCGAGGGCCAAGGCGGAAGGCACGCCAGATTCGATCACGAGCGCAAGCATCGTCAGCTCGCCGATGAGTCCAATTTCCGCTTCGGGGCTAAGTGCTTGAGCGCCTTTGCGCATAAATTCCTGCCAGGCGCGGACGCGACCGAGAAAGACGCGTAAAAGGCGTGGATCGTCTGAGCTAGATTCGGCGTCGAGAATTCCTGCCGCATCGCAGACCATGGCCATAAAAAGCTCAATGCCACCATTTTCCTTGCGGGTTAGGGCGAGCCAAGTTCGAGCGTCCCCAGGTAGGCTGACACGCTCCACAGTAAATCCTTGGCCGTCGGGCAGCTTCTCGGCGGAGGGAATAGATGCTGATGCGAACCCCACTAAAAGAGCTTCTTGGTTGCCAGGAAAGCGTCTCCCAGCGCTGAGGGAGCATTTACCGGCCGGGGTAATGGGGATGGTGCGCCAACCGAGTTCAGTCGCATCCCCGGAAAGCGATGCCCAAGCGAGTGAGAATTCGTTATTCAGACGGGCCATATTCCTGTTCCCAGTAAAGTAAGTCGACTTTGTATTCGACTTTGATACCCGTCTCGCTGGAGGGAAAAGCAATGGCGAAGGCGACTATGGGATCATTCCATCCTTCAACGATTGGTTTCTTTTCGCTCAGTGGCGAAAGCGGATAAATCAGCAGTACGCCCCGGTTAAGTTCACCACCAGTAGTGCCGCGCATTTCTCGGATCTTTTTTCCGCTAGGCCGCGTTGGCTCAGTGACTCGGTTACGAGCCGGATCGGGTTTCCATGCAGCCTTGGTCAATGTCAAGGCAGTTTCCCAAGGGCCAAGTCCAACATCGATTGCCTCATCACTGGGATCAGTCAATACGCCAATTGAATATCGTCCTGGAATTTCAGTGTCAGAGCGGGATGGAAAGCTCGAGATTTCAAGGCCGTTTGAAAAGACGTGAGACTTGCCCGTGTGTCCTTCGGCCATCAGCGCCACCGTCCATTTGCTTAATTCCCCGACCTCGTTCATTTTCGAAATGAATTCAGCTAAAACTGCGCTCTTGGCGCTTGTCGCTCTCGGGTGGGTGATGTAACTCGTCAAAAATTCAAGAATCACCTCCGATTCCACATTCAGCCAAAGACTCGATCTTTTCCATTCATCCGAAGGTCCTATGCGGTCTTGTTTGGGGCCTTGCACGCTAATCGGTCCAAGCGCGGATATCAACTTATCCGTCGCCTGGAGGTTCAGAGCTAGTTGTTTGAGATCGCGAGGCATTGCGACGGTCTGGACGAGGCTTCCACTGTATGAAAGCGAAAGTGATTGCGAGTTGCGCATTTTTAGTGGCGAGGTCACGGTCAACACAGGGTGGGACTGCACTTTCAAGCCGTAGTCGTTGGGCGTGCCTTTACGCTCGACCATGGTGTCAAACTCCTCACGCAGCTCCTCGGACGCGTCTGCGATGTGGCCGAACCAATCTACGAGATCCATCGTCGTGTAGAGGCGGCACAAGTCCATGTATCCGGGTCGATATCCAAACCAACGCCCCATCTGCATCAAGGTGTCATACATCTTTGTCGTTCGAACGAAATAGCTGGTACACAAGCCTTCCAGAGTCAGGCCCCGTGCCAACTTGTCCCCACCTATGGCAATGATTTTCAAGCCAACTCCTTCGGTCGCGTAATCCAAAGCATCTTTGGCGGTTCCGTTGATCGAGCGAACTTCGATATCCTCAAGTACGTCTGGCAGCGCGGCAAGGACCTCGTCCCAAGTTGGCATTGGAGGGGGGCCGCCCTTTTCGGGTGCGAGGATCGCCACCTGTGTGCTGGTGACAATGAAATCTTCTTCCCATAGTTTTTTCATCCGAGCAAGAAGCTCCTCGTGATCAACCTTGCGGGTGATCCGTTGGCGAATACGTTTAACCGCCTCGTCAACTTGTCTTCGAACCTCGGTTTGAACCATGACAAAGCGGGTTACGTGAACCAACATCGACGAGTGCTCTGCTCCTTGACCCCGACAGACTCGAACTGCACAAGAGATTGCAAATGAACAAATAGCCTCAAATAAGGATGGCGGAAGGATTACTTGTCCCGCGTATGTAGGAACGTGATCCTTTTTGTGTTTGGGGGGCATCCATCCAGATTGTTGTTCTGGATCGAAGTGGTCTGGTATCAGGCGAGTTAGGGGTAGTCCGCCTTGGCGACCATCTTTGGTTGTTCGGCCAAAGATGCGAGCCGGTCCAACGTAGTTTGAAGGCGCGGCAAGATTGACGATGAACGCTTGGGGGAAAAGGTCCGGGCCTTCCAATTTCGTGGCGCCCTTGCGGTGAATGAAGATGTTTGCAAACGGAGTGGCTGTGTAACCAACGTATGCCTTCTTTGAGAAAGAGTGCAGTACTTGTCGAATAAGGCTGTTAATCGCTTTAGGTTCATGCTCTTCGTCCGGCGTACCATCATCGTTAAATAATTGCTCGCCTGTGTCCACCGATGCGTTGTCTGCTTCGTCGTCGATTACGAGAAGTGGCAAATTGGTAATAATCTTGTGACCATCACTGGAGTCGGTGGCATCAGCAACCCGATTACGAAGCCACTTCAGTAGTTGCTTGAGAACACTCTTATTTTTCTTTACAACGAAAAGCCATGGCCTTTCCTCCGGCGATATTGCCGCGAAATGATTGGCTATGGTTACATTGAAGTCGCCGTTGTCAGCGCGAGTGGTTGCCGAATGCGTTTTGAGATCGCCCCCAAAACCAGCCACTCCAATTGGCTTGCCTGGATCGCGGTTTGCAGTTGTTTCGTATCCAAGAAAACTCTCTTCCAAGCGAACCTGCGTTTGAGAGCGCAAATTGTTGTGCATGCCAGCCAATACGATGATGATTTTATAACCAGCATCTGCCGATTTACAGATAAGCCCTGAATAGTTACCTGTCTTACCAGACTGAACATGGCCGACGACAAGCCCACGCCGATCCCATACTCCGTCCCGTTTTGGGTCTTCCAGAAGCGAAAGAATATCGTCGGTGGATTCGTCCAACGCGTCGACAACATCATCTGAAAGTTTGGGCTCCAAGTAATCGCGATAACGTCGCCAATAAAGCCAATCCTTCTTCCTTGATGCGACTAACCAGTCCATGTGCCCAGTAATGTCTTTCAGTGTCGCAACTTTACCGATCCAATGGCTGAGTCTGCGGATTAGCTCTGCGGTTGCGGCGGCTTGGTCGATTGCACCAGGATTTTCAGGCGATACCGCGATGCAGGCAGTCTTCACCTTTTCTTCTATCATGGAGGATGTGATTTTTGATTTATCTTTTTCGGATCGCAGCAGGAGTTGTGCGATGGAAATTACATCCGCTAAGTTCTTTTCGATATCCGGCATGGGCATCTTCTTTCTGTTTTTTTTATAAGCTTGAGTCCGTCAGACTTAGGCTTGATTCAAACCTAAGCTTGCGATTAGCGTGGGGTAGTTTTGGAAAGGCTCAGTGGTTAGGAGAGACTTCTTGGCACTTTCTGAACTCAGGCCTTTTCTGCCCACCATGTCCGTATAAAGTGCTTGAAGAACTTCGACGATGGCCTCTGAAGGCTCTCCAGAGAAACCAGTGCGAGGCGTCTCTTTGTTCTCAACGGTATCTAGCCAAATGCGTTGGACCGGGACGGTTTCTTCGATTACGCGAAGCATGGCTTTTACAAGCGGTAACAAAGCTCCCGCACTGTCCAAAACAGCCGAGACAGCGACATGTTTTTCGTCTATCTTGTACCGAACACCAGACTTGGGGTGTTCAACACGCCAAGCCTGTTCAATGGGGACCCCGCCAGCGCCAGGGGCAACGGAACCACGAAACGCAAAGACCTTTCGGGCGTTTGCGCGGGTGTGCTCTGCGAGTCGAGTAAGCCATGGGCGCAGAGAGACAGGAGGGCGGGCTGTGGACTTTCTGATGTCAATTTTCCAAGCTGCGTCTGCAGTGTTTGGAATATCAAGCCTGATGCGGGCAAGTTGGTGCGCTTGTTCCCGATTCCATGCTCGGCCTTGACCAAGACCTAGCCAGCCACCAGCAACAAGTAGGCGCTCATTTCTGTATACGTAGAATCCTTGTTGAGCAGTCCAGCCATCGGGTCCGGCGCCGTTCTCATATTGCTTTGGCGTCAATTTATCCTTGTGAGGCAAGACGTGGCATTCGATTTCGATGGCGCCAGCATCACTCATTTTTCTTTCAACAGGCGAGTGCAAGGTCTTGGCAGGATGTCCCATCATGAATGGGTCCCAAGGTGCGACGAGTCGACCATTCAACATGATGCGCAGTCTTGCTCGCGGACCTTGGAGAAGGCGATGAAATATCATCGCGAGATGTCCTTCGACACGATCAATGAGATCGGTAAAGTCATCAGCCGTATAACCATTCGTCACGATTCGATCAAGGATCTCCCAAAGAACTAGCGTGCCATTTATTTTTCCCGCTAACGGCGCGATAAATTTTTCTGATCCAGTTGATGGGCCCTCAAATAGCAACCATCCTGCGTCTGGCTTTGCAGCCAAGGCGTCGAGGTCCCAACGCAAACATGACGTAGCGCCGTCTTTAATAGTGGCAACAGTCAGTCGTCGACATTGGGAGAAAGATGCAGTTTTAAGCCCCATGCCAAAACGACCTAAATCACTCGATGAGCGATCGTCAAGGGGGCTTTTGTCTCCAAGGGTCATTGCGCTTTCAAGCTCTGAATCACTCATTCCTCGACCGTCATCCAGAACCGCAATTCGGCTCTTTACTCCGCTCCATGTAAAAGTAATTCGGACTTCCGTAGCACCCGCTGATACGCTGTTGTCCACGATATCAGCAAGCGCGGCAGCGGTTGAGTAACCAAGACCTCTAAGAGCCTCAAGCATTGCGCCAGCACGCGGTGGCGCATTTCGCGTTTTAATTTTCATCGCCAGAAGCCTTTCCCGGGCCAATATTGGAATCCAGTAGAGCGCAGAGCTTCAACTAGGGGCACGTACTTGTTTTCGGGTTTATCGGTCAACTTGAAAAGTATTGCTCCAAAGCCATTTTTTCTAGAGTCATCGACTGGAACGCCGAGCCTTTTTGCGTTGGCGATCAGTCCATCGATTGCTGCGGCTATATTTGAATCAAGCGTTCCTTTGATTGCTTTTGATCCGGATG
Organism: Bacteroidota bacterium; assembly: GCA_027483445.1. Lineage (GTDB taxonomy): Bacteria > Bacteroidota > Bacteroidia > M30B66 > M30B66 > CAMCXT01. The sequence goes on along the minus strand of JAIXUS010000083.1, from coordinate 4,100 downwards.
GACTTTGAATCTTCACTTCTTCCTGAAAAAGCGAATCGTCAATTTCAATTTCGGAATGAGTTTCGTAATCATCAGAGGGAGCCATTTTCCTAGCTGACGGTGACTCCTGCTTATCGATCCAAAATTGGAGTTGGCTTGCAATTGATGGTTGCTTCAATCGTCGCAGCGCCTTTGATTCGATCTGGCGGATGCGTTCCCGTGTCAATTCAAATCGTTTACCAACATCTTCGAGAGTGAAATCATCTTTGCCATCGAAACCAAAGCGCATTCTTAATATTTGTCCGGTCTTAGGCCTAAGTCCTTTGATGATTGCATCCAATTTTTGACGAAGTTCTTTGGCCGCTACAACGTCAAATGGGTCGGGACGCTGGTTGATTTCTGTCGATTCCGCAGGAATGTTTCCATCGGCGTCAGGCTCAAAAAAGGGAATAGGGTCGTTTAGTCCTCGAAGAATGACATCGAGCTTTCGTGGCGACATCGCAAGCTTTTCCGCGAGCTCCTTGTTAGAAGGCCTTCGACCTAGTAAATGTTCCATGGCTTCGATTTCAAGCTCAACTCCATAGACCTGCTCGTGCATATGGACCGGCAACCGAATCAACCTTGAATCGTTGCCAACGGATCGGCTTACACTTTGACGAATCCACCAAGTGGCATATGTCGAAAATTTATAGCCACGACGGTAGTCAAATTTTTCAACAGCCTTAATCAGTCCAATATTTCCTTCTTGAATGAGGTCATCGAACGGGATGCCAGATCTTAGGTATCGCTTTGCAATTGAGGTCACTAATCTCAAATTAGCCTCGATCATTTCAGTCTTAGCAACGCGGGAATAAGACGCGCCTTCACTCATCCGTTTGGAAATGTTTTTAAATTCATCCAAAGGCACTCCAATCCTTTCCTGAATGACTGCCAATTCCCGGTGAATTTCTTCCATCAGGGATAGATTTCGAGTCAGCGCCGAGCTCCATGATTTTCCAGCCTGTGCTTGCAGTTCAATCCATTCGAGACTTGGAGGGACTGTCGAAACAGCCTTTCGTGCTCTGTCGAGATGGCCGAAATTATCAATATAGAGGTTTCTTGGGTACCCGCATTTGTCAACGATGAGCTGTTGCAATTTCCGCTCATTTTCCTGGATTTCACTGACTTGCGATCGCACCATTTCGCACAACTGATCGGTGGTTTTTGCTGTGAATCGGATAGTTATGATTTCTGCGCTTAGTGCTTTCTGAGCCGCGATGTAATTTGACGAACCGTAGCCCTCTTTTTCACGAACATGACGAGAGTATTCGGAAAGTTTGCGCAAACTGTCAAATCGGATCAGCGCTTCCAACTTGCGTTCTTCTAATTTTTTGGCGATCTCATTTTCGTCTTCTCTCTCATCTTCACCCACATTAATGTGCTCTGATTCGTCAAAGTCGTCTTGAATCTCTTCGTTTGGCGTCTCATCAGCGTTGGTAAAACCATCAATAAGGGATGAGATGAGCACGCTGCCGTCGCGGATGGTTTCGCCGAGTCGGAGAATTTCGGCGACGGTGATCGGTGAGGCACTAATCGCCTCCATCATGGACACCAGTCCAGTTTCAATCCGCTTTGCAATTGCAACTTCTTGGTCTTTGGTGATCAATGATTTTTGCTGCGTTTCTCGTAAATAAATGCGCAAGGGCTCGTTTCGCGTTGATTCCAAACTATCGATGTAGTCGGCGGCCTCTGAAATTTCGTCTTCTTCTTCAACCGTTTCGTCCGGTACTGTGAAAACCTGAAAACTTTCAAAATACGAAGAATATTCAAATCGTTCGTCGGTTTCTGCGCCCAAGTCATTGATCACCATTCGCAGTTGAGATGCTGACTGTTCATTAATTGAACCGTCTGGATTTCGTGAAAAATCTTCAACGAATGCATCAGGTACGCTTCCCTCCCTAAATGCTCGTAGGAGCAATGCTCTGATTTGGGCCCGTGCTTCGATGTCATCAGACCACCGAAGTGGAGTTGAACGCTCTGGCAGAAAAGCCTCGAAGTCATCCCAATCTGCTGATGTGTCGATTGGTATGTGATTAGAAATCAATCGGTATGTTTCGGTGGCAGAAATAGCCAGTGAAGCGTCTTCCACTGGCGGGGCCATTTCTACTTCGGCTTCCCAAGCCGACAGGTCAAAAATAGCCTCTGTGTCGTCGATGAAATCAGGCTTTGATGCGCTAACGGAAGATAAATCGGCATTCAGGTGAATAGGCTGGTTCGCTGACAAGTAAGAATTTGGATGGGGTCCAGCCAGCAAATTTGAATCTGATGTTTCCTTTGAACTGGGGGATTGATTTGAATCAAATATCTCAGGTTGATCAACGTTATCTGCCTGTAAGTCAAGCGCAGGCTGATGAGTTGTTGTGTCTGCTAGGGCGGCTGCAGCATCGGAAGAACCCGAAGCCATTGCAATAGCTAGAGCATTGCGTCCAAGTGAGTCAAGTGAGTGGCGGTCAGCACCCGCATCTAGGAGAAGCCGACAAATACTTGCCTTATTGCGGTGTGCTGCGAGCATCAGGGGCGTCATACCCTTTTCGTCGCGCGCGTTGACATCGTCACCACGATTGATGTGCAATCTGACAGAGCCCTCAATGCCCGTAATAATCGCTACTTTAAATAGCCGATTTAGAGCGGAAGCTTCGTTACCCGTCAATATTGTCACTCCAAATCACCTCCCTTGATTGCGTATCCAGGGGCAAGGGCTGCACTCTCAACACCATAAAGTGTTTGTGAATTTTTAAGCCATAAATGGTGCTCTTTGGGATCAAGACCATGCTCAGTTGAGCAATCAACTGACCACCTCCGCAGCGCATACCCAACCAATGGGGCACGCATGTCGAGTGCCAACACTCCGTTGTTCATTCTGAAATCTGCTTCGATCGCTTTGGGGTGTGCGATGCCAGGGTGTGGGACCAGTTCAATATGAACAATGCGCGCCCATTGCGCATCTGATTCGATCTGTTCTTCGACAGGGATGGGCAGGTCGAGAGCCTTGGCTTTGACAACGCGGGTCAATGCAAAGTCGGCAAAGCGGCCTCGCTCGCGGTCATATGCGCGCAAATGCCATCGCAGGCCAGTGTCTGCCAAGGCAAGCGGGCACAGGGTCTTTGTTGAGGCTCCAGAGGTCAAAGAGAGGTAGTTGACCTTGACCTGGCGTCTTCCCGCAATGGCACGCGTCAGCGTTGCAAGCGTTTCAATTTCGGGTTTGACCAGATCGCTTGCGCTTTCGCAGGGAACAGTGCGTTTGAGCTTTTGGTCCATGTTGTCGCCAAAGCCTGCTCGGAACCAGGTGAGAACACGCTCGGCTGAGTGCTCAAACAAGGGCGCGAAGCGGTCGGTAGTTGCGTACTTGCGCTGGCCTGCGTCATAAAAGAGGTTCAGTGGAGCCAGGCGGCGATACGTGCTCAGGTCGCGTGCTGAGGCGGCAGGCTTGACCCCAAAGCGTCGCTCAATGTCCGCGCGAGTCAGATCGCCGCAGAAGAAGGCTTTGACTTCAATGTAGAAAAGTCGCTCTCTTTGCGTCTGCGTCAGGTCGTCAAGTGCAGCAGCGACTCGTTTGTTGACCACGGATTTGTCTCCATCTTATTTGCTCGTGTTCCACTCTAGCATATTCAATGACTACACTTAATCATTTTGATGCAGATAAGCGGCATTGGTGCTAGAATTTTTGAACGATCAGGTTGGATCCGTTCGCCGGGCCCGAAATCATCACTTTTAGGAGATGAACATGTCTTTTTGGCAAATCTTGGGGCGATTCGCTGTGTCCGACACCGGTGAAACCTTGCAAAAGGTCTCGGACACCACCAGCGTCTCGTCTGACGGCACGACCTACACAAAGATGGGCTCGACCACCGTAGGGTCAGATGGGTCTGTCTTCACTCAGATGGGAAGCTTTAGCACTGATGGCAGCACTCGCATGGGCAGCACGGCCACTGGACTTGGAGCCGTTTTCAACAACGAGAGTGACGACTTTGGTATAGGCTCCAGCAAATCAAGAAATTTATGACAAACCTTGGCATGGAACACATCATTCTTCCGTTTGGTGATCGACAAACATTGTTCGGCTACGCTAGCGATAGACTGAC
>JAIXUS010000004.1 GCA_027483445.1 Bacteroidota bacterium | reverse complement strand
GGCAATGGGGTGCGTCAAACGCCAAACCCACAAAAGAAAACCCCACAGCCTCTTGCGAAACTGTGGGGTGTATCTGGTGGCCTGGGGCAGAATCGAACTGCCGACACGCGGATTTTCAACGCAGTCGGCTGGTCATTTTCCTTTGAAAATCAAGAACTTACAACTGAAAAATAGCTCCGTGTAATAAACCGTGCAATTGACTTTACTGGATCTTTTGCTTTCGCTACAAGCGCATGGCTTGAAGTTGCGGCGAATCATAAACTCAGAAAAGCATAGAGGGATGCTTGAAATCAGTAGACAAAAACTGCGCTATTGAATGTGTCTACTTGGCAGGGAAGTCTACGGTGACCGCTATCAGCCAAAGAGGCATTTAAAGTCGTCGGGAAGGATGCCCCGTTTACATCGAAATATGCCTGTATTTTTAGCTATTCACCTACCGAGGTACACAACGAAACCCGGCGCGATTCAATTTGATACAGGTAATGTAAAGAGGATATCGGCAGGCACGTAAGCGAAGGTTTTAGGGCCTGATTTAATGTCCGGCAGTCGAATGAGGAACATAGCTAGATTCAAGGGTTAGAAGGTCTTCTTCGCTCAATTTTAATTTCATGGAATTTATGCATTGGTCGAGTTGTTGCTCTTTTGTGACCCCCAGTATTGGCACGCCATTTTTGTGACGCCCAATAATCCAAGTTAAAGCAATTTCTGCTTGGCTAACTCCGTACTTTTGAGCCATCAGTGAAGCAGTCTCAATTACCAACTTATCATCTGTAAAAGATTTTGCGTATAAGGAGTTGCCATATGCATCGTTATCGATTCGGTAACTTTCTATGCCTATTGGTCTTGCAAGTCTTCCACGGGCCAAAGGACTCCAAGCTAAGTACCCAATACCTTCGTCATTACAAAAAGGGAGCATCTCTCTTTCTTCCTCTCTGTAAACCAGATTTAAGTGACCTTGCATGGAAACGAATTTAGCCCAACCATGATTTTTCTGCAAATAAACAGCTTTTACAAACTGCCAAGTGGCCATAGAAGAGGCACCCAAATATCTAACTTTTCCGATTTTCACAAGATCACTTAATGCGTCAAGTGTTTCCTCAATCGGAGTTTGATCATCCCATCGGTGGATCTGATACAAATCGATGTAATCGGTATTCAGTCTCTTAAGGCTTAAATCAATTTCCCGAAAAATACATTTACGTGAGAGCCCTGAAGAGTTAGGTGTTTTTTTGCTGGAAAAATAGACCTTAGATGCAAGTACAACGTTATCTCGGCCAATGTACTCAGAAACAACTTTTCCAATTATTTCCTCACTTGATCCATCAGAGTAGGAATTGGCTGTATCAATAAAGTTGATTCCGCTATCGAAAGCACGTCGAATTAATGATTTTGATTCATCATATGGAAGAGTCCAAGGGTAGTTACCTCTACTTGGATCACCAAAACTCATTCCACCTAAACATAGACGACTTACTTCGAGACCAGATTTACCGAGTTTCACCGTTTCCATCTAAGGCTCCAAATCACTGATGATCAATTAACTTTTTAGCCAACGCAACGACAGCTTCAGGTGTAATGTTGAACAATCGGTAAAGCTCCTCAGCGGGCCCACTCGCGCCAAATCCCGCCATACCAACGAAACCACCACGGACTCCCAGGTAAGCATCCCATCCTTGTCGTACCGCAGCTTCTATGCCGATGCGGACGCCATTTCCGAGGACGCTCTCACGATAAATCAAATTTTGTTCATTGAAAATCTCCCAACAAGGCATAGAAATAACGGCCGTTCCAATACCTAATTTCTCAAGATGTGAACGCGCCTCAATTGCTAGGGAAACTTCAGATCCAGTTGCTAACAATGTGACTTGGCGCTGACCGCATTCGGCCTCAGACAGGACATATGCTCCGCGACTGGAAAGGTTAGCGGCTGTATGTGTTAGCCGAACAAGTGGCAGCGATTGACGTGCAAACACCATGCTGACAGGACCTGTTCGATTGTTTAAAGCAAGCTCCCAGCACTCAGCCGCCTCTACTGCATCTGCTGGTCGCATAACCCACATATTGGGCATTGCACGCAACGATGCAATGATTTCAACGGGTTGGTGCGTAGGACCGTTGCGGCCAATACCGATTGAGTCATGACTGAAAACAAACTTTACAGGCAATCCCATGAGTGCAGCCATTCGCATGGCTGGCCGTTCGTAGTCAGCAAAAGCAAGGTATGTCACAGATAATGGGATCACGCCTCCATGAGCTGCCATGCCGTTAGCCATGGAGCCCATGACATGCTCTCGAACACCACAGTGCACATAAGAGCCTGAGCGGTCTTGTGCGTTAAACGCAGTAAGTCCGCGCTTGTGACTGGTAGGGGCTTCCAGGTCTGCGCAACCGACCATCCTCTCGGGTAACACTGATGTCAGTAGATCGTTAATTTCTGCCGAGATAAAGATTCCGCTTGGCGATGGAGGCAAATTTAAAGCGTTCTCTTTGTATTCGCTCAAAACCTGCTGCCAGTTTGCGGGTAAGTCGCCACGCATAACGCGTTCAAATTCAGCACGCTCATTGTCAGGAAGAGTGGAAACGCGCTCTCGCCAAGCTTGATATTCTGTAGCGCTGCGTTGCCCAGCATCGCGCCATGCTTGCAATACGTCAGCAGGGACCTCAAATTGGCCATGCTTCCAACCCATTAAGTCACGAGCCGCTTTGGCATCTTCATCATACAAGCGACCACTGTGCCCCCCACGCTGACCTTGCAGGCGTGCGATTCCTTTTGCGATCACAGTGCGGCAAGCAAGTAAAGACGGTCTAGGATCTTGGCGTGCAGCTTCCAAAGCAGTGGATACAGTTTCTATGTCATGCCCATCTAATTCCTCAACATGCCAGCCAGCAATGCGGAAACGTTCCGCCACGTTTTCACTGATTGAAAGTTCGGTGCTGCCGTCATCGGTGATTTGATTGTCGTCCCACAGCAAGACTAACTTGCTTAATTGCAAATGACCTGCCAATGAAATCATTTCTTGGCCAACACCTTCTTGAAGACAACCGTCACCCACAAATGCATATGTAAAGTGGTTTACCAAAGCACTGCCAAAGCGGGCATTCAGATAGGCCTCCGCAACAGCCATACCAAATGCATTTGCAATACCTTGTCCAAGCGGACCAGTTGTTACTTCGATGCCGTTAGGCTCATCATGTGGTCGCTCAGGATGTCCTTCACATACCGAACCCAATACCCGAAAGCGCTGAATCTCTTCAATAGGAAAGTCTGGGTAGCCCGTCAAATGCAGTAACGAATACATGAGCATAGACCCATGCCCGTTGGACAGCACCACTCTGTCGCGATCAAACCAACCGGCATCTTGTGGGTTGAATTTCAAATGACCGGTGTACAGCGCAGTAGCGATTTCGGCCATACCCAGCGGCACACCCTGATGTCCCTCTTGAGCCTTGACAATCGCGTCGATAGAAAGAAAGCGAATGGCGTTAGCCATTTCTTTATAAATCGAATTTATCATGGTCGATAGAAATTAATAAAAATATTTATTGGAGGATTAATTTCACAACAGCATCAAATATCAAAAATCTGATTTGATATCTTAAAAATAATAAATTACTTAAATTTGCTGTTGTGTGATTTTGAAAATAACCAATCTAAAGTGCAAATGTAGATAACCAAGGTACCGCGGCAATGATTAAAACTCCAAACATGAGTGCGGATAAATAAGGCCAGATTTCCTTAATTACCTCATCAGGAGAAGCATCTCCGATGCGGCAGGCAATATATAAACCAATACCGATAGGAGGTGTCATGTATCCTATGTTCATTGCAACAACTACGATCATCGAATAATGAATGTCGTGGATACCAAGCTTTTTAGCTATTGGGAACATAATTGGAGCCAACAAAAGAATTGCCGGCAATCCTTCTAGCAAGCAGCCTAAAACCACAAATATGATGATAGTAACAATTATAAAGGCAACTGTGCCACCGGGCATACTTGTTAGAAACGTGGTCATTTCTTGAATAATGCCGCTTTGCGCTACTGCCCAAGCCATCCCTGAAGCAGTCCCCAATATCAATAAAATTGCACCAGATAAAGATGCAGTTTCAACGAGCATTTCATAGACTTTCCTTTTGCTAACACCACCATAAAGAAAGTGCCCTGCAATAAATGCATAAAGTACAGCAATCGACGAAACTTCTGTGGCAGTTGCGACGCCACCGCCGACAGCGCTCCGAATCAAGAATGGGAGAATCAACGCGGGAGTTGCAATTAAGAGGAATTTTCCGATTTTAGAGATTGGCGGTCGTTTTATTCCAGTCATGTCTTCATGTCTTGCATTCCAGCGTGCAAGCACAAGTAAGATGAGCAGCAAAACCATTGCCACTACAAATCCACTTTGAAATAAGCCAGCAATGGATACACCAGCAACTGAACCAAGAACAATTAGAACAATACTGGGTGGAACAGTATCTGCCATTGCAGCACCGGTTGCCAGGAGCGCTACCATTGAAGATTTTTTGTGTCCCCGTCGCTTCATTTCTGGAAATAGTGCTGGAGCAACCGTCGCCATGTCTGATGTCTTCGAGCCAGAAATACCTGAAACAATAAAAAGTGATCCCAGAAGGACATAAGACATACCTGCTTTGATATGTCCTACCAAAGAACTCAAGAGTTCGACAATTGCTTTACCCATACCGGTTGCATCCAAAATACAACCGAGTAACACAAATACAGGTATGGATACAAGAATGATGCTTGACATGCCCTCGTCCATGCGAGAAACAATCACCATGAGTGGCATGTGTGTTGCGAAAGCAAGATAACAGAGTGTTCCCAAACCAAAGCAAAATCCAATTGGGACACCTGCAACTAAGAAAATCGACACCAATAAAGCTAAAAATATGCTGATATTAAGACCGATGGGCAACTGTTGAAACAGTGGCGAAAAATTCCACAGCAAAGCACTTATAACGCAGACTGTTATTGCGGATAAAATCAAATCCTTTATCTTGGAGGCTCTAATCGCATGATTAATAAGAATAATCAACATAGCGATTATTCCAAATAACATGGCTGCAACTCTAAAAGTGCTTGGTATCTCTAAAGTAGGTGTAATAATTACCCACTCTTCAACTGCATATTCATATGCAGGGCCAGCAATGCCAACTAAAAAAGCCGCCATTGAAACCAGAGCAAAAGAATGAATTATTTCTCTTTTGCGTTCCGAGAACATGTTTAAAAAAAGTGTGAGTCGCAAATGCTCATTTCGATGCATTGCAATGGCTGCGCCAATCATTGCAAGCCATACAAAAGCAGTAGCTATAACCTCTTCAATCCAAATGACGGGTGTTGCCAAAACATAACGTGTGACGACAGCTACCAACAGCAATATCACAATAAGTGCCATCAATGCAGCAGCTGTAACCTCCATCGGCTTCATCCAAATTGATGCTTTGTAATGAGGATGAAATCCTGCTTCGGCAGCTGGATCACCCAATGTACTATCAGCATCAAAATGAATTTTTTCGGCGGACATGTGCTCTCCTGAGGGTGGGGCTGGATAGCTCAAGCCCCACCTCGTTTTGAAATAACTATGGGATTATCCGATCAACAGTCTTATGCTAATTTGCCCGTTGTTGATTCCAATAAATTCCAGGCTTCATCACCCATACGTTTTTTCCATTCCGCATAGAAGCCGGACTCCCTCAATTTATTTCGGAAATTATTTGGATCGACCTTGATAAATTCAACTGATTTTGCAATGTTTGCGCGAAGATCTTCATTTAACTTGGCCACATCTTCACGCTGCTTCATTGCCGCAGCATTGACTGCCGTGCGTACAATTTCACGTGCTGATGGAGGTAGTGATTCAAATGAACGGCGATTTGCGAGAAACCAGAAGCCATCCCACATATGGTTAGTTGTGGAAATAAACTTGCCTACTTCATGCATTTTTGCAAAGTAAATACCAGCTAGAGGATTTTCAAGGCCATCAGCTACTTTAGTTTGCATTGCCGTGTAGGTTTCACCCCATGGAATTGAAACTGGAGAGGCGCCCAAATCTTTAAAGAGGCCTGTCCATAATGGGCTTGGAGGAACACGAATCTTGAAGCCTTTAAGATCATCTGCTGTTCGGATTGGTTTCGTTGCAGAGAGTGTTTGACGGTAACCGTTGTCCCACATCTTTTCGAAGGGTACAAGTCCTGCTTTTTCGATTGCTCCCATGACGTGCTTACCTAGAGCGCCATCCATTGCACGCCAAACCGAAGGGTAGTCAGGAAATGCAAAACCAATGCCGTTAATGGCGGCTACTGGTACGAGTGATGACAGGATGAGTCCTGAGTTGGCAAAAAAGTCAATACCTCCTGAGCGCAATTGCGAAAGCATATCGGCGTCTGAACCGAGCTGACTGGCAGGGAATACTTGGATTTCAACAAGACCGTTTGTCTTTTGCTTGATTTCCGCACTTGCTTCGCGCATGCGTACATTCAATGGATGATCCGAAGGCATGATGTTTGCAAACTTCATCCTAAATTGTGTTTGGCCTAGTACTAAGGAGGGAAACGACAATGCCGCTCCTGTAGCCAAGGTACCTGTCATAAGATTTCTGCGATTTACTGTCATGCTTGTCTCCTTCATGGTGGTTAAAAATTAGGCTTTGATGCCCAGGAAAAAATCTCGAAGTGCTTTTGCTACAAATTCGGGTTGTTCCTCTGTAACCCAGTGTCCGCTGTTCGGAACTAACCCTCCAGTTACGTTCACGGCCATGCGCTGCATCGACTCTAGGGTTTCTATACCCCTACCGAAACTCTTGTCGCCTCCAAGAGCCAAGACAGGCATTTTTAGTTTTCCGTTAGTCGCAATAAATTCTTGATTGTCTTTAGCATCTTGGGGCAGAGCTCTGTAATATTCGAACAACGCAGTCATTGCGCCAGGTTTGCCGTAAGTTCGTAAATATTCTTTTCTATCCTCTTCTGAGATACTGTTTGGTAAGTAGCTGTAGTTTTCAAAAAGCCAATTAATGTAGATGTCCTCACGACCATGAAGTAATGCCTCAGGCAGATGAGCGGTGCGAAAAAATGCGTGATGCCACCTGCGGCCATTTTGAGAAAAGTCCGCCCCATCACCGGGAATCGCCACATCCAAAATGGCCAATTTGCAAACGGCTTCTTGATGTGCGCAAGTTAATGCAAATGCAGTTGGGCCGCCCCAATCGTGACCTACAAGGTTGAATTCATCTATTTTTAGATGATCATGAAGTAGGCGCCACACGTCGCTCGCCACTGTTTTCTTATCAAAGCCGTTAGCTGCTCTTGTGTTGTCACCAAGTCCTCTCAAATCAGGTGCAATGATTTGAAATTTATCTTCCAACATAGGAATCACATAACGCCATTCGTAGGAAGTCTGAGGAATTCCATGTAACAGTACCAACGGTTCACCTTTACCAGCCGTTAAGTAATGAACAATTCCATCACCTAAATCAGCATAATTACTTTTGATATTGCTCATACGTTCCTTGTCGCCATGTGGTAGTTCGTTGTCACTGCTGAATCATCCAAAGCACCCAAGCCGCGCGCTGAAGCCTCTATAAATTTCAAATAGGCCGTATGTGCCAGGTGGGCCGGAAATTTATTTTGGCGGGCTGCGTCTAAAACTAGAGACATATCTTTTACAAAAATATCCACAGCTGAAGCCGGATTGTCGAAAGTTTCCGAAATCATTCGAGGGCCTCGGTCCGCTAACATCCAACTACTTGCTGCTCCCTTGCTCAAAATCTCAAGCGTTGTAGAGAGTGGTAGCCCCTGTTTTTTTGCCATTGCGATGGCCTCACCGGCTGCGGCCAGATGAACGCCACAAAGTAACTGGTTAAGTACTTTCATCTGGGCGCCTGCCCCGGCAGCACCAAGATAGTAGACATTGGATCCAAAGGCCGCCAATACAGGTCGAGCTATTTCAAATGCCGTGGGGTCTCCCGATCCCATGATGGTCAGGGTCCCCTTCATTGCTCCGGAGGCACCGCCTGTAACGGGTGCATCCACTAATGCAATGCCATCCTTGGACATTCTTTCAGATAAATTTTTGACATAAGTTGGATCCATAGTGCTGCACACGATCACTACAGAGTCCTTGGACAGCTTCTCAATTAATCCTGGATTACCATAGAGAACGGATTCAGTTTGTTCTGAATTCACCACGAAACTGATGACGATTTTTACTTTAGAAGCTAATTGCTCAATTGAGGGTACGGGAACGCCCCCTTGCTCTTGAAGCCAATCTAGAGACTCTTTACGGACATCAAAACCTATTACTTCGAAGTTGTGTTTCAACAAGTTGATTGCGGCACCGCGTCCCATTGCGCCTAAACCAATCAATCCAATTGACGTTTTTGTTGCTTCATTGGTCAAAATTTACCCCAGTCTTTGTTCTAGAAACTGCTTGGTGAGTCAAGCTATTTGATTTACATCCAACTTCTAATTGATGCCGCCATCTTTTCGGTAGAAATTCCATAACGATCGTGCAAAGTTGGCAAAGCACCTGCATCGAGGAAGGCATCAGGCAGTCCTAACATGCGGTATTTTTTGGGTGCAACACCTTCACGCAACAACAAACTTGCCACGGCTTCTCCCAATCCGCCGATAACGGAATGGTTTTCAGCAACTACGACCAAACGTCCCGGTTTACGCACTTCGGCCAAGATGGTTGCTTCATCTAACGGCTTAATGGTTGGGCAGTGCAATACCGCAACATTGATATGGTCGCGTTCAAGTTCCTTGGCCACTTCCAGTGTTCGCATAGTCATGAATCCGCTGGAGATCACCAGGACTTCATTCCCATCACGTAGCATCTTGGCTTTGCCCAACTCAAACTTGTAGTTGTATTCGTCCAAGACCAGTGGGACGTTGCCCCTCAACAAGCGCATGTAAACAGGGCCTTTGTGTGCCGCGATTTGGGGTACAGCTTGCTCGATGTCGAGTGCGTCACACGGGTCGACCACTGTCATGCCAGGAATCGCGCGCATCATTGCCAAATCCTCAGTGGCTTGGTGGCTTGGGCCATAACCTGTGGTCAGTCCTGGCAAAGCACAGCAAATTTTCACGTTCAAGTTTTCTTCAGCAATGACTTGGTGGATGAAGTCATAGGCCCGACGTGTGCCGAACACCGCATAGGTGGTGGCAAATGGGACTAAGCCTGTCTTAGCCATTCCGCCCGCAGCACCCATGAGTAACTGCTCGGCCATACCCATTTGAAAAAACCTGTCAGGATATGCTTGTGCAAATAAATGTAAGTCGGTGTATTTACCCAAGTCGGCAGTCATGCCCACCACCTCAGGATGATTGGCGGCGTACTCAACGAGGGCTTTACCAAATGGTGCAGCTTGAACTCGTTGGCCTTCAGAGGCAATAGACGCGATCATTGCCGACGTAGTCAGCCGGGTTTTTTTGTCAGTGACAACTGTCATTTTTTTCCTTCTGGGCGATTCGAGTCCAACACATCCAACGCTTGTTTCCACTCCGGCGGGTCAACGCGGATGAAGTGGTTTTTTTCACGTGCCTCGAGAAAAGGGACGCCTTTGCCCATCAATGTGTCGAACAAAATCACACGAGGCTTAGCGTCTTTCAATGAACGTGCGGAGTCAAAAGCGTTCAAAACACTTGGAATGTGGTTGCCATCGATACGCTGAACGTGCCATCCGAACGAGGCCCACTTCTCTGCTAAAGGCTCAAAGCCCATGATCTTTGTGGACGGCCCATCGGCTTGCTGGTTGTTGATATCCACCAAACAAATCAAGTTATCCAACCCATGGTGCGCTGCAGACATGGCAGCCTCCCAAGTTGAGCCTTCGTCCAGCTCCCCATCTGACATAGAGTTGTAGACAAAGGCAGAGTTTCCTTGGTGCCTTAACCCCAAAGCCATGCCTACGGCTATAGGTAAACCCTGACCTAGAGATCCACCAGAAATTTCCATGGCTGGGGTGTAAGTGGCCATACCTGACATAGGTAAGCGGCTGTCATCACTGCCGTAGGTTTCCAACTCGGACTCGGGAATGATGCCCGCCTCAATCATGGCTGCATACGCAGCAATCGCGTAATGACCGTGCGAGAGCAAAAATCGGTCACGACCCGGCCACTCAGGCTCATGGGGTCGAAAATTCATGGCGTGGCCATAGGCAACCGCTAAAACATCTGCATAGCCAAGAGCTTGGCCAACATAGCCTTGACCCTGTACTTCACCCATGCGTAAGGCGTAGCGACGAATACGCCATGCACAATGCGAAACCTCCAACAAATTCTTGGTCTCAGCGGGGGAGGACGTTTTATTCAAATTCATCGCCTAGATTCCTTTTTGAACGCATTGGATACAACAGGAATTTGCATCTGCTTTATGATTTATTGCATTCTTCTCGGTTGCTACTGCTGCAACAAGAAGCTTTCCTTCAACTGGGATTGAATTTTTTTTAAGCGGTATAAACCCTATGCAACTTCCCCCGATAAAAGGTATCGTTGCACTCGACTCTGTGGTGCGACTTGGCAGCATCAGCAAAGCTGCTGAAGACCTCAATTTGACGGTCTCAGCTGTGAGTCATCAGCTTTCAACGTTAGAGTCTTTCGTCAATCAAAAATTACTTGAACGATCTTCAAAAGGCGTGACCCTAACAATCTATGGAGAGAGATTTCACAGGGAAATTTCAGGTGCACTGACACTGATTTCTGCAGCTGCACAAAACCTTAGATCGGGCGAAACCGATGAAGTTCTACGTATTCACGCAGTCCCTTCGTTTGCAAGCCTATGGCTAATGCCTCGCCTTCCTAAGTTTCGGGAGTTGCATCCCAAAATTCGCGTTCATCTCGCTGCATCGCACGGAGAGGCTGATTTTTCCAGAGGGCAAGCGGATGTGGACATCCGTTATGGAAACGTGCAGGGTAAAGATCTTCACATCGAGGCAGTCTTTTCTGAAGACATCTTTCCAATGATTTGCCCTCGATTGAAGTCAACTCTGAAAATTAGCGAACCGATTGATTTGGTTAACTTAGAGTTGATTCGGTCTGAACTCACGATGATTCAATGGCAGCACTGGTTTGCTGCTCATAACGTTCCCTTGGGACCAAATCATTTTGTGCTCTCATTCGACAGAACTTCAATGGTCCTAGAAGCTGCAATACAAGGTTTGGGGATAGCGCTGGATAGTGCTAGGACAGCTGAAAAAGCACTACTAAGGGGCGATTTGGTACCTGTTTTTGACGATCGGAAAGCAATGACAGTTCATGCTCATCATTTGGTTTATCCTCGCGCACATGCCCAATGGGACAGGGTGGAAAAATTCACTTTATGGCTTCGTGAAGAAGCATCTGCAAATCCTAAAAAGGTTTAATCAGAATACTTGTTCAGCTCGAGCATGATTAGCCTCCTAGACGTGAGGAGGCACCGCACTTTGAGAAGCTGAAGACCCCAGTCATCATTCACTCTTTCTTGAGCCTCAAGTCACAGATTCACATCGCAGACAACGATCATGTTTTATTGAGCAATGCGGTTACGGTCCGTCAATGACCATGACTTTGTGGCCGCTTCCAGTCTAAAGCTGATTAGCAGTCGGAGATGCTCTGTTTCGCTTGCGAGTACGCTTTTGACAGGTAAGTCGAGTACTTGTGCGGTTAAGCGGGGCGATGACTTCGGCCACAAACTTGCCCGCCTCTTCCAGCACCTGCTGCATCAGGTCCGCGTCCACCTCGGTGAAGGCGGGCAGAACTTGCAGCTAGGCAGGTGCGTTCAAAACGCGGGACAACACGGTCTCCGTGTGTTGGATCAGGAATCGACGCTGAAACCAATGCGCTTGATCAGCGGGCCCCAACGCTCGAGTTCCACTTGTGAGCTCTTGAGTTGGTCTGCCACACTGCCACCAAAAGGAAT
This sequence comes from Bacteroidota bacterium, assembly GCA_027483445.1. Taxonomy (GTDB): domain Bacteria; phylum Bacteroidota; class Bacteroidia; order M30B66; family M30B66; genus CAMCXT01. Next base: position 36,614 of record JAIXUS010000004.1, on the reverse strand, counting down.
CAAACCGACAACGGTCAATGCGTCCAGCACGCCCTTGTCTTTGAGGGCTGCATTGATCGCCGCGTTGGCCGCTTGCACCACGTTGGCCGGGGTTTTGGCGGGGGCATAAAAGCCGAACCACTCTTCCACGGTCAATTCAGGAAAGCCTTGCTCGGCAAAGGTGGCCACCTCAGGCACAAAAGGCGACCGAGTTTTGCCCGAGGTGGCCAGGATGCGCATCTTGCCTGCCTTGTGGTTAGCAATGAAGTCGCCGTGAGGTGTGAACATGCAGGCGATCTGGCCGCCGACCACGTCGGTCACGCCGGGCACCGAACCACGGTAAGGCACATGTTTGAATTCAAAGCTTTGATTGAGGCCGAGCAACGCGCCAATGAAGTGCGGTGTGGAGCCTGCAGCGGGCGAGCCGTAGCTGGCCTGCGCGGGATTGGCTTTGGCCCAAGCGATGAAGTCCTTCACGTTTTTGACACTGGCAGGCACCATGGGGCCGACAGCAAAACCGTGGTGAATCATTGACGCGGTGCCTACGGGGGTGAAGTCTTCAAAGGGCTTGTACTGCAGGTTTTTGAAGATGTGGGGGTACAGCGATATGGCGGAGAACGGTGTCATGGCCAACACCGAGCCGTCAGCGGGTGCGCTTTTCAGCAGGTTCAGGGCAATCTGGCCGCCCGCACCTGGCTTGCTGTCAATGATGCCGGCGTTCTTGCTGTAGGGCGTGCCGCCAAATTTCTCGGCCACGCGTCGGGCGCAAATGTCGCCCGAGCTACCGGGAGGAAAGCCGTAGAGCACTTTGACTTGCTCGATCGGCAAGCCGCTTTGTGCCCAGGCTTGCTGGAATGCGGTGCTGCCCAGAATGGCAGCGCCGATGCTGGTTTGGATGAAGTGGCGGCGGTTGGTCATGATTGTCTCCTCTTAGGGTGGTTAAAAAACAGGTGAAAAAAGTTGAGTCGATTCGGGAGGAGTTATTGGGTCAATGAGGACTGGGCAGCTTTATCGGCCGAGCCCACGCGTTCACCTTCTTACGCGTCTTACACGCGGCCGGTGAGCATCATGTCAATCATGCGTGCGGTGCCGACCGAGCATGCCGCCCCAAGACCTGTAAATTGCTGCAGAAACGTAAGCTGGCGACTATCGTGACTGGTATCTGCGTGGATTGTCACTCTACTTTTGCACCTGTTTCTTTAACCACCTTGGCCCATTTTCGAAGCTCCTTCTGGACCAAAGCACTGAATGATTCGGTGCTTCCTGCGGCCACCTCAAAGCCCACGTTGCGGAGTCTGTCACGCATGTCTTGCTGTGCTGCGATTTTGTTCACCTCCTCGCGCAATCGGTTAATAACAACGACTGGAGTTGAGGCAGGTACCCAAAGGCCAACCCATGAATCATCCTCAAAACCCGTGAATCCTGCCTCGGCAATGGTGGGTACCTCTGGGATGGCGCTGTTGCGACTTGCGCTTGTTACGGCAAGTCCAATCAGTCGGCCCGATTTGATCAGCGGCACAGCCGGCGGGAGCGCGGCGGAAGCAACCTCTACTTCACCGGCAATTGCGGCTTGCATCAAAGGTGGTATGCCTTTGTAAGGAACATGTGTGATGTCAATTTTTCCAAGAACTTTGAACAAATACTCTGCTGATAGCTGCGGTGTAGTTCCAAAACCAGGTGAGCCATATTGCAACTTCTTTCCTTGACGTGCTCTATCGATCACGTCCTTTAGCGACCGAATGCCACTGGAAGGATTTGCCACAATCACATTGGGCGCAGTTGCCAGAAGAACCACAGGGATAAGATCCCTGTCGACATCGTAGCCAAGGTTTTGATAAAGGTAAGGTGTCACAGCAAATGCGGTGGAGCTCACGAGTACGGTGTAGCCGTCTCCTGATGCTTTTGCTACGGCTTGGATGGATAGCAGAGGCCCTGCGCCTGCGCGGTTTTCCACTACAACGGGCTGTCCCCAGCTCTCGGCTAATTTCTGGGCAAAGAGCCGTCCAACAACGTCCTGTGGACTGCCAGTTGAAGCAGTGACAAACTTCACCGGCCTGCTGGGGTATGGCTGTGCTGAAGCTTGAAAGCTGAGCATCATCGCGAATACAAAAATCAAATTCCACAACCTATGGAATCGATTGTGATGTGGCCTCGATACGCATCGAATTGACGGCGTCAAGGGCCGAAAATGATTCAAGTGGAATACAAGCGTTTTGTCAGATCTAAGGTGTTCAAAGAAATCAAGCATTTTTTCTCCTTATTTATTGGGCTCTGCAGAAACGCCAACAGATTCGACAGAGCCTTTTTTACGCCAACGCAAACCAAGAAAATCTCTCTTGGGCGCTTCATCTTCGTCCGCCGGCTGCGGATCCAAATTTTTCTTAAAGTTACTGAAAAATTCATTCGCCATGCGTTGGGCGGCCATGTCCACCAGGCGCTGTCCGATCTGCGCGATCTTTCCGCCAACCGAGGCCTCAGCGCTGTAATGGAGCGTTGAGGCCTCCCGGCCAGTAGATTCCAAGCGAATGGTGGCTCGTCCCTTGCCGTGTCCAGCAACGCCACCTTGACCCTCGAAATCAATTTCATAGGAAGTTGGTGGTGAAAGATTCGAGAGCATCAACCGTCCTTTGAAACGCGCCCGGACAGGACCTATGGCTGTCAAAATGGTTAGCTCGAATTGATTTTCTCCAGTTTGTTCAAGCGACTCACATCCTGGAATACTGACTTTCAATGTTTCAAGATCGTTCAGTGCCTCCCATGCCCTGGCTTGGTCAACTGGAAGTGGAATTTGGTTGCTGAGTTTCATCTTTAGGCGCTCAGATGGGTTCGGCGAGCGCTTGGAGTGAATGCTCTACTAGGTTTGTCTGCGCATCTATGGGGGCGCGCATCTGCTCACGGCGTCCGATTTCAAGCGAGTTCTCGACAACCAGCCTGCAACGTTCGTAACGCCTAGACATGAAGCCAGCAAGTGCTTCTTCCAGGGTAGAACTTTTTGCAAGCTCAGCAGCCAAAACCAGGGCATCTTCCACGGCAAGTCCTGCTCCCGATGCCAATTGAGGGGTTGTGGGATGCGCTGCATCGCCAATCAAGATGCATCTTCCTTTCTGCCAGGGCCGTGGCAGCAAGAATCCTTCGAGTGGTCGCAGAACGATTTGTGAAGCAGGTCCCAGCGAATTGCGAATATCCGAGAGGATTCCTCCGTAAATTTCCATAAGTCGGCTGAGCTCTGTCACCAACTCGTTCTCGCTGAGGATGCCTCGCTTGGGCGTTGTTTCCAACAGGAACATGTACATCTGATCCTTTGATACTGGGGTCAGTCCGGCCTTGCACGGTCCTCCCAAGAAAAAGTGGCGTCGATCGATCATGGAGGGTCTTGGTGCCACAATCCGCCAAACACACTGCCCTGTGTAGACGGGCTTGGGGGCTGCAGGGAAAATCAAATTTCGAATTCGGGAAAAAACACCATCCGCTCCTACGAGAAGGTCATATCGTCCTGAGCTGCCATCCGAAAATGTCACTTCAACGGCGTCATTGGAATGGGTGATGGTATTTACTGTGATTCCCAGACGTACCTCAGTCCCCATTTGCAATGTGCGTTTGGAGAGCAATTGATGCAAGAAGGGGCGCATGATGCCACCGCTGCCAGGTACATCCTCATCAGCTATCACCGGCGTTGGAACCACATGCAACGGCTTGCCGTTCACGTCGCAGACCTGAATTCCGCTGCCTGTGTAAGCATGTGCGATCACCTCAGAAAGAATTCCAAGCGCTTTGAAAGCCCTAAGCGTGGGACCTGTGATTGTGATTCCCGCACCGTAGACCCTCCATTGAGGGTCAAGGTCAATCAATGTCACCTGGATGCCCAGATTTCTCAGTGTGATAGCTGCCGACATCCCTCCGATGCCGCCACCTACGATCAGGGCTGTCTTGACATGTGTCATATAGGTTTGTTCTTTCGAGAGTTTCAGTTCCTCAGGCCATAAATGCGCTTTGCTTGCCCCAAGGATGCAATTCCGCGCCCAACAGACCCTGCGAGGTCTTGGACAATCCCGGCCAGATCGGATGTGCCATTGGCCAGTGTTCCATCGGGCAGATGAAGGTTGTTCTCAAAACCAACACGAACATGTCCACCCAATCCGATGGCAGCAGCCATGCACCTGGCCTCGCTCAGACCAAAAGCGCAAACAGACCACGGCCAATCCTGCGGCCAACCGCTGAGGAATGCCAATAGATCCATAGGCGCAGATTGCTGATCTGCGCTGTAGCGACCCAGAACGAAAAGACTATTGGGTTTTTCTATACCAATAATCCCCGCACCAACCAGAGACTTCAATTGACGTGCTTCCTCTGGCGTGTACAGGATGAACTGAAGCGCAATACCTTGGCGCTTTGACCAGTCAAAAAAATTTGCTGCTTGCGAAAGAAAATCTTCATTCGGAATGAGTTCTCTCAATGCAACCGATGCCGCCTGAGGGCAAAGAGTTTTGACCACATCGATCTGTTGTGATGGCTCATAAATGCCCACAGCTTCTGTCGTAATCTGAACGATCAACTCGCCCCCGACTTTTCGGTCAATCGCATCCATTGCGGCTTGATATCGGCGCGGATCCAAGCTGTGTCTGCCGTCATCGTCACGTACGTGGAGGTGAAGGACGGTGGCACCAGCTTGAACACAAGCCAGCGCCTCCAGCGCGATTTCCTCCGGTGTGATTGGCAATCGGGGGTGATCTTTTTGGGTGCGACGAGCACCGTTTGGCGCCACGCAAACGACGACGGGTTCGCTGGAAGTTGTATTGGCCTGTGTATGGACGGTCATCTTGAATGATGCGTTGAATGGACAGTGAATTAGGCGGTGCAGACCAGTGAGAGGTCAATGCGACGAGCGAACCTTCACCGAATGAGGCAACAAATGCCGCGCGATCAGTCAAGTCGATTGCTCAACTCTTAAGCGACTAGTGCAAACCCTATGGGTGAATGCATTCCCAATCAAGTTCCGTCTCTGAGGCGGAACATCTCTCGCCACGCTTCATCCTTACGATTCGAAGCCAAAGCATGTTTTGACGGATGTCCTCCTCACCCATCTTCATTTCAATCGATCCTGATGAGTCTAAATATCCCATCACCAGAGCGTCCTCGCACACTCGAAGAAGCCAAGCAATGGATGCTCCAGCGATTGGAGTCGCGCTTCCATCCTCTGAACGCACTGAATCTGAAGGACGGCCCACAAGAAATTGCAGGCGTCCCCGGCCTGGATGGCCAAAACTGGGGAGGCTATTGGGGTAGTTTGGGAGATCAGACACTCGAAGCTTCGGAGCAGGCTCAGAAAAGCGGCCGACATTCCGAGGCAAAAGAACTCCTGGAAAAAGCGACTGGACTTTACTTCATCGGCCGCTTTCCGTGCCCCAACCATCCGGCCAAACAACGGTGCGCCCAAGCTGAGCGAGAAACATACCTCGCCCTCAGCCGGTACTGGGTCGAGCCCATCGAACGTGTTGAGGTCCCCTTCCAAGGCAAAGCTGGTGAAGGTTCAAGCGTACCGATCCTCATCCGCCGACCACGCGAGAAGGCCATGCCACCGGTGGTGATCATGTGGGGAGGTGTTGATGCTTGCAAGGAACAGATGACGGCGGCCTGCAATGCGATCTTGGCCAAGGGGATCGCGACGGTAGCGATGGACAATGCCGGAACCGGGGAGTCACCCGTTCGCGGTGTCGTCGATGCGCATCGGCAGTTTCTTGCAGTCATGGATTGGGTTGAGTCCCAATCCGACTGGCGGGGCGGGCGCGTAGGACTACTGGGTCGTTCATTTGGTGGATATTGGGCAACGAAGCTGGCGCACTTGGCGCCTGACCGGATTGCAGGAGCTGTGAATTGGGGTGGCGGTGCTCACTTCATGTTTCAACCAGAGTGGATCGCCGCTTCACGCTACCCGGACAGCTACTTGATGGAATTGGTCGAAACGCGAAGCCTCATGTTGGGGGCTGGTAACGACGATGAGTACATCGCCTTTTTCAAGAGGCTGTCACTTCTTGATCAAGGGTTGCTGGACCAACCCAGTGCACCTTTGCTGCTTGTCAATGGCAAGGAAGACCGTCAGTGCCCCGTAGCAGATATTCACCTGCTCACAGAACACGGCTCGCCAAAAACCGTACGGTTTTTTCCCGGTGGTCACATGGGTCTGACACCTCAGACACTTCCGACCATCGTCGATTGGCTGGCTGCGCAAGTTCAAGGGGCAACGCCATGAGCCGGAATTGGCGTCAAGACATGCCGACGGTAGAAGCCTACTGGATGAATAGGGTTCTGTTCGATATTCATCATCAGCCAAACGACCTCGATCGGTACAAGCAAAGTCCTGATGTGTACATGCAGGAATTACCCTTGTCGGAGAAATCAAAAGCAGCGATACGGAACAACGATATCGGGGCCATGTACTTAGCTGGCGTGAACCCCTACCTGCTGCGAGCACATTGTCTTGGACTGCGCATTTCCGAGGCGGTGTTTGTCCAGTCCTTGAGGCAAGTTGGCGCTATGCACGAGGTGAACCATGGCTGAACTGGTCTCGGTTCACGCGGTAAGCCACACGCCTGTGATGATCAACTTTGCGGACGCCGTGTCCGAGGCTGTTCGCACGGAGGTATTTGATGCCTATCGCAAGGTCGGGCAAGAGATTCTGTCGGCCAAGCCTCAAGCCTTGATCGTGATCTCTGACGACCACGTACACAACTTCTTTCTGGACAATTTCCCTGCATTTTGCATCGGCGCTGCAGATGCCTACTTAAGTCCGGTCGAGCATTGGCTTAAGCTTGAGAAGCGAAGTTTGCCAGGCGATAGTTCTTTGGGCGCTCATCTTCTTGGCACCGCACTTCAAAGCGGCTTTGATCCATCATTTTCGATGGATCTGACCCTAGATCATGGGGTTTTGACGCCTCTTCATCTTGCCGGAATGGCCGAGGACATTCCTGTCGTGCCTTTGCTTGTCAACTGTGTACAGCCTCCCTTGCCGCCCATGAAGCGAGCACTCCAGTGGGGGCGCATGCTGGAAAACGCCATCGCGACGTATCAAGGTTGCGAGCGGGTTTCCATCTTGGCAACTGGTGGGATCAGTCACGACATATCAACCCCCCGGATGGGCATGGTGAATGAACAGTTTGACAAGGAGTTCCTGCGCTTGCTGAGTGCTGGCGACGACGATGCATTGACTCGCTATGCGAGCGATTTTGTCAACGAGGCGGGCAATGGCGCGGAAGAGATTCGCAATTGGCTGGTTGCTCATGGCGCTGCGGAAGGGTGGCGATACGAGACCGTCTTCTACAAAGGTGTCACAAGCTGGTACACCGGCATCGGTCTCGGTCGTTGGACAAGGGCGGACCGGTGATGGCACATAACCCACTCTTTTTCCGCGATGAGGGTCCACGTGACGCGCCGGTCGTCGTTTTACTCCATTCACTGGCAACCCATGGCGAGTTGTGGGCCTTGCAGCAGTCCGTATGGAGCGCCTGCTTCCGGGTTATGAGCATTGATTTGCCTGGACATGGTCGGAGCAGCCATGTCAGGGGTGATGACTCTTTGGCGGAGATGGCAGCCCAGGTTCTAGGCACTCTAGACTCCACAGGAGTTAAGCGCGCATCCTTCGTCGGCGTTTCACTGGGAGGAATGGTGGCACAGGCCATTGCTTTGAATAGGCCAAATCGGGTGGAGTCTTTGGTTCTTGCGCATTGCGGTGCCCGCACAGAGGATGCGGTAAAAAAAATATGGGATCAACGAATCAAGCAGGTGGAGGACGAAGGCATGTCAGCGCAAGTCCAACCCACACTCGCTCGCTGGTTCCCTCGTGAGTTTGCCACGTCATCGCCAATGACGCTGCAATGGGTCGCAGAAATGATCCGGCACACCCCAATAGAGGGTTACGTTTCAGCCATACGAGCAATTCAGGCGCTTGATCATCTGGATCGAATTCACCTCATCAAGGTGCCCACCTTGGTGGTCGCAGGTGATGAGGACATCGCTGTGACTCCTGGGATGGCATCTACCCTGGCCCATGGCATTGCGGGATCTGAGTTGATGATTCTTGAAGGTACCGGTCACCTTGGGAATGTTCAAACTCCGCATCTTTTCAGCGAACGTGTCGGAAATTTCATCAGTTGTCACCTCAACTCCTGATAACCCTTTTTCTTCATACATTGAAGTGCCATGAACCCAAACGTCCAGAAATCCTCTGTTGTTCACATCGGTGACTCTCCACGTAGGGTGGAGGACCACAAGTTCCTCACAGGCCGTGGGCAGTACGTTGACGACCTGGATTTTCCGAGCTTAGTGTACGGTGTTCCACTGCTATCACCGCACGCGCATGCACGCATTGTGTCAATCGATGTGAGTCGTGCTCGTCAGGCACCAGGGGTGTTGTGCGTACTGACTGGCCAGGATGCCATTGATGAAGGTTTAGGTGGTTTTCCACCCCTGTTCATGCCCGAAGACATGGGGGGTCCCAAGGGCTACCGCACTTCACGGCCTGTTTTGGTCGCTGACAGGGTTCGTCATGTCGGGGACCGCGTGGCCTTTGTGGTGGCAGAAACCGCAGACCAGGCTCGAGATGCCTTGGATTTGATCGAAGTCGACTATGAACCCCTGCCAGCCGTTGTCGAATTATCCGATGCATCGGCAGAGGGGGCACCGCAAATTTGGGAAGGTGCCCCTGGCAATCGGTGCTGCATGGTCATGTTCGGCAATGAGGCAGCAACGACCGACGCCTTTGCCGCCGCCGCTCATGTCACCAAGCTGGAGTTGCTGAATAACCGGGTCAGTGCCAATTCCATCGAACCGCGCTGCGCAATCGGTCGTTACAGCGGGGTCGATGACACCTACATCCTGTACAGCAGTCTTCAAAATCCGCATGGTGCCCGGCAGATGCTTGCCCAGGCGGTGCTCAAGGTGGAAGAAATTCAGCTGAGGGTTGTCTCGCCAGATGTGGGCGGCGGGTTTGGCATGAAAGCCGACCCCTATCCTGAAGACGCAATGGTGCTCTGGGCTGCCCGGCGCACAGGGCGGCCTGTCAAATGGGTTCCCACGCGCAGTGAAAGCATCGCAACAGATAACCACGGCAGGGACCAGAAGGTCAACGCTGAAATGGCCCTCGATGCCGAAGGTCGAATTCTCGCGATTCGCATGCGATCCATGCATTCCTTTGGAGCTTATGTGATGTCCGCGGCGGTGGCTCCTTTGACATTTGCTGTTCGATTCGTCCCAAGCGTCTACAACGTTCCATCCTTTCATGGTGTGAACGTTGCATTTTTCACGAACACTTGCCCCACCGGACCCTATCGCGGCGCCGGTCGTCCAGAAGCCACCTATGTGTGTGAGCGCCTGATCGATCAGGCCGCACATGAGCTGGGACTGAACCCTGCCGAACTCCGCCGCAGAAACCTGATTCGGCCAGATCAGTTGCCCTACAGCACACACACCGGATTTGTCTACGACAGTGGAAATTTTCCAGGTCTTTTGGAAAAAGCTTTGCGGCTTTCAGACGAGGAGAGTTATCCCTTGCGCAAAGGGGAGAGTTCGAACAAAGGACTATTGCGTGGTCGTGGAATTGGATTCTTCATCGAGCAGGGGGGCATTTTCAACGACAAGATGACGCTACGCTTTGACGCGAGCGGGGGACTGACCATCCTGTCAGGTCTGCATTCCCATGGCCAAAGCCATGCCACCGTATTTGCGCAGCTTGTGTCTGACTGGCTGGGTGTCCCCTTCGCTTCAGTGAAATATCTGCAAGGCGACACCGACAAAATCTCGTTCGGTCGAGGTACCTATGCCGCCCGGTCGTCCATGATTGGCAGCAATGCGCTGCGCATTGCTGCCGATGAACTGATCGCAAAAGGCAAGCCGATCGCGGCCTTTCTTATGAATTGTCCCAAAGACGCGGTCGAATTCAAAGATCGGTTGTATTCGGGTCCGGGGGGTAAGCAGATCCCCATGACCGAGGTGGCCAAAGCGGCGCATATCAAGGCTGGGCCTCTGGCCTCTTTCGGGGTCGGCTTGGAAGCCAGCGGGGTGTGGAACACCGATCCGCCCAACTTTCCGAATGGATGCCATGTCTGTGAGGTTGTGATTGACCCTGAGACAGGAGTTGTGGAAATCGAGAGTTACACCGCAGTCGATGATGTGGGTCGGGTACTGAATCCACAAATTTGTGAGGGTCAGGTGCATGGAGGCGTTGCTCAAGGCATAGGTCAAGCCCTGCTCGAGCAGGTGGTCTATGACCGCGAGACTGGGCAACTTATCAGTGGCAGTTTCATGGATTATGGGATGCCTCGCGCCGACGATATTCCGGTGATGAAAACGCAACTCGAGGAAGTGACTTGCAAGACCAATCCGGTGGGTGTCAAGGCTGTGGGTGAGGCCGGGACCATCGGTGCGCCTGCTGCAGTGATGAATGCAGTGCACGACGCCTTACGCGCGGTAGGGGTCACGCATCTGGACATGCCTGCCACGCCCTTGAGGGTCTGGAATGCCATTCAGGTCGCCAAAGTCAGAGGTCAATCATGACGAAAATGCGACTGTCCGATAAAGTCATCGTCATCACTGGTGCTGGTGGTGGCTTGGGTGCCGCTACGGCCAAGGCAATGGCCGCCGAAGGAGCCACCTTAGCCTTGACCGACCGCGACGCAGAGGGTCTTGAGTATCTGGCGCAAACACTGCGCAAAACGGGTGCGAAATTCATCCTGAAGGCCGGTGATGTTCGAGATCGCCAAACGCACATCGACCTGCATGATCTCGCAATCCGTGAATTCGGTCAGATCGATGGGCTGTGCAATGTAGCGGGGATTTTGGGGCCAGGAACTCTGGAGCAAGCCACGATCGATCAATTCGACCAGGTCATGCATGTCAACTGCTTGGCGCAGCTACTGGCAATCCAGACATTTGCGCCGTCCATGGGGCGCAAGCACCAGAGTTCAATCGTCAACGTGGCCTCGGTTGGGGCGCTGGTTGGCCTCCCGCTAATGAGTGTCTACTGTGCGTCCAAGGCAGCCGTTGTTGGCTTGACCAAGGCTGTAGCGGTTGAGCTGGCTCCTCGGATCAGATGCAATGTCGTGTGTCCAGGTGGCATTGACACCCCAATGGCCAGGAACCTGCTGAGCTCGGTCCCCCCCATCCACCGCGATGAATTATTGAGCAAGTTAACAGGCCGTCAACTTTTGAAGCGTTTTGCTTCCCCTGAAGAGATAGCTGCAGTACTCGTTTTTCTTGTTTCTGATGAAAGCGCGTTCCTGACAGGAGCCGTTTTGGCGGCGGATGGCGGACATACCGCCTGGTGACGCATTCCATGTTTTTTCAACCACCACTTGCAAACAGAAGGAGACTTCCATGATCAATCGATGGACAAAGGTGATGATGACGATGCTGCTTGCAGCTGTCGGTCACTTGGCGCAAGCACAAACGACCAAAATCAATGTGGGCTATGTGCCCGCAGGTGACTGGCTTCCTGCCCTAGTAGCTGAGGACAAGGGTATGTTCGACAAGCGTGGCCTGGATGTGACTTTGAACAAAATCGCCATCGTTTCAAACATCCCGCCGGCCATTCTTTCTGGTAGCCTCCAAATTGGCATCAGCACGCCGACTGTACTGATTGACTCGGCAGATGCTGGCCTCGGGCTTGTAGCCTTGGCGGGCGGCACCCGCTTCGTCAAAAATCCTGCCATTTTCAGTTTGGTAGCACGCACCGGTGTCACCATTAAGACCGCCAAAGACTTGGAAGGTAAAAAAGTCGGCGTTCCCGGCCTGCGCAGCGTATCGGATGTCTTGCTGCGCAAATGGTTGCTGGACAAAGGTGTGCAGCCGTCCAAGGTGACTTTCATTGAAACTCCATTCCCCCAGATGAGGGACATTCTGAAGGGGGGGACGGTTGATGCGGTCGCAGTGCTGGAGCCCTTCCGTACGCGCATCGTCGCTGACAACACTGGTTATCGCGTCGCCGACTATGTGGCTGAGGTTAATCCTGACCTGATTGGCGGTGTTTGGGTTGCCCAGCGCGACTGGGTCACGGCCAATCCCCGCGCTGCCGCTTCATTCCGTGCTGCCTTGGCCGAAGCGATTGAATTCATCAAGGCTAATCCTGACGAAGCGAGGGCCATTGAGACCAAATACCTCGGATTCAGCACCCCTTTTCAACTCCCGTTTTCTCTGCCGATCGCCGCGAGCGACTTGGAGACTTACATCCGCTATGCCCGTGAAGTGGGCTACCTCAACAAGAACATTGACGCCACACAGCTGATTGCACGCTGATTGGCAGCATTGGAGAAGGTCACCATGCGAGTTCATATCAAGGTCAATCAAGTTCAACGCGACTGTGAGGTCGAGTCCCGGGCTTTGTTGTCAGACCTTTTGCGCGACAACTTGCGCCTCACCGGAACCCACCGTGGGTGCGACACAGCGCAATGCGGCGCTTGTACCGTGCACCTGGATGGCGTGGCTGTGAAATCATGCCAGGTCCTGGCTGTTCAAGCCGACGGCAGTGATGTGGTGACCATTGAAGGACTGGCAGGCGCAGATGGTCAGCTGCATCCAATGCAGCAGGCCTTCAGCGAATGCCATGCGCTGCAATGTGGTTTCTGCACACCTGGGATGGTCATGAGCGGTGTGGATTTGCTTCGTACCCATCCCAGGCCAGATACCGCGACCATCCGAGAGGCGCTGGAAGGCAATCTCTGCCGCTGCACAGGGTACGTCAATATCGTTGAGGCGATTCGCGTCTGTGCCGACCGAATGGCTGCAAAAGGGGTCTGAAATGTACGCGTTTGAGTATGAACGAGCCACCGATCAAAAGCACGCGGTGAAAAAGTTCGAAAGTTACGACGCACCCCGCTACCTGGCAGGGGGGCAGACGCTTTTGGCGTCCATGAAGATGCGCCTTGCTCAACCCGATGCACTCATCGATTTGGGACGCGTTGCAAGCCTGAAGGAGATGAACGTTGACCCCGCCGGTATCTCCTTAGGTGCCATGGTCAGCCATTCCACGATCGCGCAATCGCACGAGGTTCAGCAGACCGCACCTTGGTTGTCCGACTTGGCCAAGGGCATAGGCGATCGCATGGTTAGGCACAGAGGGACCCTTGGGGGCTCGCTGGCCAACAGTGACCCGGCTGCTGACTGGCCAGCAGCGGCATTGGCGCTGGAGGCGACCATCGTCACCGACCGCCGGGAAATCGCTGCGACAGATTTTTTCCAAGGCATGTTCATGACTGCTTTAGAGCCCAGCGAATTGATTGTCGCCGTGCGATTTCCACAAGCACGCCGTGCAGCCTATGCCAAATTCCGCAATCCCGCTTCAAGGTACGCCGTGGTGGGTGTGTTCGTTGCCGAACTTCAACACGGAGTGCGAGTTGCCGTGACGGGTGCAGGTCCCTGCGTTTTTCGTGTTCCCGAGATGGAGCAGGCCTTGGTCCAGTCGTTCCAGCCATCGAGCATCGAAGGATTACATCCTCTGTTCGGTGATTTAAACAATGATATGCATGCATCCGCTGAGTACCGAGCGCATTTGATATCTGTCTTTGCGCGGCGTGCTATCACCTCTGCGATTCATCGAGCTTGATGCGTCCAGATATGCGAACCTCACCCCCCGCCCATTTTGAGTCTGATCCTGATCGCCCGGCACCTTCTGGCGCTGAAATCCGACTGGACCAGGTGACCATGGCCTTTTCAGGAAAAGTGGTCATCGATAACATGAATTTCCGGGTGCAGCCTGGGGAGTTCATGTGCATCGTAGGACCCAGCGGCTGTGGGAAAACCACCTTGCTCAGACTGCTGGCAGGTTTGACTCAGCCTACCAGCGGATTGGTGTTGGATGGTGGGAAGGTGATTGCCAGCCCATCCCTGGAACGGGCCATCGTTTTTCAAGACTATGGGCGTGCATTGTTGCCGTGGCGAACCGTCTCGCAGAACATTGCTCTGTCGCTAGAGGCAGTCGGCATACCCAAACAAATGCGCCAAAAGAAGATCGATGCGTTGCTGGCCACCACTGGCTTGACTGAGGCGGCTGAAAAATTTCCGAACCAGTTATCTGGAGGGATGCAGCAGCGGGTGCAAATAGCACGTTGTCTGGCACAACGTCCGCGCCTGCTGCTGATGGATGAGCCCTTTGGTGCATTGGATGCCATCACACGTCAACACCTCCAAGACGAGGTAACCCGCTTGGCTGCAAGTGCCGGTACCACTGTGATCTTCATCACGCATGACCTAGAAGAAGCAATATACCTGGGCGATCGGGTGATCGTGTTAGGCGCCAACCCGGGAAGAATTCTTGAAGAGGTTGAAGTCACTATTCCACGCCCACGAAACCAGCTAGAAACCCGAGAAGACCCGCTCTTCCTTCAACTGCGTCACCGCCTTCACGGTTTGCTCGAAGGGCATTAACATGAATAAACGGTGGCTCGGTGCCCTGATTCCCATGCTGCTGCTCATCACCTGGGAGTTGATTTGGTGGATTCCAGGAGAAAGACTCGAATCTTTGTCGCATCCTGTGGCGGTGGCATCGGCACTTGCCTCAGGATTGGCGGGTGGCTCCATCTTGAACGCCTCCAGGGAAACCCTGGAGGCTGCGATCTTGGGCTTTCTGTTTGCTTGTGCCATTGGTATACCCAGTGGCATCATTTTGGGGCTGCTGCCTCGCGTCAACCGTGTCGTCGGACCCACCATCGATGCCTTGCGTCCTATTCCATCTGTTGCACTGATCCCGTTATCGCTCATGCTTTTCGGTTTCGGAGTCCTCATGGAAGCGAGCGTGGTCAGCTTTGCTTGTCTGTGGCCCATCTTGCTAATCACGGCTTCCAGCGTGAAGGGGCTTGAGCCAACGTGGCTGGAAGTTGCACGTCTGCTGGATTTTTCCGTGCTGGAACGAACGTTCAAAATTGTTCTGCCCGGTGCGATTGGTGGAATCTTGGTTGGTTTGCGGCTGGCACTTGGTATTTCACTGATCGTGGCTGTTACGGTTGAAATTGTGCTTAACCCGCGCGGTCTTGGCCACGCCATGATGGCGGCTCAACAAGCCTTGCAGTTTGATTTGATGTACGCCAATTTGGTGTGGGTGGGCTTACTCGGCTGGGGTCTCAATACCCTCACGTACCGCTTGCTGATGCGCTTGCCTGTCGCCCGCTTCAGCTTGGAAGGAGTTTCAGCATGATGCCTTCGTCGCATAGCCGCATAGGCGACCGTCTTTTGGCTGTACTTTTCGCGTTTGCCTTGCTAGGGCTTTGGCAATTGATGGCTTCACAAAAGATCATTTCGCCGTTGTTCTTTCCAGCACCGGGTCGCACGCTAGAGGCCCTATGGAGTCAGATTCATGACGGGCGTGTTTGGGAGCCCTTGTTCGCAACCGTAGGGCGCATGTTTTGGGGATGGTTTGTCGCTTCTGTTGTTGGCATTGGAGTTGGAGCGCTGGTTGCCAGTTCCCGCTTACTGTCTGAGTTGCTCCAGCCCACGCTAGAGTTCCTTCGGCCGCTGCCTGCGTCGGCCATCATTCCAGTGGCCATCCTTGCATTTGGTCTTTCCCCGCTCATGGCCATTTCGGTCATCACTTTCGGCTCGATCTGGCCGGTCCTGTTGGCCAGTGTTCAGGGATTCTCATCAGTTGACCCGCGACTGCGTGAGGTGGGCGCTGTGCTGTGCATGGGTCCCATTGCACGCTTTTGGAAGATATCGCTCCCGAGCGCACTTCCGGGCATTTTGGCGGGAGCCCGCGTCGGTCTGGCGGTGGCGCTGATTCTTGCTGTTGTAACGGAGATGCAGGCTTCTTTGCCAGGGGTTGGACAAAACATTCTCATGGCCCAGCGTTCGTTCAAGACACCTGAGCTCTATTCGGGAGTGATCTTGCTTGGCTTGGTGGGTTTTGTTGCATCCGCGCTGCTACAGCAGGCAGAAGATCGAGTCCTGAGATGGAAACAGACTAGTTGATCGTCACCGGAGAGTCGAAAGCGATATTGCCATTGGCGTTTCGTCTCCACTCTCTTGGGGTGATCCCAAATTCAGCTTTGAAAGCACGGCTGAAATGGGACATGTTATTGAAGCCCCAAGCGTATGCGATTTCGCTGATCGATCGTGTTTGTAAGGTTGACTGGGCCAGATCGCGCTTGCAGCGCGCCAACCGTTCAGCCCAGACCCATTTCATGAGAGGCTTTCCGCCTTCGTCAAATATTTGATAAACATGGCGGGGCGACAGATTCACCGCCTTCGCCACTGTCAGTGCATCCAAAGAACTGTCACTGAGGTTTTCGCGGACGAAACGGATGATGCGCTGCCGATGGTGAGATTCGAGTCTTGTTGCTAGGCGCGTTTGATCATTCAAACCAGATCTAAGGGCAGGCGTGAGCAAGTGCAACAATGCCTCTGCGATATGGTCGGCCGAGTTGTTGTCCAGCAGGGGCGTTAGCTGAAAGACGCTCTCAACCGTTTGCTTGAAGAGCTGGGCAGGACCGCTTCGGCATGTGATGGCCCTTGCCGTGATCTGGTCCACCTCCGGAACATGCTGGCGCAGCACCCGAGCACTTACATAGACAGAGTGCGTGTGAATCTCACCTGTCTCTATATAGAAGGGTCGAGTGGGATCAATGATGAACAGATCGCCCGGCTCGATACGACTCTCTCTGCCATCCTGCGCAATCACAGCCTGGCCAGCACGATGAAGCGAGACCAGCATTCGAGCATCTGTGCTGTGCGAAATTGGTTCTGATACGGTGGAGTGTGCGGAAAGGTGAAGAGAGGCGATTCGAAGATTGCGTCCACAGAAGCCTTGCATCCGTGCCGAAAAAGGTTGCGAAGATCCTGAATTCACTTTCAGACCTACTGCGAACATGCTGGCCATGTGATTGCGAAAGACTTCGGAGCGCATGGCATCGGGAGATTCCTCCGTCGAAAAGTGATGCAGACGCTGTGAACTGAGCTCTAGTTCGAAAGACATGGTTATCTCCTGTCAACGGACTGATGAGTGTGGTTTGATGATCGTCAATGTCGCATTCTTAGACCTCAAATGGAAGTGATTTCAATTGATAGGTCTTATAAATAATGTTTATGATCATGGGACTTTGATTACTCTATCTCATGCGCGTCAATAAACTTGACCTCAACCAATTGGTCGTCCTGGATGCTTTGCTCACCTACCGCAGTGTCAGTAAGGCGGCGGCCCATGTGCACCTGACGCAACCGGCTGTGAGCGCTTCACTGGGCAAGTTACGTCAGTTCTTCGGCGATCCGATACTGGTTCAACAGGGCTCGGGAATGGCACCAACGCCTTTTGCTGAAACCTTGGTCCACCCTGTCCGAGACCTTTTGGTTCAAGCACAGGCCCTAACGCACCGACGCCCTGGAAGAGATCCTGCGGATATTCAGCGCCGCATCACCCTGGTGGCGTCCGATTACGTCCAGCAAGTGCTGTTGGTGAGCTTGCTGCAACGCGCAAGCAAGGAGGCTCCGGGGCTTTCCTTCGAAATTCGGTCCATCAGTGGCTATTTGAATCGCGAACTGGAACAAGGGGACGTAGATTTGGTTGTGTCTTTGGCATCTGGGATCGGAGATCCAATCAACAGTGAAATCATTTTTAGAGACAGTTGGTCATGCATTCTTTGCAAAGAAAACCCGTCAATTGGCTCAAAAATTTCTCTCGCTGAGTATTTGAGTGCTGGACACGTTGGGGTCGTGTTGGGCAGTGGTCGTGTTCCCACCCTTGACCAGGTGGCGGTGGATCGCTTAGGGCTCAAGCGCAGGTTAGAAGTGCATGTGCCGAGTTTTTTCATGGTCGCCCCTTGTGTGGTCGGCACTGAGAGATTGGGACTGATTCAGACACAACTGGCGAAAATTTTGGCTCATAAATGGCCAGTGCGCGTCGTTCCTGTTCCTTTTGAAGTTGAGGAAGTTGTGACTGCTGTTCAGTGGCATCGATATCAGGCGCATGACCCCGCCATCCAGTGGATTCGTCAAACACTGAAACATATTGCCAATGGGTTAAAGTAAAAATTTATTTTTACTCCAGGTGTAAATGTCAAATGACTATGTTGGACTGAGCCACACAGTTGATGCACTGACAGTTTCCGACCGCACTTATTGCGCCTCCAAGAGTGAAATGTGGACCAGGTGACCATACCGGCGAAGCAACATGATCTGACCTCGATGACCGAGAATTTGCGCGACGAAGCCAACACACACGCAATTCCTCAAATGTAATGCTGGCTCCCAAAGTCGGATGTCATGCACATGCAAAAAAACTACCCAGTTACTAAAGTGGGTTTGACTTGCCCAATCTAAACTGGCTTTTGCAGTTTGGGTAAGAAAAAGTGACTTTCAGTGATCAGGAAAGATAGATTGGGAAAGACTTCGATTGACCATAGACTTACCCGATTTAATTGAACGATGAAATTAATCGTTTGCTTTGAATCCAGTGGCCTGCACAACCCGAGCCCAGCGAGCGGTGTCTGAAGCAATTGTGGCTTCAAAAGCGGCACCTGATTCACGGGGCACATCAAATCCTTGGGCTTGTAGCTTAGTGCGGAATTCTGTTTCGGTTTGCGCTTTCATAACCGCTGCTGTAACAACATCAATCACTGCTGCAGGCGTGGCTGCTGGAGCTGCCAGGCCAAACCAAACATTCAAACTAAGGTCACGGTAGCCCAACTCGGCTAGCGTTGGCACCTGAGGTAGATGACGGGAGCGTTCCGCACTTGTTATTGCTATGGCATGGAGTTTTCCTGCCTGTACCTGTTGCATAGCACCCTGCATTTGAGTAAAACCCAATAACACCTGTCCTCCCATCAGGTCGTTGAGTTGAGGTGCGGAACCCTTGTAGGGAATGTGAACCATATTGAGTTTAAGACGCTCATTGAGCTGAAATCCCAAAAAATGCGAGGGAGTTCCCGGGCTAAATGAGGCATACGCAGCCTTGGCTGGATTGGCTAACAACCAGCTAGCAAGTTCGGATAGTGTGCGAGCAGGTACCGATGGATGTACGACCAAAAGAAGGGGACTTTCTACCCCTTTGGCAATGGGTTTGAAATCAGACTGCTTCCAGCGCAGAGCTTGATAAGCAGAAGGATTAATCGTGTACATCGCATGCGTAGTCACCCATATGGTGTGACCATCAGCCGGTGACCTGAGGACATGCTCGGCGCTGAGGTTTCCACCAGCACCAGCACGATTCTCAACCAAGAAAGTTCCTCCAGTGTGTCTGGCCAACTGATCACCTAATGTTCGGGCATAAGCATCAATTGCACCCCCAGCAGGCGTACCAACCACCAAAGTAACGGGTTTACTTGGCCAAACAGCTGATTGCGCGTGCACCGACGATATTGCAGCACTGAAAGCTAACGCGAAAACGGCCCCAAAAAATCTGGATGGCTTTTGGCTATTCTGGCTTTTGTAGCGGTCCTGAGGTGTTGAATTTTTGTTATCGAAAAACATGCTGTCTCCTTATGGTTTGAATTGACGCCATCCATTGTTCTTCAGCAACAGAACGGGTTTTGTCCAAATCTACAGCGCCCTAGCCGGTGTGCCCATGGCATGAGCTTCTAAGACAGTTCGGGCAGGCCTGTGGTTTGTGCTCAAGCCAGAACCAATACCCCGTCGGCGGCCCTGACGCCTTGGCCTTGCGGCAGCACAAAGACTGGGTTGATTTCGGCCTCGAGCACACGCTCTCCCAGCTGCGCGGCCATCTGCGAAAAAGCCACGATGGTCTGCGCCAAAGCCTCAACATCGGCTTTGGGTCGGCCACGGTAGCCGTTGAGCAAGGGCCAGATTTTGAGCGAACGTGCCATGGTCAAAGCTTCGTCATGGCTCAGGCCACCGTGCTCGGGCAAGAGGCGCAAAACGGTGTCCTGCAACAGCTCTGCGCTCACACCGCCCATGCCCAACAAGATCGCAGTGCCCAGGACATCGCGACGCAGACCGAGGATCAGTTCGACGCCCTCACCGACCATCTCTTGCACCAAAAATTGTGCAGATAAAACCCCCGATTTGGCCAGCACCTCCTGTTGCATTTTTTGCAAGCGCTCGCCCACTCGCTCAGGCGTGATGTTGAGCGCCACGCCACCCACATCGCTTTTGTGGGTGATGTCGGCAGACAAGATCTTGAGCACCACGCGATCGCCCAGCTCGCGCGCCGCTGTCTCGGCCTCTGACGCATTGGAGACGATGCGCTCACGGGTGCAGGGCACACCAAAACGCGTGAACAACGCCTTGGCCTGTGTCTCGTTCAGTGAACCACTGGGCAAGTCGGTAAGCACAACCGCCATGCCCGCCTGCTCTCGGTTTTTCGGGACGTGCCATTGCGAGGCACGCCACAGGCCTTGCAAGGCGGCAGTACAGCTCTCGGGCGAGGCAAAGGCGGGCACACCGCGCTGTGTGAGTACCGCGGCCACATGGGGTGCATGGGGACTCACAAAAGCCAACACCGGTTTATCTGACAGGGGTAAACAATCTTGTATGGCCCCAGCCATCAGCTCGGGCATGGCCAGGCTAGAGGAGCCTGCGATCACGACCAGGGCATCGTAACTGGGGCTGGCCAGCAAGGCCTTGATTGCGCCTCTCAGCAGCTCGGGTTGCAGACCGGCCAAGGTCACATCAATAGGATTTCGGTCCAGTGCCGCGTGATCGCCAGTCTGTAAGGCACGCAGTGCGTCTGCAGTTGAACTGTTCGGAGCAGGTGTTGCAAAGTTGGCCATACCCAGGCTATCAGACACCAGCGTACCAGCACCGCCAGTGGACGTCAGGATGGCCACGCGTTGACCGCGCAGTTTTCGGCCTGTTACGAGCGCGGCAGGAATGTCGAGCAGGTCTGAGAAAGATTGCGCCCGGATCACGCCCGTCTGATCGAACAATGCGTCGTACATGCGGTCTGAGCCTGCCATCGCCCCGGTGTGGGACACCGCCGCGCGCGCACCGGCTTCCGAGCGCCCGACCTTGAAAGCCACCACCGGCTTTCCGGCCGCGGCCGCTTTCAGACAGGCTGCCCGAAATTTTTGTGGGTGGCGCACCGTCTCGATGTACAGAGAAATGACTTTCGTGGCGGGGTCGTCTGCCAAATGCGAGATGAAGTCGGACAGCTCCAGATCCACCTCGTTGCTGGTGGAGACCAGGGCCGACAGGCCGATACCGCGCGCCGCCGCACGAGACAGCAGCGCACCCAAGATGCCTCCACTTTGCGAGACTACCCCGATGGCACCGGTCGGGAAATGGTCCATCTCGAGCGCACCCGAGGGCGAGAGCACAATACTGGCCGTAAGATTGACCAAACCAATGGTGTTGGGACCAAGCAGGCGCATGGCGCCCGCAGCCTGCAACAGCTGCTGCTGACGGCGATCGCCCTCCGCGCCGGTTTCGGTATAGCCACTGGCCAGCACGATTGCTGCCGCACAGCCTTTTTCCGCCAGCTCCCGAACGGCCAGGTGGGCCCGCTCGGCGCCCAGCAAGACGATGCCGACATCAGGCACACAGGGCAAGGATTTCACATCGGCATAACAGGGCAGGCCGTCGATTTGCGAGACCTTGGGGTTGACCGGCAGGATCTGTCCTTTGTAGCCATGCTTGCGCAAATACGCCACTGGTCGGCCGGCAGTTTTGCTGGGATCGGCAGAGGCACCAATCACCGCGACGCTGGCGGGTTGGAATAGTTTGGCGAGAGCGCTCATCTGTTGTCCTCAAGCAGCATTCTTGGCCAAGAAGGCCTCGACCGAGGCGCGGTGCTCGGCGCTGGTGTAGCAAATACCTTGAGCCTGGCTGCCCTGAGCGAACACATCGTGCGAGGTCATCTCGAAGCTCTGGTTGAGAATGGTTTTGGTCAGGGCCAGGGCGGTCGTTGAAGCCTGGCTCATTTCCGCAGCCCAGGCCTTTGCGGCAAGCAGCAGTTGGTCGGCGGGGACCTGGCGATCAACGATGCCCAACGCCAGGGCCTCCTCGACATCGACCTTGCGGCCGCTGAATATCAATTGTTTGGCCTTGGACAGACCCACACGCCGAGGCAAAAAATACATACCGCCACCATCGGGAATGATGCCACGATGGATGTAGGACCAAGTGAAGCTGGCCCATTCGCTGGCGATGATGAAGTCGCAAGCCAATGCGGTGTCGGCCCCCAAGCCGGAGGCCGCGCCATTGACCGCAGCGATCACGGGCTTGGGGCAGGCGTGCAGCAGCGACTGTGTGTAGTGCACACGTTGTTGACGTTGCCAGCCATTGAAGCCCACTTCTCCGGCGGGCGCGCTCAGACGTTTTTGCATGCCGTTGATGTCGCCGCCCGCACAAAAACCTTTGCCAGCGCCGGTCAGAACCAGTGCGCGGATGGTCTTGTCGGCGGTCACACTTTCAAGCGCATGGATGAATTCGCTGCGCATCGCATCGCTGAAGGCGTTGCGCTTGTCCGGGCGGTTAAGTGTGAGCGTAGCAATGCCCTGCTCGACTTGCAGCTCAATGAGTGAGAAGTCCATGATGAAGGCCATCCATTCAATCGGGTTTGATGTTGTTTTCTGTCACGATTTTTCGCCAGCGCGCTTCTTCTTTGCGTACATAGTCTTCGAGCTCTTGAGGGCTGCCCGTCGAAACGATCAGTCCTTCGGGTTCCAACTTTTTCTTGAAGTCAGCGCTTTGCGTGGCTTGCTTGATGGCCACGTTGAGTTTGCTGATCACATCGGCTGGTGTGCCGGCAGGGGCAAACAGGCCGTACCAGCTTTCCACCGCGTATCCAGTGACAAATTCCGCCACGGTAGGCACCGCCCTCATGACCGGCGAGCGTTCCGGCGTGGTCACTGCCAGCGCACGGAGCTTGCCGGCCGCAACGTGCGGTCCTGCTGCCGCAGCGGTCGCAAACATCATGTCCACTTGACCGCCCAGCAGATCCGTCATGGCGGGGCCAGCGCCGCGGTAAGGTACGTGAGTCATCTTGACCTTGGCCAGGTTTTCGAACATTTCACCCGCCAGATGGGCCGATGTGCCATTGCCCTGGGATGCATACGAGAGCTTGCCCGGTTGGGCCCTGGCTGTGTCCATCACGTCCTTGAAGGTCTTGAGGGGGCTGTCGGCCCGGACCACCAACACATTCGGTCCACGTGCAACCATCACCACCGGCGCGAAGGCTTTCTCGGTGTCGAAGGGCAGCTTGGCGATCAGGCTGGGATTGACCGCATGTGCAAAAGTGGCCATCACCAGGGTGTAGCCGTCGGGCGCGCTCTTGGCGACCAGGTCCGATCCAATGATGGTACCGGCCCCTGGTTTGTTCTCCACCACCACGGCTTGGCCTAGAGTCTGGGACATGCCACTGCTCAGTGTGCGAGTGATGCTGTCGGTACCACCGCCGGGGGCAAAGGGCACCACGATCTTGATGGGTCGGATGGGGTAATTGGCCCAGCTCGCAAAGGAGGCGAAGGCCGCGCAGACGAGTAAGCCCCGGCGCATGAGTGAAACAAATGTCGTATTGAACATGCTGTGTCTCCTGGAATGTGCTGTCGAATCTTTGCCCCAAATTGGGCGTTGGGCAGTCGCAAGACTAACCATTTTGGGTCTTGAATGCAGCTTAAAATTTCCACCAAATGAAAATAAAATCCCTCACTCACAATGTCATTACAGGCTCAAACCACAAGCTCGGCCAACCATAAACCCGGTAAATCGAAAGCAAACCGCTCACTCGAGCGCGGGGTGGAGGTGATTCGGGCGTTCCGGCCAGGTGCCTCCGTTCTGGGCAATGGCGAAATCGCTGAGCGAACGGGCCTGTCGCGATCGACGGTCACCCGATTGACGCAAACCTTGGTCGGCTGTGGCCTCTTACAGCCTGAGCCTGGGACCCGTGCATATCGGCTGGCACCGGCACTGCTGAGTTTTGCCCATGCCATGCGCAGTGGCTCTCAGATCCTTGCGCTTGTTGCACCTCTTATGCGAGAGGTCTCAGAAAAGCACAAAGTCAATGTGGGTCTGGCCACATCAGACGGCGACGAGATGCTCTATCTGGAATCAATTCGCTACAACCGGCGTCCCTCACACAGGACCGTTGTCTCAGGCCAGAGGGTACCGATGGCCTTGACTTCGCTGGGACGGGCCTACTTGGCCGTGGCTCCTGAGGCCCACAGGAAACAGCTGCTCACTCATTTCAAAGCCTTGCGCAAAGGACCATGGGAGACACTTGCGCGTGAGATCGACCAGGCAAGAGACGCAGTCATGACCCAAGGCTACTGCCACGCCAGTTGGCAGCCCGAGGTGCTGGCCCTCGCATGCCCGCTGGTTTATGGAGGGAGCATCTACGTGATCAACGTCAGTGTTTCCAGCTCGGCCCCGCTGGACACCCTGATCGATGAACTGGCTCCGGTGCTGACGAGCTTGAAGCGACAGGTCATGAGCGTCCTACAGACTGGACCCAATCGGTACCGTATCGATAGCGATTGACAAAATTTGACTCAGTTGTCTGATCGCTTCCGCTGCAGATCCGTAATAAGGTGTAAATGGTTGGCATCAATCTCACAGGCAAAGATGATCAACATTTACTGGCCGCAGCCCTGGCTCCACTTGTCGTTCGGCAGCAAGCCCCCGACATCCCCCAAGGATCTGATTGGCCACGGGAGCTCAACTCGGCGTCTGTGCCGAGCGCGCGATGGCCTCATCGACCATCTGGGGTGCCATACCCAAATAGTTAGCGGGGTCGGTCATCTGCTCGATGGCCGCCAAGTCAAAAAGAGCGGTGACGGCAGGGATGGTGGCCAGGACCTGGGAAAGGCTGCCACCTTGTTGATGCACCGTGTGGCAGGCCTCGTAGACGAGGTCGTGGGCCTGCTGGCGCCCCATGGCCGGGGCAAGCTTCATCATCACCGCTTCGGCCACGATCAGGCCTCGGCTGACGTCCAAGTTCTGACGCATCCGCTCGCTGTTGACGATCAAGCCACCCAGGACAAAAATGGCTTGGTGCAAGGCGCCGGCGGTGTACTGAAAGCTCTCAGGCAGCGCGATCCACTCAGCGTACCAGGGGCCGGTGGCGCGCTCAAAGTCCTGCACCATGGCGTCGATCATCAGGCCGGCATGCTGGCGCACGGTCTTGGCGGCCACCGAAATCAGTTCGCTCGAAATAGGGTTGCGCTTCTGGGGCATTGTGCTGCTGGCGCCTCGCCCGGCAACAAAAGGTTCACAGAGTTCGCCAAATTCGCTAGACGACATGATCATCACGTCCATGGCGATTTTCCCAAGTGAACCTGTGATCAGGGCCAGAAGATTGACGGTCTCGGCCATCGCATCTCTGGCCGCATGCCACGTCGTGGCCGGCACCGCTAAGCCAAGCGTCTCGGCCAGGGCGCGCTGCACCACCAGACCCTGCTCGCCCAGGGACGCCAGCGTACCCGCGGCACCGCCAAAAGACACCACCTCGACGCGCGGGCGCAACTGGTCCAGGCGCTCTTGGTGGCGATCAAACATGGCCAGCCAGATCGCCGCCTTGTACCCAAAGGTTATGGGCAAGGCCTGCTGAAGATGGGTGCGCCCCGCCATGGGCGTGTCGCGGTGCTTGCGAGCAAGGTCGGTCAGGATCTGGCGCAGCGACATGAGGTCCTGGCGCACCAAACCCAGCGCCTGGCGGATCTGGAGCACCTTGGCGGTATCTAAAATGTCCTGGGTGGTGGCTCCCCAGTGGATGAATCGACCGGCCGGCCCACACATTTCGGTCAGCTGGTGAACCAGCGGCAGCACCGGATAGCCGACCAAGTGGGTTTCTTGGCCCAACTTGCTCAGGTCCAGACGATCGAACCGGGCGTGCTGGGCAATCGCCTGCGCAGCCTCGGTAGGCACGATGCCACAACGGGCCTGGGCACTGGCCAAGGCTACCTCCACCTCAATACAGCGCTGCAGCAGGGCGTGGTCAGAAAACACCTGGCGCATGCCCGGTGTACCGAACGCATTGCGGTACAGCACAGAATCCAGCAAGGAGCTGGCACCCGAGTGTTGGACGTGTGAAGAGTCGCTCGCAGTGTGTGGGGTGTTCATTGGGCTGGGTTATCCATTGCATCAAGCGAAATGATTTTACAGACCACCCCCTTGCTCATACAGTCAATCAACATTCAAGGTTTACCATGGCCATCACCGGAATTCTCTCCATCACCTACGTCACCAACGATCTGGAGGCCGGTCGTCAGTTCCATGAACAGCTAGGGCTCACGCTGGTTCACGCCAGCGCACACGGCATCGACTTTGCATTGCCTGATGGCTCATCAGTGCTGTTGCGCACCGAGGGTTCACCCGATCTGCCTGCGCCGCTGGCAGACCAGGACAATGGCGTACGCGAGGTGTGCTGGGCGGTAAATGATGTCGCGTCACTTGCGGCGCTGGCCGCTGGCATCGCAGTGGATCGGCCGGTCTGCTGGTCGGGCGAAACCGAATGCGCCTTCCATGACGACGCAGGCTTATCGGTGCGGCTGCGCCTGGCTCAGCTCAAGCCCATATCGGCCGAATCCGACCCTACGAATGCGCCGGGGCGAGTGGAGCGGCTCAACCAGCTGCGCCGCTGGTACGACCGTGCAATCCCGCTGCAGATGCAACATGTGGTCTTCTCGTCGCCGCAAGCACGAGCCCAAGCCCGTTTTTATGTGCAGCGCCTGGGCTTTCGCATCAGCGATATCCAAGAGGAAGGGGGGGTGTTCTTGCGCGCGCCTGGCAGCGTTCAACACCACAACCTGTATTGGCAGCGCGCTGAAATGACCGCGTTCCGGCACGTGTCATACGGCGTGGCCAATTTGGACGCCCTGATGGCTGGTGCGGCCTACATGGCCCGCCACGGCGTGAAAAGCCGTCTGGGCCTGGGGCGACACCGAATTTCCTCGACCTTTTTCTATTACATGCCCAATCCCTGTGGGGGCGATGCTGAGTACTCGACCGACACCGACTGCTTGGACGATCACTGGGTACCACGTGTTTGGGGCCGCGTATTTGGTCACATCTGGTGGCTTGCTCAGGGTCGTGAGCAAGAGCCCGAAGAGCGCATGCGCATGGCCACCGAAGAAGACCTGAAGTTGCTTTGATGAGTGAGGACTCCATGACCACATCCGCCTGGGCGCTGGCCTGCCATTCGGTCGCCGGCAGCCCGCCGTTTCCCACCCTGGTCCTTGGAGACCAGGCACTGGCCGTCCACGCATTACAGGAGGCTGCTGAGCGCCAAGGCCTGTTTCTGTCGGGTACCGCTTCGACACTGGAGCTGTTGGTCCAATGGCCGCACAACCATGCGGTGATCGACCTGCTGGTACAACAGATGGCAGCGGGTGAACAACCCGATTTGCGTGCCCGCTGTGTGCCGCATTCCATACTGCGCACCCATGCTCCCATACCGGCACCGCGTCAGGTGTTTTGTACTGGCGCCAACTACCGCTCGCATGTGCTAGAGCTGGCCTTTGACCAAACCGACAGCGCAGGGGTGGGGCAAACGCCGGAGGAGCGACGCGCCATCTCAGAGCAGAAGATGGATGAGCGCGCCAAGAACGGCCTGCCCTACGCCTTTGTAAAACTGCCTAGTGCCGTGATCGGGCCCCACGATCCAATCGTGCTGCCGAGTGGTGTGACCAAACCCGACTGGGAGCTGGAGTTGGTGGTGGTGATGGGGCGGACCGCCCGACGTGTTCACCGCGACGAGGCCTTGTCCCACGTAGCTGGCTATTGCGTGGGCAACGACATCAGCGCGCGCGATTTACTGTACCGACACGACCTGCGCTCCATCGGCACAGACTGGATGTCGTGCAAGTCGGCTCCCAGCTTTTTGCCACTGGGTCCGCACATCGTGCCGGCGTCGCAAGTGGCTGATCCGCACAATCTGCAGATCCAGCTGCGCCTGAACGACCAGCTGATGCAGGATGCCAACACCTCGGAGATGATTTTTGATATTGCCCGGCAAATCGAATACATCAGTTCACGAGTCACACTCTGGCCCGGCGACTTGGTGATGACCGGCTCGCCCGCTGGCAACGGTACGCACTACAAGCGCTTCTTGCAGGGCGGTGATGTGGTGCACGGCCAGATTGAGGGCCTGGGTGAGCTGCGTAACCCCTGCATTGCGGAGCCGCTTGCGTGAGTGGCTTGCTGTCCCAGCCGGTGCTGATCGTGGGTGGCGGTATCGCCGGGCTGACCCTGGCAATTGCCTTGCGACAAGCGAGGCAAGAGGTAGAAATCGTCGAACTCAACCCCGCCTGGAGCGTCTACGGTGTGGGCATCATCATGCAAGCCAATGCGCTGCGCGCCTTGCAACGTATCGGCTTATCGGAAGCCTGCATCGCGGCGGGCTTTCCCTACAGCACCAGCGTGCACCACGAGGAAGACGGCACGCTGCGCTCCGCGCGCCAAAAACCCAGCTTGGACCAAGAGGGCCTACCTGCCTCCTGCGGGATTCTTCGGCCCAACCTGCACGCGCTGCTGCGCGACACCGCCTTGGCCGCGGGTGTGCGCGTTCGCCTGGGCACCACGGTGACCGCGCTGCAAGACGACACCGCGCAGGTACAGGCACAGTTCAAGGACGGCAGCATTCAAACCTACAGCCTCGTCGTGGGGGCCGACGGCATACGCTCGCATGTACGCAAGCTCTGTTTTGACGTGCCGCAACAGCCCGTATTCACTGGCCAAGGCTGTTGGCGCTTCGCTCTGCCACGCGATCCGCAGGTCACAGGCGCCATGATGTACCACGGCCGGCAGTCGCGTGTCGCGGGCCTTGTACCGGTATCGTCCAAACAGATGTACCTGTTGCTCTTGTCGGAGGAACCGGACAACCCACGCCTGGCACAGTCGCAGCTACAGCCAATGCTGCGGGAGCGTCTGACGCATTTTGGCGGCCTAATCCCCGCTGCGGCCAAACACATCCCGGCGGCGCAGGACATTATTTACCGGCCACTCGAAACGCTGTTGGTGAGCGCCCCCTGGCACCGCTCACGCGTAGTGTTGATGGGTGATGCGGCTCACGCCATGACACCGCACATGGCGCAAGGGGCCTCTATGGCCATGGAGGATGCGGTGGTGCTGGTCGACTGCCTGAGCGACAGTGCGGACGTGTCGGACGCGCTGGCGCGCTACGCCGAGCGGCGCTTTGACCGCTGTCGACGGGTGTTGCAGGCGTCGGTACAGCTGGGTGAATGGCAATTGCGCCCCGAGCCGGGCAGCGACCCGATGGCCTTGCTGCGAGAGATGGCAGATGAGTTGATGAAACCCGCATGAAGCCGACCAAGGTAACACGACCCGTTGTGCATGAACTGTCCTGAAGCGAGAAGCCCATGAGATTTGACCGTGACTTTACCCACTGGCCCATTGGCTTACACCGGGTGGCCGAGGATGTGTATGCCTATGTGCAGGGCAACGGCCCTTACGGGAACGCGGGCTTTAGCAATGCGGGCTTTGTGGTGGGCCCCGAGTACGTGGTCGTGATCGACACCCTTGGTACCAACTCTATGCACGACGGCTTTATCGATGCGATCCGCAGCGTCACGGACAAGCCGGTCGGGCTGGTAATCATCACCCACCACCACGTCGACCATGTGCTGGGCACTCACCGGTTCATGCCGGCACGGGTGATATGCCACCGCCAGTGCCGCGCACACATTGCGGCCGGACGCGACACCATGGTCCAGCGTTGGCGCTCCATGCGCCCGCTGCTGGCACCGGATCTGGACGACATTCCCGTAGTGGTACCTGACATCACCTTCGAGGAACGCATCAGCATCCACCTCGGCGAGCGCGAACTGGTGGTGTTTCATCCGGGCTTGGCCCACACCGACGGCGACGCGGCGGTTATCCTGCCGGGCGATGGGGTGCTGTTCACCGGCGATCTGTTTTTCAACCGAGTCTGCCCGGCCGCATTCCAGGGCAGCGTCAAGGGCTGGATAGCGGCGGTCGAGAATCTGCTGCAATTGGACACGAAGGTTATCGTGCCGGGCCACGGACCGGTAGCCGACCGCACGGCCTTGGCCGAGATGCTGCGCTATCTGCATCTGATCCAGTCGGGCAGCGAGCAAGCATATGCAGAGGGCCTCACGCCTGAGGAGGCCTTTGCTCGAATGGAGATCGGTGCGTTTCGAGAGTGGTTCGATACCGAGCACCGGCTGCTGCAGGACATTCAGCGCGTTTATGAGAGCTTGGGCCAGGCCAGCTAAGCCCTAGGCTACAGGAGGTCCCATGAGAGAAGACAATATCGATCGCGGACTGCGCCAACGCCGTGCGGTGTTAGGGGTTGACTGGGTGGACCGAGCCACCGCCAACGCCACCGCCTTTACCGCGCCCTGGCAGGCCTTCATCACAGAGACCGCCTGGCAGGGTGTGTGGGGTCGTGAGGGCCTAGACACCGAGACGCGGCGCCTGCTGGTCATGACTGCCACGCTGGCCCTGGGTCGCATGGAAGAGTTCGAGATGCACATGAATGCCGCCGTCAAGGCCGGCATATCAGAGGCGAACTTGCAGGACATGCTGCATATGGCCGCGATTTATTGTGGCGTGCCGGCGGCCAACAACGGCTTTCGAATTGCTGCTCAGTCGCTGGCTGCGCACGGGCGCGCTCCTGTACCCCTGCCACTGCAGGAACCATGGCGCGAAAAAACCTTTCAGACTTTTAGCCAGCCGCAATCGCAGGTGGTCGTGCAAGGCCCGGCGACGGGCACCCCGGTAGTACTGTGCCATGCCTTGGGTCTGGATCTCTCGATGTGGGCCGAGGTCGCCCGGCACCTGGCAGGGCGGGGCCATCCGGTGCTGCGCTACGATGTCCAGGGGCATGGCGCCTCGCTGATGGGACCGCAGGTCAGCATTGCGACACTGGTAGACGACGCGGCCCGCATCATCCAAGAATGGGACTGCGGACCGGTGGTGATGGTGGGCCTGTCGATGGGGGGCATGGTGGCACAAGGCCTGGCTATCCGCCACCCGCAACTGGTGCGCGCGCTGGTGCTGGCCAACACCGCAGCCCGCTACCCAGAGGGGTCGAGAGACGGGTTTGGGCAGCGCGCGGCGCGGGTACGGGCCGAGGGCATGGCGGCGATCATCGACGAGGTGGTACCCCGCTACCTGTCGCCAGACTTCATGGCGAGTAACCCCGCTGCAACAGCAAGGCTGCGCGAACGTCTACTGCGGTGCTCGCCCATTGCATATGCTGCCTGCTGCGAGGCCCTGGCTGATGCCGACCTGGAGGGCGGTTTGGCCAATATTGCAGTGCCCACCTGGGTGGTCTCGGGCAAACTGGATCAGGCCGCACCGCAAGCCCTGCAAACTGCGCTGGTGCATGGCATTGCACACGCCCGGCACACGGTGCTGCCTTGTGCGCACCTTCCCACCATGGAAGCGCCTGAGGCCTTCATCAACGGGCTCGACCACTTTCTGGCAGGTCTGGTGCACCCCCAGAGCCGTTAAACCCCCTATGGGGTTCAGGGTTCTCGGGTGGTAACCGCCAAGTTCTGTTGATATAATTTTTTGTCGTCACACCCTGTCTGCCAAGGCCTTCATGATCTATTGTTGTGTTGCGCCCGGTGTCGACCACCGGGGCCACCTGCTGCCCGCACTTGCCCAGCATTGCTCATGAATCTGCAGAAACTGGATTTGAATTTGCTGGTAGCACTGAATGTGCTGCTGACCGAGCAAAGCGTTACCCGGGCCGCCAACCGAATTTTTCTGAGCCAGCCCGCCATGAGCGGGGCTTTGACCCGCTTGCGCGAACACTTCCAAGACGACCTGATCACGCGGGTAGGACGCTCCATGGTTCTTACCCCATTTGGTGCCAAGTTGGCGCCCCAAGTGGTCCAACTGCTGACCAACATCGGCCATGTGATCGGTAGCCGTCCTTTTTTTGATCCAGAGCAGTCAGACCGGGAGTTCACGGTGGTGGCTTCAGAGTACCTTCTGGCGGTGTTCATGCCACAAGTGACGGCGCGCCTGGCCGCACTGGCGCCAGGGGTGACGCTCAACATCCAGCTCAGAAGCCGCGACCACGAGCAACGGATGCTGACGGGTCAGATCGACATGGCCCTGACCATTGGCGGGTTGGCTCTGCCCAGCCACCCAATGTCACCGCTGTTTGAGGACGAGTATGTGTGCGTGGCCTGGCAAGGCAACACGCGCATCGTCGACCGGCTGACCCTGGAAGATTTTCTGGAATGCGACCATGCGGTGAGACTCATGCCCCGCGACCACTCCTACACGCTCGAGGAGCTCTGGCTAAATGCAAAGGGTTATCGGCGTAAGGTGACGTTACGCGTGCCCACCTTCGACGCCCTGCCAAGATTGATTGTAGGCACTCAGCTAATCGCCCCAATGCAACGTCGCCTTGCCGAGATGAGTGCGCAGTCGCAGCCAATCCGGATCCTGCCGCATCCGGCAAAAATTCCGCCCTTAGTGGCTGTGCTGCAATGGCCTTCGTTCCGCGAGGACGACGCAGGCAACCAGTGGTTACGCTGGTTGTTTCAGGACACCGCGCTGCAACTGTATGGCCCACCTCCGGCCCTGACCAGCCACCCTGTGCAGCCCTGAGGTCCTTAGCCATTGCTACGGCCAATGCCAGGAATCGTACAAAACGATTGTCTGCCTGCTTCGTACGGACTTAGCATGTGGCCCATGCGCTGCACACTAGGATGGGTGCATGGCGGATGCAACACGCACTGCGCCGCCTTGGCGTACAACTGTTTTCAACCCATTGGGCACTTGCATGAACGCTGAACTCTTTACCTGTGGCATCACTTCGTCGGGGCTGGCCCCTAAGCCCCGATCGCGTGAGCGTGGATCGCTGGTAGTAGACATGCATTGCCACATGCTGGTGCCGCAAGCAGAGGAGCTGATCCGGCCCTTCCGGCCCAACCTGCCGGAGCCCACGCAGCGCTTTTCGTCGCCCACCTCGCGTCAAGTCAGCGGCGAGATGCTGACCCGGATTCGGGATCGCATCACCGGTGTAAAACAGCGCCTCGCGCAAATGGATGCCAATGAGATCGACCTTCAGGTCATCTCGCCCGCGCCCAATCACTACGCCTATTGGGCTGACGAGGAATTGGGCCGGTCGATGGCGCGCATGGTCAATCAGCACCTTGCCGAGGTGGTCGCCCAGCACCCCGACCGCTTGCGCGCCTTTGCAACGGTGCCGATGCAGTCACCACGCTCAGCCGTCGATGAATTGCAACACTGCGTGCGCGAGCTGGGTATGCGCGGGGTAGAGATCTCATCCAACGTTAACGGTCAAGAGCTGTCCGACCCGCAGTTTCAACCCTTTTTTGCTGCCGCCGAAGCGCTGGGCGTGGTGGTATTCATCCACCCCTCGGGCTTTACCGGTGGCGAGCGCCTCTCGGACTACCACCTGAACAATGTGATTGGCAATCCGCTCGATAGCACGGTCGCGCTCTCGCACCTGATCTTCAGCGGAACGCTCGATCGCTTTCCGAGACTCAAGCTTCTGGTGGCACACGGCGGAGGTCTGATGCCTGCCTACTCGGGCCGGTTTGACCATGCGCATTACGCCCGCGCAGACTGCCAGCAATGCC
Source organism: Bacteroidota bacterium (assembly GCA_027483445.1). GTDB lineage: Bacteria > Bacteroidota > Bacteroidia > M30B66 > M30B66 > CAMCXT01. Next base: position 3,165 of record JAIXUS010000004.1, on the reverse strand, counting down.
AACATGAACCCAGCCACTACCTGCGCCGCATGTATTTCGATACAGTGGTCTTTGATCCTGCTCAGCTGGCTGAATTGGTCCGCAAGTTTGGCGCCACCCAGTTGCTTGCGGGCACTGACTTTCCCTACGACATGGAGGAAACCGAGCTGGTCGATTTTGTCCACCGCGCGGGCCTAGGCGACGACCAAACGCGCCAGATACTGGGCTTGAATGCGGCCCGTCTGCTGGGCATCGACCCAGGGCAGGCTGCAGCTCTGGCGCGTGGCGCCAAGGGCTAAGGCTCCGAGCCCAGCTGGGCCACGCCTGGCTTACTGCGACACTGCCGCGCCACTTTCCTTGACAATGCGCCCCCAACGGGCATGCTCGGCGCGCACATAGCGGTCGATCTCGTCGACCGACATCTGCAGCGGTTCGTCAGGGGCAACAGCCGCGGAAAACGATGGGTTTGTGGTGACAACCTGCATGGCCTTTCGCAAAGCCTCCAGCCTGGCGGGCGGGGTGCCCGCCGGCGCCATGATGGCGTTCCAGATAGTTAACTCATAACCAGGCACACCGGCATCATGCACCGATGGCCATTCCGGCATTTTGGGGAAACGTGAGCGGCTGGTCGAGGCCAGCACCCGGATTTTGCCCTCTGCACTCAGCGACATGTAATTTCCTGCAGCATCAATGAGCATGTCGATGCGGTCACCCAGCAGGTCCACTTGCGCAGCAGCCGAGCCTCGGTAAGGCACGTGGGTCATCTCAATACCGGCCATTGAGGCCAGCATGGCCCCTGCTAGATGGCTGGAACTGCCAAGACCCGCTGAGCCGTAGCTGATCTTGCCGGGATTGGCCTTGGCGCGCGCGATCAACTCGGCCATATTACGAACCGGCAAACCGGGGCGCACGGCCACTACATTGGTGGTGCGTGTCACACCACCCACGACCGCAAAATCTTTGAGGGGATCGTAGGGTAATTGCTTATAAACATGCGGATTGATCGCCAGCACCCCCATCGTGCCTATCAAAAGCGTGTGGCCATCGCGCGGGGCATTGAGCAACGCCTGCACCCCCACAACGCCGCCTGCGCCGGTGATGTTCTCGACCACCACGGGGCCTTTGAGTTGCTCGCCCAGTCGCTCGGCCACATGTCGTGCCAGCTTGTCGAGCGAGCTGCCCGCCATAAAGGGAACAATCAGCCGCACCTGCCGCTCCGGGAAAGACTGGGCGCTTGCTGACACTGCGGACAGGACCAAGGCCAAGGTGATGGCGATACGGGATGCGATTCGTCTCATGAGGGGTCTCCATCAGGTTAATCTCTTGTCTGTTCGATCCTATGCGACCTTGGCGATATCGGCGAATCGATTCGGTGGATGCGAGGGATTCCCCAGACCGATTGAAGCGACCGCTCCATCTCAGCGGGTTATCGAATCAATCGGTACAAATGATTTACCCCGGCAGCCCCCCCGCCTTAGGATGTGGACAATGCCTTTGCGGCCTACCCACCTTAAATTGATGAACTCATCCACCCACCTGATCGATGACACCCATGACTCCGCTGCCACCAGCTGGGTGGACGGCACGCAGGGGCATCCTGACTTTCCCTTACAGAACCTACCCCTGGGGCGGTTTTACCTGAGCGACGGCCGGACTCGGACGGGCATTGCCATCGGCCACCAAGCGCTGGACCTCCATGCGGTCGTGGGTATGGACTTGCTCAATGGCGATGCCCGGTATGCCGCCGAGCATGCGCTGGAGGCGCCCATTGCCCTTTCCGCCGCAGAGCGTTTAGCGCTGCGCCGGGGCGTTTTCGAGCTGCTGCGCGTCGGCGGTCGCGGCGCGGACAGGGCGCGGGCGCGGCACACCGAAATACTGCATCTGCAGGACCAAATCACGATGCAGTTACCAGCCCGTATCGGCAGCTTCACCGATTTCAATGCGGGCATTCATCACACCCGCAATGGTCGACAAATGCGCGGCGATGGCGGCAGCTTGCCGCGCAACTACCACCATGTGCCCATCGCGTACCACGCACGGGCATCGTCGGTAAAGATCTCAGGCACGCCGGTTCGCCGACCCCTAGGGCAGACCTTGCCCCAGGGCCAGGAGACGCCCGTGTTCGGGCCTGTCCAACGGCTAGATATTGAACTGGAGCTGGGAGTCTGGGTGGCCCAAGGCAACGCGCTAGGCACACCCATCCCGATCGAAAATGCCGCCGATCACATTGCCGGTTATTGCCTGTTGAATGACTGGTCCTCACGCGACGTTATGGCCTGGGAGATGGACCGGCTGGGTCCTTTTCTTGGAAAGAACTTTGCCACCACCATTTCAGCATGGGTCATCAGCCCCGAGGCCCTGGCCCCGTTCCGGGATCCGGCCTATGTGCGTGCGCCGCAGGATCAGCCCTTGCCCTATTTGCTGAGCCCGCAGGACCAGAAGCATGGCGCATTGGCATTGCAACTGGCGGCAGAGATGCGATCGGCCCGCCAGCGGACTGCGGGCGTGCCGCTGCAGCGGGTCGTCAGCACCAGTGCGGAGTACCTGTACTGGACGCCCGCGCAAATGCTCTGCCACCACGCCTCCAATGGTTGCAACATGGAGCCGGGGGACTTGCTGGGTACGGGCACCATCTCGGGGCCGGCGCACCACATGTACGGCTCGTTCCGTGAGCTCAGCCGCGTCGGTACGGAACCGTTTGACATGGGCGATGAACAACGCTGCTGGGCCGAGGACGGAGATGAGATCGCCCTGTCCGCTTGGGGCCAACGGCAAGGATTTGTCCGCATTGGTTTTGGTGAGTGCCGCGCCCAGATCTTGCCGGCAATAGACCTGCCTACGCACGAGGGATAGGGGCGCGGCCAGCGCTCTATTCCAGTGACCACTGCAGGGGCTATTGACGAGCGCATAGGTCCAGTCAAAGGCCAACATTCGGCGCAGGAAGGCTCGCGGTACGCGCCAGCTCAATGTCGCGCGGGATGAAGACGTTGATCTGCATGCTCACAGCATGATGACGAAAGCCGATCACAACACAAAGCAAAGTGCGGTGGGTGCATCAATAAGCCAACCCCACAGCGAGTTGCAATTGTGGGTCGCTTTGATGGAGCGGCAATGGGGTGCGTCAAACGCCAAACCCACAAAAGAAAACCCCACAGCCTCTTGCGAAACTGTGGGGTGTATCTGGTG
>JAIXUS010000052.1 GCA_027483445.1 Bacteroidota bacterium | reverse complement strand
GAAATATGGAAAACTCCACCCTCACCCACGAGGCTGCCAGGAGTTTCCCACATTTCAACAGGACACAATCAACAAAACTTTATATTTTTGATTGTAGCTAATTAAGGGGAGGCTTCACCATGACATATCGGAAATACCAACGAACGAAAGCAACAGAAAAGAAGCCCAGCCACTAACAGCGGTTTTGCCCAACGCGGGCATTTTAGTTTCAAAAAAGTCATCAATTAAAAATTACAGCCTAAAGTGTTAGCTGAGTCAACTTTTATTTTGAGCGTTCTGTTTTTAATAGTCATTATTTGGTGCTTACATATTTGAAGAGGCCTCTCTCCTACTTCAACCTCGCTTCCAAGGCTCTAATTTCGCGGCCTGGCGAGCTTTGTCCATACAATATATTGTACACAAAGGTGCAAACGGGTAAATCGGCGCCGATGCTTTCGTTTTGTTTCATGAGCGATTGAACGGCAAAATAGCCTTCGGCAATCATGTTCATTTCGAGCTGGGCCGATTTCACAGTGTAACCTTTGCCGATCATTTTGCCAAACACGCGGTTTCGGCTAAACTGCGAGTAGGCCGTAACAAGCAAATCGCCGAGGTAAGCACTGGCATTCACATCGCGGTTGGTGGCTGGCACGGCCTTGTCGAGAAAAAGCCGAATCTCCTGCATCGCGTTGGCTACCAGCACTGCCTGAAAATTGTCGCCATAATTCATACCTCTGGTGATGCCTACAGCCAGGGCCACGATGTTTTTCATCACCGTGGCGTATTCGATGCCCCTTACATCGTTGGCGATTACGTGGGTGTGGATGTAGCGGCAGTTGAGCAAATGGGCCATCTCGGCGGCGCGGTGCTCGTCGAAAGCCGAAAGGGTTAAATAGCTTTGTCGTTCGAGGGCTACCTCTTCAGAATGACAGGGACCGGCAATAACGCCCAGTCCCGACTCCGGAACGCCCAAACTGCGGTGGAGGTAGTCGGTTACCACTTCGTCGGTTTGAGGAATCATGCCCTTTACCGCAGAAAAGATGGTTTTCGTCTGAAGCAGGTCCGGTGGTATGGTGGCCAGGGCTTCGGCAACGAAAGCGGCTGGTAGGGCCAGAATAAGCAGGCTGCTGCGTTCTACTACATCGATAAGGACTGTGGAGGGATGAATTTTGGCTACATCCAAATCAATATCGCTCAGGTACTTAGGATTTCGTCCAAGGCTTGCTATTTGTTCGGCCTGTTCGGCAGAGCGCATCCACCAGTGGATTTCTACCGGCCCTTCACTGAGGATTTTCACCAGGGCAGTGGCCCAGCTTCCGGCGCCAATCACCCCGATTACCGGCATGTGCGGAGAGGCTCCTTCTCCCATCAGGCGTTTACGGTTTGAAAGATTTCGCGCAGTTTGGTCACGGTAAACTCTACCTCATCGCGCGTGTTGTATTTGCTAAACGAGAAGCGCACGTTCGAGCGCGATGGGTCGGTACCCAGAGCAGCCAGCACATGCGAACCTACATCAGAACCGGAAGAGCAGGCACTTCCGCCGGAAGCAGCAATCCCTTCAATGTCGAGGCTAAAGAGAAGCATGTCGCCAATTTCGGAGGGCGGAAAGCTCACGTTGAGTACAGTATAAAGCGAGTCGTCAGACACGTCGCCGTTAAAGCTAACGCCCGGAATCTCAGCCTTAAGGCGCTCAATCATGTAGTTCTTCAGCGAGCGGATGTGCGCCTCGTGGGCTTCCAAATCGCGATAGGCCACTTCGAGCGCCTTGGCCAGCCCAATAATACCGTAGAGGTTTTCGGTGCCGCCGCGCATGTTGCGTTCTTGAGCGCCACCGTAAATAAAGGGCTGTATGCCAATTCCTGAACGAATATAGATGAATCCAACACCCTTAGGGCCGTGGAACTTATGGGCGGCACAGCTTAAAAAGTCGACCGGAATTTCCTGAGTATCGAGGGTAAAATGCCCCATGGTCTGCACGGTGTCGCTGTGTATTATGCCGTTGTATTGCTTCACGAGCGAGGCTATTTGGCGCAACGGAATGCGGGTACCGGTTTCGTTGTTGGCATGCATGAGCGAAACAAGTGCGCGGGGAACAGATTGCAGCAGCGACTCGAGGTGGTTCAAATCAACATGTCCGGCCGCATCGAGCTTTACGAGGTGCAGATGAATTTTCCCGTCCTTCTCCATGGCTTCGAGTGTATGCAGCACGGCGTGGTGCTCGGTGGGCGAGGAAATCACATCGCGAATACCGAGGTCGCTCACCGTGCGGGTGAGGGCCATGTTGTTGGCTTCGGTGCCCCCTGAGGTGAAGAAGATCTCCGAAGGTGCGGCATTGAGCAGCTGGGCAATCGTTTTGCGCGATTTCTCAATGGCGGCCCGGGTAATTCTGCCATAGGCATGGATGGATGATGGGTTGCCGAAATGCTCGCGCATGTAGGGCAGCATGGCATCAATCACCTCATCGTCGAGGCGGGTGGTAGCCGCATTGTCGAAGTAAATAGACATCATGGGATGGGAAGATTTTGGGAGGATGAATTTAGGACTTCAGGAGCATTTCGGAGGTAAACTCCTTGATGTCGGCAATGATTTTATTTGCCAGATTGTTAGCCGTGGCCATGTTTTCGGCTTCGGAGTATATGCGGATGATGGGCTCGGTATTCGAACGACGCAGGTGCACCCATTCTTTGCCAAACTCAATCTTGAGTCCATCGACAGTATTAATCGGCTGCTTGCTGTATTTGTCCTGCACCTTGGTCAACACCTCATCGACATTGATTTCGGGTGTGAGCTCTACCTTGTTTTTGGAGATGAAATAGTTTGGATAGCTGGCGCGGAGCATGCTCACCGACTTACTGTAGCGGGCCAGTTGGGTGAGAAAGAGCGCAATGCCCACGAGGGCGTCGCGGCCGTAGTGTAGCTCAGGGTAAATAATACCACCATTGCCTTCGCCTCCAATTACTGCGTTGGTCGATTTCATGAGCTCAACCACGTTTACTTCACCGACAGCCGAGGCGGCATAGCGTCCTTTGTGTTTTTCGGTGACTTCGCGCAGCGCCCTGGTAGAACTAAGGTTCGACACTGTATTTCCGGGAGTGTGCTTCAGAATATAGTCGGCCACAGCCACCAGAGTGTACTCTTCGCCGAACATTTCGCCGTCTTCGCAAACGAGGGCCAGGCGGTCAACGTCGGGGTCGATGGAGATGCCCAAGTGGGCTTTTTGTTTTACCACGGTTTCGCTGAGGTCGCGCAGGTGTTCGGGAAGTGGCTCTGGGTTATGGGGGAATTTACCATCGGGCGTGCAGTACAGCTCAATGATGGTTTGTACACCCAAAGCGCGGAGAAGCATAGGAACGGCAATGCCACCGGTCGAGTTTACGGCATCTACCACAATGCGGAAGTTAGCGGCGGCGATGGCTTCGCGATCCACCAGCGGGAGTTGAAGGATGCGTTCTATGTGTTTTTGGATGTAGCCATCCACCACGAGGTGGCGACCAAGGTTATTGACATCGGCGTAGCTGAAAGCCTCTTCTGCAGCGATGCGGAGCACCTCTTCGCCATCGGCCGCCGAGATAAACTCTCCTTTTTCGTTGAGGAGCTTGAGGGCATTCCATTGTTTGGGATTGTGGCTGGCAGTGAGGATAATGCCGGCCTGCGCGTTTTCGAGTGTTACGGCCATTTCTACTGTGGGCGTGGTGCTAAGGCCGAGGTCGATGACATCCAGGCCCATGGCCTGCAAAGTACCCACCACAAGATTGCGGCAAAGCTCGCCTGAAATGCGGGCATCGCGGCCTAAGACAACAGAGATGCGCCCTTCGCTGTGGCGGTTTTTAACCCAAGCCGCAAAGGCTGAGGTAAACTTAACAATATCGAGAGGCGAAAGGCCTTCACCCGGCTTACCGCCGATGGTGCCACGAATACCGGAAATGGATTTGATCAGGGACATGTAAAATCAGGCTGTTTTGATAGAAAGGTGACGTAGACTGTGCACCTCGTGCTCGAGGGCTTTGAATATTTCGGGACGAACGTTTACCAATGGCAAACGCACGTATTCGTCGCAAAGGCCAAGGAGTTTTAACGCGGCTTTGATGCCGGCCGGACTGCCATCCGCGAACAGCAGGCGAATAAACTCCAACATGGCATTGTGCAGGCGGGTAGCTTCGCTGAAACGACCGGCAAGGCAGAGCGTTACCATGTCGGAATACAACTGCGGAAAGGCATTGGCTGCTACAGAGATTACGCCATCTCCACCGGCGGCAATAATGGGCAAAGTAAGGGCATCGTCGCCGCTGATAACCAGAAAATGTTCGGGCCTTCGGCGGATGATATGCATGATTTGCTCGAGGTTTCCGGAAGCTTCTTTGATGCCACATACATTGCGGCATTCTTCGGCGATGCGGAGGGTGGTTTCGGCGAGCATGTTACTGCCGGTGCGCCCGGGCACGTTATACAACATCAAAGGCTTTTCGGAGGCATCCGACAGTACTTGGTAATGCTGAAAAATGCCTTCCTGCGTGGGCTTGTTGTAATAGGGCGAAACGGAAAGAATTGCATCGATGCCGCTGTAATCGAGCGTTTTAAGCTTGTGTTCGAGGGCCCGGGTGTTGTTGCCGCCAACGCCAAGCATGATGGCGCAACGGCTATTGTTGGTTTCGATGATGGTTTCGACCACGCTGCGCTGTTCGGCTTCGCTGAGGGTTACCGATTCGCCGGTGGTGCCAAGGGCCACAATCACATCAACGCCGCCTTCGGCGAGATGGCTAACCAGAAGTTTCAACGCCCGTAAGTCGGGAGATCCGGTAGCATCAAATGGAGTAATAATGGCTACTCCGGTTCCGCTGAGGGCTTCCAGTTTTTTCATGGTTAAGTTGGCTTAGGTAATGAACAATCATGTAGGCGAAAGAACGTAAATCGGCTTCCTCGTCGAGGTAAAACGACATGTCGTAGCAGAAGCTGATTTCGCTTTGGGCCCTTCCGATTTTTAGCCCGGCTTTCGACACCGCAGTGATGTAGTTGAGCGGGTAAGAATCGCGCAAGCTTAGGTTGATGAGGATGTCGAAGGGCTCAGAAACAAAGTTATCGACCACGGCGGAGGCCGGCTTTTGCATCCAGTTGAGCTGGTGTTTGAAAAAATAGTCAGACTCGGGCCTTGCCAATGGGTGGAACGAAAGGGGTTCTTTAAAGTCGATGTAACCCAGCGAAACCGGGTTTTTCCCGTTGGCCTTCAGATCACGAAAAAACTCGCGAACTACCTCAAACTGCGTTTTGTCGGTGGCGTCGTACAAGATGCCAACAAAGGCCTCGCGGTGAATGTTGGGGTCTTTGCGTACCCGCTCAATCAGCGAAAAGTCTTTCTTCAACTGCTGTAGTGCAAGGCTATGTTTGATTTTCTCAATCATTTTCGGCAATCATCTTCACAAACTCCTCTTCAGAAATCACAGGAACATTGAGCTTTTCGGCCTTTTTGCGTTTCTCGGGCCCCATCTTCTCGCCGGCAATCAGATAACTGGTTGAGGCACTCACGCCCGACAATACCTTTCCGCCGTTTTCCTCGATTTTCTTCTTGAGTTCGTCGCGCGAAAATACGCTAAATACACCGGATACCACAAAGGATTTTCCAGCCAGCCTGTCGCTCTTTGGTTTGTAGGCTTCTTCGTTGAGCACAAACTGCAATCCGGCCGCTTGTAGCCGCTGGCACACGGCCAAATTATTGGCTTGACTAAAATAGTCTTTCACCGATTGGGCGATGACCTCGCCGATTTCTTCGGTAGAGCGGAGCCGCTCGAGGTCGGCTTCCATCAAGGCTTCCAGGGTGCGTAAATGCAAGGCCAGCTTTTTGGCCACCGTTTCGCCTACGTAGCGAATGCCCAAGGCAAAGAGTACCCGCTCAAAAGGCACTGACTTGCTGGCTTCGATGCCCTCCAAAATATTCTTCGTGCTGAGCGCTTTGAAACCTTCCAGGCCCAAAATTGACTCGGCCCCGAGGCTGTACAGATCAGCGATATCGTGCAGCAATCCTTCACGTACAAACAACTCGATGGTTTTTTCGCCCAGGGTGTTGATATCCATCGCCTTGCGGCCGACAAAATGCACAATTCGACCGATAATTTGGGGTGGACAGCCGCTTTCGTTCGGGCAGTAATGAAGGGCCTCGCCTTCCTTGCGCAGCAGTGGCGTGTCGCATTCAGGACAGCGATCGATGTATATATGCGGGGTGGAAAACAGGTCGCGTTTTGAGGGGTCGACGCGGATTACCTTGGGAATGATTTCGCCGCCTTTCTCTACAAAAACGGTATCGCCTTCGCGGATGTCCATTTCGGCAATGTAATCGGCATTGTACAATGAGGCTCGCCTCACCGTGGTGCCACTGAGGAACACCGGCTCGAGGTTGGCCACTGGCGTGATGGCTCCGGTGCGCCCTACCTGATAGCTGATCGACAACAAGCGGGTTTGGGCTTCACGGGCTTTGTACTTGAAGGCGATGGCCCAACGGGGCGACTTTGCTGTTGAGCCTAGCAATCGCTGAACGGCGTATTCGTTCACCTTTACCACTACCCCATCGATGTCGAAGGGAAGCTGGTCGCGTTTGCCTTCCCATTCGTCGATAAATTGAAACACCGCCTCAAGGTTTGCGCACTGGCGTGAGGCTTCCGAAACGGGAAAACCAAGCTTCCGGGCAAGGCTAAGGTTGTCGGAATGACTTTCTTCACCAAACCCCTCGCCCATCAGGGCATACATAAAGCAATCGAGCTTGCGCTTAGCCACTTCTGCACTGTCTTGCATCTTGAGGCTACCGGCGGTGGCATTGCGTGGATTTTTAAAGAGCCGTTCGCGGATTTGGGCTTCATCGTAACCGAGGTCGAGCAGATCGGCACGCCGGGCTTCGTTCATTTCGTCGAAGCGCTTGTGGGTCATGTAGATCTCGCCACGAATTTCGAATGATTCGGGAAGCGCATTGGTGCCCAGGGCTTCCGCATTGATCTTCAGCGGAATGCTTCGGATGGTTTTCACGTTTACCGTTACGTCATCACCCTGAAGGCCATCGCCCCGCGTAACCGCCCTTTTGAGGAGTCCGTTCTCGTATTGGAGTCCGATGGCCACCCCATCGAATTTGAGCTCACACACATAAGTGTAAGGCAGCGTTACGGCCTTTTGGATGCGTTGGTCGAACTCCATCAGATCGTCGCGCGAGTAGCTGTTGGAAAGCGAAAGAAAGGGGAAGCGGTGACTTACGGCTTCGAACTGTTTGGTTACCGAGCCACCCACGCGCTGGCTGGGTGAGTGGGGCTGCACAAACTGCGGGAATGCTTTTTCGAGTTGAATGAGCTCTTCGAGCATTTGGTCGAAGGCATAATCGCTGATTTCGGGCTGGGCCTCGTTGTAGTAAAGGTGGTTATGCCTGTTAAGTTCTTGCACCAGATGGTGGATTCGTTCCTGTGCCTGATTTTCCGCTACCATGGCGGTAAAGGTAAAGTTTCCCGAGATATTGGAGAGTCTTAAGTCCGGAGTCTTGAGACTTGGTGTGTCGTAACATTTGGGGGAACGTTTTTGGCGGAAGCGTAAAACGTATAGCGTACTGTGTATTGCGTTTTTGCACGCTTCGCCTGGGCTACCGTTTCCAAATGGCACTTTATGCTCCACCGGAGTCGGGAATTTGTTCACGAAAACACTTGGGATTTGAATTTAAAATTTACAACAACAAAACCCCTTACAAAACTCCCATTTCCCTCATCTTCAGGATTGTTCCGCTATTCAAATGATAGTCTACGAAATACGTAATACGTTGTACCCCCGTTAAGCGGCATTTGTAATGCCACTTGAAACATCGCTGAATTTTTAATTCAGCTAATCCAACGAGTAATCCAATTCATAGAAATAAATGCCCGATAACACCTTTCAGAATAACTCGATGCCCTCAAAATGAACCGCAAAGCTGTGCGCCGGCCTTGGGAAATGCTGCGGGCCTTGCGTAGGCGGGAATTCCGAACGGCTTAGCAAGACCACAAAATCCAACGCGACCGTTTGTGTGTCTTTCTAGACGTTTGGAAGGGCGGGCGAAAGTTTAGCATTTCCCTAGACTTTTTGTGGTACTTTTTGGTCATGCAAAATTGTCAAAAACCAAGATTTTCCTATAAATAGTTTGGAATATTGAAACTGTGTGCGCTGTTAAAACGGTCAACCTATTTCAAAGAATGACGATTAATTGTTCACGGATTTTTATTCACTGTTAAAATTTTGAAAAACGCCAAAAAAACAACAGTGTAGTGTTAAATTTTTGACAAACGCCGAAAAAATAGCAGTAAACTGTTAAAATTTCGACAAACGCCGAAAAAATAACAGTCATCCCAGTTAACCGAAAAAACCCACACCAGTGCGTGAGCCAAAAGTTGAGTTCCGCATTTAAAAGCGTATTAAAAGTTTAGCTATCTTTCATCAAAATCAGGTATTTACACAAACCCACAAATACTATGAGAAATCAAATTTACCAATCAGTTTTAGGCTGCATTGCACTTGTTTTTCTGCTTTTTCCATCGATTTTATCCGCTCAAAGCGAGAAGCATTCCTGCGGATTTGAACTCCTCGAACAACGCAGAAAATCGGCTTCACGCGAAAAACAATTGCGCGAAAGCAGCCTCAACAGGGCCCTATATCGCCAAATTCTTCAAAACACCAAGAGCCAACGCTCAGAAGCAGTGATTCCGGTGGTGGTGCATATCATCCACCAAAATGGACCGGAAAACATCTCCGACGCCATGGTGATTCAAGGCCTGCAGCACCTCAATGAAGCCTTTGCCAACAGCGGCGCTTTTGCCCAAACCGGCGGCGTTAACACGAATATTCAGTTCTGCCTGGCGCAGCGCGACGAGTTGGGCATGCCCACTACAGGCATCACCCGACATTTTTCGGCCCTCACAAACCTCAATGCCGAAACGCAGGACGCTGAATTGAAAGCTCTCATTCAATGGAATCCATTAGATTATCTGAACGTTTACCTCGTCAATGCCATTACCTCCACCAGTTTGGGCGATGCCATTGCAGGCTACGCCTATTACCCATCCTCGCACGGAAACCCCGAAGATGGCATCGTGAATGAAGCCGGGCTCTGGGGAAGCAGTGTCGACAACTCAAAAGTGCACATCCACGAGGCCGGACATTACCTCGGCCTTTACCACACCTTCACCGAAGGCTGTGTGAATCAGAACTGCCTCCTCGATGGCGACTTTGTGTGCGACACGCCGCCCGACAATACCACCGAACCAAGCCTCTGCAACAGTACCGCAAACACCTGCACCAGCGACGATGATGACCTTTCAAGTCAGAATCCGTTTCGCCCTGAGGCCATTGGCGGACAAGGCGATCAGCCCGATATGTTTCAAAATTACATGGACTATGGATTTCAGCTCTGTCAGAATCGGTTCACAGCCGGGCAAAGCGAACGGATGAATGCGGCGCTCAACAATAGCCGTTCGTCACTACTCAATTCTCAAGGTTGCGAAAATGCCTGTGGTGTAGCGGTTTTGCAAATTCAATTTAACAATGCCATTATGCTCTTTGGAAGCAGCATGACACTGGCCGCAATGGTTGTCCACACAGTGCCTCATGAATTCGAATGGATTATCAATGGTACTGTGGTTTCAACCGACAGCACCTACTTTTTTTATCCGCCGAATCCAGGCGTTTACACGGTTACCTTTCGGATAATTAATCCGGCCTTGGATTGTTTTAGCGAACGCAGCTCTACAATTACAGTGCTTTGTGGCACCCAATCTTCTGCCCCAACAGTAAGCAACCAGAATCCGCAATTAGGACAGGAGGTTACCTTCACCGGCTACCCCAATGGGGCGAGTTACCAGCAATGGTACCTCAATGGCGAATTGGTTTCTCAGTCGGCCGAGTTCAGTTACACCTTTAACGAGGCCGGCGAGAACAGTTTGGTGTTTGTTACCGGTAATTTCTTTTGCGCCGACACTTCGGCCGAGATTTTCATACCGGCAGGGAACTGCAATTCGGGCCAAAATCTGCGCTGGGCTTTCGGGTTAAATGTGCTCATAAGCTTTTACACTTTAGGTCCACAAGTAAGTCTTTTCGAAACCGATACCCTGTTGTTTCCTCAGGAAGGCATCTCTAATATTTGCGATGCCAACGGCGATCTGATCCTGTACTGCAACGGACAAGTAGTTTTTAATGGCTCCGGAAGTGTGTTAGCCAATGGCTATGATATACGGGGTGGCGGTTCGGCTGCACAGGCAGTGTTAATTGTACCCTATCCGGGGGATGACCAACGCTATTACATTTTCGCTACCGACCATTTTGGGGGGCAGTTCGAAAGCACCGGAGGCCTCTCCTATTCGATTGCCAATGTGGAGCTGGACAGTGTTACAACGAAAAATGTCATCCTTCAACCGCTTGTTACCGAGCGCCAGGCCGCCGTGAAGCATTGCAATGGCCGCGACTACTGGCATCTTTCGCAAGAATATGGAAGCAATACCTTTTATGCCTATCTGGTTTCTGATACAGGAATCAGCGCGCAGCCTGTGATTTCGCAGGTAGGAACCATTTCTCCGGAAGAGCCTTCGGGGATCAATGCCATTGGATGCATGAAAATCTCGCCAACCGGAGATCGTATGGCGGTTACGTATTTAAGTGCCATCGAAAACCTGGGATTTTCAGAACTTTTTGATTTCGACAATTCCACCGGAATCGTTAGCAATCCCTTGCATTTGCCCAATGACCCATCGCACAATTACCCGTATGGATTAGAATTTTCGCCCGATGGCAGCAAGTTGTACATCAGCAACAGCGACTTTTACGAGGCCGACAATATTTTCCAATATGACCTAAGTTCGAACAATCCGCCTGAAATTTTGGCTTCCAGAACGATCATCGGGAACACCCTCGCTCCCATCAATGGCAATGGCTCTCTGCAACTTGCGCGAAATGGAAGAATTTACATTGCCCGCACAGCCAATACTTTTCTCAGCGAAATCCCCTTCCCCAATTTAGCCGGTCCGGCTTGCGGTCTGGTTAGAGAAGCTGTTGGAAACGTTTTTCAAAATTACGGGCTTCCAAACATGGTATCGACCTTTTCGGCCAGCACCAAACCTCAAATTCAGGGGCCTCCCCTGCTCTGCCTGAACAGCAATGCGCAGTATTCGGTGGCTTGCGGTGTAGAAGCCAACACCAACTGGACTTATACAGGGCCGGGCACGAGCACTGTGGTGGATGACGTTACGGTTCAAATTCAATCCGACAATCAAAGTGGAGAAGGTAGCCTGATCGTAACCCGCGATTTGGGCTGTTTCGGCTTAGTCAGAGACACCATGGTCATTCAAATTGGTCTTCCGGCCATCAATTTGGGTAGCGACACGGTTATTTGTTCCACTGCTAACCTTCAGCTTTCGCCCGGCCAAGGCTTTGCTTCGTATATGTGGCAGGATGGCAGCACGATGAGTTACTTAATTGCTGAGGGCGCCGGAACCTATTCGGTAACAGCCACGGCTACCGGTGGATGCAGCGTGAGTGATGAAATTGTGATTACCGAGTTTGTGGATGAAGAAACCGTAAGCCTCGGACCCGACAGAATCTGGTGCCAACAAGCGCCGGTGGTGCTTTCCCCAACACCCAACAACTTTGCTAGCTATGAATGGTCCACCGGAGAAAGCACCCCCGAAATCGCCGTGAATTACTACGGAAGCTTCGTATTAACTGCGATTCGGGAGAATGGTTGTAGAGCTTACGATACAGTGAATGTGAGCTTCGATTTGAACAATCCGACCTTTAACTTCACCAGTCCTCAATACCTATGTGGTGATGACATCCTTGTACTAAATACACCTCATCCTCAGCTGGAGCATCGCTGGCAGGACAATTCCAATCTGCCGGAGTTTACCGTATGGCAACCCGGTGTGTATTGGGCCAGGGTTTCAAACAGTTGCGGCTTTTCCTTTACCGATACTGTTCAGGTATTGGAAGGAGCTGTTCCACAATTCTCACTGGGTAACGATACCGTGGTGTGTCCGTTTACACCCTACACACTTTCCGTCCCTCAGCAGGCAGGCAGCACCTACCTGTGGCAAAACGGTACAGTAAACAGCACTTTGTTGGCCAATGCGCCGGGCCTGTACACGGTAACGGTGGTAAATGCCCAGGGCTGCAGTGCCAAAGACAGCGTATTGATTGAAAACTGTCCTACCGGTGTGGAGCCTACATTTCCGGGCCTTAGCATTTACCCAAATCCGGCCTCTGAAACCGTCACTATTCAATCTACTGATGCGTCGCCATTCTTGCTAAGCATGTATAATACCGCCGGTCAACTCGTGGCACAGACCAAAGTGGGCGAAGGCGGCACCCATGTGTTCGATGTGAGCACTTTTGCCAGTGGTTTGTACTTCTTGCATGTGTTACAGGCTGAACGTGTGGGGCAATACAGACTTGAAGTAATGCACAGCAGATGAGCAATCCATTTTGAGAATAGAATTCACTAAGCGCCTAAAGTGTTATGAATAAACTGATGGAATGCTTTTCAGGGAACCTCAAGTACCAGTGGAATGTGAAGCTTGAGTAATCCCTTACCCTTTCCACGGATTTCCACCATGCATCAATCGGAATGCTGCAGCTACCTCAACCAGAAATTCATCGGTCACCTTCGATTTGAGTTCGCCCAGTCCACCAATGTCGCTTTCATCTACTTTATACGTCTGCTCATAAGGGCCGGCCTCGAATTTTACCATGTATTTGCCGTTCATCTGAAAAATAGAGATTTTCAGCTGTGGATGTGGAATAGTATCGACAATGCGCATCAGGAGAATTGCAATAAATAATAATTCTTCTTGCCTTTTTGCACCAATATGTATTTACCCGAAATTAGCATTTCAGTCCTGGGAGTGCCAGCTGCATCTGAGTATTTGGCTTTATTCAACGACAGTGCATTTTGCTGAATCATTTTTCGCGCCTCGCCTTTACTTTCAAAAACAGGCGTGTGTACAGCCAATAAATCGAGAATATTGGTGGCATTTTCCAACAGCGACTTATCAAGCATGTAATGCGGAACACCTTCAAAAATCTGCAACAGTGTAGCCTCCGGCAAAGCGGCCAGCTGCTCGGTGGTTCCACTTCCAAACAATAGCTGTGAGGCCGCAATGGCACTGTCTAATTCAGATTTACCATGAACCAAGGTGGTAATTTCTTCGCCCAATCTCTTTTGAAGCACCCGGGCAGCTGGATTCTCTTGGTGTGTAGCTATAAGGACATCAATTTCATCCTTCGATAAAAAGGTGAATATTTTAATGTATTTCTCCGCGTCTTCGTCAGAAGTATTCAGCCAAAACTGGTAAAACTGGTAAGGACTGGTCAGGCGGCCATCTAGCCAAACATTGCCCTGCTCGGTTTTACCGAATTTCGAGCCATCAGCCTTGGTCACCAACGGAACGGTAAGGGCAAACGCCTCACCACCGGCCATGCGACGAATCAGCTCGGTTCCGGTCACAATATTTCCCCACTGGTCGGAGCCACCAAGCTGAAGTTTGGCATTTTTATGCTTCCACAACCAGTAAAAATCGTAACCCTGAATAAGCTGGTAGCTAAACTCAGTAAATGAAATGCCGGTTTCAAGGCGCTTCTTCACCGAATCCTTGGCCATCATGTAGTTTACACTGATGTGCTTGCCCACCTCGCGCATGAATCCCAGAAAGGAAAAATCCTTAAACCACTCGTAATTATTCACCAGCTGCGCACCTTTGTCGAAATCAATAAACCTGCGCAACTGAGCTTCAATGCCGGCTACATTTTTTTGCAAGGTTTCTTCGCTCAGCATTTTGCGCTCTTCCGATTTAAACGAAGGGTCGCCAATCATACCGGTGGCACCGCCCACGAGGGCTATCGGTGTATGTCCGTGCCGCTGCAGATGCATCAGCAAGATAATCTGCACCATAGAGCCAATGTGCAACGACTCAGCCGTAGGGTCGAAACCAATATAGGCCGCCACTTTTTCTTTACTGAGCAACTCTTCGGTACCGGGTATCATGTCGTGGAGCAAGCCTCTCCAACGCAGTTCTTCAACGAAATTCATGGCGCAAAACTAATCGCTTCCGCGAAGAGTAAGAAGCTAATCGCCTTTTTTCAACCGCTTTTTCCGTTCCTTTTCAGCCTGAAGCTCAGCAGCACGCTGTAAAATCAGTATAGCCCTTTTAATACGCACATCGGTCGATTTGGCGCTATTCACATAATGCAGCAAACTGCGTTTCATGCCGGGCGTGGTGGCCTCCCAAACCCTTCGCCCTTCGTCGTCCTGATCGAGCAAAACCTGCATTTCTTCCGGCATTTCGTAGCCATATTCCGAGTCGTCGGCACTCATTTTCACCTCTACCGTTTCACCGTAAATGGCCTTTACCTTCTTCAAAGTAGACCGCCCGAGTTGAACAAGATAATACCCATCTTTCCGCTTGAGCACCCCACCATGAAAATCCGCATTGTGAATGGTTATGAGCGCCCGTCCCGGAAAACGATCAAACAAATCCTCAGCAATCTCCTGCGGAACTTCAATGAAGCACAATCCCATGCCCCCGGTCTGTCTGTCGATGCGTGCCGTAAACGCGTGCGTTTTCATGGGGTAAAAATACAGGTTTGCTGACTGCTTCGATGAAAATCGAGTCTCTTACGCTCCGAAAAGTAGTTGACTACAAATCCTCAATTAAAACATGCTTTCATCCTGATTATCAATCAATAATCATAATTTTAATCTTCGATAGACGCTACATGTTTCAGATGACTCATTCAACAACGGGTAGGATTGTGCGTGGCGTCAAAAACGAATTGGCCATTTCCTTACACCGGTATTACGGTTTGTTTAGCCTAAAGGCAGGATGACCTTAAATCGCTGAAATTTGAGCATTGGCGTGCCATTTCGATTTTTTCGGGGGCTTTATTCTTACATTTTTTGGGGATGACTTCATCTACAGGCCGGTAGAATCTTGCTCCTGTAAGTTAGCGACCATTCTCCGTGTAGCCATTAATTTCTCGCGCAGTTACTATGTGGAAACAAAGCAACCACATAATGAGCGAATTTTCTACCAATTGTAATAACTCTTGCAAAGGCGGCAATTACTGGGGGTTTCACCCTATTTCAGCAGCCTTGTTTGCCGGTGGTTCATTTGGCGATTCTTCGATTTCAAACTCAGTCGAAATGAATCTTTTGAAGTCAACCCCTCAAAACTCAGATGTAATAATGACCCACGCTCCACCTTGAGTCGGGGCTTCTGTATGCAGAAGCCACCTTACCGTCATCACTCTACTTCATAGTTTAATTCAAGCTTCATCACATGAAAAAAATCCTACAATTCCTTCTTACTGCAATTTGGGTGTTGCTATCGCTTGCCGGTATAGCCCAGAATGCAACGCAAGTTTCAATTACGGGAGCAGGATCGGTTAGCCCAATTCAAAACAATGTGGCTACACCGGTAAACCCCAGCCTTGTGATTGGTGGAAACGGAAACATAAACGGTTTCACCGTAACCATTACAGGGAGTTACACCGATGGCGATATTTTAGCCTACAACGGAGCCCTGCCTGAAGGCATCACCACCAATGGGTTTGTACCAAACACCCGAAGCATTCAGTTCTTTGGTACAGCATCACCTTCGGTGTGGGAAGAATTCCTCCGCAGGGTTACATTACGCACCACTTCTGCCACCTGCTTTCCGGAACAACGGAAAGTGTCGTTCAATTTCGGATTGGTCTACTACAACATCCTGAACGATCACTTTTACCGCATGATCCTCACCAACACCAGTTGGACCAACGCCCGTAATGCTGCCGAAGCATCTTCCTACTACGGCTATCAAGGTTATCTAACCACGGTAACCTCAGCGGCTGAGAATACTTTTATCCAAGCTTTTACCGACAATAACTCGTGGATTGGTTGCTCCGACAACGTTAATGCCATCAACGGGGCGCTTGGCTTTAACTTGTTTGCCAACCAGGCCGCAGCCGAAGGTAAATGGTACTGGGTAACCGGACCTGAGCGCGGAACAGCCATGCGCACCGGTAATGAAAACAACAACAACCTGGGAAGCAATATTGCCGGTGTTTATCAAAATTGGTCGGGCGGCGAACCCAACGACTGGCCCGGAAGTCCAATTGGGGAAGAAGACTACGGACATGTTTTCAACTCCAATGGTTTGTGGAATGACTTTGCCAATACCCAATCAATCTCCTACCTCATTGAATTTGGTGGAATGCCAAACGATGATGTAAGCTCTACCGTAGTTTACACCTGCGATGTACCCATCAATGGAGCCCCAATCAGCGGAATCAGCGGCGGTAACACCACGGTATGTCCAAACGGTTCGGCCACACTGGAATTACAAGGTTTTCAAGGTTCTGTTGTGCGTTGGGAATACTCAACCGACAACTTTCTAACACCCGGCGTAACCATTGCTTCCACCTCAACCCAATTGGTGCTTAACAATATTCCCGAAACGCGCTATTACCGAGCCATTGTGAACTCCACCTCTCCGGCTTGTTCGAATCTGGCCACGGCTTCCACACCGGTTTTTGTGAGCACACTCGCCGGAGGTAGTGCCGCAGTACAAAATGCGCAAATCTGCCAGGGAGGAACAGCCACCGTTACGATTTTTGGTAACGAAGGAGAAATCAGTGGATGGCAACGCTCTACAGCCCTCAATTTTAGCTCATTTACCAGCCTTCCGGTTACCTCTGTGGTATTGAACGATGTACCACCAGCAGCCGGAACATACTATTACCGTGCAATTGTAAGCAGCGCACAGTGCGTTGGGAGCACTACGTTTTCCAATCCCGCCACTGTTATCGTGAACACTGGTACCGTGCCTGTTGGAGGAACACTTAACGCATTTACCTTTTGCAGCAGCACCAACTCCGGAACCATTCAGCTGAGTGGCCATTCGGGCACAATCGACAAATGGCAGCTTTCAATCAACAATGGCGTTACCTGGACCGATTTACCCAATCAAACCACAAGTTTTGCCTTTACCAATACCACGCAACGTACGCTGTACCGCGCTGTAGTAAGTTCGCCATCCTGTGGAACCGTATTCAGCTCAACCGGAATTGTTGATGTTTACAATTTCATTGTGGCCAACGATGGTCCACGCTGCGTTGGAGGAACCTCTCAGTTTACTGTCGTTCCGAGCAATAACATGGTAAACTTCGATTATGCATGGTCAGGGCCTGATGGCTTCTCTTCCAACCTACAAAACATCGAAATCGAGAACATACAGCAATCCGACTTTGGCACTTACACACTAAACGTTCAAGCTCCGGCATGCTCTACCACTTACTCGGTCGACTTAACGCAAGGCACTGTTCCAGGCTTGCCAACTGCCGGAAATTATGCGGCTTGTGAAAACAGCGCTGTTGAGCTCTTCGCCAATAGTGAAGCGGGAACATTCATCAACTGGTACACTACGCAAACCGGCGGAACCTCTTTTGCCTCAGGCAATGCGGTGTCTTCGCCTGCCATTACCTCAAATACCACATTCTACGCCGAAGCGTCTAATGGCAACTGTCAGTCGGCCCGCATTGCGCACACCGTAAACTACATTCCGAGCACCTCGGCAAACTTAACGGTGAACGCTTGCAATGCGTTTATTGCCAATGGCGAGGTGTATTTGAATGATGGCAACTACACGCAAACCATTACCAACGTGGCCGGCTGCGACTCTCTGGTAAACTATCAGGTAGACATCGAACCTTGCACCGAAGTGGTGGAGGTAACTGCTACAGGTGGAAATCAGGGTCCGGTTCTTTACAGCAACCTTGGTGCAGCATTTACAGCCATCAACAACAACACCCACAGCGGTGCAGTAAACATTCGAATTCTGGGCTCAACCATCGAAACCGCAACAGCAGTGTTAAACAGCGCTGAGCTGGGCGGAGGTACACTGAGCAGCGTGAAAATCTTCCCGGGCACTGCAAATGTTGGTATTTACGGCGACTTCGACGGTCCATTGATGAGAATTAATGGGGTTGACCATCTCAGTATTGATGGCCGGGTAAACCGCCAGGGCAGCATCGGATCCTTTTCGCTGATCAACATCTTCAACAGCAATGCTGCCGCCTTAGTAGAATTTACCGCTGGTGCACAGTTCGACACCTTGGTGCACTGCCAGCTCAGAGGCCGCAATGCATCGGTAACCAACGGACTTGTAAAAATTGCCGCTTCAGGAAACACTCCCAATGAAAACATTTTGATTGCCAACAATACTTTTGGCGGCAACAACGCAACCGGCAGTGCATCGGCGATTTACTCCGAAGGTTCAGCACAAGCGCCCAATGCAAACATTGAGGTTAACGACAATACCTTTAGAAACATCCTTCGGTCTTCTTCCGACAATAGAACCGTTCATTTTGCCAACCACAATGTATCCGGTAAAATCAACAACAACCGCTTCTTCGAAACAGAGGAAAAAACACTGAACAATCAAAATACGGTAAACTACATCCGTATTTCGGGCAATCAATCGTTTGGGAACGAAGTTAAATCCAACGAATTGGGTGGTAGCAGTGCCGCTTTTGGAAGTGGATTCACCACCCTAAGCAGTAACGGCTTCGCTCAATTCTACCTGATTCACAATGAAGGAGGAAGCGAACAAAGTCCAAACCGCATCGAGCAGAATAGAATAGCGGGCATTTCGGTTGCCGCAAATGGTGACTTCAATTCCGAAGGTTTCTTCAGCGCTATTCGTCACCAAACAGGCTATGCCTCAATTCATCACAACGTGATTGGCTCCGCCCAGCAACAAAACTCCATTCTCATTGCACCAAGCTTTACAGGCTGGTCTTATGGAATCTCAGCATTTTCGGCCGAAAACTTTGAGGCGAACAACAATACTGTTGCCGGAATTACCTTAACCGGCGCTGAGAATGTTTCGATTAGCTTCCATGCCATTTCAGCAAGAGATATTCTTGGAGAGGTAGAAATCAACGACAATCTGATTGGGAGTTCAATGGTGGATGGCAGCATCCAAACCAACGAATACATCTCGTGGGAAGAGGAAATGCTAACCGGTATTCGGGTAGAAAACTTCCCCACCGCAACCATTGAAGACAACACCATCGTTAACTTCCACCACAGGAATACCGAATGGGGCTCAACGCGGGTAAAAGGGATCTTCACCAGAAACGGACAAGCCACCATTCGCAATAACCGCATTGAGAAGTTGTTTGCGGAAACCCGTAACTCGAGCGGCTCCGACTGGTCTGCTATTGTTGGTATCGACTATGCCGGCGGACTTGCAGAAGGAAACCAAATTCAGAACCTCAAAGCCCTGAATTCCGATTCTTACTGCCATGTGATGGGTATTCTCCACTTTCAAGGTGAAGGTACAACGCAGCGAAACTTTATCCGCGACTTAGATGTGCCTTCCAACAACGATTGGACCTCCATCAAAGGAATTATGGCCGAATGGCAATCAATGCCGAAGGTGAACAACAATCTGATTACTTTGGGCCACCAAACCAGTCAAGGTACCCTTGTAATCGGAATTGAAGACAACTCCTACTTCGAAAATACCCCATTCGTTGCCGAAGCCATCCACAACACCATTCTAATTGGTGGTGAAGGCCGCGTGCCAAGTCGAGGACTCGCCATCTACCAATTTGGCGCTGCAACCCGGAATATTCAGAATAACATGGTGGTGATGGCCCGCTCGTTTGATGAAGACTGGCCATGGGAACAAAATGCAGGATTATTCCTCAATTTCCCTGACAATCCTTCCACCATCGTTAACAACAACAATGTTTACATAAATGCCTCAGGTACAACATTCGGAACCCTGTCTTGGACCGTTATACCAGACCTTGCCGAATGGCAGGCCCAGAGTGGATACGATTTGAACTCAACCGAAATTGATCCACAATTTTCCAACCCAACATCCAATGATGCAGCGCAGTTCATACCCGCTGTAGCCATCCCCGCACAGGGCATTGTAGCCGGAATAACCACCGATATTCTGGGTACTACCCGATTGAATCCACCTACTATCGGTGCACTTGAGCGCGTTGTTTGCACTCCAAGTACCGACACCCTCGAAGTTACAGCCTGTAACACCTACGAATGGAACGGTACAACCTACACGGCAAGCGGGTTTTACACCGAAGACTTTACCAGTGTAGATGGTTGCGACTCCACAGTGGTGCTGAACCTCAGCATCCAAACTCCACCGCAAATCACTGAAACTACCGGTGCCAGTGTGTGCGGTTCAGGCAGTGTGCAATTGGGTGCAACTGCATCGGAAGGACAAATTCGCTGGTATGAAAGTGCGACCGCTGAAACGCCGCTACAGAACGGCAGCGCATTCAATACGCCTGCACTCTCGGTTTCGACAACCTACTGGGTGGATGCCATCTTCAATGGTTGCGTTTCTACCGCTCGAACCAGCGTTTTGGCCATCGTAAACCAGCCGCCTACCTTGGGTGGAAGTCAGGTAAACGTGAGCTGCAATGGTGGAGCCAACGGGTCGGCAACAGTTAACCCGAATGGTGGCACCGCACCTTACACTTACGCCTGGTCGCCATCAGGTGGAAACGCAGCTACAGCCTCAGGATTGGCCGCCGGCTCTTACACCGTTACCGTTACCGATGCCAACTCCTGCACTGCTACCCGTAACGTTAACATCACCGAGCCTTCAGCATTAACCGTTAATGCAAGCGCCACGGCCACAGTTTCGTGCTTTGGCGGAAACAATGGAGGCGCCATAGCCAATGCCTCAGGTGGAACAGGCCCTTACACCTACGCCTGGTCGCCAACAGGAGGAAATACCGCATCAGCCAACGGCCTAACTGCCGGTGTGTACTCCGTAACCGTTACAGATGCGAATGGATGCTCGGCTACCAACGATGTGACCATTGTTCAGCCTGGCTCAGCACTCTCGGTTTCAGGAGGCTCAATTCCTGTGTCTTGCTTCGGTGGTAGCGATGGCGCCGCCGGAGTTTCCGTAACCGGTGGAACTTCATCATACGCCTTCTCCTGGTCAAATGGAGCCGGTAATGTCGACAATATCAACGGCCTCACTGCAGGAGATTATACCGTAACCGTAACCGATGCCGGTGGATGCGTAGAAACTGAAACCATTACAGTAAGTCAGCCTGCTGAAGCCCTGAGCGCCAACAGTAGTCAAAACAACGTTTCATGCTTCGGCGGCGAAAATGGATCGGTCGCTGTGATTGCAGCCGGTGGCACTGCGCCATACAGCTACAGCTGGACCGGTGTAAATGCCTCTACAGCAACAGTGAGCGGACTCAGTGCCAACAGCTACAGCGTAGTTATTGGTGATGACAATGGCTGTTCAACTACAGTTAACTTTACCATTACGCAGCCATCACAGCTTGAAGCCTCTGCAGAATCTATCGATGTTAGCTGTTTTGGTGGTGATGACGGATCGGCCTCTGTGGTGGCCAGCGGCGGAACTGCGCCTTACAGCTACGCATGGTCGCCCGTGGGTGGAACCGAAGCAAACGCCTCTAACCTGAGTGCCGGTGCGTATCAAGTAAGTATCGAAGACGCAAACGGATGCAGTGTTGTGCGCGATGTGGTGGTTGATGAGCCCGCCGAAATTACCGCGAGTCTTATCCAAACCGCCTGCAACAGCTTTGTGCTCAACGGCACTACCTACACCGCTTCAGGGATTTACACGCAAAGGTTAACCGCAGTAAATGGTTGCGATTCTATCATTACACTCAACCTAACCATCAACAGCAGCAGCACGGCAGCCATCACGGCTTCAGCCTGCAACGCCTACGTGTTGAATGGCACTACCTACACCGAAAGTGGTGTGTATGAGCAAACTTTGGAGAATGCCGCAGGTTGTGATTCAACAATCACACTCAACCTTACCATCAACAGCAGCAGCACTGCAGCCATCACGGCGACAGCCTGCAACGCCTATGTGTTGAATGGTACGACGTACACCGAAAGTGGCGTGTATGAGCAAACTTTGGAAAATGCCGCAGGTTGCGATTCAGTCATTACACTCAACCTGAGCATCAACAACAGCAGCACTGCAGCCATCACGGCCTCAGCCTGCAACGCCTACGTGTTGAATGGCACGACCTACACCGAAAGTGGTGTGTATGAGCAAACTTTGGAAAATGCCGCAGGTTGCGACTCTGTCATTACACTGAACCTCAGCATCAACAGCAGCAGCACTGCAGCCATCACGGCCTCAGCCTGCAACGCCTATGTGTTGAATGGCACGACCTACACCGAAAGTGGTGTGTATGAGCAAACATTGGAAAACGCCGCAGGTTGCGACTCAGTCATTACACTCAACCTGACCATCAACAGCAGCGAGTCAGTTTCAATCGATGCCCAGGCCTGCGTTTCGTACACACTAAACGGCGAAACCTACACAGAAAGTGGTGTTTACACCCAAAACCTGAGTACAGTAGCCGGTTGTGATTCGGTGCTTACGCTCAACCTCACCATTCACCCGGTATTGAGCACAGCCATTGCCGAAACGGCCTGCAGCAACTTTGTTTGGAATGGCGAGATCTATGAGGTTTCGGGAATATATACCCAAACCTTAAGTTCAGTGGCCGGTTGCGATTCGGTGGTTACCTTAACGCTAACCATTCTGCAACCATCGTCGGCCAGCATTTCAGCGGTCGGCTTCCAACAATACAGCGCTAACGGCGTTACCTACACCGAATCGGGCGCATACATTCAGGTATTGGAAAATGCCAGTGGATGCGACAGCGTGGTAACCTTTAATATCGTGATTACCCAATTGGCGGGCGATACCGACGGCGACGGCGAAATTAATGCGCCAGAAGTAGCCGGCGACACCGATGGTGATGGCAGCATCAACGACGAAGAAGTGGCCGGCGATACCAATGGTGATGGCGAAATTACCGACCAGGAAATTGTGGGCGATACCAACGGTGATGGCGAAGTGGGCGAAGGCGAAGTAGCCGGCGATACCAATGGAAACGGCAACATCGATCCCAACGAAGTGGAAGGCGATGCCAATGGCGACGGAGTGGTTGATTGCTTCGATTATGCCTTGTTGGATATCCTCAACCAAAGCATGGAAGTTACCTCTTGCGGTCCTTATACCTTCAATGGCTTCCAATTCGACGAAACCGGTGTGTATGTAATCGAATTTGTGAATGGCGAAGGCTGCTCGGCTTTCATGACCATCGATGTAGAAGTTGTCGATATCAGCACCGAAATCAGCAATAACCAGGGCGTACTTACCGCTGCACAAACCTCAGGAGTAAGCTACCAGTGGATCAACTGCAGCACCAACGCAGCAATTCCGGGCGCAACCGAGCAATCGTTCACCCCAACACAAAACGGATTGTATGCCGTACAAATGAGTTCTTCAACCTGCTCAGTAACTACACCTTGCGTAATTGTAACCAACGTGGGCATTCATAATGCAGCCGCCGCGGTGATGGAAATATTCCCGAACCCCTCTGAAGCACAGTTCCGCGTAAAACTTGGTCAACGCGCCGATGTACGTTACGAAGTACTGGATGCCCGCGGTCGACTCATAGAAGCCGGTCGCTGGAACAATGCGGAGAACCTGCTCGACTTAGGTCAGCATGCCGACGGCGTTTACATGCTCCGCGTGGAGGGACAAACCTTCCGCCTCGTAAAGCATTAACAGCACTCTAAGCCCTAAACGCAAAGGCCGCTCTCGAAAGAGGGTGGCCTTTTTGATTTGAAGATTAAAATTTATTGTTAGGGTGCCTGCCTCGCTCAGCATTTCGGTATACTTTTGCTGCATCGCCGGGCACCGCGTGTTTCGCTCATACTCCTCAAACAGAGCCGCCATCGCGCTGCTTTCCGCTTGCGCTCCCCTACACACTCACTCCCGCACGCTCTAGCTCCCACACGCACTCTGTTTTCCGGGGTATCCGCTGCACCCGCTGGCACTAAATTCAGGGAAAAGATCAATGAGTACTTGGTCTTTATCCTTAGTCTTTAGAGGATGCGGGTTAACATTTGAATGCGCGACACTAATACGTGGGGGCAAACGTATAACGTATTTCGTGTTTCTTACCCCGTTAGGCGGCATTTGTAATACCGCTTGGAACACCAATAAATTAACACTATTCCCAAAAATGTTTCCGGTCTATTCACCCCGGAAAGCCTTCGTTAGCGATTGCAGCGGAAAGCCCGCAGCACCGGAGCCGTTCCCGGAGCGAAGCGGAAGGGAGCGGAGGTGCGAGGACTTGCAGCGGAAAGCGCGACGGCCCCGGGAGTTTTAGGTGGATTTGGAGCTTGGCGGGCCGGAACGCCCAAAAAACACTAATTCTAAACTATGGTATCGCTGAATGCGAACCTCGCGCCTTAGGCGTCGCGCTCGGCTCGCATTTAACGATTCAATTTCTGTTTTTTAAACTATGGTATCGCTGAATGCGAACCTCGCGCCTTAGGCGTCGCGCTCGGCTCGCATTTAAGGATTGAATATTTATTCTCAATCAGAGGTATCCTTGAATGCGAACCTCGCGCCTTAGGCGTCGCGCTCGGCTCGCATTTGAGGGAAAAACAGGACGTCTTGGATGGATTTGGAGTTGGTCATGATCATGCTCAGACGGTCGATGCCAATGCCGAGGCCAGCTGTGGGTGGCATGCCGAACTCGATGGCGCGGAGAAAATCTTCGTCTAAAACCATCGCCTCTTCGTCGCCGCGCTTGCCAAGCTCCAGCTGCTCTTCGAAGCGGGCGCGCTGGTCGATAGGATCGTTCAATTCGGAAAAAGCATTGCAGATTTCTTTGCCATTGCAAATTCCTTCGAAACGTTCTACCAGGCCGGGTTTGCTGCGGTGCTTCTTGGCCAGTGGCGACATTTCCACAGGGTAATCGGTGATAAATGTGGGCTGAATTAAATGAGGCTCGCAGGTTTCGCCGAAAATTTCGTCGATGAGTTTACCACGCCCCATCGAGGCATCCACCTCGATGCCCAGCTTTCGCGCGGCAGCAGCCATGGCGGCCTCATCCATCTCTGAAACGTCGACGCCTGTAAAGTGCTGTATCGCCTCGTACATGGTCATTCGTTTCCAAGGGCGCTTAAAATTGATGAGATGTTCGCCCACCTGTACCTCGGTGCTGCCGTGAATGCGCAAGGCAACTTGCTCCACCATTTCTTCCACAAGCTCCATCATCCATTCATAATCTTTGTAAGCCACATACAACTCCACCTGCGTAAATTCAGGGTTGTGGAAACGGCTCATGCCTTCGTTGCGGAAATCCTTGGCAAATTCATACACTCCGTCAAAACCGCCAACAATCAGCCGTTTGAGGTATAACTCGTTGGCGATCCGCAAATAGAGCGTCATATCGAGCGTGTTGTGATGCGTTTTGAAGGGACGAGCCGCGGCACCACCATACAATGGCTGTAAAATGGGCGTTTCTACCTCGAGATAACCACGATTGTTCAGGTATTCGCGAATGGTATTGGTAAGAATAGTACGTTTTACAAAGGTTTCCTTTACCTGATGGTTTACAATCAAATCAACATAACGCTGGCGGTAACGCAGTTCAGGATCCGCAAAGGCATCATACACTTCGCCGTCTTTTTCCTTTACAATAGGCAGTGGGCGTAGCGATTTGCACAACAATTTCAGTGAAGTTACATGCAGCGTTTTTTCGCCGGTTTGGGTTACGAACATATACCCCGTAACCCCAATGATATCGCCGATATCAAGTAATTTTTTGAAAACTGTATTGTACAATGTTTTATCGTCGGTTGGACAAATATCATCGCGGCGGATGTAAATCTGCAAGCGGTCGGAGCTGTCCTGAATTACGGCAAAAGTGGCATTTCCCATGATCCGGCGGGTCATGATTCGACCGGCGATGCTCACTTCCTGAAAGTTCTTTTTGTCGGCCTCAAATTCGCGGTTTATTTCGGCCGCAGTGGTGTTTACGGCGAA
The DNA here is from genome assembly GCA_027483445.1 of Bacteroidota bacterium. GTDB lineage: Bacteria > Bacteroidota > Bacteroidia > M30B66 > M30B66 > CAMCXT01. The sequence continues at coordinate 56,024 of JAIXUS010000052.1, read as the reverse complement.
CAATTCAGCCGGGTACGGATCGATTCCCAGCTTTTTGATTTCTTCAAGACTATCGCGGCGTTGACGCTCTAATTCCGACATTTCGCTCATGGCGTGTTCTATAAAATGAGGCGCAAAAATACGTTGATTGAAATGATTTTAGGGACGACAATGTTTACAAAGCGAAAAAATGTATCTTTGCCGCCCAATTCACATTTTACCAAACAACACATGCCAGTTAAAATCAGATTACAGCGTCATGGAAAGAAGGGTTATGCTTTCTTCCACATTGTCGTTGCCGATGGTCGTGCACCTCGGGATGGTAAGTTTATCGAGAAACTCGGTACATACAATCCGAACACCAATCCGGCTTCGATTGAGTTGAACTTTGAGAAGTCGTTGCAGTGGTTGAAAAACGGAGCTCAGCCTACCGAAACAGCCCGCGCTATTCTCAGCTACAAAGGAGTGCTCATGAAGCTTCACCTCGACAAAGGTGTTGCGAAAGGAGCTTTGACTGATGAGCAAGCTCAGGCTCGTTTAGAGAAATGGCTCGAAGCGAAAACCGGAAAAATCGAAGGCAAGGTATCAAGCCTTGTAAATGCGAAGGAAAGCAGCTTGAAGCAACGCTTGGCCGATGAAGCGGCGAAGAATGCCGCCCGTGCTGCCGCCATCGCTGCGAAGAATGCTCCGGCTCCCGAGCCCGTTGCAGAAGTAGCAGAAGAAGTAGCTACTGAAGATGCTCCTGCTGCCGAAGCCGCTGAAAGTGATGCTCCTGCTGCCGAAGGTGATGCTTCAGCAGAATAATGGTTATGCAGCCTGAAAACTGCTTTCAGCTTGGAACCATCGTTCGGAAAAGCGGTACCGACGGAAGAGTCATTCTTCTGATGGATACCGATAATCCAAAAGCCTATCAAAAAACGGAATCAGTATTTGTGGAAATCCACGGAACACTGGTTCCGTTTTTTATTGAACAACTCCGAATACAGCCCTCGAATACAGCACAGGTCAAATTCAAAGACATACAATCGGACGAGCAATCACAAACCTTAATTGGTTGTCAGGTTTACCTTCCGCTAAGTGCCTTGCCTCCATTGAATGGCAATCGCTTTTACTACCATGAGGTGATTGGCTGGGAAATCCACGATTTAAATTCAGGCCGCGTGGCCGGAACGGTTAAAGATGTGTTGGAAAACGGTCCAAACGACTTGTTTCAATGTGTGCATGAGGGCCAGGAAATACTGATTCCTGTAGCCGACGATTTTATCAAGAAGGTTGACCGAACGGCGAAGGTCATCCACATGGAGCTTCCAGAAGGATTGTTAGAAGTGAATCGTAAAGGCTAAGGCGGGATTACTGCCACTTTACGGCGAACAACTGATGATAGAGCCGATACACAGGGTATTGTGAGCCTTTGGCCAGTTTGCGGTGAAACCACAAATCAGGGTCGAGTTGTTTTTGCATCCATGTTTCCCAAAATGCCATCGTTTCGAATTGAAATCGTGCTGATTCGTTGAGAAGTTTGCCGGCTTCGGCCTTCTTTTTCGCTTTGAGCAGGGTGGTAATCTGCTGCATCAGCAATTCATCAGGACTAAGTCGCTGCGCCGAAGGCTTGTGCTGTTTGAGCACTTTAGCGGCCAGCTTAACTTTTCCGGCTTCAAGGTAAGCTGATGCCGCGCCGATTCGCACCAATGCCTGTTGACTGAGGTCGTAACGAAGGTATTTGAAGGCTTTACTCCAGTCGGCCAACACTTGTTTTTGCACCTCAGGCTGATTGATTTGCCGTCCAATTTGAGCCCTAATGATAGCCAAGTACAACAACTGTTGTTTCACTTCTGCAAGATTGGTGGATGCGCCGGCTCCTTTAAACGGTTTTGTTTCGAGATCTTTTTCGAGTTGGTTGAGTTTTTCAAGGGCCAGAAATGGCATTCCTTTTCGGCTGAGAAACTGGGCATAGAGAAAGGTTGCATGAAAGCGGAAAGCATTCATCTCCAACTTATTCCAACGTATCTCGCCCAATTCATACAATGCAATGAGATCGGGAATGCGGGCCAGTTTTACGCTGGCGAGGGCAAGGATGAGGTGCTCAAAATCTGACTCCGAGGGCGCTTGTAACAGGGCTTTAAGTCGATACAGTGAATCGCGATCTGATGCAGACATCAACCGCCTGAAAAGGAGTGGAAGTTTATCTTCTTCGAGCGCCAACAGCGGTTTTCGAAGGCGTTCACAAGATTCAAGAACAACAGGAGCCGACCAAACGGGACGGTTCAATTCGCCGAGGCTATCTTTTCGCATGCGCACCAGCAGGTCGCCTGAATAGGCCATCAGCGGAGCGGCCAAACGAACAGAATCTCCAATGCTGAGCATTTGAGCACTTTTGAGAGAGTCGAAGCTGTAGCCTGAGCGCAGCATAAGTTTTAGCGATTTCCAAACCAATACGGCGGGCTCCTGCATTTTCTTTTGGAGCACCTTTTTTTCTCTGACGGCATCTTGCGAGAAACCGCATTGAAAGGCCAGCAGGAGAATGCCGAAAGCGAGGCTGAGATTCTTTTTGTTGGTAAACATTGCGACGAAGGTAATGAGCCAGAAAGGGCAATGGGCAGGTGATTATGATTATTCACCAACAATAGAATGTAAAAAAAGGCACCTCCGAGATGGAAGTGCCTTGGACACACTCAAACTAAACTCTTCTTAATTCAGGGGTTCCGAAATTTTTGCTACCCATTCGTCGAAGGGAAGACGTACTTCCTTGACATCAAAACTGGAGAGAAAAACACGGTTGATCGCCTCGTTGTACAAACGATCGTAAACGCGCTGTGCTTCTTTTTCGCTCGATAGCATGCGTTCGGCGATACTTCGGGCTGAGGCCAAAATTTCTTCAGTAGCTTGGTCGGAACCGCCCATGTAACCGAGGAAATCGTTGGCTACGCTTTCGATGGCTTGTTCGCGGGTTACCGCAATCTGATTTTCACGAATCAATTTGTTTTCAATCAGTTGCCAACGAATACCTTTGGCGTAATTGGTATAATTCTGCTCAATATCATCGGCTTTTACATTGCCTTCATTTTGGCTGGTAAGCCAGCGCTTGAGGAAATCGTCGGGAAGCGGGAAGCTCGAGTTATTCACCAAATGCTCAACTACTTCATTGAAAAAGCGGGCTTCGCTGTCTTTAGAAAAACGGGCATCAGCGTCGCGTGCGATACGTTCGCGCATTTCGGCTTCTGTAAAAATCACGTTTGGACCGAAAACCTTATCGAAAAACTCTTGGTTTATTTCTGCAGGTGCCTGTCGGCGGATGACCTGAGCGGTAAAGCTAAAGTCAGACTCAAGCGATTCCACCTGTTCGGTAGAAATGTCGAGTATTGAGGCGATAACGGTTGGGTTAACGAATACGGTTTTAGGGTTAAGGGTTCTCACTTCCTCTTTTTGCATTCCAACAAAGAATTGCGAGTCTCCTTCTTTAAGATCGGCCGGGTGGATTTCGATTTGTCGTTCGATACCCTCTTCCTTTACAGAGCCATCCGCGTTAAGCTCTTTGAGCGTGCCTGTAATTACATCGTTAGCCTCGGCACTTTCAAACTCTTTAAAATCCCCTACCCGATTGCGGTAGTTATCCACTTCTTTATCAACGAAGGCGTCGTCGGTAAGAGGCTTATAAAGGTTGAATGTATGGGTGTTGTTCACCTCCAGTTTGAAATCGGGAGCCAAGCCTATTTCGAAGGCCAGCTTGATATCGCCCGGGTTGTCGAGGTTAAGGGAATTGTCGTTTTCAGGATGTGGGAGCGGATTTCCGAGGATATCGAGGGAATTGTCGCGAATATAATTGAAGAGACTCTCGGAAGTGATCTTGTTCAGTTCATCAACAAGGATGGATTTGCCATACATTTTCTTGACCATTCCGGCGGGCACTTTACCTGGACGAAATCCGGGCATGGCTACTTTACGGGTATAATCTTGAAGTTGTTTGTTGATGCGAGGCTGGTAATCGGCTGGATTCAACTCGATACGAATGATGGCGTTGAGTTCGTCTTTGCGTTCCTGAGTGATGTTCATGTGTACGTATAAAAAAATGCCCCCCGAAGGAGGACTTTTTGGTGCGGATGAAGGGACTCGAACCCCCACGCCTCGCGGCGCCAGATCCTAAGTCTGGTGCGGCTACCAATTACGCCACATCCGCAGGATCCATTAAAAGGAGCGCAAAAGTAGCAGGAGCAAGTGTAATAACCAAATAAAAATGCACATTCAACAATAATTTCCCGCAAATGTTAGTCTGAGTAGTCTCTCCTTTAACTTTACGCACAAAAAAGAACGAAACATGTATGATATTCTGAAAGCGTCGCACAACGGGTTGCGCTGGGTTTTGCTGGCATTACTAATCTTTGTTATTGTACGGTCCTGGCTTGGTTTTGCGCAAAAGTCGACCTACGGGAAGCTCGACAATGCTACCGGAGGAGCGCTGGTTGGACTTTCTCACTTGCAGCTATTGATTGGCTTCATTCTCTACTTTGGACTTTCGCCCATTACTCAAGCTGCTTTTGCCGACTTTGGCGCGGCGATGAAAGACCCCACACTTCGTTTATATGCAGTAGAGCACCTCACGACCATGCTTGTTGCTGTGATTTTGATACAGGTTGGTCGGATTTTTTCGAAGAAAGCTGCGGAGGATGCGCGCAAGTTTCGTGTGATGGCGGTCTTTACCACTTTCGCGTTGGTTCTCATGGCCAGTCGAATGCCCCATTGGAACTTCTAATGACATCATAAAAAAGGCAGCCTGTTGAGCTGCCTTTTTTGTTTCTCCCTATCGACGACGCGGCGGTGTGATTCGCTGTGGAGGCACCACCGGCGGACGAAAGTTCCGGTTAAGGTTTGGATTAACATTCCGGTTTATATTGCTGTTCGATGACCGTTGTGGTTTTCCGAAGATAAAACCAATTCCCACCTGAGCGGCAATCATATCGGTGCGCGAAACTTTAGGCACTGCATTGATGGCAAGATCGTTCGACTCGAAGCTTCCCTCGCCGGCACCGGCCCCGATTCCGCCTACATTCAGCTGAACGTCCCAATTTTGAATTTGGTTGCGATCGAAATACCTCGCCCAGCCTCCACCCAAATAGGTGGCATTAAGATTCAAATACAAATTGGAATTCAAATAAATATAAGTTCCAACGCCGAATCCAGCGGTCCACGTAAATGAGCTTTCCTGGGTGTTTCTGGTAATCAGCCCATCATCATTGTCATGGGCAAAAAAGCGTTGAGGCGAGCGGTCGTATACGGAAGTGGCTGTCCACAAATAATTAAACCCACCAACGAGGTCGATATACGGCTTCACAAACCGCGTAGGTGCTTGAAAGCGCAACATAAAACGACCATTAAGAATGTTATTGTTCATCCTGAATTCAAGCGGAATATTCAGTTGGTCGATCAGCACTCCGCCCGCGGTAATATCGGCAGTTAGATTTCTGTTAACCCGATTCCCTCCGGCGTGCAGGTAAGTAAAACCGCCCCCAATGAGAAATGGAACGCGCAACTGCGGTTGATGAAGGACATTAAAGGTTAATCCAAAAGGTATGGAAGAACTCGTTTCAGCAAAGGAATACATTGGAATTCCGAGGGCCAGATTAAGGTCGCCCCACGTAGCAGACCGCGGACCTCTTTGTGCATTTCGGTTATTGGTGTTATTGTTGGGCTGGGCGATAAGTGTTGCCGAAAGCAATAAACTCGACAGGCACAGGAGTATCGGTTTTTTCATAAACATGCATTATCACGTTTTCGCCATATAAAAATCGTGCCTTAAGTGAGCATTCATTCAACAATTCATTGCTTTAGGGTTAATTCCCCGCCGGGGGATGACTTTCCGGTTGGTTGAAGTCGTCATTCCAAATCACATTCGCGTGTTCACCACTTATTGTTTCCATGGGCGAAAGTGTGGAAAGAGGAAGACCAAAACAGGATTTCAATACACACCAAACTTGATGATGATTCGAGATTTAGAGTTCTAATGAAATAGTCGGAAAAGCAGCAAACAAGGGATAAGAAGGTGATTCTGTTTGTTGATACTGCGGGCAATGAAGCTGATGCGGCATTTCTGGCTAACGAAAAACTGAGCTCCATAAATTCAGGAGTGCATTGATTTTTAAAAGCTAAACTTAAAACCCTTGCATTAAGACTCATTCAAACATGGGCAAACGTTTTACAAATAATACTACTGATGCTTAACCGCGCAAGGCGTACTATGGAGTGTTTTTCAAAAAGCCCTATGTGTGCACACAACCCACTTCACACATCCCTCATTTTCAATTTCTTAGAATCGACTTAAGCTTAACACCATTGCTTTTGAAGAAGGAACTGGCTACAAACCTGATGACTCAGCTCGGTAAAACATTCATTGTAAGCGGATCACCTCAACAAAAAAACTAAACGTTTATAAACGTGTATAAACGTTTAACAACCGACTATTGGGTCGTTTAGGTGGTAACTTTGCAATGGAGGGTGGCTCGCGGCCGGCCCCTGAGTTCGCCTCAAACCCCGAGCTTAAGTTGCTAAATAACAGCGAATTACAGAAATGAGTTTTTCTCCTTTGCTTCCCAAAAAAGCAATCTTCGCGCTCACAAGTGTGTGCAATTTATTCAACGGCTATTCATTTGATTTTCAATAAGAAATGAGTTGCTTGTTCAGGCACCTTTCAAAGTTGAAGAAACTCGAGACCTTTTATTCATTCCATTAAAATGAAAATCAACATTTTACAAATCAAAATCAGTTAAACGTTTATACACGTTTATACATGTTTAACAACCGACTAATCGATCGATCTGGTGGTAACTTTGCCATGGAGGGTGGCTCGCGGCCGGCCCCGACCATGCCCCCAAACCCTCCCAAAACATTGATAATCAAAATTTAATACCCAACAATACATTGTTCACTTTGTCGAACATCGATGTTTTGATTGCCGAAATCCTTGATTAACTTTGCGCCGGTTGTGAAGATTATGAAAAACGTGAAACCCAACATCCTTCTTGTAGCCGGTGCTATTCTTGCTGCTGCGCTGTTTCGTCTTGTTCCGCATTGGCCAAACTTTACTCCCATAGGAGCAATCGCATTGATGGGTGGAGCATTAATCACCAATCGCTTTGCTGGAGCAATGATTCCAATGTTGGCCATGCTGATTTCGGACTACCTCACCGTGGTGCTCATCAACTTTGCCTGGACAACCCCAGCCGAATACTTCAGCTCTCCTCAGACCGCATTCGTTTATCTTGGAATCCTTTCCAATGTATTGGTTGGCTATTTATTAGGAAGTTCTTCCATCCGCAAAGAGGGATTCTCACTCACCTCAGGAAGGTTCAGCACATCATTGCTCGGTGCTTCGTTGATTTCAGCCATCCTCTTTTTCCTCATTTCTAATTTCGGAACCTGGGCTTCCGGACTCACTCCCGGAAATCCTTCTCTGCTTGCTGTTTACGCGCTTGGCATACCCTTTTTTGGATATAGCTTGTTGGCCAACGTTTTTTACAGCTTCCTCTTTTTCGGTTTATTTCAGTTGCTCTGTGAGCGCTATCCTTCTCTACGAGAGGCTTCTGTTCGGTCGTAACAGCTTGTATGCTTAGCTTCTGGGAGCGAGACTCGTGGTTTAGTCATTGCGACTTTTGCATCATTGGGGCTGGTATCGTTGGACTTAGTGCAGCCATTAGACTAAAGCAATTGCATCCAAAGGCACGAATTCTAGTGTTGGAGAGGGGCATTCTGCCAGATGGAGCATCGACAAAAAATGCAGGCTTCGCATGCTTTGGGAGTCTAACAGAAATTGCGGCCGACTTAAAGAACCACAGTGCAGACGAGGTTTTGGCCCTAATCCGAAGGAGAGTCAGCGGATTGAACCTTCTCCGCAGTCTGGTTTCAGATCATGAAATGGACTATCAAAAATTAGGTGGTTATGAGGTCTTTAAGGAAGAAGACGAGCCTTCATTTAAGGAGGCAATGGCCATCCTACCGGAAATGAACAAATTGCTAATGAGCGACTTTGCAGGAGAGCCCGTTTATTCACTGCGAAGTGAGCAGCTGCGCTCGTTTGGATTTAAGGGTTTCAAACAAATGCTACTCAATCGTGCTGAAGCTCAAATTGATACAGGGAAAATGATGAAAACCCTCTTGCATCGGATCCGACAACAAGGAATAGAAGTACTTATGGGTGTAGAGGTGTTGGAGGTTCAGGAACAGGTAGGGAAAGTGAGTATTCGCACCCCTTTCACCGAGCTTGAGGCCGCGCATGTGTTGCTTACCACCAATGCCTTTGCGGCGCAATTGGCTCCAGAGCTGGAGGTGAAGCCGGGGAGAGCGCAAGTACTCATCACACAGCCTGTAGAAAACCTCCCATTTAAAGGGACGTTCCACTATCAGGAAGGATACTTCTACTTCCGAAATGTAGGCAACAGAGTGCTTTTAGGCGGCGGACGAAATCTCGATTTTGAAGGGGAAACGACCTACACTCACGCACTAACGCCGGTCATTCAAAATGCCTTGGAACGATTACTGAACGAGCATATTCTTCCCGGGAAAACTGCTGTTGTAGAGCAGCGATGGGCGGGTACTTTAGGGTTGGGGGTCCAAAAGTCTCCTATAACAAAAATGCTTGGTTCGAGAGTCGCATGCAGCGTGAGAATGGGCGGTATGGGCGTTGCCTTGGGCAGCAGAGCCGGTTTCGATGGAGCGGAACTCTTTATTTGATTACTGCTTTACAACGCGTAGAAATACTGGATGTTGGTTTCCACCCGAGAGCTTTAACATATAAACACCAGATGCACAGTCAACAACTGAAACCGCGGAGTTGCTAAGGCCACTCGACACTACGCGCCCTTGCAAGTCAAACAATTGATAATCAAAAGTTTGTACTGCTTTAATCAAAAAGTAATCTCTAGCCGGCTGGGGGAAAATCACAATTTGCTCGTAATCAATAGTTTCCATAAATACCCAGTTCACGGTGTACATGGGTGAAACAGCTGAACATCCTGAAACGTCGAAGACCTTTACATTGTAGTTTCCATTGATGGTTGGTGTGATGGATTGAGTGCTTAACCCCGGCTGCAATTCTCCATTGACGTACCATTCGTAAGATGATCCTTGACTGGCCACGAGTGTAAAATTACTTTCCGTAATTTGAGGAGCGGCAAGAGGTGGAACAACAGTAATCGTCTTACTCGATATGCTTGAACAACCGGTTTCTGTGTAGCCATTTACAACGAAAACAGTGGTTGATTGTGGAGTAGCAAGTACAGTTTCACCAATAGTTGTTGATAGGGTAGAAATCGGATTCCACAAATAAGTATTGGCTCCAGTGGCCGAAAGTTCGATGGTTTCGCCGCTGCAAATGGTATCACGATCACTTAGAATTTCCACTATTGGATTTGCCGTAACCTCAACACCATTATTCAGGAAAAGTGTATCACTCCCTTGCGCATTGCTCACAATTAACTGTACAGGAAATAAGCCCGGATTCGGATAGCTAACCACCGGAGATGCTGCGTTGGAAGTGAGTGGAACTCCCCCCGTAAAATTCCACAAATAGCTTGTTGGCTGGTTAAGCGATGTTTGAACAAATGTAACAGACTGATTTGTACAAACCGGAACCTCCACCCCGATTGCAAAAGAGGCAATTGGGGAAACTTCATCGAGGACGCCGCTAACCTGTATATTGTCGATATATATGTTGTTGCCTTTAGAGGAATATCCCTCGAACCGAAGAAATACACCAGAAAATCCGGCATATTCCGATAAATCCACATTCGCGCAGGTGGCACTTTGTCCGCTCGGACTGCACCACACGCTAGTCGTTGTAGCTTCAAAGAACTGAGCTAAAGGAGCTACTGTACTTAGATTGGGTTGGCTCCCATCAAAGCGAGTTTCCAGACTTTGCCAAGTGGCTCCACAATCGGTCGATACCGACACAATCAGCGTATCGCTCAATCCAGCGAAGCGTGGCTGATAGGCATAATGATAACTCAAGCTAACGGAGCTGTATCCGCTGAAATCGAGACTTGGACTGTACAGGAAATCGCGACTACCCTCGCCATTATCATCTACATAATAGGGAAGCCTAGCACTCCAGTCGCCAATTGCAGGTGATTCTCCCGGAGCCACCTCCCAACTGAAGTCGCCCTCCAAGTTAGATACTACCCAGTTTTGTGTATTGAAGTTGGCCGACTCGAAGTTTTCGGTAAAGGGAAGTCCAAGGCCAACTGGATGCTGAACCCTAAAGTAATGGTTGAGCACATTATCAGGTTGGTAGCTATCAGGATGGATGGAATTCAAGTTTTCAATCAGGCTAAACCTTAGCAAATAATTCCCCGGTGCCACAAAAACACTGTCCATTGATAATTCAAGGGTATCGCCTGGTTGAAGCTCGCCGGAAAAAACATAAAACCGAGGCATCTGAGTGCCAACAATATATCTGATTGTAAATGAGTTGATGACTTCAGTGCCTGAATTCTTCAGCTTCAAAATAGGCTCAATCCACGAATCACATTGAAAACGCTTGGGTCGAAGCACCTTAAGAAGGCTTAAATTGTAAGCATTCTGGCTGTTGCTGAGGCAAAGCAAGGCTTGCTGTGCATTCAATCGTCCACTTCCCATTTGACCAGACACATCCAAATTTTGAGCGTCGATCAGATCAGCTGAAGACTTAATGCAAGACTCGACTTCTACGTTCGATAGTTCAGCATTGCTCGATTTAATTAACGCGGCTAGACCTGAAACCAGAGGCGCAGCGAAGGAGGTTCCACTTTTCAATTGGTAGCCATTGCCCGGAGCCAGAGACCATATTGAGCTTCCCGGAGCAGAAATATCGACCCAAGATCCAAAAGACGAAAACCCCGAACGTACATCTGCGCTATTGGTAGAAGCAACGCTCAAGACACCGGGGTAAGCGGCCGGATAATTGGCGATGGAGTTATTCGCATTTCCCGCAGCGGCTACCATCACAATATTACTTGCTACAGCTTCCTCGGTTACCAGTAAGCCTGTTTGTGAATACTCGGGAGCACCCCAACTCATGTTAATGACTTGAACGTCTTGTTCCACAGCCCATGCAACCCCTTCGTAACCAGCCACTACCAAGTCGGCATTGGTATCAAATGTAATTTTAACAGGAACGATTCGAATTCCTCGCCCCATGGAGGCCATCCCCAAACCATTATTCGTATTTGCGCCAATTAATCCTGCAATGTGAGTCCCATGATCGTGCGAAGAGGTAGGAGGCTCCACATCAAAATCGTCATCGGCAGCATCATAACCGGGCAAACAAATTCCGGTTAACTCCTCATGCGTGGTTTGAACCGCATCATCAACTACGGCCACACGAACCGTCGCTGAGCCCGTTTGCAAGTCCCAGGCCTCTGGAGCCCTCACTTTATACAAATACCATTGTCCGCCCGCGTTGGTGTTGTTCAAACCAAGGTCGTTGGGTATATCAAAGCGACGTAATTCGGGCACCTTCTCCACATAAACGAACAAATCCTTTTCACGCTTTAGGTTATCGAGTGCGGCTTCACGCTGCGCTGGATTGCTTAGATAAATCCTCCAGATTTTTCGCAAAGCCTCAGACTTGCTAAAGTGAAATGTACATCTTACCGAATCAACAGGAACATTAAGAATTGCATTGAGTTGCTCCAGCAGATGTGAATCGGGAATTTTCGAGTTGGAAGCAAAGTGCGAATCGCTCCACTGTATGTACAGTTGATTCTGCACAGTAGCGGTTTGCGCCTTGATTTGTAAACCAAATGCTAATGCCGCAAAAAGAAAGAGCCCCGTCAGTGGTTTTAATGCAATCATTGATACTTTTCAAAGAGTTTTGCCGCAAGGGCAGATGCCTTTAGGAACGAATGCTCATGAAGGTTTGTTTCAATCTGACGGGAAGCGCACCAAACAAAAACCTTTTCAGTATCCATATTTCCCACCAGCGAATCGGCAGCCATCGGACAACCTCCAAGTCCCTTCATGGCGGTGTCCATCCGGCGACAGCCTGCTTCCCAGGCTGCTTCGGTTTTAATTTCTACCTCATTTGGATGGGCGTGCAGATGCAATCCCAACTCTACCTGAGGCCCAAGCAATCGGGCAATCTCAGAATACAAATGGTACACAGAATCGGGATTGGAACTTCCGGTAGTATCGGCGAGCGAAATCGACCGAACGCCCAGCTCTACTAAAGCTGCGGCATGATCGGCAACAATGGTCGGACTCCATTCATCACCATAAGGGTTACCAAAAGCCATCGAAAGGTAAACTACAAGCTTTTTATTGGATTCTGTAGTCATCTTTTGAATCGCATCCAAACGAAGCCTCGACTCCGCGATGCTGGCTCTTGTATTGCGTTGCTGGAAGGTTTCGCTAACACTAAAGGGATACCCAAGCGTATTTACCAGCGCATGGTCGGCGGCTTCTTTAGCACCGCGCTCATTGGCAACGATTGTGAGAATTTCAGTACTTCCAACCTGAGCACCAATGCCTTCTAAAACAGCGTGGGTATCGGCCATTTGTGGGATGGCCGCAGGCGAAACGAAGGAGCCGGCATCAAGTGTTGGAAATCCCACTTCAAGCAGGGCTTTGAGGTATTCGATTTTTTCGGCTGTCGGAATGAACTCATGGATGCCCTGCATGGCATCACGAGGACACTCAGTGAGATGTATGGTTTGCGACATATAACTTCTGTATTGAGCGCACCAATTCGGGTCCGCGATAAATAAAACCAGTGTAAATCTGCACCAAATCGGCTCCCGCCTTAAGTTTTTCAAGGGCATCTTCAGCGCGTTCGATTCCTCCACATCCAATAATCAGATAGGAATCGCCCAACTTTTGACGCATCAGCGAAACAATTCTTGTGGAGCGAGCCTTGAGTGGCCAGCCGCTTAAACCGCCCGCCCCGATTCGTTCTACAGTATGCGGCGGCGTAACCAATCCATCGCGCGAAATGGTAGTATTGGTAGCAATAACTCCATCGATGCCTGTCTCCTTCACAATTTCGGCAACATCAGCGAGCTGAGCATCATTCAAATCGGGCGCAATCTTTAACAAGATGGGCTTAACCTGAGGGTGCTTTTTGCGTTCTTCCAACAAAGCTGTGAGAATAATCCGCAAAGGCTCTTTGTCCTGCAAAGCCCGTAAACCAGGCGTATTGGGCGAGCTCACATTCACCGCAAAATAATCGGCGAGATCATACAATTTTTGGAAACAAATCAGATAATCCTCAACGGCTTTGTCATCCGGCGTAGCCTTGTTTTTTCCAATGTTAGCACCAATGATTATTCCGTTTGGCCGGCGCTTTAAGCGTGCAGCAAATTCATCAACCCCATCATTGTTAAAACCCATTCGGTTAATCAAAGCCTCATCGGCAGGTAAACGAAACAGCCGTGGTTTGGGATTTCCAGCCTGAGGCTTAGGGGTTACCGTTCCAACTTCAATGAACCCAAATCCTAAAAACCGAAATGTAGGAAACAAGGTGGCATTCTTGTCAAAACCCGCTGCAAGACCTACTGGATTTGGAAACCGAAGTCCTTTTTTCTCAACCATCAACGATGCATTCCTGACGCTGTAACGGCGGTGTAAAAGCCACGAAATTCCGGGAATCGCACAGAGTAGCCTTAAACCAGCAACAGCAAGGTGATGGGCCGTTTCAGGCTGAAATAAAAACAAAATCGGACGAATCGCTAACCTAAACATGGTGCAAAGGTAGCGCAGTGGGTGAATTTCAGGTTAAGAAAGGGTTTTCCTTCTGGCAATTTCACTCAAAATAATGGCCCCTGCTGTGGCCACATTGAGGCTTTCAGCATGCCTGTTATTTTTACTAAACGCCGGTATATGCAACGACCGGTTCACAAAAGGTTTGAGTTCCTCCGAAAGTCCGCGCGATTCATTGCTCAGCACAAAAAATCCAAAAGGCTCGAAATTACCTGTGTAGAGCGATTCTCCCTGGAGCTCGGTGGCGGTTACCGGCAAGCCGGGATGGCGTTTAAAAATCGCCTGAAGCTCTCCGTAATAAGGCCGCAACCGAAGAAAAGAGCCCATACTGGCCTGAATAACTTTGGGGTTCGTCCATTCCACCGAATCTTCGGAAGCCATAACGGCATCAAAACCAAACCAATCGGCCAGTCTGATCAGCGTTCCCATGTTTCCTGGGTCGCGAATAGAATCCAAGACCAGCACAAGGGCATCAGTCGACAATTCAAGCGGCTCTTCCTTTGGAATCTCACAAACGGCCAGCACTTCCGAAGGAGAAACCAAGGTACTGATTCGCTCCATGTCGGCCTGAGTTATTTCCAAAACAGACGCTTTCTGCAGTTTTGCGCGATTTCGGTTAATCCAGGAAGGAAGCGCCAAAATTTCGGCTACCGGAAAGTCATCGCGAAGCAGCTCCTCAACAATCTTGGCCCCCTCGGCAAGAAAAAGTCCCTCCTCTGCCCTGTTCTTTTTTTGGTGCAATTTTCGAAGGGTAGAAATGCGATTTTTGCCAAGCATGTAAAAGCCCTAATTTTGGTCGAACAAAGGTATCACAATCCACTCATGCAGAAACAGCACCGACTCAAGCGTTCAGCCACCAGGCTAAGCGTGTTGATATTACTGCTGATGGCTGCATGTAGTCCCGTTCGCAGGCTTGAAGACAACCAGTTTTTGCTCACCAGAAACCGGATTTTGGGGAATTCAACGAGCATCAACGACCAGGAATTGCTTTCGTATGTGAAGCAGAAACCCAACCGGAAAATTTTAGGAATTTGGCGTTTTCACCTTCAAACCTATTCGCTGGTCAACAAAAAACGCTTTGAAAAGCGCTATGCCCAAAAACTGGAAAAACGCCGATTGCTGAACGAGAAACGCAAGTTGGCCGGCAAAAAACTCAAATCTGAAGAGCCCCTCAGTCTGGCCAAATGGTTCCTCGAAATTGGCGAAGCACCCATCATTCTTGATACCATCCAATCGAAAAGAAGTGCCTCACAAGTAGAGCTTTACCTAAAAAATCATGGGTATTTCGATGCGCATGTAACAGACAGTATCCGTCTCGATTCAAACCGACAAACGGCGCGGACATTTTATCGAATCACCGCGGGAAAGCCATATAGGTATGGGCAAATCGAATACGATATCCGCAATCAGAACATTCGTGAGATTTACATGAGTAAATGGTCGCAAAGCCTGCTCCGACAAGGCGAAATATACAATGTGGATTTGTTGGATATGGAGCGTGACAGGATTACACAAATGCTCAAGAATGAAGGTTTTTATTCATTCGTAAAGAACTACGTTACATACAGCGTCGACAGCTCAATGGGCAATCGGAGTTTAAAACTAAAGCTCATCATTTCTAACCCTCAGAGAAGAGTACCCGGTTATGTTGATTCGACAGTATTTGTGGACCATACACGGTATCGGATTCGCGATATATATGTGAGTAGCGACTATACGATTAAACGCGATAGCAGCAGCCGCGAAGACACGCTGTATTTCAATCACGTGCATTACATTTCTAGAAATGCCAAGCAGTTTAAGCCGAAAACGTTGGAACAGGCTTTGGCCATTAAGTTTGACGATTTGTATAGCAAAGACAAAGTCGACCTTACCTATCGGAAATTTTCAGAGTTCAACGCCTTCAAATTCATCAACCTGGGCTTTCTTCCGGCTGGTCCCGATTCGCTGGGCTACCTCGACATGAATGTTAGACTTAGTCCGCGCCCCAGACAAGCCATCACCTACCAAACCCAGGGAACAAATACGGCTGGAAACCTCGGGGTTGCTTTGGATGTAATTTACCAAAACCGCAATCTTTTCCGCGGGCTGGAACTCTTTGAGCTTCGTCTCACAGGAGGCTTGGAAGTGCAGCGAATTTTAGGAACATCGGAAAGTCAAGAAGAAAGTGTGGCCGGCTTTCTTCCGTTCAACACCTTGCTTTTTGGGCCGGAAGCCTCTATTGTTATTCCCAAAATACCTAAAAGCCTTTCCTTTCTTGGAAGTACCAATCGGAAAACGCGGATAGCTACGTATTTCAATTTCCAACGTCGCCCCGACTATGAGCGTTCCATTTTTACAGCGATCTATGGTTTTTCGGCCCGCTCCGGTAAATATGTGGTTTGGGGATTGAATCCGGTGGAGATCAACTTTGTAAACGTATTCCTTTCGCCCTCCTTTGCCAGCCTCCTACAAAGCTCGAATAATCTCTTCCTGAAAAATAGTTTCATCAGTCAATATATTTCGGCCGGTAAACTCACACGCACTTACAGCAACCAGGTGCTTGGCTCCAATAAATCCTTCACCTTTTTTCAATGGAATTTCGAAACCGCCGGACTTTTGCTCAACGGAACACGCAGTTTCTTCCAGAATCCGGGTATAGAAGGAGACCAATTTGTGGTGTTTGGAGTGCCATACTCACAGTATTTGCGTTTCGATACCGACTTCAGGCGCTTTATCAACTTAAACAAGAATGCCTCTGTGGCCTTCCGCGGAATTGTTGGTCTTGGTATTCCATACGGTAACAGTATTTCAATGCCTTTTGAGAAAAGCTTTTTTGTGGGTGGAGCGAACAGCATTCGTGCCTGGATTGCCCGTTCTCTCGGCCCCGGAGGCTATCGCGATACCAGTGGTTTTCGAATTGACCAAATTGGAGACATCAAGCTCGAATGGAATGTTGAGTACAGGCAGAAACTCTACTCGGTTTTTGAGCTTGCCGCCTTTGTCGACGCCGGAAACGTGTGGTTGCGGCAGGAAGATCCGCTTCGACCCCTTGCCCATTTTGAGGTTGATCGCTTCTACTCAGAGATTGCCGTTGGCGCCGGTCTTGGACTTCGACTCAATTTCAACTTCTTCATCATCCGTTTGGATGCCGCTCACCCGCTACGAGAACCGGCCTTTTCACCGGGCGACAGATGGTCGTTTAATCGGCTCGGCATGGACCGCGTGAATTTTAACTTTGGTATTGGTTACCCATTCTAATGCAAGACTACTGGGAAAATTGCTTTCAAGGCATTCGGGTTATCGAATTGGCATCGGTGCTTGCTGGGCCTTCGGTTGGACGATTTTTTAGAGAACATGGAGCTACTGTGGTTAAAATTGAGAATCCACATGCCGGTGGCGACGTTACGCGAAGCTGGAGAGGGGCCCAAGAATCACAAAATGGGCTAAGCGCTTACTACTGCTCTGTAAATCAAGGCAAAGAGCTGCTTTGGTTGGATTTAAAAACCGATGACGGAAGAGCGAAACTGTTTACTCTTCTTGAGGAAACTGATGTATTCCTTTGCAATTTTAAGCCTGGCGAAGACGATCGTCGCGGACTGAATCTGAACATGTTGGCAGAAAGGTTTCCCCGCCTCATTATTGCTCAGTTGGATTCATTTCCCGAGGGTGATGACAGGCCGGCTTACGACATTGTGCTTCAGGCTGAAACCGGATTTTTGTCGATGACCGGAAGCAAAGACGGTGAACTGGCGCGCTTACCGGTAGCACTTATCGATGTAATGGCCGGTCAGCAGCTTAAGGCAGCGGTGCTGATGGCATTGTGGAAAAGAGAACGTTCGGGCGAAGGAAGTTTGTTGAGGGTAAATCTTTGGGAATCGGCCGTGGCAGCGCTGGTTAATCAGGGAAGCGCCTATCTGATGACCGGAAAGATTCCAGGTCCGCAGGGTACTTTACATCCTCAAATTGCGCCTTACGGGGAACTGATGGTTTGCAATGATGGACGTAAACTGGTTCTTGCGGTGGGCAACGAAAAGCAATTTGGGACTTTGTGTGGTGTTTTAGGTCAACCACAATGGGTAAACGACGAGCGATTTTGCGACAATCCAGCCAGGGTGAAAAACCGACAAAACTTGGCCAAACTGCTTGAGCATGAATTTGGCAAACAATCCAGAACTTTTTGGATGGAACGCCTTGCTGAGGCTGGAGTTCCTGCAGGTGCGGTTTTAGACCTGTCGGAGGTACTCGAATCGCCATTTGCCAAGCCACTTATCGAAAAAGGTCGCTATGGCAACCAGATTCTCAAAAGCATAAAGCTGAGTGTTGTAAGAAGGGTTGAGCTTTAGTCGAGGTTGGTAACAAAAAAAGGAGCACCCGATGAGGATGCTCCCGACACTTTGATTTATTAATGGCTTTAGTGCTGATTCAAAGTTGAAATCACCACCAAGGCCTTGATTGACAATTACCCGTTGTTGTAATCGTCGAGCTCTTCTTCGATGAAGTTAAGTTCAGATTCGTTTACTTTTCGAACGTTTTTAGCGACTTCGTTGCCTTTATCGTTGATTTCAATGGTAAACTCAACAGCATCACCGTCTTTGATTTCGTTGAAATCGCCTTCTACAACATCTAAATAGTGGAAGAAGAGGTTGTTCGGCGGATATGCTACGAATCCATAACCACTCTTCATATTGAGGGTTTTGGAGATTTTCACTTCTCCTTTATCTACGATATTCTTGTAGGTCTTCGGAGCACTTTCCTGAGTTACAAACAATTGCGAAACCTGAGAGTCTTTGCCGGTTACACGATTGTCGATGAGCTCATGCATGGCAATCGGGTAAGTTACCTCCTCGAGCAAATCCTGCGAGGTACGGGTAATAATTTCGCGCCCTGTATCGTCGGTGTACTCGAAATCCCAACTGAGTACCATAACACGGGTACCAAGGGTATTCACTTTACGTATCAAAGGAACGAAATCGCCATCCGCAGTAATTAAAACCAACACATCGTAATGCTTCAGCCAGGCCAATTCGAGGGCTTCGAGGGCGAGCCAAACATCAATGCCTTTTTCTTCTTTACGATTTCCGCGGTTGCGCAATGGAAGATAGTGAGTTACTACGCCTTCCGACATTAAAACATCGTCGAATAAACGATCATTGTACAGTTGATTTCCACGCTGAGAGGCTTCATAAGCGCTCATTCTTCCGCGGAAATAGTGGGCATCTACAACATGGCAAAGTTTATATTCTACTGCCATTTCTTCGGCTACTTTTTCACGAATGAAATTGTGTAAACCTGCGATGCTGATTCTTCTTCTTCTTGAGTGAAAGTAATTGTAGTAGTTACTCACGTGAAGGAAGTAGTTCCCGTCGTAAAATACACCGATTTTAACGACTCCGTCTCTGGATGCAATCATAGTTAAGTATAAAGTTGGTTATGTATATGTTCTTGACAATAAGGTTAATGAGTATGGACGAAATACTTCACAAACAACCATATGCAGCTATTTGTTCAGAGTATTGAAGGCTGCCCTAACCCTCAAAAAACCTTGTGCAAATGTAGAGTTATTCGTTTCCCTTCACATTGATTTAACATTCGATTTTAATGAAGCTTTAATGATTTAGGGCCTCTCCCCTAGAAACGGATTTTAGATTTATCAATTTTAAATTAATCTACGCTCCTGAAATACAAATTGATAGCCTCAATCCAGTGAGAAAAGCATGAGGATTATTTGCATAGGTATTAATGCCCTGCGGGATGACCCCACGAAACAAAAAAGCCCGTCGAAAATGACAGGCTTTTAGTACCGAAGGCCGGACTCGAACCGGCATGTCTTGCGACACACGCCCCTGAAACGTGCGTGTCTACCAATTTCACCACTTCGGCTTAGGGAGCGCAAAATTACTTTTTTTTCAATTCAACCCCAGTTTAAGGTTCGATTAACAAGAGGCCCCCAGCAAAAGGCCTGAAAATGAGTTTTTTATTTTGGAGCTCGCCGGAGCAATACCAAAGCCAGTATGAGAAAGGTGAAATTGGGAATCCAGGCCGCAATTGCAGGATTCATTCCGCCTTCGGTAGCAAACACTGAGGTTACCTGCATAAACATCACATACGTAAAGCTAATACCGATTCCAATTCCAATGTGTAAACCAATTCCGCCTCTCACCTTTCGACTGGCCATTGCCACTGCAATCAGGGTGAGAATAAGGTTAGCAACCGGATTCGCCATTCTGCGGTGTTTCTCCAAAATGTAGTAATCGACAAATTCGGAGCCCTTCGCTTTTTCACGTTCAATGAAGCCATTGAGCTGAAAAAAGTTCATCATTTCTACATCATCATCGGCAATGTCCAAATCGCCGGGCTTAAAGCTTAAAACCGTGTCGAGCGCAGCCCCGCGCCGTAACTTCTCCGTTTTTCCGTTAAATGTCCGAATGGCATAATTCTCCAATGTCCAGCGCTGTTGAATCGAATCCCAACGCACATAATCGGCACTGAGCTTCACCTTCATCTTTCGCTGTTGCATCTGCTCAATGGTAAAGCGGTATCCGGTTTTAGATTTCTGGGTGTAGGTTTCGAAATAGAGGTAGGTATTCGGACTAATTTGTCGGTGCAAATTGTTGTAGTTCCGCTTCCAATTGTGTTTTAAATACTTGTACTCGAACTTTAGTCGGCCCTCGTTGGCCTTGGGAATTACAAAGCTGTTGAGCATGAAAGAAACCAAACCAATCAGAGCGGCCGAGAACAAATAAGGCCGAAGCAATCGCCAAAAACTAACACCCGAACTGAGCATGGCAACAATCTCATACTGGTTGGCCAATTTGGACGTAAAGAATACCGCCGAAATAAAGACAAAAAGCGGAGTAAACAGGTTGGCGAAGTAAGGAATGAAATTCAGGTAATAATCGAATATGAGCTCTGAGGCCGGAATGTTTTTTTCGAAGATATCGTCGACCTTTTCTGTAAGGTCGAAAATCACGGCAATCACCACAATCAACGCAATGGTGAAAATGAAGGTCCCCAGGAACTTCCGAATAAGATACCGGTCGAGCTTCGTAAACATCAATTACAGCCTTTGCTTTACTTTCTGAACCATTACCGACTTCCACTCCGCAAAATCGCCCTGCACAATGTGCGCGCGTGCTTGCCCCACAAGCCAAAGATAAAAGCCCAGGTTATGAACCGATGCAATCATCCCGGCGAGGTATTCGCCGGCCACAAATAAATGGCGCAAATAGGCTTTCGAGTAAGCAGAATCTACGAATGTAGGACCATTCGGATCGATTGCCGTAAAATCGTTTTTCCACTTTTCATTGCGCATGTTGATGATTCCTTCGGAGGTGAAGAGCATACCATTGCGGGCATTGCGCGTGGGCATTACGCAATCAAACATGTCTACCCCAAGTGCGATGCCCTCCAAAATGTTTTCAGGCGTTCCTACACCCATTAAATAGCGGGGTTTATCGGCGGGTAAAATCCCACACACCAAATCGGTAAACCGGTACATCTCCTCTGCAGGCTCACCCACCGAGAGGCCACCAATGGCATTTCCGGCAGCCCCGCGGGAAGCAATATACTCTGCGCTTTCTTGACGCAAATCGGTGAAAGTGCTTCCCTGAACAATCGGAAAAAGGGTTTGTGGATAACCATAATGCGGCTCGGTTTCAGCCAACCGGGCAATACATCGGTCGAGCCAACGGTGCGTTAGTTCCATCGATTTACGCGCATAACCGTATTCGCTGGGCCATGGAGGACATTCATCAAAGGCCATAATAATGTCGGCCCCGATTTTCCGTTGAATGTCCATCACCGACTCCGGACTAAACAGGTGCTTGGAGCCATCTATATGCGACTGAAACACGGCACCCTGCTCGCTGAGTTTCCGTCGTTCCGAAAGTGAAAACACCTGATAACCGCCGCTGTCGGTGAGTATTGGGCCATCCCAACCATTAAACTTGTGCAGCCCACCAGCCTGGTAAAGCACATCAACACCCGGACGCAGGTAAAGATGATAGGTGTTTCCGAGAATTATCTGCGCCTTAATTTCCGCTTTGAGCTCGCGCTGATGCACCGCTTTTACCGTTCCGGCCGTTCCAACGGGCATAAATATCGGAGTAAGTATTTCACCGTGAGGAGTTTCTAGCTTTCCGGCTCGGGCAGAGGAGCGTGGGTCTGTTGCTGACAGCGTGTAGCGCATCTTTGTTAAAAAGTTGGGCAAAGATAGCCCTTTCACATACCGAAGTACGCATACTTTTGTGCCCTTAGTTTTGAGGATGGTACCCGATTTTACATATCGCTGGGAGTTATTGATTTTAGTTGCCTTTGGCTTAAGCCTGTTGGCTCAGCTGAGCTATTATTTCTTCACCGCTATTCGCGTTTCTCTCTATAAACTGAAGCCTCATCCGGTAAACTACCCGCCTGTTTCGGTGGTCGTTTGCTCCCGCAACGAAGAGGAGAATCTCAAGCAGTTTTTGCCCCTGTTACTCGAACAGGAATACCCTGAATTTGAAGTGGTTGTAGTAAATGATTGCTCCTGGGACGAGAGTGAAAAAGTGCTGGAATCGTTACAGGCTCGCCACCGAAATCTGGTAGTTCGAGAAATCAAAGAAGTAGAAGGCCGCGAGCATGGAAAAAAGTTTGCGCTCACCATTGGCATCAAAGCAGCACGCTACGAAACGCTGTTGTTAACCGATGCTGACTGCAAGCCTAGCAGTAGAGACTGGATTACGCACATGATCAATGGGTATGGCGAATCGCATGAAATTGTGCTTGGCTATGGGAAATACGAAAGGAAAGGTGGTTTTTTAAACCGCATGATTCGTTTCGATACGTTTTTTATTGGCGTGCATTTTCTGGCGAGGGCCATGCGTGGACAAACCTACATGGGCGTGGGAAGGAATCTTTCCTACAAGCGCAACTTGTTTTTTAAAGTTCGCGGGTTTGCCTCTCACATTCATATTTGGTCGGGCGACGATGACCTTTTCGTGCAGGAGGTGGCTACGAACAAAAACGTTTCAGTGGTGATCGACAAAGGAGCCTTTACGATTTCAGAGCCCAAAAGCAGCTGGAAAGCCTGGTTTCTTCAGAAAAAGAGGCATCACAGCACGGCTAAACATTACAAAGGAAGCCACAAGTCGATGTTGTTGGTTTACCCGCTAAGCTGGTATTTCATGCACCTTGCCCTTGTGGCCGGAATACTTCTTCAATACAACGTGTTGATATTAATTGCAGGCTGGTTTTTACGCACCTTGGTGCAAATTACTATCTTGCACACAGCTGCGAGAAAATTAGATGAGAAAGAACTGGGCTGGATGTCGCCTGTGCTAGAATTAATCCAACGCATAATTGTGAATCCCGTCTATTTCTTTTCTACTTTATTTGTAAGGCAACGCCGATGGATTTAGAAACCAACCTCTCCTCAAAAGCCCAGTACGACATACAGCTTGTAAATCGTGCGGTCGAAAAGCATGACCAGGCTGCGTACGCAGAGCTGTTAGACCGTTACCGGGAATCGGTGTATTTCCTCCTGTTGAAAATGGTCAACAACAAAGACGATGCGGAAGATCTTACCATTGAGGCCTTCGGTAAAGCCTTTAAAAACATCGCCCAATACACCCCTAACTTTGCTTTTTCCACCTGGCTTTTCCGAATTGCCACCAACAATTGCATCGATTTCATCCGTAAAAAAAGAGCGGTAACACTTTCTTTAGACAAGTCGTTTATGACCGGCGACGGCGACGAGATGACCATGGACGTGCGCTCAGAAACTCCAGATCCGGAGGAGAATCTCATCCGTAAGCAAAAGCACATTCTCATGCGATCGCTGGTGGAAAAGCTCAAGCCACGCTATAGAATTTTAATTGAGCTTCGATATTTTCAGGAGTTGTCGTACGAAGAAATTGCCGAACAGCTCGACTTGCCCTTGGGAACCGTAAAGGCACAACTCTTTCGAAGCCGGGAGTTTCTCTACAACATCATCCGAAATCAGCAGGAAAAAATCTGATTTCATCAGGCATGTCCGGCATTGAGGTCATTAAACAGCACTTCGCCCTCAGCAGCAAGCAGGAGCAACAGTTTCTTCAACTGGAGAACCTCTACAAGGAATGGAATGCGCAAATCAATGTGATTTCGCGCAAAGACATCGACGAGCTTTATGTTCGGCACGTTTTGCACAGCTTAGCCATTGCCAAAGTAATTGCCTTTTTGCCCGAAAGTAGGGTTTTGGATATTGGCACCGGGGGCGGTTTTCCCGGCATTCCATTGGCCATCCTTTTCCCTGAAACCAAATTTGTGTTGTGCGACTCTATTGCCAAGAAAATCAAAGTGGTAACGGAGGTTCACTCAAGTATTGGTCTAAGCAATGTGGAAGCCATTTGGGGACGCGCAGACCAAGTGCCCGGCCGTTTCGATTTTATTGTTTCAAGGGCCGTTGCACCAATGAATGAACTGGTAGGCTGGACATTCAGAAAGTTGGAATCCACCAACCGGCATTCATTGAAGAATGGCTGGGTTGTATTAAAAGGTGGTGATATTCTGGAAGAAATCAGCCTGACCAAACGCAAATTCAAGATTCACGAAATCTCCCAATGGTTCGATGATCCATTCTTCGAAACCAAAAAGGTAGTTTATGTAGGCGGCAAAGCCTGATGACATCACGGTTCAACCGACAAAAACGCGCATTCATTCAACCTTACGTTGGCTTCACTATTTTTGCGGCGTGGAAAAGGCATCAACAACTCCCGGTATTGAGCAAATCGGTAAGAAAATCCGAAAATCCGTTTGGGACGCACAGGAACAATTCACCCTGGTAGAGCCGGGCGATAAAATCATGGTCTGCTTATCGGGTGGAAAAGACAGCTACACCATGCTCGATATGATGCTGCACATGCAAAAGGCAATGCAGCATAGTTTTGAAATTATCGCCGTAAACCTCGACCAAAAACAGCCCGATTTCCCTGAACAAGTTCTTCCTGAATACCTGAGTGCCTTAAATGTTCCATTCCGCATCTACGAGCGCGACACGTACTCCATTGTAACCGAGAAAATTGCCCCCGGAAAAACCATGTGCAGCCTTTGTTCCCGCCTACGGAGAGGCATTTTGTACGATGCTGCCGAAGAATTGGGGTGTAACAAGCTGGCTTTAGGGCATCACCGTGAAGACATACTGGAAACCTTTTTCCTGAATCTATTTTTTGCCGGTAAACTGGAAGCCATGCCGGCGAAGTTCCGCACCGACGACGGCCGACATGTGGTTATCAGACCGCTTGCCTTTGCCAAAGAAGCCGACATTAGCGTTTACGCAAGCCTGAGAGATTTTCCAATCATACCATGCAACCTCTGCGGCTCGCAGGAAAATATGCAGCGCAAGGTGATCAAGGAAATGATGATTCAGTGGGAAACACAATACCCTAACCGCAAAGAAATCATGATGACAGCCCTGTCGAAGGTGCATCCATCGCATTTGTTCGACCCGAAAATTTACGATTTCGAGTCGTTGCAAGACCTATTGCTGAAGGCCGAAAGCTAGGCCTTTTGCATTAACTTCCAAGTGTTTATCAGCAAGTTTGTGGAGCTGTCGTGTGAGGCTACTGGCTCTGCTGTACGCAATTCTGGTAGGATTTTTCCGGCCAGCTGTTTACCCAACTCCACGCCCCACTGGTCGTATGAATAGATGTTCCAAATAACGCCCTGCGCAAAAATTTTGTGTTCGTATGCTGCGATTAGTGCCCCAAGGTTGAATGGAGTAATCTCCTTGATTAAGAAGGAGTTGGTTGGCCTGTTTCCTTCGAATACCCGGTATGGCGCGTGAAATTCAATTTCGGCTGATGTCATCCCGCGTGAGCGGAGCTCCTCTTCTACCTCTGCTCTACTCTTTCCGTTCATCAAGGCTTCGGTTTGAGCAAAAAAGTTCGACATCAACAATGTATGGTGCTCACCCAGAGGGTTTTGACTGATGGCCGGCGCGATAAAATCGCAGGGAATGAGCTGAGTACCCTGGTGAATTAGCTGATAAAAAGCGTGCTGACCATTGGTTCCCGGCTCGCCCCAAATGATAGGCCCAGTGGCATAATCGACAGGTTTTCCGTTTCGATCAACATATTTTCCATTGCTTTCCATATCGCCCTGCTGAAAATACGCCGCAAAACGATGCAGATACTGGTCGTACGGCAAGATGGCCTGAGATGCGGCCCCAAAAAAGTTCACATACCAAACACTCAGCAAAGCCATAATTACAGGCATGTTCTCGTGGAATTCGGCAGTGCGAAAATGTTCATCCATCGCATGAGCGCCCTCCAGCAACTGCTCAAAATGGTCGAACCCTAGCGACAATGCGATGGGCAGGCCGATGGCACTCCAAAGCGAGTATCGCCCGCCAACCCAATCCCAAAACCCAAACATGTTGGTGGTATCCATACCAAATTCGCTCACGGCTGAAGCGTTGGTGCTCACGGCCACAAAGTGCCGGGCAACATGGGCTGCATTGCCACTTTGAGAAACGAACCAATTCCTTGCAGAATGGGCATTGGCCATCGTTTCTTGTGTTGTAAACGTTTTCGAAGCAATGATAAACAGGGTGGTTTCGGGATCAACGCGGCGCAAGGTTTCGGCCATGTGTGTACCGTCTACATTCGATACAAAATGCATGTGAATGTTTCGATTCGAACAGGCCTTCAGCGCCTCGCAAACCATCACAGGTCCGAGGTCGGAGCCACCAATGCCGATGTTAACAACGTGTTGTATAGCCTTGCCCGTAAAGCCTTTCCAGCTTCCCGAATGCACGGCCTCCACAAACGTTTTCATGCGTGAGAGCACCGAATGCACATCCGGCATCACATCAATACCGTTTACCAATACAGGCCGTCCAGAGCGATTTCTAAGTGCCGTATGAAGTACAGCCCTATTTTCGGTGGCGTTGATGGCTTCGCCTGAAAACTGAGCCTGAATAGCCTCCCTGAGCTTACATTCCTCGGCCAGCGCTATCAGTAAACCAAAAGTCTCCGGGTTAATTCTGTTCTTGGAATAATCGAAAAGGACGTCGTTCCACCGCAAAGAAAATTCCTGAGCACGGCTGGGATTTTCGGCAAACAGTGTTCTGAGATGAGTGCCGGAAATCTGGTTAAAATGCGACTTAAGTTTTTGAAAAGCAGCTGTTTGAGTAAATGAAACGGCAGGAAGCATGGTTGTTTTTCGGTGAGTATGGGCATAAAAAAGAGACCCGGATTTCCAGGTCTCTTGCAGATTTTGTTGAATTTAAGCGAGACGGTTGATGCAGTTCAGGTCGTCAAAAGACTGCTCAAGGCGTTTTTTGAAGGTCTCTTCGCCTTTGCGCAACCAAACACGCGGGTCGTAAAACTTCTTGTTCGGCTTGTCGTCGCCTTCCGGATTTCCGATTTGGCCCTGGAGGTAACCTTTGTTCGCCTCGTAGTAGTCTTTCACCCCTTCCCAGAACGCCCATTGAAGGTCCGTATCGATGTTCATTTTTACGGCGCCATAGGCGATGGCTTCCCGAATCTCCTCAACCGAAGAGCCTGATCCACCGTGAAATACGAAGTTTACAGGTTTATCGCTTGTGTTAAACTTTTGCTGGATGTAGTCCTGAGAATTTTTAAGAATAACCGGCATAAGCTTCACATTTCCAGGCTTATACACACCGTGAACATTGCCAAATGCGGCAGCAACGGTAAAGTTTGGACTCACCTTCATGAGTTCCTCATAAGCGTAGGCCACTTCCTCCGGCTGGGTGTACAGGTGCTTGCTGTCGATGTGCGAGTTGTCGACACCATCTTCTTCGCCGCCCGTTACGCCAAGTTCGATTTCGAGGGTCATACCCATCTTAGCCATGCGTTCGAGATAACGCTTACAGATTTCGATGTTTTCATGGATGGGTTCCTCGCTGAGGTCGAGCATATGGCTCGAATACAAAGGGCGGCCGTGTGTGCGGAAGTACTTTTCGCCGGCATCCAGCAAGCCATCAATCCATGGAAGCAACTTTTTCGCAGCGTGGTCGGTGTGAAGAATCACCGGCACACCGTAGGCTTCGGCCATGAGGTGTACATGATGAGCCCCCGAAATTCCGCCAACAATACTGGCTTGCTGTGCGCTGTTATCGAGGCCTTTTCCGGCGAAAAACTGAGCTCCTCCATTAGAGAATTGAATGATAACCGGCGAATTGAGTTTTTTCGCGGTTTCCAGAACGGCATTTACAGTGTTGGTGCTGATGACATTAACGGCCGGCATCGCAAATCCGATGTCGTTCGCTTTGCGGAGTAATGCGTTTAGCGTTTCGCCATGCAATACGCCCGCTTGAAGGGTTGTAGCAGTTTCCATTGATTTATTTTTTCTTGAGGCGGTAAACTTGATAGGTCCAGGGCTCTAAGGTAACAGAATGCTTCGTTTTTAAGGTTAGGGCTACTTTGTCATCTGCACCAAAAACATCAATCCATTCGCCTTCTAAGTCGGGATTTTCGGCTTTGAACTTGGCTTTCTTTCCAGAGAGGTTGATTAAAAACAACACCCGTGAGCCATCTTTTTTGCGGATGCAGGCGAAAACCTGTTCATCGCCAACGGGACTGATCTTCACCAGCTCACCTCCGTTTTTACCGGAATTTAAAGCCGGTTCTGTTGCCTTTAATTTGTTGAGTCGGGTGTAGAAATCGGCCAATGGCAGCTTGCTGAAATCAACTGTGTCCTTGTCGAAAAAGCGAAGTCGCTTGCGGTTGTCGGCCTCTTGCCCGGTGTAAATCAGCGGCATTCCTTTAAAGGCATACGTTAACACGGCGAAGGTTTTCGATTTTTCACCCATGAAATCCCAATTACTTCCGTTCCAGGTGTTTTCATCGTGGTTAGAGGTGAAATACATGCGGTGCGCTTCCGCGGGATAGCTTTCCTGGGCCTTCAGATAATCGTCGATGAACTTGGCTGTTTTTTTACCGGTAGCCACCTCGTTCATCGGATGCAACATACCCCATGCATAAGTCATGTCGAACGCTTTATCGTGCAATTCCGGTTTTTCGCCTTCGGCCAACATGAAAATGTCGAGTTTGGCGCTGCGCAATGCCGGAATACACTCTTTCCAAAAGTCGAGAGGCACCATTTCGGCAACATCACAACGGAAACCATCAATATCGGTGGCGTTGAGCCAAAACTTCATGTTTTCGATCATGGCCTTGCGCAACTCGGGGTTGTCGTAGTTCAAATCGGCTACGTCGGTCCAGTCGTCCACCGGAGGTTTAATCTTGCCATTGGCGTCGCGGGTGTACCATTCTGGATGTGATTTGGTCCAGGCATGGTCGAACGCCGTGTGATTAGCCACCCAGTCGAGAATCACCTTCATGCCCAATTGATGCGCTTTTTTAACCATCGCAATCCATTCGTCCATGGTACCGTGCTCGGGATTGACAGAAAGGTAATCGCGAATTGAATAATAGCTACCCAAGCTCCCTTTTCTGTTTTCAATGCCAATAGGCTGGATGGGCATGAACCAAAGAATCCGCACTCCCATTTGACTGAGGCGCTCGAGGTGAGTTGAAAATTCGTTGATGGTACCCGACGGGGTAAATTGGCGGAGGTTTACCTCATAAATCACCGCATTATCGGCCCAAACTGGTGTTGTGTTGAGGTTGGCACGTGCTGCATTTGTGCCCGGACGGTTTTTCATAATGGGGCGAGTTGGCTGAACCTGAGGGTTCTGCGCACTCAGGTGGAGTGTTGCAAACAGGACAATGCCTGCGCTAAGGAGTGACTTCATAAATGATTATTCAAGGGAGATGAGTTCAAATCTAAGAGGATTCAAGTTCAAGTTCAGGCTCTGCCGGGAAAATTTGTCCTGTAAGCGGTCAAGCTCGATTTCGAGGTCGGACTCGCACCGTTGGCTGGTCAAAGAAGCAGGAGCTGTTTCAACAAGGCTAATTTACCAATCCAGGCGAATTTCAGAGTCTGAATACTCAAGCTTTACCGTTGGCAAACCTTTCACCTCCACCGGATCTTTGGGCGGAACATGGTAAGGGTCGAAATCAGAAACCGGCTCAACAAATCGGTAATTTGAAGTGTGCAAGGAATGAGACACACCGTTTACCTTAAGCTCAGTGGCTTGATTGCCATGCAAATACACCGTGATGGTTTTGAATCTTGACTTGAAGGCTCCATTTGAAGGCGTAATATGTAAGCTGTTTCCGCGCAATTCGAACCGACGCTTCAGGAAGGCGCCTTGCTCAAAGGCATAGGTTTCACCATCGTCTTCGTAATACTCGAATGTTCCATCGGCACCTGTATACACGTGAATCTCAAGGTTATCTGCTTTTGCAGCTTCAGTAAGCGATTGCAAATTCTGCTGCATTAGCAAAATACTTCCGGCCTTTACGTACACCGGAATAAGCTCTTTTCCGTAGTCGAGGATGGCTTCACGATTTCCCGCTTCGATGGCGTCGTCGTACAAGCGATACCAGTTTCCTTCAGGGAACCAGGCTTTGTGGAACTGTTGATTCGAACGGATTGGAATTACGAGTAACGAAGGGCCAAACAGGTATTCGTTCTGATATGGATCTTTGTACACGTTTGCCTCGAAAGGATAGTTCAAGGCCAGCGATCGAGATACCGGAATTCCGGTTGTAGAAGCCTCATAAAACACCGAGTAGAGGTATGGCATAAGGCGGTAACGGAGGCTGATGTAATTCCGCGAAATGTCTTCCACTTCTTCACCAAACGACCATGGCTCCGAGTCGCGGCTGTTTACCATGGAATGTGAGCGGAAGAACGGAGAGAAGGCCCCCAGGGCAATCCATCGGGCGAACAGCTCCGGAGTGGCTTCCCCGGCAAATCCTCCAACATCATATCCGGCGAAAGGAACTCCGGTTAAGCCCATACTGTTCACCAAACGAACACCGGCTAACATGTGGTCGTCGTGACTAACATTATCGCCAGTCCACACGGCTCCATAGCGCTGAACACCCGAATAACCTGCACGTGTGAGAATGAATGGTCGTTTCCCATTCATTAGTTTGCGGGCCCCTTCCTGTGTGGCACGGGCCATCTGCATACCGTACACATTGCGCGACTTTTTATGGGTTCCGCCTTCTCCTTCGTAGTGGAATTCGATAAGGTCGGGTAAATGCTGACCCCAGGCTGCGGGTTCGTTCATGTCGTTCCAAAAGCCTTCAATACCGTTTTCGGTGAGCACCTTCATTTGTTCACCCCACCACTGGCGTGCCTGCTCGTAAGTGAAGTCGGGAAATGCCGACCAGCCGGGCCAAACCTGACCATTGTATTCTTGTCCGTCGGGGTAAGTTACAAACAGGTCGCGGGCTTTACCATCTTCGTAAGCAGCGTAGCCAGCTTCCTTTTTCACGCCCGGGTCGAGGATTACCACAACGCGGAAGCCCATTTCACGGAGTTGTTCCATGAGCCCTTTCGGATCGGGGAAACGCGTTGGATGCCAAGTAAAAACCTTGTACGCATCCATGTAGTGAATATCGAGATACAATACATCGGCTGGAATGTGCTTCTCGCGGAATGTACGGGCGGCATTCAGCACTTCGGGGTAAGGATAGTAGCTATAACGACATTGCTGAAAACCTAAGCTCCAAAGGGCAGGCATTTCGATGCGACCGGTAAGCCAAGTGTAATTTTTCACAATGGCAGCCGGATTCTCACCGTGGATGAAGTAATAGTTCATTTCGCCATCCTCAGCTTGAAAATAGGAGAAACGGTCGTTACTGCAACCAAAACTGAAGGTGGTTTTGTGGGAGTTGTCGAAGAAAATACCGTACACCTGTTCGCCGTGAATACCCATATAAAACGGGGTGCTGAGGTAAATCGGATCGTCATCCACGCCATAGGCGAAATGATCGGTATTCCAGTTTACATACACTTTGCCCCGACGGTCGAGCGGTCCGGTTTTTTCGCCAAGGCCGATGAAGCGTTCACCGGGCATTAGCGATTTGTAAGTAGTTACTTCGGTGCCGAGCCAGCTGGTTCCGAACGCGGCGTCATCCTGCGATAGCAGCTTACCCGCCTTGTCGTACACCGAAATACGCATGGGCGATTTGGTGATGCGCACTTCGAGCGCCTCGGTTTTTAGGATAAAGACATCGGAGCGTTCTTCGAGCTGGAAATCAATGGCACGAGGCTCAGCATCAATGGCATAGGAAAACCCGCTAAAGGTTTGCCCGCTTTGGCGAATGCGAAAACGGATTACCTCATGGTCCCAGGCTGTGACTTCGAGCTCGGCGTTATCGGCCGAAAAATGATACCCATTGGGGATGACTTGGTGGGAAGTGTAGTTCCCTACGGCACGATTAAATGTGCCCGATTTTTTTACAATACGCGTCATTCGGAACGTCGGAATTAGCTGATGTTCTTATGAAAATGATTTTTCAGGTGGTATTTTACCAGGCCAAAGATGGGCTTTTTAATGATGGTGCCAATCTGGATGCCCATAGTATCGGCTGTGCTGCGAAGATTCTCCTCGAAAAAGTAAGCAATTGAACCGATCATGTGTGTTGGTACTTTCTGGTAGTTCTTGTAGCACTGAATGTGTGTACGCAGGAAGTCACGCATGCCTTGATTGACGGTTTCCTGCACCCATGGCAGGTGTTTGTTGTCGGAAATTACCTTCATGAACGAAGCCAAAAACACATTAGCGTGCGGCTTCATATAAACGCCTTCAACAATGGCGTCGCGACTCATGTTGTATTCTTTACGCAACACTTCATGAAGCTCGGAAGGAAGTCCGTTCGACAAAAATTGACGCAACAGGATTTTTCCATAGTAGCTTCCCGAACCTTCGTCGCCCAAAATATACCCCATGCCCAAGCCGTTGTGAGCCTGCTTAACAATGTCGCCGTCGAAAAAACAAGAGTTTGAGCCCGTTCCCAAAATTCCGGTAATGGCCGGATTTTCATCCCAAGTGGCAAAAGCAGCCCCAACAAGGTCGTGGTCGACAAAAATATTGGCATTGGGGAATACGGCACGCAAGGCACGCTCAACAACCATTTTAAGGTCTTTACTGGAACAACCGGCGCTATACAGAAAGAGCATAGTTACCTTGTCGGAGAAAGCGCACAATTCGTTGTTTTGGCGGATGGCATTGGAAATAACCGCTTCATTGTGGAAAAACGGATTAAAGCCCATCGTGCTGAAACTGTGGGTTTCTTCATTGTCCTGGATAAGCATCCAGTCGCACTTGGTTGATCCGCTGTCGGCAATCAAAAGCATAGATTCAGATTTGGTTCAGAGATAAAATTGGTCCGACAAAAAGTTACTCTTTCTGTCTTCGAGAATACGATTGAAAATTTCACGGTTTAGCGGCGTGTCGCGGGTTGCAACCATGGTGCGAATCGAAAACACCCGCAACGCGTCACTCACACTAAGGGTGCCTTCGGCGGAGTCTTTTCGACCATTGAATGGATAAACGTCGGGGCCACGCTGGCATTTGGTGTTGATGTTTACCCGGCACAATTGATTCACCATCGGATCGATGAGGGAAGCAATCAGGTCGGGGTCGCGGGAGAACACACTCACCTGCTGACCGTAATTGCTTTCGGTAATGTAGCGAATGGGCTCCTCAACTGTATCAAAAGGCACAACCGGAACGATGGGTCCAAATTGCTCCTCATGGTAAATGCGCATGGCAGACGAAACCGGGTAAAGTACTGTTGGACATACTAAACTCAGGTAGCGGCTGCCTCCACCTTCGTTTAACACGCGTGCTCCTTTGGTTTGGGCATCTTCGATGAGCCCGGCCAAAAACGCCGGCTTATCAGGTTCAGGCAATGGTGTGATGGTTACGCCATCTTCCCAAGGCATACCGGCCTTGAGCTGCTCAACCAGGCGCACAAAACCTGACAAAAACGTATCGACTACACTTCGGTGTACAAAGAGAATTTTCAAGGCTGTACACCGCTGACCATTGAAGGCCAAGGTACCATTCAAACATTCGTTGAGCACAATATCCATATCAGCATCGGGCATCACGATGGCCGGATTCTTGGCATCAAGTCCTAAAACCGACCGAAGTCGATGCGGCCGTGGATGAATCTTTTTGATTTCGGCGGCCGTCTTACTCGATCCAATGAAGGCCAAAACATCAACTTTGCCGCTCTCCATCAAGGCTTTAACTACTTCTTTACCTTCACCATACAAGAAGTTAATCACGCCCGGCGGGAAGGCTTCCTGAAAGGCCTTTAACAGTGGTTCGAGCAACAAAACTCCATGTTTTGCAGGCTTAAACACGACCGAATTGCCCATAATGATGGCCGGGAGCAAGGTGGCAAACGACTCGTTTAGCGGGTAATTGTAGGGAGCCATGCAAAGCACAACGCCAAGCGGCCCCCGACGAATTTGGGCGTAAATGCCTTGGTGAAGCTCAATTTTTCCGGCATCGCGATCAATTTCTTTGAGCGCTTCAATAGTGTCGGCTATATACTGCTCGGTGCGCTCAAATTCGCTTTCCGATTCGCTTCGATTTTTGCCAATCTCAAGCATCAGCAGCGTAACAATCTTCTCCTTTTGATTCGAAAAGAGCTTCAGAAAATGCTGTACTGCGGCAATTCGATCGCGGGTGCGCATGGTAGCCCAGGCACCTCGCCCAAGGTCCCACGATTGCAAGGCTGCATCCAACACCTGCAAAGCGTCGGCTGCCGAAAGTTGGGGCACAGAGCCTAAACGTATTCTTTCGGGCTGAGGTTGTGTGCGGTATATGGCTGAGTAAACCGACTGTTGAGCGCCACTCCAGGGTAAAATTTCACCGCCGCAAAGGTAGTAGCGCTGCTCCAAAGGCCTAAAGCCCACGGAGTTAAGCACCTCGTCGCTAGCTGGAAACAATCCTTGATTTACCCGGGATTCGGTCATGACTTAGAACGACAGTATGTTCGCGATGCGCAACATTTCGGGATCGAAATTGTCGACTTTTCCCGTTGCTTCTGCAAAGGGCGCAAAATTAATCTGATTGTTTACAATTCCGACCATTACATCGGTTTTCCCACCCAACAGGGCTTCTACCGCAACAACGCCCATGCGAGAGGCCAGCACACGGTCGGCCACTGTGGGTGAGCCCCCACGCTGAAGGTGCCCCAAAATGGTCACCTTAGTATCGTAATGAGAGAATCGTTCGTTCACTTCTTTGGCAATATCGAACGACCTACCGGTTTTCCCGCCTTCGGCTACAACCACGAGCGACGATGATTTATTTCTGGAAGCTCCAGTCTCCAGAGTTTTAACGAGGGCATCAATATCCATTGGTTGCTCCGGTATCATGGTTGCCTCAGCACCAGCGGCGATGGAGCTGCGTAAAGCAATTTGTCCCGAATGCCGCCCCATCACCTCTATAAAAAACAAGCGGTTGTGCGACGAGGCCGTGTCTCTTACTTTATCGATGGCAAAAGCGGCTGTATTTACCGCCGTATCGTAGCCAATTGTAAAGTCAGTACCATTCAAGTCGTTGTCGATTGTTCCAGGCAAACCTACCACCGGAATACCAAACTCTTCGTGCAAAAGATGGGCGCCGCGAAAAGTTCCATCGCCACCAATGGCCACAAGGGCGTCGATTTGATGGGCTTTCAGGTTTTCAAATGCTTTTTTCCGGCCTTCAGGAGTGCGAAACTCTGCACTGCGGGCCGATTTTAAGATGGTACCGCCTCGCTGAATGATGTTTGAAACCGAACGTGAATCGAGCAATTTCAAGTCCCCTTCAATCATTCCTTCATACCCTCGGTAAATTCCCACGGCTTGCTTTCCGTAATAAATACAGGCGCGCACAACGGCTCTCACCGCGGCATTCATACCCGGTGCATCGCCTCCTGAGGTGAATACACCAATGCGTTGGATGCTGGAATCGAATTTCATGGCGACGAAAATAGTGTTATTTTGACACTATGCCAACAGGGCGTCGAATTCCTTTTTCAACAACATTCGCCCTACCCTACTCTTTCTAAGCTGTATTCCTGAGAAAAATCATAATTCTCACTGAGTTAACTCATTTATTCTTGTGGTTGATGACAGTAATTTTACATTTGAAAACTCATCTTAGATATAAAGACATGAAAACAATTCTGGTTCCTACTGACTTTTCAGCCAATGCGCTGAAGGCTCTCCGCTTTGCGCTCCAACTCGCGCAGGGGAATACGACAAAAGTGGTGGTGATGCACCAAACGTCAATTTTGGAATTGGCCCCCGATTCGGCCTTCACGGGATTGTATGTTCCGGCACCTGCCGACCAAGTGGCCTACGCCCAAAAGAGCCTCGACACCTTCGTAAAAAAAGCGGTATCGTCATTTAAAGGGAAAATTGATGCAGCGAAAATCAGCAGCGAGATTGTGCCTGGTGTGGGCACTGTTGATGTGATTTTAGACACCTGCAAAAGGGTTAAAGCCGATATAATTGTATTGGGAACCACTGGTGCCAGCGGATTAAAGCGCTTGTTCATTGGAAGTGTGGCTGCAAAAGTGGTTGAGTTATCTAAGGTTCCCGTGATAGTAATTCCGGAGAATTTCCGCCTAAAAAAGATTAATAAAATTGGATATGCCAGCGATTTAGAGCATGTAGAGCGCGATTTAAAGCAGATTGCGCCAATTGCACAAAGCCTGGGAGCCACTGTCGAAATCTTCCATGTTGAGCCAACCTTCCCAACCAGCGAGGCCTTTTTGAAATTCAAGAACGAAAAAGAAATTCCAGCCTTGAGAAAATCGCTCAAAATGCCTGAACTAGCCTATCGCTTGGTAAAAACGCGTTACGACAACGATTTTTACACTGGTGTGGATGCTTACCGTCGAAATCATAAGCCCGATATGCTTTGCGTAATTACACACAAACGCAGTTGGCTGGGCAAATTAATCGATCCATCGAAGAGCAAAGGTTTGGCTTATCACACCCGAATTCCGGTAATTACCATTAAATAGTCAGGCTTAAAAATATCTTCCGGAAGAAAGGTGCAGCAGGTTGTTTGATTTGAATTACGATTCAAGGATAGACAACATTGCTCCGCTTCCGTTGATAGTAATGTGTTGTTGGTTGTTTGTGAAAAAGCCGGTTAGCCTCAGATAACCGGCTTTTTATTGAGGGCTAAATGAAAATGTGAACAATGCCCACTTTCGAGCCGCGGGCATTGAATGTTGCGCTGTACTTCCAGCTAACGAAATATCGAGCTTTAAAATTCAGTGAACATGAGTTTTCAAACCAAACTGGAAAGGCTTGAATAAATGTGCTGTGTGTTTTTCAGTAAGCCCTATTTTACAGCCTCAGCCTGCCTTCTGCTCAACTCGTTGAGGGCGTCTTCAAAAATGGCCAGCAATTCAGAGGTATGGATTGAGTAATATCCCAATGAATTTACAAAGGCCTCACGATTTGTTCCGCGCTCAGCCAATATTGCATCATAAAACATTTCAGTCTTAAATCGGGGATAATCGGGCCGAGAAATGCTGTAATTACGGGCAGCATCAGCAATGGCGAACTCGACCAAAATATCAGTCATCAAGGTATCTGTTAAAACAGCCTTGTCGAGATGCTTCTTTTCGCCATTGCATGCCATTGTGCAAAATCCCAAAAACAAGGCAGCACAGAAAATAAATTGGGAAGCCCTCATTTGATTAACGATTAAACAAAAGCCTCATTCCGCGCTGGTCTTCATTAAAAACTCCATTGTCATAAACAAGGTGACCATTCACAAAAGTTTTCGAAACCTTAGAACGAAAGGTAGTTCCTTCAAAAGGTGACCATCCGCATTTATAGAGCAAATTCGATTTCTCCACAAGCTCCTCAGCCTCAGGGTCGACTAAAACCACATCGGCATAATAACCTTCGCGTAAATACCCACGTCGGTCGATAGAAAACATATCGGATACATTGTGTGCATATTTTCGAACGATAAGTTCGGGAGTAAATACACCCTTAAAACTCAACTCCAACAAGGCCTGTAGGGCGTGTTGAACCAATGGTCCGCCAGAAGGACTGTGAATATAGGGCGCGTTTTTTTCGTCCAGCGTATGGGGCGCATGGTCGGTAGCCAGTACATCAATTCGCCCGTCAATGAGGGCCTGGCGAACGGCATCACGATCAGCTCTGGTTTTCACCGCCGGATTCCACTTGATGAAATTCCCTTTTTGGGCATAATCTTCATCGGTAAACCAAAGGTGGTGCACACAAGCTTCGGCGGTAATTTTCTTGTCGCGTAGCGGGATGTCGTTCCGGAACAACTCAGTTTCACGCGCGGTTGAGATGTGCAAAATATGAAATCGTGTTCCGTATTTCGTGGCCAGTTCGATCG
The DNA here is from genome assembly GCA_027483445.1 of Bacteroidota bacterium. Lineage (GTDB taxonomy): Bacteria > Bacteroidota > Bacteroidia > M30B66 > M30B66 > CAMCXT01. The sequence goes on along the minus strand of JAIXUS010000052.1, from coordinate 18,097 downwards.
CTTTCGCGGATGACCGATAGCAAGCCTCTGCATTTCGAATTACCGGATGCATGGCGGCTGTCATTGATTCACCGTATTGGCTTAATGCGGCGGCATGATTGGCTTTCACCAAAGGGTCATCCTCGCAGTGCGAGGCAATTAAAATTTTAACATCCCGAAAGAGAGCTTCAAGCGCGTCAGGGTCATCCACCAACAAATCGCCGGTACTCGAACCCATGAAAATTTTAATGCCACAAACGGTTTTTGGGTCTGTTTTCAGCAATTCATCCAAATTGGTATTGCTGGCCCCGATGTAAAATGAATAATTCGCCAAGGACTTTTCGGCCGCCATGGCGTATTTGTCGTTAAGCAGCGTTTGTGTAGTAGCCGAGGGCCTGGTGTTCGGCATCTCCATATAGGTGGTGATTCCCCCGGCCACCGCGGCTTTTGGCTCTGTGTACAAATCGCCTTTCGCAGTTAGTCCGGGCTCGCGAAAATGCACCTGATCATCGATTAATCCGGGAATTAGCCATTTACCGCGGCCATCAATTATAGTATAACCCTCGAGAGGTTCTTCGGGAGCAAGCGGCCCTTCGATTATTTTCTCAATAAATTGCCCTTTGATTTTCAACGAACCGCTAAAACGGCGATCTTCATTGATTAAGGTAACGTTGGTGATGCAGTAAGATGCCGACATATATCAATGATTAGATTGGCGTAAGACCATTTGAACAGTGTTTCTGCTGCGGGTTTCAACAAGAATTTCGCGTTGTTGAGTAAGCCGCTCAATCAATGCTTCGGAATAATTCCGAACGGTGAGTAACGTACAATTGTGATTGTATTTGATGAGGTAACGTTTTTGCATTTCGACCAAGAACGCCTGCAAACGCTCGGTTTCATCGTTTACACACACCGAAAACTTTAAGGCAGAATTCTGCATGAGATTTACCTTCAGCCGAACATCGGATATGTGTTTGAAGATGTCTTTAAAATTTTCTTCAATGATAAATGAAAAGTCGCGTGGTGAAATTGAAATTAACACCTGGTTGTTTTTCTGAATATAGGTTGGGATGGCATTCCGATGATCGTTTGTGCTGATGCGTGTGCCCGGAAGCTGTGGATTAACAAACGATTTCACCCGAAGGGGAATGGCTTTATTTTGCAGTGGCTTTATGGTTTTCGGATGAATAACCGTAGCCCCATAATAGGCCAATTCTATGGCATCGTAATACGAAAGTTCCTCAATTAAGGTGGCGTCGCTAAACACTTTTGGATCGGCATTTAATACACCGGGAACATCTTTCCAGATAACCATTTCGGAGGCATCGAGGCAATACGAAAACACGGCGGCTGAATAATCAGAACCCTCACGCCCAAGGGTTGTGCTGAAATTCTCGGAAGTAGCTCCGATAAACCCTTGAGTAATGACCACTACATTCGGATTGTTGGATTTCAGCTTTCCTACTTTGTCCTGAATTTGTTTTTGGGTGATTTCCCAATCAATATTGCCCTCTCGGAATGTATCATCGGTTCTGATTAAATCGCGTGCATCGAGCCACTGAACAGGAATCCCCGCCTGTTCAAAATATGCTGCAACAATTCGAGTGCTCAGTAATTCGCCTACAGAAACAATTTGATCATATTCATAATCGTACGACTTTATCTGTGTTTCTTCGATGGCCCAGTACAATTCGGCAAACAAGTTCTCTAGTTCGTCCCAAACCGGATTTTCCCGGGTAAACAGAATTTCTGCAATGGAATAATGGTATTCACGCACTTTTTCTAAAAGCTGCTGGGTATTGTTTTCGCGTTTGAAAAAGGCTTGTAACACTTCCTCAAGGGCATTTGTTGTTTTACCCATTGCTGAGATTACGAGCAGTGGCTGTTCAGCAAGGTGCTGCTTCACAATTTCAGCGACATTTTTTACCCCTTGAGCATCTTTCACCGAGGCACCACCGAATTTAAACACTTTCATAATTGTGGATAGGCTTGCAATTGTTCACGCGTTAACTTTCCATTGATCCAGGTTGGGTCGAGTTGAGCCTTGAATTTCTGATAAAATTCGATAGCGGGAGTATTCCAATCGAGCACTTGCCATTCGAGTCGGCCGGCATTTTGCGCTTTTGCATATTGGATGCACTGGTCAAAGAGCGAAAAACCAATGCCTTTGCCGCGCATGGATTCCGTAACGATGATATCTTCCAGAAAAACACATTTTCCTTTCCAGGTGGAATACTTCGTGTAGAGAAGCGCCATTCCTACAATACGTTGGTCAATTGCTGCCACAAAGGCTTTGTAAATTGGGGCCTCACCAAAGCCATCTTCTTTAAGTTGCGCTATACTGAGCACGAATTCTTGTTCTGCGCGCTCGTATTTGGCCAATTCGGCGATTAGAGCGTGCATTTCGGGCACATCATCGACGGTTGCATTGCGAATAACGGTTTGCATGGCGCCAAAGGTAAGTGATGAAGTTTTACCGCAGGCCACAGCTTAAAAAAAACAAAGCGCCTGCTGCAATGAAGCAACAGGCGCCTGTAAGTAAATTTTATGGAATTAGGCTTTGATGTATCCTTCGTCGTTTACACCCGGTGCAGCCCAGAATACCATGCGCACTTTATCTTTTTTGCGACGAAGAATTTTGCCTTCGTTCGCCATAAGATTCAGTACAGATTGAATGGTGCTTTTAGCGGCATCTTTTTCTTTTCCTTTCAGATTATGCGCTTTGATACCGGCATCAATCATTTCGTCGGTATTGAAAAACTGCTTTTTCTCTCCGAGAAAGCTAGAAACGAAGCTAACATACTGATCACGCTTGGTTACCTTGGGCGCTTTAGGTGCTTTGGGCGCAGCTACTTTCTTAGGAGCCTTTGGTGCTTTAGGCGCTTTCGCTTTGGGAGCCTTAGGCGCTTTGGCTGCCTTTACAGCAGTTTTTGCGGCTTTTGCGGCTTTAGGTGCTTTTGCTGCCTTTGGTGCCTTTAGTGCTTTCGCAGGCTTAGCTGCTTTGGCTGGCCTTCCAACTTTTCTTACCGCGTTATTGGCAGCAATTGTTTTCTTATTTAATGAGCCAGGTTTACGACCGCGTTTACCCTTTACTACTGGAACTGCAGGAGCAGCAACAACAGCCTTAGGTTTTCTACCGCGTTTTTTAGGGACTACAGCAACATCAGCTTTTTTTGCTTTAGCCGGACGACCTCTTTTCTTAGGTGCTGGCGCAACCACTGCATCGGCCGCTGCTTTAGGTTTACGACCACGCTTTTTGGGCGCTGGCGTTGCCACAACCGGGTTTTTACGTGGACGACCTCTGCGCTTTGGAGCTGCTCCAACAGCAGCATCAATAGGTTCAGCCGATTTTACCGAAGGCTTACGGCCTCTTTTACCGGGTAACTGACCAATTTTTGAAAGAATTGCGCGGATATTTTTAACCCGCTCCTCAGCTGCAGATAATTCCTGCATGTAATGAGCTTTAAGCTCACCCATTTCGTCCGCAGAAAATGCGATGCTTTTTGCCATTGTGTATTTATTTTGTTTGTGCGAATATAGATAAATAATTTATTTCAAAATAAAAACGCTGTAAGAAAAAATAACACAAAATAATTGTTGAAAATTATAAATCATTGATAATGAGAATTATAAAATTCAATTGAATTTCATGAGTATGAATTTACAAATGAAATTTCTTCATCAGTTTTTGACAATGTCATTTTTAGATTTTCTATTCTTGTTCATTTGAATAAAATCATATATAGTTGACAAAGTGTTTTTTACAGGCATTTACATCAATAAATAAATCATCCATTAACCATTTAACTTCATCACTTTCTCACCCGTAATCATCCCAAACATTTTGAATTCTTCCCTCCAAAAGATAGGATAAACCACTATAAAGGTCCGACAGAAAACACGCTAGCATATTCTCTACAACACCATAAACCGAGGTTGAATAGAATTGAACACATGGTTTTTCCTCAGGGTTGCGACTATTCTAGGGCTTACTGAAAAACACTCACTAGTTTTATTGATAAGGCTTTAGCCTCTGTTTGAATTAGACCTAATGCAAGAGTTTTTAGTCGAGCTTTTGAAAATCCATGCACGCTTAAATTCATGAAGTTCAATTTTTCGTTAGCCAGAAATACAGCATCAACTCAATTACACATGCAGCACAACTCATCCAATTCAAACCTTTCAGTAAGCCTTATTTCAAGTTTGCTAAAACACGATACATTTTAGCTCGCAGACTCTCGGAATTCATTTGAATCTAACCAGACGTCTGGTATTAGTAATCCACTTTGTCAAATTCATCGTATCTAGATTTACACCCGGTATTCATTTCTCACCACTACAATACCCAATCAACTTTTTTCCAAAAGTGCGCAACACCAGCTTATTTTTCAGTAAGCGCAATATCAGCTCAACCGAGTTTCCTTCGAGCAATAAATCACATTTTCGAAAGAACCGAATTTGTACCCCGTGAAAAATACCCCCAAAAATCGATTCATCATTTTCAACAGATTCTTAAATCGAAAATAAACACCTGAAAAGGGCCGTTACTGGGAGACTTTTTAAGCAATAGGAAACTCGAATTGTATAGCCAAATGAACAACTCAAAAACAAATTTGAAAATCAAAATGCATATACATATATATGTATATCCAAAAGAGAACATCCAAAATATATTACCACTGACCCAGTAGGTCCTGAATTTACAAGTCCTGCTGCCCTAATTTTTCGGTCGCCTTTCTGAAATACAAACTCCTCTGAATTATATCCGCCCATTTTTCCTTAGCCCGAAAAACAGGTTCAGCTTCTTTGCCGGCGTCTCGCAGTATTCAATATTCTGCTTCGCCTAGTCGTTTCGCATCTGCCGCATTTCTGACTTTTTCAGCAAGCCCTATTTATAAATGGTTTAAGAAAAGTCATCAAGCCCTGCGTAAAAATGCGCTTAGCCCTTTAAAAACAAACGCTTCAGATTGGGGAGAAAAATGAGGTTACATGAAGGGTTTCCCAGTCAAACTTATTCTATATTGGATTTATCTAAGGTTGTGACGTGCATACCTTTAAAATAATGCTCCAGAATTTCCTGCGGTGTGCATCCATAACGCCCCATTTCCATGGCTCCTTCCTGGCACAATCCAACGCCATGTCCAAAGCCTCGTCCCGAAAAAACCACCTCGTCATTTACGATTTCAATGTCGAACCACGCTGATCGTAAACCAAATTTTTCGCGCCACCGCACCGGATGAATATGAAATTCGTCCAATTTCAATTGCTCTGGCCGCTCTAAGCCATCGTAGCAAAAGAGCGGTAGGCTATCGCTGCGGCTCTTCCAACGGTTCCATTCTAAATCAGTAATTCCCGCTTTTCGAATAAACTCCTCCTTTGAAATGCGTTTTTCCCAAACTGCACCTTTACTCTGGTGACAAAATGGATCCAAAACCCGCTCACAGCCTCGAATATCGTTCTTCCAAACAGTTGAAGCCCTTGCCGTTTGTCCACCACAATTGGCATGGAAAACCGCTTCTGCACAAATACCCTCCTGATCTTTCATCACCAAGCCTTTAGTAGCTTTCGCGGCTTCAAACCATGGTGCATAAGGGAAATGGCCCTTGTAAACCTGACAATGCGTTTGGTCGCATAAATCAAAGCCCTCCGCTTTATGTCTATCTCCATAGTAACACGCATAGGTTCGAGCCATAATGGCCATCGCTTCGTAAAATGCCGCCGATTTCTCTTTACCGGTTTCGCCCCTCAACACACCCGCTAAATAATCAAGCTCCTCCACTTCATTAATGATTTTCAAAAAACCCTTTTGTGCCGTAAAAAATACACTGCCCGCATAGGCCCATTCGGGTAAATCGGGATTTAAGGGTTTAAGCACTTTTATTCCTCCAACATCAGATGTGCAACTCACTTTTGAATAATGGCCCAATGAAACACCTTGCTGAGTAACTTTAATTTTATTTCCATCAGCCTGCAAAGTGATCACCTGTTCAGGCAAGGGTGAATACCGAATTACTCCATTAAACAACCAGTACAACTCGCGCTGATCGGGAAGAATACTAATCTTACTAATTTCCGATGCCCGAAACAAACCAATACTTCGCTTTTGTCCACACACCGTAGTTGCGGTACAGACGAAAACAAATAAATAAACCAGAAGCCGCAGCACAGCCCAAAATTAACCTCATGCAAGGCTGCAATTCTCGTAACGCATTTCCATTTATGAACAGCCGTGCGTGTGAATTGTCCGCTTGAGCCTTTGAAAAACATGAAAATATGTTCTTCAAATGGTAATCACATTTTCAATTGCAGAGCAATATCTGTAGTGGTTTCCGTTTAAATCTATATCAATCCGTTCGGTCCTTATTCAGCGGTGTTCCTTATTAAAATGCTTTAGACTACGTCGGATGGCTTTTTGGATGGCCTTTATTCGTTTTTTCCCATTCGCAATTTCCACAACTTCCGGAAAATTAAATACGCATTGGAAATTCGGATTTTATTCAAAAGCGAAACGAAACGGCGGAATGGACTGCTGATGCAGCAAACTGAAGGTTAAAAGTGGAGGCTGTTTTCTGGATGAAGTACGAAAGTCATTCCGTGAATAACACAGGCACGCATTTTAAGAAGCCTAACGAAGGTGAATTTCACTACGGCCTTATCAAATATAGCTGTGCGAACTATAGTGAGAACTGTCAGATGTTATTCCATATACCCCACTTTCAAAAATGCTAGCTAATTCGGCAAAATCAATTCCTATCAGGCATTTAAAAGAGACCACATTTTTTCAGCTACGCGTTGTGATGCGCCCGGCCCTCCAAGCACTTCGCGCAATTGCCTTAGATCTTTGAGCTGCTGCTCTCTCCGACTGCCATGAAGAAGCGCGTTTAACTCCTGACTCAAGGCATGGGGCTGCAATTCGTGTTGAATAAGTTCTTTAACAACGGGGCGGTCGAGAATGAGGTTTACCAGTGAAATGTACTTTACCTTAACCAACTGGCGGGCTATCCAGTAAGAAATCGTACCGCCCTTGTAGCAAACCACTTCAGGCACACCGATGAGCCCGGCTTCAAGGGTGGCCGTTCCCGATGTTACCGCAGCCACACTGGCTTGTTGAAGCAATGCGTACGTGTCGCCAACCACACGGGTGAAGGTTCGGTGTTGGGCTACTTCGTCATAAAATGAGGCCGGCAGCCAGGGCACAGCGGCTACTACCGGAATGCCATCCTTGAGTGATTTGACGGCATCGAGCATGATTGGCAGCATTTTACGAATTTCCTGCTTCCGGCTTCCCGGCAACAACGCAATGAGAGGAGAATCGGGAAGTGCATGTCTTTCTAGGAATGAAGACCTTGAACCGGAAGCTGTTTCGCTATTTAGCACATCGAGCAGTGGATGGCCTTCAAAATGCACATCCATGCCTAAGTCGTGGTAGAACGGCTTTTCGAAGGGTAAAATCACGAACATTTCATCCACATCGCGGCGTATTTTGTGGATGCGGTTCTTTTTCCAAGCCCAAATTTGTGGCGATATGTAGTAGAACACACGAATCCCTGCGTTTCTGGCGAATTCGGCGATGCGAAGGTTAAAACCGGGGTAATCGATAAGGATGATGACATCAGGCCGATAGGCCAAAATATCTTGCTTACACCATTTTAAATTGCCCAAGATGGTGGGCAGGTTTGCGATGACTTCGGCGAAACCCATGAAAGCCAAATCGCGATAATGTTTCACCACTGTAGCGCCGGCCTGCTCCATCTGATCGCCGCCCCAGGCACGAAATTCAGCCTGCAAATCGAGCTTGGCCACGGCCCGCAACAAATTGGAACCGTGCAGATCGCCCGAAGCCTCGCCCGCAATTACATAGTATTTCATGGTGATGCAAAGAAAAGCATTCCGATGGATTGCGTTTATTTTTCGCGTAGTTTCGAAGCATGAAGGTGACCTTTCTTGGGACAGGCACTTCGCAGGGTGTTCCCGTCATTGCCTGTACTTGTCCGGTATGCAGTTCGTCCGATTTCAGGGACCAGCGCCTGCGTTGCTCCATACTTGTGGAATATCGCTCAGGCCTGAATCTGGTGGTAGACACCGGTCCCGATTTTCGGCAACAGATGCTCCGTGCAGGTGTTAAATATGTAGATGCCGTGCTGTACACCCATGAGCATAAAGACCATATTGCTGGTATGGATGACATTCGGGCCTTTAATTATGTGCATCAAAAACACATGGACTTATACCTCAATGAGCGGGTAGAAAAGGCGCTCAGAAGAGAGTTTAGCTATGTATTTGCAGAAGAGAAATATCCCGGTATTCCATTAATCAACTTACATCGAATTGACACAAGTCCCTTCATTATTCAAAACGAACTGATAGAGCCTGTAGAGGTTATGCACTTTAAACTGCCTGTTTTGGGATTTAAGTTTGGTGGTTTCTGCTACATCACCGACGCCAATTATATTTCAGAAGAGGAGAAAAACAAGTTATACGGATTGGAGGTATTGGTTATCAATGCATTGCGCAGAGAAAAGCATGTTTCTCACTTCACCTTGGAGCAGGCCTTGGAATTGGTTGCAGAGCTACGTCCCAAACGAGCCCTGCTTACACACATAAGCCATCAATTGGGCAAGCATGCTGAGGTAAGTCTCGAACTTCCCGAAGGTGTCGAGCTCGCTTACGATGGATTGGTAATCGACTTGTAAACCAGGATTAGCGAGAAGTCGGCGCTGAATACAGTGGGAATCGGCGATCAGCCAACCAGCAAAACTTTACCCACAAAAAGGTGCTTTTTGCCCGACTGGTCGTAGAAGAACACCCGGTAAATGTAAACCCCGGCTTCGCATACCCTGCTGCCCGATTGATGTTTACCGTCCCAACCAACCTTCTTATCGTTGGTTACGAAAATTTCTTCGCCCCATCGGTTATACACCCACATAACAAAGGTGGAATCCCAAATGCCGTTTACCGTAACCCGGAAGGAGTCGTTGACCAAATCTTCGTTTGGAGAAAATGCATTCGGCGCGAAATAGTTAAGTACAAAATCGATGTTGACCGGCTTGGTAATGGAATCTTTGCAACCGAATGAATTCATGGCAATGAGTTTCACATCGAATGTTCCGGACCCGGGAAACACATAATCGGGTTCAAATTCGTTGGAAATATCGCCAGAATCAAAGTTCCACATGAATGAGCTTGCATTCTGCGATTGGTTGATGAATGAAACTACGGGAAGAAGCCCTGTGATTGGGTCTTCATCTGGAGAAAATTCGAAGTCGGCCTCCAGATTAAATCGATAATCAGGAACGGTAAATTCAACATCATAAACACAACCAAAGCTATCGCGAACCGACATTTGATAGGTTCCGGTGAGGAGACTATCGATAAAAGTAGTGTCGTTGGGTTGGTCGGCCACATTCCAAAAATAGATGTATGGATCCGGCGCCGGTGGTGAGGTAAATGGCTCGCCTCCGGTAACAATGGCGAATGCAGTACCTAATCCAAAAGAGCAGGTATCGGGAATGGTCACCACCTGAACAGCGAAATTGCTGTTGTCTTCCACGAATACAGAATCGCGCACGATGCAGCCTTCAGAATCGGTAACTGTTACTTCCTGCCAACCGAAAGGCAGTCCCGTAGCAGTGGCCGTACCTTGATTTGCCGGAACCCAGATATAGTCGAAAGGAGGTACACCACCATTGGTGATGGTAGCAGTAGCTGTTCCGTTGTTTAGGCGACAGTCGACAGGAGTGAAATTGGTAGAAATTTCAAAGGAGGCAATATTGAAAAATACTATCTGACTGTCGGAATTGATATTTCCACAGAGATCTTCAATGGCTCCGGCAACACCGAAAGTATAGGTTCCGCCTTCGAAAAGTTGGTTGCCCAGGAGGAGGGTAAACTCTTTATCGTAAGCCCCACCGTTGGCACACCCCACACTACTGACACCCGAAAGTGGTAGTGGATCGCCGGATGGCCCAAGCAAAAAGAAATCGGATAAACTAATTGAATTGCAACGAACGAATTCAGTGAATGTAAAAGTAATCGCATTAGAACCGCAATTTACCTGAGAGGTGATGGCGTTTAGTTCTGGACGCGAAACATCGATAATACCTGCTGAAGAAATCGATAGGTCGAGAATGTAGCCGCATGTATTGGATGTAAAGTTATTGACTACCAATGCGAATGTTTGCCCGGCAACAACAGGAATCATGTTTTCGTCCTGAGGGTTTGTTCCATTGTTCATTCCGGTTTGTGCGGTTGGAAAGGTAGAGCCGGAAAAATTACAAGAAGACTGCAACGTAGGATCTGTAGCAATATCAGCACAGGTAGCGTTCGTGAGATTGAAAAGTGCCCAGTCATAATCTGCTCCATCGCAATTGGGCGTGAGGTTAAATCCAAACATTCCCGGGGTTTGCACGGTAATGATATACCATGCGTTGTTAATCTCACCATTGTTTAGGCAAGATGAGTTTGGATTAATCTCATTCTGGACATTTCCTGAGCCTTGAAACGACTGAGGCTGATTGTAATTTAGAGCGCAAACGGTAAAGCCTCCAAGGCAATCGCCGGGAAGTGGAGCTTGAGCAAAAAGAGAAATGGGTAAACCAATTAAGAGGAAAACCGCAGTTAGCGGGGTTAATATCCACTTCAAACGATGGGTCATATACATGGTCAGGTTCAACGGCACACTGAAACTCAACAAATGTAGCGAAACATTTTCAATTGAAGTAGGCTTCATACTAAGTCACGAACAAGATGCTGTTAGGTACATTGTGAAAAAGGGTTTACTCACCAACGCAAAGGATGCAGTTGAATTCCCTTGTTCGGGCAGAAAGCCAGCGTGGGAGCTGGAATTTTCACCCAGCGAAAGAGTTGCGTAAAGAGTTTCCATCCCTTTCCTTGAATTGGAATTTTCTGTAAGTCGATATCTAGAGAGAGAAATATCTCTGGATTCCGCTGCACGTGACTATAATTTATCCATTGCTGCTTTTCAAAGTAAACATTACTACTTCCTCCAAGGTAGCCGTCGATACTATACCCGGCAGAAAGCAGCAGCCACGGTGGAGAGGAAGGGATCATCCATTTCACCGGAAAACTCAACCAATAGGCTTGTCCATTGTAGTTTTTAAGCATACGCTCGGGTGTTGAATTGCCGAGGATATTTGGTCGGAGAGATGGCCATGCATCATTGGTGTAACTATACCGAATGGAGGCCTCATTAAGCACAGGGTATCTGTATTGAAGGTAGCTGAAGCCAATTCCACCGATGTTGGAGATAAAATCGCCCGCAGAAAAACCCCAGCCTTCCGAAAATCCATCAAAAACTTCGATGGTGCTCGAGTAAACGAAGGGAACCAACAGGCCAAGTTTTAGGGCTTGTTCTTTTTTCATTCCGGAGATTGCAGCAGAGCTGCGGATGAAATCAGCCATCCACCATGTTGTTGTGAAGTGTCCAATCTTATCCATTCCGCCCCATTGGGCATTGTCGTTGAAAAAATGAAACTTCCCAGTATTGTATGGAGCATACCATGTTTGGTACAGCAGCGACATACTGCTTAGGTAAGCGAGGGAAACTCCTGAATACCAATACACTTGCGACTTCCGTTGCCATTGAAGGCTATCGCGCTGCGCCGAAATAGTGCAGTGGCAAAACAGGGCAATAGCGAAAAAAAAATGGCGAAAGACCGTCATTTCGAGCTTGTTCGGGCAAATCTACCAAAGAAATCCAATCTTTTTTTTTGTGAAATGATTCACTTTACTACTTTTGCCCCCGGAGAGATGGCAGAGCGGTCGATTGCGGCGGTCTTGAAAACCGTTGACTGTAACAGGTCCGGGGGTTCGAATCCCTCTCTCTCCGCCAACCCATGCAAAACCGGCCTCAGCCGGTTTTTTTATTTTAAGCCCACGCGCAGCCAAGCTTGCTTGAAGCTGCGCGTGGGCTTAAAATAAAAATCGAACTCCGTAGGAGTGCGATTGCAGGGGTTGAACAGCTCCCCCCTCAAGGGATCATGAAATAATCCCGCCACCAACAGCCAAGCTTGCTTGAAGCGGCGCGTGGGCTTAAAATAAAAATCGAACTCCGTAGGAGTGCGATTGCATGGGTTGAACAGCTCCCCCATTCAGGGATCATGAAATAATCCCGCCACCAGAAGCCAAGCTTGCTTGAAGCGGCGCGTGGGCTTAAAATAAAAATCGGACTCCGTAGGAGTTCGATTGCATGGGTTGAACAGCTCCTCCCCCATGGGATCATGTAATAATCCCGCCCAAAAACCCAAGCTTGCTTGAAGCTTCGCGTGGGCTAAAAATAAAAATCGGACTCCGTAGGAGTGCGATTGCATGGGTTGAACAGCTCCCCCCTCAAGGGATCATGAAATAATCCCAACCCAAACCGCCAAGCTTGCTTGAAGCGGTGAGTAGGAGTAAAATAAAAATCGAACTCCGTAGGAGTGCGATTGCATGGGTTGAACAGCTCCCCCATTCAGGGATCATGAAATAATCCCGTTTCCCAACAAGCTCACTTGAAGTAGTAGTTACGGTCAATGCTGCTTACCTCTAATTTTCATATTTCCAATAATAACTGAAGAATGGGAAACCCTTATAAAAAACGAAACCCGGCAGTTTGAATTGCTTCAGGGACTACCGGGAATAAGGTGATGTAAAGATACGTATATTTAAACTGCACAAGCAAATAAAAGTTAAGGATGAAATTTCAAGACTTTGAAAAGATAATGACGCCGGCCAGAATGAGTCGCTATCGAACGGCATGTAATGGCAATAGCAAGAAAGCTATGACCCTTTATCGCAAGAACCTGCTACTTTCTCAGGAACTATTTACAGTTATCAGTTGCTTTGAAATTGCTTTGCGAAATACCATAGACAATCAGCTTAATCAAACCCTTGGAAATGACTGGTTGCGCAATGGTGCTGCTGATGGAGGAATCTTTAACAACAGGCATTGCCGCTTGACCCGAGATAATATCAATGATGCATTACACAAGCTAAACCACCTTTACACACACAACAAACTTGTTGCAGAACTGGGTTTCGGATTTTGGCGTTACATGTTTGCGCCTAATCAATTTGCAGCAACAGGTAAAACACTTCTTCGAATTTTCCCAGCCAAACCTACAAGCACTGCAGCCATGCAGTATAATCAAACCTTTGTTTTCAATCAGTTAGCGCAAATAAACAATTTGCGCAATCGAATTGCACATCACGAGCCTATTTGCTTTGTGCCGGGTAAACCCGTAAAAGGAACGACTTACGCACGCCAACATTATGGGCTGATTTTACAGCTATTCCAATGGATGACTATAGACGAGGGGAAACTACTGTATGGAATTGACCATATTCATACAGTCTGTGATCAAATTGATGCAATTTAAAATTGTAATCGTGAAGCCATACTTTCCTTCCAATACGATGTTAAGTACTCTGCTTAGATGGCTGAATACCAGTAAAAAAAATCTCAACCCTGGAGTGCGATTGCAGGGGCTCAACAGCTCAGGAACATATTAACCAAACCCAGCAATCGAGAATCCGGGCAAAACTGTAACAAAACCATTCACTACATTTAACCCAAATTCATATTGTGAAAAACAGCTTACTCACAGCCCTCACCATTCTCAGCCTGGGCTTATTCTTTCAGCCATTGTGGTCTCAGCAATCTTCACGTACGGCGCCCGACACTAGCGCAAATTATAGGGTTGAAATTATGCCTGAGTTTCCCGGCGGGCAGGAAGCTATGTATGCCTTTCTGCTTAAGAATCTGAAATACCCAAACGAAGCCAGAAAAGAGAAAATTAGTGGTGTGGTGTATGTTACTTTTGTTGTGAATACCGACGGCAGCATTAGTGATCAAACGATATTAAAGTCGCCACACCAAAGCATGAGCGACGAAGCCTTGAGGGTAGTCGGTAAAATGCCAAACTGGAAACCTGGATACATGAATGGTAAGGCTGTTCGTGCCAAAATGACGCTCCCTATTCGATTTACATTTCCCAAAGACGATGAACCTTCGTTGTCAGAAAAAACTGGCGGACTCACTTCAAAACAACTGAAAATCCACACCGAAAGGGCCGAAAAGGCCTATAAAGACAAGGTTTACAAAGATTGTTTGTATCACCTTATCAAACTTAAGGAAGCCGGTCAACCTACAATTAAAAATCTCGAAATGGAAGCCGACTGCCTGGCTGCGCTGGGCGACGATAAACTGGCCTGCGAAACCATTTCCACCATTCCGGAAAACAAAAGATCACGCAGCGTTCGAAAGAAAATGGAATCTTATTGCCAATAAACCTGAATCATGCGCGTGCTCCTCATTCATGTCCTTCTTCTTCTTTCATACAACTTTGCATTCGCACAAACCGATATAATCGACACTGTTGTTGAAGAATCTGTTTATACAGTCGTAGAACGCATGCCGCAATTCCCCGGTGGAGAAGCGGCCCTCCAAAAATTCTTAAGCACTGAAATGCGTTACCCTGAACTGTGTAAAATAGAAGGTATTGAAGGAAAAGTTTATGTTCAGTTTGTGGTGCGTGAAAATGGCAAACTGAGCGATTTTAATGTGTTACGAAGCCCTAACCCGGAATTGAGCAAGGAAGCCCTTCGCATTCTCAAGAAAAGTCCGGATTGGATTCCCGGCTCGCAAAACGGGATTAATGTGCCGGTTCGGTTTAATCTACCCATACGATTTATCTTGCCTCCAAGCTTTCCTGAACACAACAATAGCCGATAATTTTTGAATGAAAAAACGCCTCCTTCCTCTTCTCCTCTCGCCCATTTGCGGCATTGCTCAGGGACACGAGCAGAATTATTCTATTCCACACGAATACATCAGCACTGCACCGGTAATTTCTGAAACGGCACCCTCAACAATCCAGGACTCTATTTTTACTGTTGCAGAAATCCCACCCAGCTTTCCGGGCGGTGCGGGAAAATTGCAGGAATTTTACTTCAAAACCCTGAAATACCCTCAGGAAATGGTAGAGCAGGGAATCGAAGGAAATGTATTTGTGAAGTTCATTATCCACTCGAATGGGAAATTGGGCAAGGTGGAGGTACTGAGAAGTCCACACCCCATGCTATCCAATGAGGCAATCCGAATTGTAAAACTGATGCCCGACTGGATTCCAGCCCAGACAAAAGGAAAAGCCGTGCCGATGTATTACACTTTACCCATAAGGTTTAAGCTCCAATAAAAGCGTCCACATTTCCGCAAACCAACAAATTCTCAAAAACAGAAAAGATGGTTAAATCATACTCCTTCAAGTTGGAATTGGTAGTCATGATGTTGGTGTGCGCACTCGGTTTGCAAGCCCAAAATTTCACCGACTTCACCTGGCAATACCCGCAGTACGGAGGACATAGCTTAAATGAAGTGAAGCATGTTGCCGACGAAACCTTTATTGCCGTTGGCGATCAGGGCATGCTGTTGATGAGCTATGACAATGGCCAAACCTGGACGATGCACCAGCAAAAAATCCTGAAGAATCTCCGGGCGGTGTGGGTTTTTAATTCCGAAGATATTCTGGTGGCCGGTAGTTTCGACAACTCCAATCTTGAACTCTACCGAACCCTCGATGGTGGCGATACCTGGGCACTCACCTACTCTAACCCAACGCTAAGCGTGTACGACATGCAATTTCCTACCGACAGTGTAGGCTATATTGTGGGGAATATTGGCAAAGTGCTACGCACGGATGACGCAGGAAATACCTGGACCGACATTTCCAATTCTTCCATCAACGGGAACCTTCGCTCGGTGTGGTTTACCAGTCCTGATACCGGCTTTATAGGCCGCACTTCCACGTTCGGCATGTACAAAACCACAAACGGAGGACTCACGTGGAGTCAGAATTTCGGGTATTTCTTCACTGCTTGCTACGCGATCCATTTCCTCAACGACACCCTTGGATTCGCCGGAGCCAACGGCAATGCGATTTTCAGAACCACCAATGGCGGCGAAAACTGGAGTCAGCAGAGCAACCCTCAACTTTCGGAGTTCATCCGCTCCATCGATTTTGCCGATTCCCTGCGGGGGATGGCCATAGCGGGCGGATATGTTTACCGAACAATCAATGGTGGAACTACCTGGTCATCCACCTTTAACCTGGGAAACCTACGCAGTGGAGCGCTCTCTCCGGAAGGCAATGCGGTGGTTGGAAATCTTACCGGAGGCATTCGCATCAGCAGTGATTATGGAGCCAACTTTACGGATGCCAATCCGCAAGCGGGCATTTCCACTTTTCGGCGCGTCAAGATGCTCAATGCGAACCAAGGCTGGGTAGGCGGCGATGAGGGTAAAATCCTCAAAACCGGCAATGGAGGCACTACCTGGCAATTGCAATCGGCAGCGCCCTATTATGATGTGATTACGGATATGGCCGTGTTTAGCGCCAGTAAAGTGTTGATTAGTAACGACGACGGACAAATCATCACCACCACCAATGGCGGGAGCAGTTTCAGTACGCAAACCCTCGATGCCAACGGCCCGATCCGCGCCATTCATTTTCCAACTGCTTCGGTAGGATATGCTTGCGGCAATGCCGGAAAACTTTGGAAAAGCACCAATGGTGGAACCAGTTTCAGTGCAATACCCATCAGCGGCGCCAATCAGGATTTACTCGAGCTGCATTTCCCATCGGCCAACGTGGGTTATGTTGTGGATGCCTTTAGTGTTATTAGAAAAACTGTGAATGGAGGAAACAGTTTCATACAGCTGAGCGGAAGTGGCTTAGGCACACCGGCTCAATTGTGGTTTCTGAACGATAGCACGGGCTACCTGATTAACAATGAAGGCGATGTATTTCGTACCACCAATGGAAGCACTTTCGAACCGGCCGGCGCAACCTGCCTTCAAACACCCTTCGATTTTTACTGTCTCAACGACAGCACTTGTTTTGCCGTGGGCAGCTTCACCAATGCCACTTGCGATGTGAGCTTCACCACCAACCGTGGCCAAAGTTGGACCGACCTCACTTTCCCGTACGCCTACGCAGGCTGGGGCGTGCATGCCTTAGACACTTCGGCCATCTGGCTGGTGGGGCAAAACCAAACCATTTTGAGACGGGGAAGCGGTGGACTGGTGACACAAAACGAGACCTTCCTTAAAGAAAAAGAGGGGAAGCCTTTACTCGTATACCCAAATCCCAGCGCCGGATTGACTTTCATTCGTGCTGAGGACACCATTTCAGGTTGGAGACTTTATGACATTAGCGGAAGAATTGTCCTCACGGGAAGCAGCAACGAACTCAACCTAAGTTCATTAACAAGCAGCATATACAATTTGCGGGTTGAACTCAAAAGCGGGTTAATCCAAAATACTCGTGTGGTTAAATGAATTAACGCATAAAATTGAGTTCGAATGTCATTCCATGCAATGGGTTGACGGCTTTTACATAGCATAAAGTATTCATTACTCCACCAGTATTATAGAAAGTCTTGGGTTTTGGCACTTTTTGCATGACCAAAAAGTACCGCAAAAAGTCTAGGGAAATGCTAAGCTTCCCGTTGCATTTTGAGGGCATCGAGTTCTTCTGAAGGTGTTATCGGGTATTTATTTCTATGAATTGGATTACTCGTTGAATTGGCTGAATTAAAAATTCAGCAATGTTCCAAGCGGCATTACAAATGCCGCTTAACGGCTAGCTTCGGAACATGCTGCCGAGCGAGGAATTTTATGGTCTTACTAAGCCATTCGAAAATCCCGCCTAAGCAAGGCCCGCAGCATTTCCAACGGCCTGCGCGCGGCTTCTTGGTTCATTTTGAGTGCGTAGAATTATTCTGAAAGGTGTTATCGGATATTTATTACTATGAATTGGATTACTCGTTGAATTGGCTGAATTAAAAATTCAGCAATGTTCCAAGCGGCACTACAAATGCCGCTTAACGGATAGCTTCGGAACATGCTGCCGAGCGAGGTTTTGGCACTTTTTGCATGACCAAAAAGTACCGCAAAAAGTCTAGGGAAATGCTAAGCTTCCCCGCGCCCTTCCAAACGTCTGGAAAGACACACAAACGGTCGCGTGGGATTTTGTGGTCTTTCTAAGCCGTTCGGAATTCCCGCCTGCGCATGGCTCGCAGCATTTCCCGGGGCCGGCGCGCAGCTTCCAGTTACATTTTT
>JAIXUS010000048.1 GCA_027483445.1 Bacteroidota bacterium | reverse complement strand
CACTCGTCAGCGGTATTGCTACCCTGTTACCGTTCGACTTGCATGTATTAGGCCTGCCGCTAGCGTTCATCCTGAGCCAGGATCAAACTCTCCATTGTAAGTTTGATATTGTTTTCCCGGTTATTCACCGGAAGTATGTCTCAGATTTACTTCTCGACAAGCATCGCTGCTTTTCGCGATACTTATTGTTTCATTACCTTTCTCAATATTTTCAAAGAACGTCGCCTTTCGGCGTTGTTTCCCTTTGTTCGGAAACGGGCTGCAAAATTACAACCTATTTTGACACTTCCAAATGTTTTTGAAAATTTTTCTGAATTTTTTTTCAGCGTCATTTTCGTTGGCATTTTAGAAGCTCGCCGTGCAAAGAACAGGGCGACAAAATTACAACCGTTTTCGAAACCTCCAAATCTTTTTTAAAGAATTTTTTCAGAGGGATTTTTAACGGCGGTTGCCTGCAGACGTTTAAAGAACTTTGGGGTGGCAAAAGTAGTAAGGATTATATTCCATACAACACCTGACCCACTATTTTTTATCAAAAACAATGTTAAGCTTTGATAATCAATATGAAAATGTTTGGTTAACTTCTGTCCCCTTACTCGAGCAATACTTAGCGAGGATTATCAATCGACACAGGTAAAGCCTTGCCATTCATTACTTTATGCCCATTTAGTGCAAAACTCGATATAAATCTCGCCATCTCATCAACCGTAACACCACCTTCATAATTCGGAAAGGCCTTGGAAAGCATCTCGGTTTGAACCGCCCCCAGGCACAAGGCATTGAAATACAGTCCAGTACCCTGATACTCGGCAGCAATTGCCTCCGTAAATCCGACCAAACCAGCCTTCGTTGCTCCATACACACTCAATCCAGAATATTTCAAACTCCCTTGAAAACCGGCCATGCTCGAAATAAACACGCTATGCGACTCATTAGCAGACCTTAACCATGGCAATAACACGCGTGTAAGTGCAATCGGAAGCCTTAAGTTCAATCTCAGCATCTCATCATCCAACTGCTCATCCAGTAACTCGAATGGCCTAGCGTGCAAGATTGCAGCTGCGTGAACTACGACCCGTAAACGCACTTTAGCCTTAGAAACCAACTCCATTGCCACCTGCTCAGGTGCTGAGGGCTCCATCAAATCGATCGATAAGTGCCTGTAGTGAGCGGAATGCCATCCCTCCGGCGCCCTCCTGGAAATACCTATTACCGCAAGCCCTCGTTCGCACAGTTGCTTACACAATGCCGAACCAATACCGCCCGAAGCTCCTGTAACCACAACCTCGATTCCTGAGACTTGATTCTTTACCATACCCTAAACTTGTTAAATTGCTTCGGCGAACATACATATATATGTGTTGGTTTAATCATACGCATGTATAATCTTTGTGAGGCCACAATGTACGCACATTATCCACCGTTTTCTGGTCGCTTCAATTTAGAAATACCGCGAACCATTTCCCCTTCATACCTTTACAGCATGTTTAAACGCATACTTGTTCCAGCCCTACTCATACTTTGCTCTTTTAAAGCAAGCTTCGCTCAAACTGAATTCGGAGAGACCATCAAAAGCCGAATTTATGTAGGTGGCAACTTCGGATTAGGCTTTGGAACCTTCACCAACATCGACATCTCTCCTATGGCCGGCTATAACCTAAATAAATACTTATCGGCAGGCTTAGGTGCGAGCTGGATGTTTTACTCCTATCGATTTGCCGGTGTTTCGGAAAGAGCCAGCTTTTATGGGGGCAGGGCTTTTGGCCGCTTGGTTCCTTTACCTGAAACATTCCCCAGCATCTTTCTTCATGGAGAATATGAAACCATCAACAATGAAAGATGGGTAGAAAACGCGCTGGGCGCCTTTGAGTTTAAACGAACTTGGACGCCGGCCATCCACTTAGGTGGCGGCTTTCGCCAGATGGCCGGAGAAAACTCCTTCTTCACTTTCACTGTTCTTTGGAACCTCCTCGACGATGGCACTCAAGCAAGTAGTATCTACGGCGGACCACTAAACTACCGTGTAGGCTTTATCATTGGACTTCGATGACCGACACCCTTTTCGCGGATGTTTTACTTCCCCTGCCTTTGGCAAAGGTCTTTGTCTACAGAATACCGAGGCATTTGGAAGGGGTTGTTGCTGAAAGGATTCGCGTAGTTGTGCCGTTTGGGAAAAAGAAACGTTACTCCGGACTTATTTCCAGGCTTCATCACCAGGCGCCCAAAGACCGAGAGGCGCGATACATTGAAGACGTACTGGATATAGAGCCTTGCATTGGCGAAAAGCATCTGGCTTTTTGGGACTGGATGGCGAACTACTATATGTGCACACCAGGAGAGGTTATGAATGCCGCTCTTCCCACAGCCCTCAAGCTCTCCAGTGAAACAATTGTACGGCTACACCCCGAAATTGATGAAGAGGCCTCCATTCAAGGACTTCAGGAAAGGGAAGTCAGACTGTTGGATGCCCTTAGACAATCCGGAGCGCTTAATCTTGAGGAGGCCGCACAGGCTGCAGGCATCAAAACCATTTTCCCCCTGCTTAAAAGATTGATGGACAGAAAGCTGGTGGCGGCAGACGAGGAATTGAAGGACATTTTCAAACCTCGCAAGGAGGTATATATAAGGCTATCAACGGAATATCACCAAGAAGAGCGGCTCAATATTTTGCTTGATTCGCTGAACAGGGCTACGAGGCAACAAGAGATTCTCATTGGATACCTTTCTTTGCCTGAAGGGCTTCAGGGCGGTTTTGGCTGGGTTTCGCGCAAAGCGCTGATGACCAATTTCCCGAAAGGGGCTTCGGCATTGGCGGCCTTAGTCGATAAATCGGTTTTTGAATCGGAAACACGAACCATTAGCAGGTTGGGTGCTGAAAGTTTAGATGGCCAGTCGTTTTCTTTGAGCGATCAGCAAACCAGGGCTCTCAGTGAAATCCAAGAGGGCCTTGAGCAAGGGAAGCCCGTTTTACTTCAAGGAGCAACCGGCTCCGGGAAAACCGAAATCTACATTCGTTTAATGGAGGAAGCGCTTGAGCGTGGCGATCAGGTGCTTTACTTGTTACCTGAAATTGCGTTGAGTTCGGAAATTATTCTTCGATTACGGAGGCATTTCGGAACGCGGGTTCAGGTTTATCATTCCCGATTTAGTGAACAAGAACGCATGGAGGTTTGGAATGCCGTATCGAATTTTGAGACTTCGGGCCAGCTTGTCTTAGGCACTCGATCTTCGCTATTTCTTCCCTTTCGGCAACTCGGATTGTTGATTGTAGATGAGGAGCACGATCCTTCGTTTAAGCAGCAAGACCCTTCTCCACGATACCAATCCAGAGATTCAGCCATCTATTTAGCCAAGCAAAGTGGCGCCGGTATAGTTCTGGGCTCTGCTACGCCATCATTAGAAAGCGCTTATCAAGCTCGAATTGGGAAGTATCATCAGGTAATACTGAAAGAGCGTTTTGGGGGTGCTGTTTTACCGGATGTGTTGTTGGATGACCTCTCTGTACAAACCAAGAAGGGGCGCATGAAAGGCAGCTTTGGTCCGCTGTTGCTTTCTGAGGCCTCTCTCAGCTTTGAGCAAGACAAGCAGGTGCTGCTTTTTAGGAACCGTAGAGGCTTCGCACCCATGCTAGAATGCGCCAAGTGTAAGTGGATTCCGCATTGTGTGCAATGTGACATCAGCTTAACCTATCATAAGTCGCAGCACCAACTGCGCTGCCACTATTGCGGCTATGCACTTAACGTTCCATCACACTGCGCAGAATGCAGTTCGACCGATATTCGAATGAAGGGCTTCGGTACGGAGAAAATTGAAGAAGAAATTCAAGAGTTGTTTCCGGGCATTTCGGTTGGGCGTATGGATTTGGACACAACCCGCTCAAAAAGCAGTTACCACAGGCTCATGGAAGATTTCCGTGAGAAGCGTACTCAGGTAATGGTAGGAACCCAAATGATTTCAAAGGGGCTCGACTTTGGCCAAGTGCGCCTTGTAGGGGTGCTTAGCGCGGATGGCATGCTGAATTACCCAGATTTTAGGGCTAACGAAAGAGGATTCCAGTTGTTAAGTCAAGTTGCAGGCCGCGCCGGACGAAGGAAAGAGCCCGGACTGGCTGTCATCCAAACCTGGAAACCCGACCACCCTGTATTAAAATGGGTTCAACAGCACGACTATGAAGGATTCTATGCAAGCGAAATTGATGAGCGAAAGAAGTATGGTTATCCTCCATTTACACGGTTAATTGGCATTTACATTCGACATGAAGATATCCATCAACTAGAACCTGCCGCTGAGTTATTGGGCCAATGGCTGCGCTCAATTTTCGGCAATCGCCTGTTGGGTCCGGAATTTCCTCCGGTAGCTAAAGTTCGCAACCGGTTTCAGAAAAACTACTTATTGAAACTCGAGCAGGGCATTGCTCTCCAGAAGGTAAAAGAGGAATTGCAGAAACAAACTGCTCGTTTTTTCGAAGAGAATCCACTCAAAGGTTTCAGACTAATTTTTGATGTTGATCCTTATCATTGACGGGCAACTGGAATTCCTGATTCGTGTTTCTACTCAACTACAGCCTTGGTCATGCTCAAGGAATAGCCGAATCGCTTGGGCAGAATAGATTGCCATCAACACAAAACCTATAAAATACAGGCAACAGAGAAATAACCGAGCTCTGTGAATCTTTCACATTTCTAACTCTACGCCCACCAAAATGCTTAAAGGAGGGAAGAAACTCTTCAACAAGTGAAGCTTTTCCTTGCCCTCCTCTAAACCTAGAATTAATTTACTTCGCTAATCTGCTCTGATTAATAAACCAACGTATTTTACTAAGGCGAACTTTTTCGATGGTCGGCTTTATTCAGGAAGTGCTGAACCCAGTGGGCATCCACGATTTGTGAATCTATAGTTCGGACTGCAACATGGATCATGGCCAGGACAATGTGGAAAAGCATTATAGGCCATGGCATTTCAGGGAAAATGTTATCGTAAAAAACCGATGCAGAAAAGTAAATGGTGAGGAGGAATGTGGCTAATGGGAAGAGCAAACCCAGAAAAGCCTTTAGCTCAACATGGGTTTGAGATTGATGCATGGACTGGCTTTTCTTTAAGCGATGATGAAATACCGAGGTAATTATTGAAATGCTAGCAAACCCAAAAAGGCTGAATGACAATTTTGGCGAAGAGTTATTCAGCCAAAATGAGAGCAGGAACGAAAACAGAATGGTGTAAAGCCCTACAAAGCAAGATAGTTTCATCCAGGAAAAACGCTCAATGGTTTCGGTTGACTTTCTCTCAGTATCGTACAGGAAGGGAGTATTTTTAAATAGAAAAAACAGGAGTACCAATTCAATTACAGCGGCCGATGTGGCAACAATGATTTTTATTCGATTGTCAAGAATATCGGGTTGTTCGGCAACCGACTTGGCATATTCGAGACTTGCAAACTGTTCTGTAAATGATGATGTATTAATACTCTCCAAAAGATGGTTTAGTGGAGACTTTACGCAACCTACAAGTGGCGAAACAATTCGTTCGAGAGTATCCACAGCAGGTGTTGCGACTGGCATTCCCCAAGGAATGGCAGTCGGTAATCCGATAATGTGCAAAACAGATGTTAAAAAGGGTAACATTTCGGATACAAAATTGAATGCAATTAACTCGTTGTAAAAGGGCACTTCGTGTAGGAGGCGCCCGTGAAAAAGGCCCAAAGCCAAACCGTGAAAAACACCCCCTTGGGGCTATTGACTATTTGGTGATTTCTCGTTCGTGTTTTGAACTGCACAACAAATGACACTTCTCAAAAAAGTAAGGGGAAAGGCCCGTTGAAGACAATTCCGCAGCCATCATGCAATCCAAAACTTGAGATTTGCCAAAACCCGGTGAGAAGGTGATTAAAATGAATTTGCCAGTCTTTCCAAGGCTTCAGTATCGAAAAGGAGGAGGAGGAACGATACGATAAAGCCTGAAAAGACCGACAAATCCCAATAATCAACTACGTTAATAATGCATCTAATACAACCAACTTACTTAGGGCTTACTGAAAAACACTCAATAGTTTTATTGATAAGGCTTTAGCCTCTGTTTGAATTAGAGCAAGTGCAAGGGTTTTTAGTCGAGCTTTTGAAAATCCATGCACGCTTAAATTCGTGGAGTTCAATTTTTCGTTAGCCAGAAATACAGCATCTGCTTCGTTGCCCGCGGCTCGCAGTATTCAATATACAGCTTCGCCTTGTCGCCTCGCATCTGCCGCATTTCTGACTTTTTCAGTAGGCCCTAAATCGTGATGTTTTTCTTCAATTCCGGCTGAACCATGTGTTTGAATACTGCTGAGCCTGAGATTGCTGAGCCATATGCTCTAACACCGACGTGCAATAATGAAAGAACGAGATAAGGAATAATGATAAACTCAGGGACGTCGTTGAAGCTTGATTCATGAATTGTCGGGTTAACCAGGTAGAGTGTAATTAACACATTAGTTAACGGAATAAGCGCATTGAGCAGAACTTGAAGGCGGTTGAAGTTGAGGTGTTGGCCTGAAACATTTTTCAGTTTAAGTAAGTGATGGAATACCGCGGTTGAAAGTGCAATTACTCCGAAAATCAGAATGCCGGGACTTAACTTCGGAGCACTACCTTGTATCCAGAAGCAGAGCAGGAATTCTATAAGCATAAAATAGAACGATACCAACACGCTCACCTTCACAGGCGAAAGCACATTCAACTTGAGTGTTTTGAAGTACTCATTGTCGCGAACTACCTTGGTTCCGAGCAACGCCAGAAATAAAAAGACGAAGGCAATTGTTCCGGCAATTGCAGTAAATGTGATTTTTTGCCCAGCATCTGGATATTCCACATCGGCCGGCGGCAAATCGTCGGGCGTGTTGATGCTCATAGATGAAAAATCAGCATCGGTCGGGACACTGGAGATTTCAGCGGCAAGGAATACACCTTGATGCTTATGTTGTCGGAAAGCATTTCCGGAAGGAATAAACCCTTCCAATTGGGTTGAGTGAACTGCGGCACTTTCGGGCGACAGAAGGGCAATCCCTGAAAAAAGATATAAGAACAGGGACCATGCAGCGAGGTTGGCAGAGGTTTTCATTGTTTGTTATGATTGGTTTTACAGGACAAAGATGAAGTTCCTCAAAGCGCCGCAAAAGGTTATAAAATGCAGGAATTCAGGAGAAAAGATGTAATCGCTACCCGTGTAAATTGCGGGGGTATTCTTGAATTCGTTTAAATGCTTGTAAAACCTAAAACTCAAGAAATAGGGCAAATGCAGCAGATTGGAGCCTCGCTTAATGATGAATTGCGCGCAATGCGAATCAAATTCTCAGTTATCGGAATGCAAGGATGCAAGGGATCTGGTGAGGCTGATTTAAACCGACGTACCAGGTTCGACTCGAGGATGGTTTGAGGGCGCTGTTTTGAGGATTACTAAAGACAATTAGTTTTATTCGCAGCACTTTAGACCCTATTTAGGGCCTACTGAAAAACACTCAAGGAATTTATTGTTAGCAGTTTAGCAACTGTTTGAACTCATTTAAATGCAAGGTTTTGAATCCTGTTTTCTAAATTCTTGTGCAAATAATCTTTCAAAATCTAATTTACTTCGTTAGCCAGAAATACATCATCTGCTACGTTGCCCGCGGCTCGCAGTATTCATATACAGCTTCGCCTTGTCGCCTTGCATCTGATGCATTTCT
>JAIXUS010000046.1 GCA_027483445.1 Bacteroidota bacterium | reverse complement strand
GCCAAGACAGGTGGCAATGACCTTGATTGCGCATCCTGTCATGCGAGCTGTCCATCAATACTGCATGAGAATCTGACTCCCCCACCGATACTCAGTTCGTCCCTACTCATAGCCGACCACTGGGCGCGTCTCACGTCGCCATCTTTCCAACGATTAGAGCGCCCGAAATGGCGTGTCCTCGCCTGATCGGCGGGGAGCGCGTTTCTTCCCTCGTCGTCACTAAAGCAGTTGCGCTTAGTGCGTGACCGCGTAGAGCCGCGTTTACGACGCTGATGTGACGATGTAGCAGGCGATCATTGAGATCGCACCTCGCCGATTCCTTCGTGTGTTTGAAATCACTGGAGAATCGGATGTTGAAGAGTAATCAAAATAAAAAACGACGGACGCCACTTACCTTTCACAGAACCACAAAAAAGGTAGCTGTAGCGGGCTTGTTCATTGCGCTCGCCGCTGGAGCAGCTTTGGCTCAATCGCCACCTGCTGCGCAAACCAACCGTTCGGCCCGTCCAGAGGCGCAGCCAGAAACGGCAACTACTTTGACGCTTCAGAAAGCCATAGCGCTGGCGCTAGAAGGCAATTTGGATCTGGCCGTCGCAACACGGGAAATTGAGGCGACTGAAGGTCAGGTGCTTCAAGGACAATTACGCCCTAACCCAGAACTGGAGTACTCGCTGGAAAACCAGCGCGCACAGACCCGTACACAAAGTGTGCAGATCAACCTTCCCGTCGAAATGGGCGGCAAGCGCGCCGCACGTATTGCGGCGGCTGAGCGAGGGCGCGACATAGCAGTGGAAGGACTGAATGTGCGGCGCATCGAGATCCGCGCCGCAGTGATCGCTGCTTTCTTCGAAATGCTAGCAGCCCAAGAGCGTGCGACTCTGGCGCTTGATAGTGTGGATTTAGCAAAAAAGGCGACAGACGCGGTTGCCAAGCGCGTGACGGCAGGCAAGGTTTCTCCGGTAGAAGAGTCCAAGGCTAGGGTTGCTGAGGCCGGGGTACGCGTTGAACTCGCGCAAGCACAAAGCGAACAGCGCAACGCTCGGGTGCGTCTGGCCAGCCTGCTGGGTCCCAATCCCCCTCGCTTCACCCTCGTTGAGGGCAATGTTGAAGCGACCCCGGTTGTTCCAAGCTTTGACAGTGTCCAGCAACGCTTGTCTGCGTCGCCAACTTTGCGTCGCGCCCAGCTAGAGGTAGAACGCCGCAGATCGTTGGTCGATGTGGAGCGCAGCAAGCAGATGCCCGATGTCACCTTCCGCCTTGGAGTGAAGCGTGCCAATGAACTGCAGAGCGATCAGCTACTGTTGGGCATCTCCGTTCCATTGCCGCTGTTTAATCGTAATCAGGGCAATTTGCTCGAAGCGCTGAAGCGAGAAGATAAAGCCCGGGACGAATTCCAGGCTTTGAACGTGCGCGTCGGCACTGAAGTTATGCAAGCCCGCGAGCAGCTGGATGCCATTCGTGGGGAAGTGGATGTGCTGCAACGGGACATACTGCCCGGGGCCAAGAGTGCCTATGACGCAGCCACCATCGGGTTTGAAAACGGCAAGTTCAACTTTCTGGAAGTGCTGGATGCACAGCGCACCTACTTCGCCGCCAAGTCCCAATACCTCAAGGCCCTAGCCGAAGCACATCGCGTGGCGGCAAACATTGATCGGGTGCTCGGCGACCCCAGCACGAATGCCGACAAGCCAGCTAACCAGGAATGAACATGCAAATCGACGCGAATAAACTGAACATTAGCAAAAAACAACTGATCGCCATTGCTGCGATTATTGTGACTGGCGTAATGCTTGGTACTACCATTCTCAACGACAAGAAATCCAAAACCGCAGAAGATGACGACCATGGCAGCCGCATTGAATCCACGGCACATCGTGGAGGAGAGCGGCAAGAGGATCCGAACAAGGGGTCGCATGGCGGCAAGCTGTTCAAGGAAGGGGACTTCGGGTTGGAGGCGGTACTGGCTGGGGATAGCGGCGAATCACGACTGCGGATCTGGCTGCTCAACAAAGACAAGCCGCTTCCAAACAATGCCATCAAAGTCAGTGCCACCATCACGCGCTTGACCGGTGAGAAGCAGACCCTCAACTTCATACCTGACAAAGACAGCCTCGTGAGCCGCGAGGTGGTGGCCGAGCCACATGCCTTTGAAATCAGCATCATTGCCGATACTTCCACCGGTCCCTTCAGGTTCGTCTTGAGTCAGGAAGAAGGAAAAGTCGACTTTAGCGAAACACAAATTAAGGCCGCATCCATTGGCATCGATACAGCCGGTCCAGCTCGCATCAAATCCGCTTTGCAATTGCCGGGGGAGATTCGCCTGAACGAGGACCGGACATCGCATGTTGTTCCGCGCATCGCAGGAGTGGTCGAGAGTGTGCAGGTCAGTCTGGGGCAGGCGGTCAGACGAGGCCAAGTGCTGGCTGTCATTGCCAGCCCAGCGGCCTCAGAGCAGCGCAGCGAGTTGCAGACGGCACAAAAGCGATTGACCTTGGCCAAGACCACGTATGAACGTGAGAAGCGGCTCTGGGAACAGAAGGTCTCTGCCGAGCAGGACTATCTCCAAGCCACACAAGCCTTGCACGAGGCGGAAATTGCCGTGGTCAATGCCCAGCAGAAATTGTCTGCCTTGGGGATGACTTCAAGTTTGTCGGGCGGGCTTAATCGCTTCGAGCTGCGCGCGCCATTCGACGGGTTGGTGATCGAAAAGCATCTCAGCCTCGGCGAAGCCGTCAAGGAAGACGCTGCCGTGTTCACAGTATCCGACTTGGGGCAGGTCTGGGCCGAGATTAGTGTACCGGCAAAAGATTTACCGCTGGTCAGGGTTGGTGAGAAGGTCACCATCAAAGCAACGGCGTTCAATGCCAGCGCGACTGGAACCATCATTTTGGTGGGTTCATTGATCGGTGAGCAGACCCGCATGGCCAAGGCCCGCGTGATCTTATCTAATCCCAAGGGCGCTTGGCGTCCTGGTTTGTTTGTCAGCGCGGAGGTAACCGCTTCAGAGGCGGATGTCCCCGTAACCGTGGCCAGTGACGCCATTCAAATCGTGGGAGACAGGTCCGTCGTGTTCCTGAAGGTGAACGGAGGCTTCATAGCCCAGCCCGTGCAGTTGGGTCGCAGCGATGGCAAGCGTGTTGAGATTCTACAAGGAGTCAAACCGGGGGCTCTCTATGCATCTGAAGGCAGCTTTGTCGTGAAGTCTGAGCTCGGCAAAACTGCTGCCGAAGACGCCCATTAATATCGGAGCCACGCACATGTTTGAAAAACTGATTCACGCAGCCATCGAGCACCGATGGTTAGTTCTGCTGGCAGTCATCGGTATGGGGGCCATCGGTGTATACAATTACCAGAAGCTCCCCATTGATGCCGTTCCAGACATCACCAACGTCCAGGTACAGATTAATACCCAAGTACCAGGGTACTCGCCGCTGGAGACCGAGCAACGGGTGACTTACCCGATTGAGACCGTGATGGCGGGCCTCCCTAATCTGCAGCAAACCCGTTCCCTATCCCGCTATGGACTGTCACAGGTGACAGTGATCTTCAAGGACGGCACCGACATCTACTTTGCACGCCAATTGGTCAACGAACGCATACAGGAAGCGCGTGACAAGCTGCCTTCTGGAATTAGTCCGGCGATGGGTCCGATTTCGACCGGCTTGGGCGAAATCTACCTGTGGACGGTAGAAGCCAAGGATGGTGCGAAGAAGCCTGATGGCCTGCCCTACACGACCACCGATCTGCGCGAGATTCAGGACTGGATCATCAAGCCGCAGTTACGCAACGTGCCTGGCGTCACAGAAATCAACTCGATTGGCGGCTACGCCAAGGAATACCAGATTGCGCCGATACCCGAACGACTTGCCTCGCTGGGCGTCACCTTGCAGGACATCGTGACGGCATTGGATCGCAACAATGGGAACGTGGGTGCGGGTTATATCGAAAAGCGTGGAGAGCAATATCTGATTCGAGCCCCAGGACAGGTCAAGACGCTGGATGACATCGGCAATGTGATTCTCAGCAGCGCCGATGGTGTGCCAATCCGGGTACGGGATGTGGCCGAAATCGGCTTGGGACGTGAACTGCGCACGGGTGCCGCGACAGACAATGGGCGCGAAGTGGTACTGGGTACGGTCTTCATGCTCATTGGGCAAAACAGCCGAACGGTCGCTCAAGCCGTCGACAAAAAGATGGTGGAAATTAACCGCAACCTGCCTGAAGGCGTACATGCAGTCACGGTTTACGACCGCACAGTGCTGGTGGACAAAGCCATCAGCACGGTGAAGAAGAACTTGTTGGAAGGTGCGATCCTCGTGATCGTGATCCTGTTTCTATTCCTGGGCAATATTCGCGCGGCCATCATCACGGCGACCGTAATTCCCTTATCGATGCTGTTCACTTTCACGGGAATGGTGACCTACAAGGTAAGTGCCAATTTGATGAGCCTCGGGGCACTGGACTTCGGCATCATCATCGACGGTGCGGTTGTGATCGTCGAGAACTGCGTCCGTCGTCTCGCCCATGCGCAAGCGCAGTACGGCAGACCGTTGACGCGCTCGGAGCGATTCCACGAAGTATTCCTAGCCGCCAAGGAATCACGACGACCGCTCTTGTTCGGTCAGCTCATCATCATGGTGGTGTACTTGCCCATCTTCGCCCTTACCGGTGTTGAAGGAAAGATGTTTCACCCGATGGCATTCACTGTGGTCGCTGCGCTGCTAGGCGCAATGATTTTGTCGGTGACTTTCATCCCGGCTGCCGTCGCACTATTCATTGGCAACCGCGTTAACGAGAAAGAAAACTGGCTGATGGTGCAAGCCAAGCGCTGGTACGCCCCTTTGCTGGACCGCGTTATGGCGGCCAAAGCCGTGGTCTTGACCGCCGCCGTCGTGGCCGTGGTTCTGTGTGGTCTGATCGCGACCCGCATGGGCAGTGAGTTTGTACCCAACTTAAACGAAGGCGATTTCGCTATCCAGGCCCTGCGTATCCCTGGTACCAGCTTGTCACAGTCGGTGGTAATGCAACAGCAGCTCGAAGCGACGCTCAAAGCCAAGTTCCCTGAGATTGAACGTGTCTTTGCACGAACGGGAACGGCTGAGATCGCCTCTGACCCGATGCCACCGAATATCTCCGATGGTTACATCATGCTTAAACCGCAGTCGCAGTGGCCGGAACCACGCAAGTCACGCGACGAGTTGATTGCGGCAGTACAGGAAGTCGTTGGTAATATTCCGGGCAACAACTACGAATTCTCTCAGCCGATCCAAATGCGGTT
>JAIXUS010000059.1 GCA_027483445.1 Bacteroidota bacterium | reverse complement strand
TACTGAAAAAGTCAGAAATGCAGCAGATGCGAGGCGACTAGGCGAAGCTGTATATTGAATACTGCGAGCCGCGGGCAACGAAGCAGATGCTGTATTTCTGGCTAACGAAAAATTGAACTCCACGAGTTTAAGCGTGCATGGATTTTCAAAAGCACCACTAAAAACCCTTGCACTAGGTCTAATTCAAACAGAGGCTAAAGCGTTATCAATAAAACTATTGAGTGTTTTTCAGTAAGCCCTACTTATAAGCTTCCGAGCTGCTCCTTTAAGGCTTTGATGCGCTGCTGAGCATCTTGTTGTTTTTTGCGTTCAATTTCAACCACTTCGGGTTTGGCATTGCTAACGAAGCGCTCGTTACTGAGTTTCTTCTCTACCGAAGCCAAAAAGCCTTCTGTATACTCCAGCTCTTTCTGCAGCTTTTCGCGTTCCGCTTCCGGATCTGACGATTCGCCCATCGGAAGGAAAATCTCAACTGTTCGCAACACCAGGGCAACAGTGCCTTGTGGCTTTTCCTGCACCGTGGTTATGTCATCAATGTTGGCCAGTTTACGCAGCACGGCTTCAAACGGCAAATCAACTTTTGAGTACAGCGTTAAGGCTTCTTTAGGGCTCATCCCGCGCTCTGCGCGATAGGTTCTTATCGCAGCAATCAACTCGCGACACAGCTCAAAATCCTTGTTACCGGCTTCATTTACGGTTCCTGCCTGAGGCATCCGGTCGACAATGAGAAATGCATTGTTTCGCTCAGCCAAATAATGCCAAATCTCTTCGGTGATAAAGGGTACAAAGGGGTGCAGCAGGCGAAGTAAATCTTCAAAATAGGCAACCGTTGCTGTGTAAGTCTTCCGGTCGATGCTTTGCTGAAAGCCGGGTTTCACCGCCTCCAAATACCAGGCACAGAAGTCATCCCAAGTAAGCTTGTATAAGGTCATCAAGGCCTCCGAAATGCGGTACTTGGAGAATAAATCATCCACTTCGGCCATGGTGGCAGCGAGGTGAGAACCAAACCAGGCCACTGCTTCACGGGCGGCTTCCGGTTGTTCGGAATCTGATACTTCCCAGCCCTTCACCAAACGGAAGGCGTTCCATACTTTGTTGCTGAAGTTACGGCCCTGCTCGCACATGCTTTCATCGAACGGTAAGTCGTTCCCGGCCGGAGAAGTGAGCAGCATGCCCATCCGAACGCCATCAGCCCCATACTTTTCAATTAAGTCAATCGGGTCGGGCGAATTCCCCAGCGACTTCGACATTTTCCGTCCCAGCTTATCGCGCACAATACCGGTAAGGTAAACGTTGCTAAACGGAATGTCGCCGCAGTACTCCATACCGGCCATGATCATCCGGGCCACCCAGAAAAAGAGAATTTCGGGCGCCGTTACCAGATCGTTGGTCGGGTAGTAATATTTCAAATCAGCATTGAACTCCGCCGGCGATTTTCCAATGGCATCCGCATCAAACACGGTAATTGGCCAAAGCCACGAAGAGAACCAGGTATCTACCACGTCTTCATCCTGACGAATTTCAGTGGCGCTGAGTATTTTCCCTTGCTTTTCGAACTCTACCAAGGCCTCCGCCTGAGTCTCCGCCACTGCAAACGTGCCGTCGGGGGCATACCAGGCCGGAATTCGCTGCCCCCACCAGAGTTGACGCGAAATGCACCAGTCCTTCACATTCTCCATCCAATACTTATAGGTATTGAAAAATTTGGCCGGATGCAGTTTTACTTTCCCTTCGCGCACCACCTCGAGTGCGGGCTTTGCCAATACTTCCATCCGCACAAACCACTGCATCGAAAGCCTCGGCTCGATTACCGCATCGGTGCGCTCCGAATAGCCTACATTGTTCTTAATTTCTTCCACCTTAGCAAGCTGCCCCGCTGCTTCAATATCCGCAATGATGCGCTTCCGGGTTTCAAACCGGTCAACACCAACATACAGTTGAGCGGCCTCACTCATGGTCCCATCCGCAGCAATTACATCTATCGAAGGCAATTGATACTTCTGCCCAAGCTGATAGTCGTTTACATCGTGCGCCGGTGTTACTTTCAGCGCACCCGAACCAAAGGTTAAGTCAACGTATTCATCGGCAATAATGGGAACTTCCCGATTGATCAACGGAACCAAGGCCTTCTTTCCAACCAGCGAAGTGTAGCGCTCATCGTTTGGGTGAACGCAAATGGCTGTGTCGCCAAGAATTGTTTCGGGTCGGGTAGTGGCAATCGTGATGTGACCACTGCCATCGGCCAAGCGGTAATGAACATGGTAAAGTTTAGAGGGCGTTTCGCGATAGATTACCTCTTCGTCAGATACTGCAGTTTGGGCCTTAGGGTCCCAGTTTACCATACGAACGCCACGGTAAACCAGGCCTTTGCGATACAAATCGATGAAAACTTTAATTACCGAACGGCTCAGATCAGCATCCATGGTGAATTTGGTTCGCTCCCAATCGCAGGAAGCGCCCAGTTTCTTCAATTGCTCGAGGATAATTCCACCGTGCTTTTCTTTCCACTCCCAGGCATGGTTGAGAAATTGCTCACGGCTGAGGCTATTCTTTTCAATTCCCTGCTCACGGAGCTTATTCACCACTTTGGCCTCGGTAGCAATCGAAGCGTGGTCGGTTCC
This sequence comes from Bacteroidota bacterium, assembly GCA_027483445.1. Classification (GTDB taxonomy): domain Bacteria; phylum Bacteroidota; class Bacteroidia; order M30B66; family M30B66; genus CAMCXT01. The sequence continues at coordinate 46,405 of JAIXUS010000059.1, read as the reverse complement.
GGGCACCCAGCAGGCATTTTTTCCCTGTAGCCGCGCGCGGCGGATGAGCACATCTTGAATGGTATTGTTCAGCATGTGCCCCATGTGCAGCACACCCGTTACGTTAGGCGGTGGAATCACCACGGTAAATGGCTCGCGGTGGTCGGGCGTGGAGCGAAAAAAGCCCTTTTCCATCCAGGTTTGATACCATTTGTTTTCGATGTTGGCGGGACTGTACTGCTTGGGAATTTCCATGACTTAGGTAAAAATCGTGGCGGCAAAAATAGTTGATTTCGGCCTGCTCTCTCCTTATTTTTGGAGGCATTACCGGTTCTGCTTAAGGCTTGTTAAGGGGTGGTGTGTGGATGACAAAACGGGGCGTAAAAGCCCTCCGTTAAGATAGATAATTGTAAATCAAACCTTTAGCCAGCCTTAAAATCCACTGTCATCCACATTAAGTTGGCGCGAATTTTGCAATTAGCCCCCGGTTTTTTTAATTCCTACACTTTGACCACTATGAAAAACATGTTTGCCTTTTTGCTGATGATGGGTTCCCTAACACTATCAGCGCAAGCCCCGGCCACCACTGACTTAAACTGGACGCCAACCGTTAAATTCGAGAAGACATCTCACGATTTCGGAACCATTCCTGAAGGTCCAAAAGCTACTTACGAGTTTACATTTACCAATACAGGCAGAGAGCCCATTGTGGTGAGCAATGCACAAGCCGGTTGCGGATGCACCACTCCAGAATGGCCAAAACAACCAATTGCTCCGGGAAAAACCGGAAAAATCACAGTAGGGTACAACTCCGAAGGTCGTCCGGGGCAGTTTACCAAAGATGTTACCGTTACTTTTTCCAGTGGCGTTAACCGCGATAAGACCGGAACCACGAAACTTACCATCAACGGCAACGTAACAGGTAAGGCAGCCGAATCTCAAAAGAAATAAGCTTCCATAAGCTGGTTCACCTTTTCGAGACTGCACAATTTGGATTGATGCCATCATCAATTCCACCTAAAAAAAAGTACATTTGTCGAACCTCATATTCCAAACAAACCCAATGAAACGCATTTTTTTAGCTTTGGTAGTGGCCCTGAGTGGGTCTTTAGCGCTCAATGCTCAAGCACCTGCAGCTGGAGAGCAAAACTGGACTCCCGCCATTCAATTTGAAAAAGAAACACACGATTACGGCACCGTGAAACATGGTGGTGACGGTACTTGTGAATTCTCTTTCACCAACAATGGCAAAGAACCATTCCTCATCACCAATGCAAGAGGCTCTTGCGGTTGTACCGTTCCTGAATGGCCGAAAGAAGCCATTGCGCCAGGCAAAACCGGTAAAATCCGCGTAAGCTACGATACCAAGCGTGCCGGTGCTATCAATAAGAATGTTACACTGACCATTCAAAACATGGACAAGGACAAAACAGCCACCAAGACGCTTTACATCAAAGGAAACGTAGAACCACCTCCAGCAGACGCCGGAATGCCTGAGAAAAAACAAGGCATGGCTCCTGTTGAGAAGTAATTCAAAACCTGTTTTTTACCATATTTGCACCCCGGTTCAGTACCGGGGTTTTTTGTTTTATGCCAGGTATATCGCAGAAAGGAATTCAGTTACCCGCTTCACCTATTCGTAAGCTGGTACCCTACGCCGAAAAGGCCAAAGCCGAAGGGGTGAAAATCTATCACCTCAATATTGGTCAGCCCGACATTCACACTCCCAACGAGGCGCTCAATGCGGTGAAATCGACCACCCTTAAAGTGATCGAATACAGCCATAGCGCCGGAAATGAATCGTACCGCCGCAAACTTGCCGCTTACTATGCCAAAAATGGTATTCAGGTAACGCACAACGACATCCTCATCACCACAGGAGGCTCCGAAGCGCTGCTGTTTGGCATTATGACCTGCCTCGACCCGGGCGACGAGATTATCATCCCGGAACCATTCTATGCCAATTACCTAAGCTTCGCGATGACGGCCGGAGCTAAAGTTGTTCCGGTTAAGTCGACAATCGACAATGGATTTGCCTTGCCGCCGGTAGAGTCGTTCGAAGCCCTCATTACACCGAAAACCAAGGCCATCATCATTTCTAACCCGGGCAACCCAACAGGCTATTTGTATTCCCGATCAGAACTCGAAAAACTGCGCGACATCGTGCTACGGCACGACCTCTATCTTTTCGCCGATGAGGTTTACCGGGAGTTTTGTTACGACGGAGAATCTTTTTTCTCTGCCATGCAGTTGGATGGCCTCGAAAACCACGTGGTGCTTGTTGATTCGGTTTCGAAACGATACAGCATGTGTGGCGCGCGCATTGGTGCCATGGTTACCCGAAACCCTCAGGTGATTCAAACTGCACTCAAGTTCGCCCAGGCCCGCTTAAGTCCGCCAACCTTTGGCCAAATTGCCTCCGAAGCCGCACTCGACACACCCGACACTTACTTCGAAGAGGTGGTGAACGAATATGTGGCGCGTCGCGACCTATTGGTGGATGGCCTGAACTCTATTGAAGGAGTGTTTTGTCCAAAACCCAAAGGCGCCTTCTATGCAATGGCTCGCTTGCCGATCCAAAATTCCGATCACTTCTGCCAGTGGTTGCTCGAGGAATTCCGATACCAAAATGCAACCGTGATGCTCGCCCCGGCCACCGGCTTTTACTCCACTCCGGGCGCCGGATTAAACGAGGTGAGAATCGGATATGTCCTCAACCTCAACGATTTAAAAGCCTGCGTCGAAATTTTGCGCGAGGCCATACGTGTTTACCCCAACAAAACCCATTCATAATGAGCTTACTCGTGATCGGCACCGTTGCTTTTGATGCCATCGAAACACCTTTCGGCAAAACCGATAAAATCGTAGGCGGTGCTGCCACATTCATCAGCCTTGCGGCCTCGTATTTCCATAAAAAAATCAACCTTGTGTCGGTAGTTGGCGACGATTTCCCTGCTGAGGCTATTCAGATGATGGAGAAACGTGGTGTAAACACCGAAGGGCTGCAAATCAAGCAAGGAGAAAAGACGTTTTTCTGGAGTGGTCGTTATCACAACGACATGAACTCGCGCGATACACTCGATACGCAGTTGAATGTGCTGGCTACCTTCGATCCGGTAATTCCTCAGGCCTACCAGCACTGTGAGTTTCTTATGTTGGGAAATCTTGCGCCTTCGGTGCAGCATCAAGTGCTCGATCGGCTGGAGCAACGTCCAAAACTCGTGGTATTAGATACCATGAATTTTTGGATGAATATCGCGTTGGGCGAGCTTCACAGCTTGCTAAAGCGGGTTGATGTGCTTACAATCAACGACGAGGAAGCGCGTCAGCTGTCGGGTGAGTATTCGCTGGTTAAGGCTGCTCAAAAGATTTTAGCGATGGGCCCTAAGTATCTCATTATTAAGAAAGGCGAACATGGAGCACTGCTTTTCAATGCAGAACAAGTGTTCTTCGCCCCAGCGCTTCCGCTCGAAGAAGTGTTCGACCCTACCGGTGCTGGCGACAGTTTTGCCGGCGGTTTTATTGGCTACCTCGCAGCCACAGAAGACATCTCCTTTGATAACATGAAGCGTGCGGTTATTTTCGGTTCCGCCATGGCTTCTTTCAGTGTGGAGAAGTTTGGTACCGAGCGCATCCAAAACCTTGGAGAAGCCGAAGTTGACGCCCGTGTACAGCAGTTTATCGACCTCGTTCAGTTCGATATTTCGCTGGTGAACTAAGTTCAGAACGTGAATTAAAAAAGGCGGTGTCTTCGCATGGAAGAACACCGCCTTTTTTGATGGGTTGAAATTGGTTTACTTCAACGCTGAAACAGCCGATAAAACCTTGTCGTAATCGGGTTCTACGGTAATATCGGGAGTAATTTCCACGTAGCGAATCTTGTTATCAGCATCCACCACGAAAACGGTCCGGGCTACCAGTCCTTTAAGCGGACCATCGGCCATCTCGGTATTAAACTCACGGGCAAAATCGCCGTAACGGAAGTCGGAAGCCGGAATGATGTTGTTCAGGCCCTCTGCCTCGCAAAAACGCTTCATGGCAAAGGGAAGGTCTTTAGAAATAACGAGTCCAACAACCCCATCGATGGCATTAAGCTTTTCGTTGAACTGGCGGGCTTCTTTCTGACAAACTCCGGTATCAAGGCTGGGTACGCCAATAAGCACTTTTATTTTTCCTTCGTAATCGTAAAGTGATGTTTCGCTTAAATCGGATTTTACAAAGGTGAAATCATAGGCCGTTCCACTTACTTCGGGAAGGTCATCTATCAAATTTACGGTTTGCCCTTTAAAGGCAGTTGTATTGATTGACATAAACGGATTTTTGCTGCAAACCTAAGGATTTACAGATTGTGGGAACATTATTTTTTCAGGCTTTTGATGCGTTCTTCTACGCTATTCCGGGTAACTGCATGATAGCGTGAAGCCTGTTTGTTAAACAGGGCAATTGTTTCGTTACGCATGCTGGCCTGGTTGAGCAGAGCGCTGTACAACGGCAGCACAAACTTACGCCGTCCAACTTCTGAAAGGAAGCGCGAGGCATGCGGAAATGCGGTTGTATCTCCGGCTTGCACGCGATTCATTAGCCAGGCAAAACGAATTTCGGCATTGCCTGATTCATACCAGCCCATAGGCTTGAGTAGCCGTTCAATTTGCGACTGGCTGAGCTCGATAGGTAGATTCCTGATAAAAAAGAGCCACTCATGCGATGTCCAATTCTCCATGCCACGCGTGTTTAGCGCATCATTACCATTGATGAACTGCTGAACCGCCATCTGCACAGTATCGAACCGTGTGCTTTTCGGAACCTTACATTCTGCCGGAAGGCCAGGGGAGAGGATCCACCGTTGCACCACAGCTTTTTGCTCATCGCTCAGCTTGAGCTGTTTGTTTAAAAACTGGATAAACCGCTCGGTGGTGATGCCCTTGAATGCAAACTCTTTGAAATAGCGCTTCAGAAAACTGTCGAATGCAGGCCGACCAACCTCTTCCTCGAGGTAGCACAACAGGAAGCAACCTTTCTCATAGGCAATGTCGGACATGCCATCATCCGGATCACGGCCTTCGAGGCTAAGTTTTAACCGTGTATCGGGACTATCCATGCCCATATCGTTTAGGGTTGCCATTAAATCGCCATGGCCCAAAACCTCAAGCATCTGGGCATAGTCGGCCCCGTAAAGCGCCTCCATGATGCGACGTTCGAAGTACACTGTAAAGCCTTCGTTTAGCCAGAAATCGTTCCAGTTGGAGTTTGTAACGAGGTTGCCCGACCAGCTGTGCGCTAGTTCGTGGGCAATCAATGCGGTGAGCGAACGGTCGCCGGCAATGATGGTTGGCGTGGCAAAGGTGAGGCGTGGATTTTCCATCCCCCCGAAGGGGAAAGAAGGCGGCAATACCAGCACATCGTAGCGCCCCCAGAGGTAAGGGCCGTAAAGCGACTCAGCCGCAAGCAGCATCTTTTCTACATCAGCAAATTCATAGGCGGCTGCTTTCAACATTTGAGGCTCGGCATACACCCCGCAACGGTCGCCAATGGGTGCAAACTCGAGTTCACCTACGGCCAAAGCAATCAGGTAGGCCGGAACGGGCAGTTCCATTTGCGCCGAATAAACCCCGGTATCGTTCCGCTTCTGAATGTTTCGCCCACTCATAACCGCCATAAACTCCGGTGGAGTCTTCACTTCAGCGTCCCAGGTAAAGCGAATACCGGGGCTATCCTGTATCGGAATCCAGGTGCGTGTGAGGATGGCTTGTCCTTGGGTAAACAGAAAAGGCTTGTTGCTTTGTGTTTGTTCGGATTCGAGCCATTGGATGGCTTCGGCGCCATCGGTGGTGGAATAATCGATGGTGAGGCTTTGTGTATTGGCCTGTAGTTCAATGCGGAGTGGTTTTCCAAGAAATGGTTTTTCCTCGCCCCATGAGTAGTTGGCTTTGGAGCCATCGGCATAGCGTACGGCTTCGATTTTCAGATTTCGGGTATCCAGCCAAATTTCGCGGCTTTGCGGCGACTTATCGATGCGATAGGTGGCTTTCCCTTTCAGGCGTTTTGCGTCAAAGTCGACCACCAGATTGAGCGAAAGGTGTGTGATTACGGCTTCCGCTGGTCGAGCTGCACTGTGTGGATCGGGCTGGGCGTAGGTTGTGAGGTTCATGCAGGAAAGCAAGACAATGATGCTGATAAAACACTTCATGCGGCTAAGGTAATCGAACCTGAATAATGGTGTTTCAATCCATTCAAATTGAGATTTATCAAATAAAGACATCTATTCTATCATACCCCCTCAGCTATGTTGATTTCTTTGGGGTGAAATACACGTTTTTCCCTTGACAATTCGGGCGAAAAGGGCGAAGGGAATCCCACAGCTTTCCCCTTCCCGGTGTAAAGTTCGGGCTCCGGAAAACACGCTCGACTTTGCGCGATTTTTTGAAATCAACAGGACTGTGGATAAGCTTGTGGATGGATGGTTCAAAAGCCCGGCTTTGCCCGATAAGCTTGGGCCAACAGTAGAGGTTGAGCTTATTGTATAGCAACAAAAAAGGGCTCCGGCAATGCCGAAACCCTTGCGATTAAAATTTTGTATTGATTACTCGACGAATAGAGAAACAAATCCACGGAGTGGGTCTGTTCCATCGCCTGGATCTACCACGTAGTAGTAGGTTCCGGATGGTACATTTTCAAAGTCCCAATCATTCTTGTAGCTCTGGGCTTCAAATATCTTATTTCCCCAACGGTTAAAGAGGTAAACCACATTGTCGGGGTACTGCTCTATGAAGTTTATGAAAAATATATCATTCTTACCATCGCCGTTAGGGCTGTAAGCATTGCCCACCTGAAGAACACAGTTAATTACTTCAACCTGCATGGTATCTACGGCAGTAGAGCCGCATCCATCGGTAACGGTTACCGCAAACAGTGAGGTTGTTGTAGGAGCCGCATTGAATACAGAGTCGTTGAACTGAGTGATTGTTGCAGGTCCGGCCCACTCCCAGATATACTCTCCATTTCCACCCTCAGAAGGAGCATATAAAATGGCCAATCCATCTTTGGAACAGATAACGGTGTCTTTCGGGAAGACCTCAACAGGTGGATAATTGGGAACATTCACAATCACGGAGTCGGACCGAGAAATACCGCATGCATCTGTAATGGTATATTCGAAAACAGTGGTGTCGGTTGCAGTAACAGCGATGGTGTCGGTGTTTCCAAAAGAGCCCCAGTTAAAGGTGTAAGGTTGTAATCCAAAGGCCACATTTGTTGAAATGTCGACTGTGTCGCCCGAACATATTTCTACTTGGGTTACCTGTGTTAAAAGACTGTCGTAATTCAGTGTTACGGTGATGGTGTCGGCAGTTCGCACAAATTCACAATCGAGGCTATCGGTTATTTGTACAATGAATGTTTGCGTTTCAAAAATCGGGACGTTGATGGTAGGCGTAATCAGATTGTTCACGCTCCATTGAAACTGATAGGGTTCATACCCACCGCTAACCTGCGCACTAACCGTGTAGTTGGCAGTTGGACAATCGAGGGTTGGGTTTGGACTTGTTAATGTGAGCTCATAAGGATCACGGATTTTTATTGTTCTACTCACGTCGACCGTATCGCCGCAATCGTTCACAAAACGAAATCCTATTTCAATCGTCTCAAACCCATTCTCGGTGATACCATCATTGGTAGGAACCAATGTGAAAGGAACGGCAGTCACACCAACAGGAAAAATCAAAGTGTCGGGTAAACCGGTGTAGTCAACACCATTGATTGCCGTACCACCGTATGTTACCGGAAAAGAAACCTCATCATTGGCCAAACTGCGTGTAAAAACAATGTCACCGTTTATACAGCCTTCGATTACCGCAGTATCAGGAAGAAGGTTCGCAATGTTCAATGTGGGTATTGGCGTGGTAAAGCTTTCTGCCTCGAGAAAAACCCAAGAGTCAAGCGAAACGTCGGTACCATTGGCAATCACTAATTTAATGTGATAAGTTTCGCCGCATTGCACCTGAGCCTCACACAACAGGGGTACAGTAAAACCATCGATGGCGAAATTTGTAGACAAACTATTGTCGACATAATATTGAGTATTACTGAGTCCTCCGGGAGGGCAAATAGGATTAAATGCATCAGAGATACCATCGTTAATTGTATTAATGCCTACCGGAAGATTGGTGCCAGGAACAAGAGCCAGATTGACTGAGTTGTTGCTATACGGTCCGTTGATTCCAGGCCCACTCAGGAAAAACCCAAAGGCATCGAAAAAATTGGAGCATACAAAACCATCGTATTCATCAGAGCCGAATGTGTATCGAAACCGAAGTGAATCGCCAGCTGGAATGAAGTCGAATTCAATAATTGCCACATTGTTATTCGTACCTCCGGGTACTCCAAACTGACTTAAAATGGCTGCTAAGTCAGGGTCATCGGTAATGTTGATGTTGTTGTTGAAAGAGGTGGATAATGCCCCAACAGCAGCATCAGGCTGTCCAATATAAGAGAATGAAGCAGGATTCGATTGCTCAGGTAAATTACCGACAGTCATTACCACGCCACTGTTGATGCCTAAATTCACAGAGTTGCCGTTGTTGAAGCGACCAATCTGCGCGGGATCACCAGCAGAGGTAATGTTTGACACCTGAACACCGGCTCCAACCAAAACCTGTTGAACGAGATTGGTGGCATTGTCGACCGCAATATCTATCTGAGCCTGTGCAAAACCGGCATTGAGCAAGAAAAGAAAGGGCGCCATGCCTTTCATGAATTTGGAAAAACGCTGAGTCATATCGTCTTTAAGGAGCGTAAAAGTAAGGAATCAACTGGAAATACAATGAGAAAGCCTTATGTTGTTGCAAAAGGAGATGACAACCATCTTGAATATGCTGCTTCACCCTAAAAACAATTCATCCATTGCAGCAATGAAACAATGAGCCTCAAATTTGGTTCTCCCCTCCACTTTTAAAACTATACGCCGGCCAAAATGGAACGCAGGTTTTGCGCCAGCAATCGCAGCCAGCAGCCCCCGCAACGGGAGGCAGCGGGGCTAAGGCGAAGAGTGCGGTGCCCGCCGATGAAACATCAATACACCGAAAACTTAGGGAAGGCAGGCGCCCAAATCCCAAAAAAATTCAGGCTATTTGACGCGCCGAAACTGGGCTTCAGGTATATTAATTCTCTTCCTGAATCGTCTGATTAATAAACTATTATCGGCATTTAAGCCCAAAAATGGAAGGGTGTCGTTGAAGGAGTTTTTGTGGATAAACTCCATAAATGGATGGAAATTATCTTCGGGCTTTGCCGTAACCAACTGATAGTTATACTGCCCTTTTTCAATGAGTTTCGGTGGCATATCGGCCGGCGCTGATAAGATATTCAGCTCATAACGCTTCTCAATCACACGGCCCTCGCGAACCTGCTTCACAATTTCGAAACGAACGCGCTCATCGTCAACACTTTGCCAAACGCCGATAAAAGCTTCGCCATAATTGGTATTCGACTGACTGCAAGCTGTTTGCAGCAATGCAATACAGAAAATAAACAGGTAATTTTTCATCGTAATCGGCGAGTTTATTTAAGGGTTGAAATCCAATAACTGTAATCCTGATCGGGCTGCGGATTACTGCCTTCGGGCAAGAGTACGCGTTGAGGCTTCGCTCCCACCTTCAAAAATTTTGGTCCGCCGGCTGTATTGATTTTCAAGGGAAGCAAAAAATCCTCCTCCGCGTTCAATACCACATAATCAACGGCCATAGAGCGGCCTTCGGTTGTGACCGACCAGGAGAGCAAGGGCGGACTCGGCCTTTTGAGGTATTGATTGAAAAAGCCGGCCGGAATTTGAGGATTTCGTTTGAGAAACCAATCCACCAGCGCTTCGGTGTTGATGGTGGTATGCTTCTTGGCACGGGCAAAGGCACCCAGTTCCTTCAGCCAGGCCTCCTGATTGGTGTAAAACCGGCTCAAGGTGTGCAGCATCAACGCACCTTTTGCATAACAGTCGATGTCGTGCGCCAAACCATACATCGGCGATTTATTCTGGACAAAGCGCCGCTTCGCGGAGATGTATTTTTCGGCAGACTTTGCCCCAAAACGACACTTTACATACACCATTTCGGCGTAGGTGCAAAAGGCTTCCTGCATCCAAAAATCTTGAGGTGCGGCGGCTGTAACTGAATTTCCCCACCATTCGTGGGCTGTTTCGTGGATGAGGATGAAATCGAACCAGATTCCCACACCCGAATAATCTTCGCCGCCGTAACCATCTTTATAGCCATTTCCATAGGCGATCGCGCCCTGGTGCTCCATGCCCGGGTAAGGCGTTTCGACCACCGAAAATCCATCGCGGCTACACGGGTATTCGCCAAAATGCTGCTCAAAGCACCTGAGCATCGGAATGGTTTGCTTGAATTGTCGGGCTGCGGCTTTGGCATTGGCGCGCAGCGGATAGTACGCTATGTTAAGGATACTGCCATCGGGGCGCTTCATCGAGGCTTCCTGCTTCACATAATCGCCAATGTTTACCGTGATGTTGTAAAGGTTGATAGGATACGTGCAAAGCCATGTGGTTTGCCTGAGCTTCCCCGCTACGTGGTCGGCGATGAGTTGACCGTTGCCTTTGAAAAATAGCTCAGACGGATAGGCGGCCGTAAAGCGTGTGGTATCGGCTTCTTGCGAGTATGCCGCTGGAGCAGGCCACCAGACGTGGGCTCCAACATCCTGGCAGGCCACGGTAAGCCAGGGTTTTCCGTTTGAATCGGTTCGCCAGATGGTGCCACCGTCCCAGGGCGGATTAAGGGCTTGCTGTGGCTTGCCTTCATAAAAAACCGTAAAGCTGAAGCGCCCGCTTTGGGTGGCTGTAAATGTGTGTTTTTCACCTTGGCTGAGGAGTCGCAAACCTTCGGCAGGAAGCTGAATCTCCTTGACTTTTAACGGTGCCTTTAGAAAAAGGCTGAAGGTATCGCCGGTCTGCACCTGCCAGGTTTGCGCAAGGATCGCACTGATGCTGCGTTGGTCAAAATTGGGCTCGAACTGCACGAAGTTAAGCACCCGCAAATCGGCCGAAAACGCCAATGCCGGTGCCATCAGCAGCAAAACAAGCAGGCGAAGCTGGACGGAAATACGCATGAACCAAAAATAAAAACGCCGGCACTTGTGGCACCGGCGTGAGAGAACAATTTTTATGGGGGATTATAAAACCCCTTTCTTATCGATGCGACGAAGCGCCTCGGTAATTCCGATTTTATTGATGGTCTTCAGTGCTGAAGTCGACAAGCGGATAGAAATCCAGGCATCTTCCTCAGGAATGTAAAACTTCTTGGTCACCAAATTGGGGTTGAAACGACGTTTTGTTTTGCGGTTTGAAAACGAAACGTGATTGCCTGTCATGGCTTTTTTTCCGGTAAGTTGGCAGATCTTCGACATGATCCTGGATTATTAATTTTTAAGGGGTGCAAAGAAAGCGAAACTGAATGAAAGAAACAAATGCACTTCCAAACTTTTTTTCTTTTCCTTCAAGGCCCTAGTTGAACACAAAGTTCTTCTGAAGCTGAATTTCCATTTTCCGGCTTTGCAGCAAGATTCGGAGTTCGTTCTTCAACCACGTCGACTTCGCCCTTGGGCCGTCCTGGGTCATCAACTCGTATTTTTTGTCAGGGTGCAAATTGAGCAACACCGCCGCCTCGTAAAAGCTTGATTTACTTTGGCTACTGAGCTTAACCGGCTCGCCTTTGCGCAAAGCAAGGTATTCCATCACCAGCGGCGTGATGCTTTCCATGTCGTGCGAACCGGGCTCGGTGCTATTGGTGCGGTAAATTCTTCCAAAGCTGTATTGCTTGGCTTCAGAACTAAAAATCTCATCCACGCCAAAGCTGCCCGAGCCGAGCACTTCAATATCCATTTCGCCGCCCGGGTAAATTTTGTGGATGGCTTTTAACGTAGCCTCCACACCAAAGTCTTTAACCTTTTGGTTGTACACGTAGGGAATACCAAAGGAGTGCTGGCCTTCTTGCAGGTCTTTAACCAACTGCCTGTAGCGGGGCTCAAAAATGTGGAGAAACAAAGATTCTCCGGGAAATACAACCGCATTCAGCGGAAAAACCGGAAGGACACCAATCGCGCTCATCGTTCAAACTTTATTACCTTCGACAAAGAAAACAACCTGTAGCTAAGGTTGTTGTTTTATGTGTAAATATTTTGTGAAGATGGAAAATCGTGCATTCGAAAAAGCTGCCGCCCTGCGTCGTGCAGCAGAGCGTATCCTCTCTGAAAACGCTTACCAGTGGGGCCACATGGGCGCCTGCAACTGTGGCTTTTTGGCCCAGGAAATTACCCAATGCGACCGGGCTGCCATACACCGGGCAGCCATGAGCCGAAGCGGCGATTGGCGCGATCAGTTAAGAGATTATTGCCCAGGTAGTGGACTGGCTATGGACGAAATCATGGACCGCATGCATGAGTTGGGCTTCTCTACACAAGACCTCATCAACCTCGAGCGGCTTGAAGATTCGAGGGTTAGAAGACGCATGAAGCGCCAGGACCTCCGCTTTAATCAGCCTGCCGACGTAGCTGCCTACATGTTGGCCTGGGCCGACCTCATTGAGGAACAGTGGGCCGAAGCGCAGCCCTTGCCACAACTCAACAGGGAACTCGCTCGGGTCTGAGGATTTCATGCTACTTTTGAAGCCCTAAATACCGAACACCCTGAAAGACATTCTTCTCAAGCGCAAACAGCAGGAAAAAGCTGTTTTGGCGGGACTCATCACCCGGAATCAAACCGAACAGATGCTCGATGAGTATCTCGACGAGCTCGCCTTTCTGGCCGAAACAGCCGGTGCCATTCCGGTGAAACGGTTCACGCAGAAACTCGATCACCCCGATTCCCGCACCTTCATGGGTTCGGGGAAGCTTAATGAGGTGATTGAGTACATCAAGGCGGAGTCTATCGACCTGCTCATTTTCGATGATGAACTCAGCCCCTCGCAGTTGCGCAATGTCGAAAAACTGGCAGGCATCAAAGTGCTGGATCGCAACAGTCTGATTTTGGACATTTTCGCCGGAAGAGCGCGCACCTCACATGCGAAAACTCAGGTAGAACTGGCGCAGTATCAATACTTACTGCCACGGCTGACGCGCATGTGGACCCACCTCGAACGGCAGAAAGGAGGTATAGGGATGCGCGGTCCGGGAGAGTCGCAAATTGAGACCGACCGACGGATAATTCAGGACAAAATTGCCCTGCTCAAGGAGAAGCTCAGGCATATCGACCGGCAAATGGCCACCCAGCGTAAAAGCCGGGGCGAGCTCGTGCGCGTGGCCCTGGTGGGCTACACCAATGTGGGCAAAAGCACCATCATGAACCTCATCAGCAAATCGGAGGTTTTTGCCGAAAACAAGCTTTTTGCCACCCTCGACACCACCGTGCGCAAAGTAGTGCTCGAACGCATTCCCTTTTTGCTGAGCGACACCGTTGGCTTCATTCGCAAACTGCCAACACAGCTTATCGAATCGTTTAAATCGACCCTCGACGAGGTGCGCGAAGCCGATATTCTGATTCACGTTGTAGACATTTCGCACCCTTCGTTCGAAGACCACATCAGGGCTGTGAACGAAACACTGAAAGACATCAAAAGTCTCGACAAGCCCACCATCATGGTGTTCAACAAAATCGATGCATTCTCCTACGTAGTCAAGGAAGAAGGCGATTTAAGTCCCGTAACCCGCGAAAACTTCTCACTCGACGATTGGAAGCGCAGCTGGATGGCACGTCACAACGATCCGGCCGTATTTATTTCAGCGGCAAACCGCGAGAACGTCGACCAATTCCGCAAAATATTGGTGAGCGAAGTCCGCAAAATCCACAACGTGCGTTACCCCAACTTCCTTTTCGCCGAGGATGAATCGATGGACTACAGCGAAGAATCCTAATTGCACCGTATCCGATGGCTAAAGATTGAAGCCGTGCTAATCATGTTCTTTTGGGCGCCTGCCTCGCTAATCCTCACGGTACACTGAGGCTACTTCGCCGGGCACCGCGTGTTTCGCTCATACGCCGCAAAACAGAGCCGCCATCGCGCGGCTTTTCCGTTCACGCTCACCTACACACGCTCTTCCCTTTCCCTTCGCTCTCGCTCCTACACTCACTCTGTTTTGCGTGGTATCCGCTGCACCCGCTGGCGGAGGCCCCACATGAACCGAACACTCCACCAGGGCGATGCAGCCCGCGTGAGGGATGGACGGGGAAAGCCCACAGCACACGAAGCGCAGCGGAGTGTGCGAGGACTTGTACCAAACAGCCCGACCCCGCTTTTCAGGGGGCACGCCAAAGGGAGTCGAAAGTCTTGAGTCTTGAGTCTTTAGCGGGAGATGGTCGCAGTGTTTGAGCTTATCGCGCTGAATGAGCGGGTAAAATGTGTTGCGAATGTTGAAGGCGTGGTTAAAGGGGGAAAGGGAGTCGAAAGTCTTTAGTCTGGAGTCTTGAGCGGGAGACTTTTCTACCGTTTGAGTATATCGCGTTGAAAGAGAGGGCTAAAATGTGTTGCGAATATTGAAGGCACAGTGAAGAGCTAAATCTCCTTTTCCCACCTTGCCACTACATAGGTAGCCAGGCAATTGCCCAGTACATTTACGGTAGTTCGGCCCATGTCCATTACCGCATCAATGGCCAAAATGGCGAAGGCTTTCTGAGGGTCTAGTCCCAACGATGCCACAGTGCTTACCAAAATAAGGAAGGAAGCGCCCCGAATTCCGGCGACACCTTTGGAGGTGAGCATCAAAATCAAGCACATCTGTATTTGCTCCGAGAGCGTTAAATCGACCCCACAGGCCTGGGCCACAAATACTGAAGCGAGCGAGAGGTAAAGCGTGGTGCCATCGAGGTTAAAGCTATATCCGGTGGGCAAGACAAAAGCCACCACTTTACGGGGAATGCCCATCGCCTCGAGATTTTCCATCGCCTTGGGCAGGGCAGCCTCCGAACTGGCCGTCGCAAAGGCAATCGACAATGGCTCAGATATGGCTTGCATGAATCGTCGAAATGGCAACTTTACCAACAGTCCAATCGGCACCAAAACCAGCAGAACGAAGGCTATTAAGGCTGCATACAGCGTAAATACCAGCATGAGCAGGTCTTTTAAAACGCCTAAGCCCATTGTAGCTACCGAATAAGCCAAAGCTCCACCCACAGCCAATGGCGCGAAATACATAACAATGTGGGTGAATTTGAACATGACCTCCGAAAGGCTTTCGGCAAACTCCAACATGGGCTTCTTTTTTTCATCCTTCACCATGGCTAAGCCAATCCCAAACAAAATGCTGAAGACCACAATCTGCAACACCTGATTTGTGGCTACCGACTTGGCAATATTCTCGGGGAAAATATCCAGAATCACATCGTGTGTTTCTTTTTGCTCAAGGAGCTTTTCTGCCTTACTCACCTCGTTGGCTCCTGCCGAAAGCGATGAACCCACGCCGGCCTCACTCAGATTAATAGCGGCCAAACCAATAAACAGGGCAATGGTGGTAACCACTTCAAAATAAATGATGGCCTTCAATCCCATTCTGCCTACCTGTTTCAGGCTGGAATGCCCTGCAATGCCTACAACCAGCGTAGCAAAGAGCAATGGCGCTATGATGGTTTTGATGAGCCTCAGAAAAATATCGCTAAACACCTTCAGGGGTTCGGCCACCTCCGGAAAATCGTAGCCCACCTGAATCCCGAGCCCCATGAATACTACGATCCACACCGTAAGTGAGGACCGACTCAAGGCAAAGGCCACTCCTGATACCAGAGCTGCCCAGCGTAAAACGCCCGTTAGGGAGTCGATGCCGCTTTCCGGCAGCACTACGTTCCAAACGGTGAGTAAAATGGCAATAGTTGCCGTAATTAGCAGGGCAGGGAGGGCGTATTTCTTCAGCATTCCTAAGGCAGTTCGGGCAAATCTAAACAAAATTGCAGGCGCACAAGGCTAGGTGTTAAATTCAGCTAATTTTGCCGCTTCAAATCTGAATAACCTCTCATTCATGGGCTTTTTCGATCCAGTTGCCTGGCAAGGCTTTTTAACGCCTGAGGGCATTGTTACCCTGCTTTCCCTAAGCTTATTGGAGATTGTATTGGGAATCGACAACATCATCTTCATTTCCATCGTTGCCGGGAAACTCCCAAAGCATGCGCAAAAGCGAGCCCGAATGATTGGATTGAGCCTCGCACTCATATTCCGAATCATGTTGCTATCGGTGATTTCGTGGATTGCCGGACTCAAAGAGCCCTTGTTTTACCTTGGCAGCTTTGGCGCCTCAGGCCGCGATATCATTCTATTTGCCGGTGGTCTTTTCCTGACCGTTAAAACCATCATGGAAATTGTTGAGAAGATTAACCACGACGACGCCGGTTCCGACCCCTCCGTTTCGGCCATGAGCTTCTCCAAAGCCATCGTACAAATAGTATTGCTCGACATTGTATTCTCTTTCGACTCCATCCTTACCGCGGTGGCCATTTCCGACAATCTGGTGATTATGATTCTCGCCGTGGTTATCGCCATCATCATCATGATTGCCTTTGCCGGCGTGGTTTCCGACTTCATCAATAAATACCAAACCATCAAGATGCTGGCCTTGGTATTTTTGGTGGCCATCGGCTTGGTGCTCATTTTGGAGTCGCTGCATTTCGAGCAAAACTTCCCTGAGATTCACCTCAAAAACTATGTTTATGTGGCCATGGCGTTTTCGCTGATTGTAGAAACACTCAACCTCCTCCGCACCCGCGCTGCCGCACGCCGCACCCGAAAAGCGAACGTCGAAGCCAACCTGAAGCCCTGATTTGTGGCATGATTTTTCATTCGCCCACCGTAAATTCCAAAAAGTGTATGATGCGTTCCCTTCTCTTTGCAATGGCTCTCCTGATTTGTGGGTCGGCCATACAAGCTCAATCAATTCGCAGCCGCGCCAACAATGCCATCAACCAGGCTACCGGCGGCAACAGCAACCAAAATAAAGGCGGAAAGCTTTCTAACGACGAAATCGTTTCCGGCCTTCGCGAAGCCCTCACCATTGGTTCGAACAATGCAGCCGGTAAAGCAGCCGTTCGCGATGGATTTTTTAAAAACCCCCTCATTCGCATTCCTTTCCCCAAAGAGGCCAGAGTGGTTGAAACCAAAGCCCGACAAATCGGTATGGGCTCACAGGTCGATCGCTTCGTGATGACCCTCAACCGCGCTGCCGAAGAAGCCTCCAAAGAAGCAGCCCCTGTTTTTGTGAATGCGGTAAAAACCATGTCAATCACCGACGGTATCAACATTCTTCGCGGTGGCGACAATGCCGCAACCACTTATCTCCGCGGCCGCACTACCGGCGAACTCACCAACCGCTTTTCACCCATTGTGAAGCGCGCCATCCAAAAGGTTGAACTCACCCGCTTCTGGAACCCCATTATCACCGCTTACAACAGACTTCCGGGTGTGAAAAAGCAAAATCCCGATCTCGACCGCTATGTTACCGAAAGAACCCTCGAAGGGCTCTTCACCCTCATCGGTCAAGAGGAAGCCAAAATCCGAAAAGACCCTGCCGCTCAGGTAACCAACCTGCTCAAGAAGGTTTTTGGCAGTCTGCTCTAAGCCACAAAATTATTCGCTGAAATCCGGTCAAAAGCCGGATTTTTTTATGCCCATTGGTGCCGCGCACCTTTCCAAAAAGCCAAGCCGAACAACGATACCTTTCGCTTATCTTTGCCCGAAATTTCGGGATTATGAGCACATCAGCCAGCAGCGCCGGAGAAACCAATCAGGCCATCAGTTTTGAGGAGTTTAAATCCACCGTACTGAACGACTACCGCATTGCCTGTGAAAGTCGCGAAGCCAGTTTGCTCGGACGCAAAGAAGTGCTTACCGGCAAAGCCAAATTCGGCATCTTCGGCGACGGTAAGGAAATCGCCCAAATTGCGATGGCAAAGGCCTTCCAACCCGGCGATTTTCGTTCAGGCTATTATCGCGATCAAACGTTTATGCTGGCCTCCGGCCTGATGACAATCCAGCAGTTTTTTGCCCAACTCTACGCCCATGCCGACGAAACAGCCGAGCCCATGTCGTCGGGGCGTTCTATGAATGGACACTTTTCCACCACCACTGTCAATACAGATGGAAGCTGGAGAAACCTCAGCACCCTGAAAAACTCCTCAGCCGATATTTCTCCAACAGCCGGTCAGATGCCCCGTTTATTGGGTTTGGCCCTTGCCTCAAAAGTATATCGCCAGAATCCTGATCTGCACAATCGTACAGAACTTTCGCATCAAGGAAACGAAGTCGCCTTCGGAACCATCGGTGATGCCAGTACCTCCGAAGGGCATTTTTGGGAAACCATGAATGCCGCCGGGGTTTTGCAAGTGCCGCTGGCGATGTCGGTGTGGGACGATGGATACGGCATTTCCGTACCGACCAAGTACCAAACCACCAAGGCCAACATTTCTAAGGCCCTTGAAGGTTTCCGCGATGAAGGTGATGGCCATGGAATCCTGATTTACGAAGGCAAAGGCTGGGATTACGCCGGCCTCATCGAGATGTACGAAGAAGGCGTGGCCCGTTGCCGTGCCGAACATAAGCCGGTGTTGTTTCACATCCGCGAAATTACCCAGCCGCAGGGGCATTCCACCTCAGGTTCTCACGAACGCTACAAGAGTAAGGAGCGCCTCGAGTGGGAAGCCGAATACGACGGAATCCGCAAAATGCGGGAATGGGTAATTCAGTCGGCCCTCGCTACCACCGAAGAACTGGAAGGTATTGAAACTGCCGCAAAAGAAACAGTAAAGCAGGCGCGGAAGGCTGCCTGGGAGTCTTTCCAAAATGAACTGAAGGGCTTGCAGTCGGCACTCGTGGCGCTGCTCGAAGTCATGCCTGAAACACAAAACCTAGCCTCCGAGCTGGCCAAGGTGAAGGAACCATTGCGCCGCGATATCTTCGAAACCGCCCGCAAAGCATTGCGCCAAACCCGTGGAAATGCCTCTAACGAACGCCGACAATTGGCTCAGTGGCTTCAGCATGAACAAGAGGCCGCCCGCGAATTGTACAGCTCATGGCTGATGACCGAAGGAGCGCGTTCTGCCTTGAATGTGAGTCCGGTAGCGCCGACTTATCCGGCCGAACCCAAGATGGTGGATGGACGCGAAATTCTGCGCGACAACTACGACTACATTTTAGCCAACTTGCCGGAGTTCCTCATCTTCGGCGAAGATGCCGGTAATATTGGAGGCGTGAACCAAACCCTCGAAGGGCTTCAGAAGAAGTACGGCGAAGTCCGGGTGAGCGATACAGGCATCCGCGAAGCCACTATTGTTGGCCAAGGCATTGGAATGGCCATGCGTGGTTTGAAGCCCATTGCCGAAATTCAATACCTCGATTACCTGCTCTATGGCCTACAAACCCTCAGTGATGATTTGGCCACCCTTCGCTACCGAACCAAAGGCAAGCAAAAGGCTCCGCTCATCATCAGCACCCGCGGTCACCGCCTCGAAGGCGTTTGGCATTCCGGCTCACCGATGGGCATGATTCTGCACTCGCTGCGCGGCATGCATGTATGTGTGCCCCGCAATATGACGCAGGCAGCAGGCTTTTACAATACGCTGTTGGCTTCCGACGATGCCGCCTTGGTGATTGAGCCCCTCAACGGATACAGAACCAAAGAAGCCCAACCCCTCAATATTGGCGAGTTTCGCATTCCGCTCGGCCTCACTGAAACGTTACGCGAAGGCAACGACATTACCGTGGTTACTTATGGTTCGTGCTGCAAACTTGCGCTGGAGGCCTGCACTCAACTCGATGAAATGGGCGTTTCAGTAGAGCTCATCGATGCACAAACATTGCTTCCGTTCGACCTGGAGCACAACATTGCGGCTTCGGTGAAGAAAACCGGAAAGCTTTTGGTGATTGATGAAGACGTTCCGGGCGGTGCTTCTGCATTTATGCTGCAGCAAATCCTAGAAGTACAAGGCGCTTTCCGTTATCTCGATGCTGAACCCAAAACCCTCAGCGCACAGGCGCACCGACCGGCTTATGGCTCCGATGGCGACTATTTCAGCAAGCCTTCGGTAGACGATATGATAGAGGCCGCCTACGCCATGATGCACGAGTACAATCCGAACCGTTTCCCTTCACTGTACTAAGCATGCAACGCAGCACCGAAGCCGATTCGCATTACGACCAGCTCGAGAACATGAGCACGGCCGAACTGCTGGCCAACATCAACCGCGAAGACCAAACTGTGGCCCTGAGTGTTCAAAAGGCACTACCACAAATCGAAGCGCTGGTAGATGGCGTATTTAGCCGCATGCAGCAAGGCGGTCGTTTGTTCTACATCGGCGCGGGAACTTCGGGCCGGCTGGGCATTGTGGATGCATCGGAATGTCCGCCAACATACGGCATTGAATTTAACCGCGTGATTGGCATTATTGCCGGTGGCGATGGAGCCATTCGCAAGGCTGTTGAATTTGCCGAGGACGATTTCGACCAAGCCTGGAAGGATCTTCAAAGCTGGAATATTCAGCCAAACGACGTAGTGGTAGGCATAGCCGCTTCGGGTACAACACCTTATGTAATCGGCGGGCTGAGCGATGCCCGGAAACACGGAATCCTCACCGGGTGCATTACCTGCAATGCCGGAAGTCCTGTGGCCGGCGTGGCCGAACTGCCTGTTGAGGTGGTAACCGGTCCGGAATTCGTTACCGGCAGCACCCGCATGAAGGCCGGAACTGCCCAGAAACTCGTGCTCAATATGCTCACTACCAGTGTGATGGTTAAATTGGGAAGGGTGAAAGGGAACAAGATGGTCGACATGCAGCTGACCAACAACAAATTGGTGGAACGCGGAGCCCGAATGCTCATGAAAGCCCTCGATTTGCCGGAGCCTGAGGCGCGTGAACTTTTGTTGAAGCATGGAAGTGTGCGAAAGGCGATGGAAGCAGCGCGATAAATTTTTCCCGATTTCATCTATTCGACTCCCTTTGGCGTTGTAAGCCTATGCAGGACATTGAACCCTTCTACAACTGGCGCGATTTGTACGTGGCTGCCGAAGATCCCGCCTCGCCTTTTTACGGACGAGAATACAGTGAGTTTGAGTACAGCAGCACCATTTACAACTATTACATTCATCCGCAATGGGACGATTTTGGCTCGGAAACCCTGTATATGAAGGTGTTGTACGCCGATTACGACAAGGGTTTTGCCGTGCTCGAGTTTATTGGCGAATGGAACGATGCCATTGGGAACGACATCATGTTTCTCAAGCGCGACATTATCGACCCGATGATTTCTGAAGGGCTCAACCGGTTTATCTTATTGGGAGAGAACGTATTAAATTTCCACGCCTCTGAAGAGGATTATTATGAGGAATGGTTCGAAGACTTGGAAGATGGCTGGATTGTGGGCATGAACTTTCGCGAGCATGTGGTGCAGGAATTTAACGATGCCGGCATTGACCAATACGTGTTGTTTTCGGGCCGTTTCGATGGCATTCCCTGGCGCCGTTACCAGCCCGTGCAGTTGTTCACCCTCATTGAGCAACACATGAGCAAGCGCCTGAATCCTTGAGTATTTTCGTTCAAGCATTTCTTTTGGGCGCCTGCCTCGCTGAGCATTACGGTACATTGAGGCTGCATCGCCGTGAACCGCGATTTATAAGGAGAAAGGTAAAAGTTTAAAGGTGAAAGGGTGTCCTTCCCTAAATAGCGTTGACCGTTTTTACACAGCATAAATTATTCTGTATTCCCTTGCGTATTGGCGAAAATCTTAGTTTTTGCACTTTTTTGCATGACCAAAAAGTCTAGAGAAATGCTAAGCTTCCCCGCGCCCTTCCAAAAAACGATTAGAAAGACTCACAAACGGTCGCGTGGGATTTTGTGGTCTTTCTAAGCCGTTCGGAATTCCCGCCGGCGCAGGGCCGCAGAATTTCCCATGGCCGGCGCGCGGCTTTTGGATTCATTTCGAGTGCCTAGAATTTTTCTGCAATGACTTATCAATCCATTTGAGCTAACTTGGAAACTGAAAATCAGCATTTCAAATGGAAAGTCATTTTGGAACAGCTACATTTATTCAGGTTAAACAGCTGCCCAAGAGAAGAATCTCAGGCTCATGTTTGCCCGATGGAAATAAATCAATGTTGAACCCCAATGGTCAACCTTTTTTAGGCACTGTCACAGTACTCACAAACGTTAACAACTTCGGATAACTCCAACAACAAATTGTTGCTTTGGGAGGTCGGTGGAATTACTTTCGCGGCATGGCTTCAATTGATGAACTCAAGCGTATCGCTACGCAGGTACGCCGCGACATTCTCCGTCAGGTACACGCCGTTAACTCTGGCCACCCGGGTGGCTCACTGGGCTGCACCGACTTTTTTACCGCACTCTATTTCCATGTGCTGAAACACAAGCCCGACGCCTTTTCGATGGATGGCAACGGTGAGGATTTGTTTTTCCTCTCAAACGGACATATTTCGCCGGTTTGGTATAGCGTTTTAGCCCGCAGCGGATATTTTCCCGTGAGCGAACTGAACACCTTCAGAAAACTGAACTCACGCCTGCAAGGGCATCCAACCACACATGAGCATTTGCCGGGTGTTCGGATGGCCTCCGGCTCGTTGGGACAAGGTCTTTCGGTAGCCATTGGAGCAGCCATCAGCAAAAAACTTAGCAACGACAGTGCACTGGTGTACACCCTGCACGGTGATGGCGAATTGCAGGAAGGGCAAATCTGGGAAGCTGCAATGTACGCCTCAGCCAAAAAAGTAGATAATCTCATCGCCACCGTTGATGCCAATGGCCAACAGATTGACGGCAGCACTGAGCATGTGCTCAGTCTCGGTAACCTTCAGGCAAAGTTTGAAGCCTTCGGCTGGATGGTGTTTCAGATGAATGGAAACGACATGCAAGAGGTTGTCGCCGGACTCGAAAATGCACGCAAGCATACCGGTCAGGGAAAACCGATCGTTGTCCTCATGAAAACCGAGATGGGAATGGGCGTCGACTTTATGATGGGTTCGCACAAATGGCACGGTGTGGCGCCGAACGACGAACAACTGGCTAAAGGCCTAGCCCAGCTTGAAGAAACGCTCGGCGACTACTAAGTTCAGGCATGCAGAAAGCACCCACACGACCATTGAGCATTTCGTACGGACTTTGCCTCCGTGCAATAATGCTTGTTTGGGCGATTTGGAGCGCAGTCAAGCCACTCGGAGCGCAAGGTACCGCCTTACCCACACGCATCCTGATCATCTTCGACTGCTCCAACAGCATGTTCGGCTTGTGGGAAAGCGATTCGAAATACAACATTGCCAAACGCCTGGTTAGCAACATGGTCGACAGCCTTGGTCGGCAGTCCAATGTACAGCTCGCACTGCGCTGCTACGGACACCAAAAGAAATACCCACCTCAGGATTGCGACGATACGAAGCTGGAAGTACCCTTTGGCCCCGGCAATGCCTGGTTGATTAAATCGAAACTCGAAAAGCTGAAGCCTTCAGGTACCACACCTATCGCATTGTCGCTGGAAGCCTGCGCCAAAGACTTTCCCGACCGCAACGCCCGCAACGTGGTATTACTCATTACCGACGGGAAAGAAGAGTGTGGTGGCGACCCTTGTGCTATTTCTGCAGCCCTGCAAAGCAAAGGCATCGTACTTCGTCCTTTCATTGTGGGTGTTGGCCAACTCGACCCTTCCATCAAAGAATCATTCAATTGCATTGGTAACTTTTACGACGCTTCATCGGAAGGCTCCTTTTCGCAGGTGTTGAATATCATTATTACCCAAGTATTGAACGCTACCACGGCACAGGTGAACCTCCTCGATAAAAGCGGCAAGCCCTCAGAAACCGACGTAGCCATGAGCTTTTACGACCAAAACACCGGTCAACAGAAGTACAATTACATCCATACATTGAATCATCGAGGCGTTCCCGACACGTTGCGCCCCGACGCCGCGCCCACCTATCGCCTTGTGGTACACACCATTCCGCCCATCGAGAAGCGCGACATTCGATTAACGCCCGGGCAGCACAACACCATTGCCCTCGATGCCCCGCAAGGTTTTTTAAGGGTGCAGGCCGGGAAAGGTCCATCGAACCGCGACATCGACTGTATCATTCGTAAAGCCGGTGAGCCGCAGACCCTCGAAGTGATGCAGCTCCGCGAGCAGAGAAAACTCATCACCGGGAAATACGACCTCGAAATTCTCACTTTGCCCAGAACCTATATCAAGAGTGTAGATATCAGTCAGAGCCACACCACTACTGTAGAAATCGACGAGCCGGGCATGGTAAACTTCCAAATGCCGGTTGTGGGCATTTGCTCTATCCTTCGCGAAGAGCGTGGTCAGCTTGTTTGGGTGTGCAACCTCACCGAGGGCCAAACCAGCGAAGTGATCAGACTCCAACCCGGAAACTATAAGGCCGTTTACAGGGCCAAAAGTGTAAAAGAAACCCTATTTTCTAGTCAAACCCCTTTTGTTGTTCAACCCGGCGCTTCGCAGAAAGTGCTCATCAAATAACCCATGGCAGTACAATTTACCTTTACCGATCAGAATGACACCCGTTCCGGCTTTGGCGCCGGTTTATTGGAGCTTGGCAAAAACAACCCCAACGTTGTAGCCTTGTGCGCCGATTTGACGGGTTCGCTAAAAATGGATGCTTTTGAAAAGGCTTTTCCGGAACGTTTCTTTCAGGTAGGCATTGCTGAAGCCAATATGATGGGCATTGCCGCCGGCTTAACCATTGGTGGGAAAATTCCATTTACCGGAACTTTTGCCAATTTCTCCACCGGAAGGGTGTACGACCAGATTCGCCAGAGTATTGCCTACTCGGGCAAGAACGTGAAGATTTGCGCATCGCATGCCGGTTTAACGCTGGGTGAGGATGGTGCCACTCACCAGATTCTGGAAGACATCGGTTTGATGAAAATGCTGCCGGGCATGGTGGTGATTAATCCATGTGATTTTAACCAAACCAAAGCCGCAACATTGGCCATAGCCCAGCATGAAGGTCCGGTGTATTTGCGCTTCGGCAGACCCAAAGTGCCCAATTTTACACCCGCCGATCAAAAGTTTGAGATTGGAAAAGCCTTGATGCTGAAGGAGGGGAAAGACGTGAGTATTTTCGCTACCGGGCATTTGGTATGGAAAGCACTTAAGGCCGCCGAGATTTTGGATGCTGAGGGCATCGATGCCGAGGTAATAAATATTCATACGATTAAACCTCTTGATGAGGCTGCGGTCTTGGCTTCGGTGAACAAAACCGGTTGCGCCGTTTCGGCCGAAGAGCATCAGCGTCATGGTGGTTTAGGCGACAGTATTGCGCAGGTGTTTGCCCGCTTCCGTCCAACCCCACTCGAATATGTGGCGGTGAACGACAGTTTCGGCGAGAGCGGCACGCCTGAAGAGTTGATGGTCAAATACGGCCTCGACACGGCAGATATAGTGAAGGCTGCACGCGCTGCTATCGCAAGGCGTTAAACCTCCGGTACCCTGTTCACCACGCAGGCATGCAGGAACTCAGCGACAGGGAAATTCTCGACCTATTTGCCAAGGCAGATACGCGCAACTATGCGTTTAACCTGCTGGTTCGTCAGTTTCAGCAGCGCCTTTACTGGCATATTCGCCGCATGGTAATTGACCATGACGATGCCGACGATTTACTTCAGAATGTCTTTATCAAAGCCTTTCATGCCCTCGATCAGTTTCGGGAAGATTCAAAGATCTACACCTGGCTTTACCGCATTGCCACCAACGAGTGCATCACGTTTCTGAACAACAAACGCAAGCGGTTCTTCCTGCCCATTGCCGATGTTGAAAGAGAGCTTTCCGAAAATCTCCAAAACGACGCCTACTTTAATGGCGACCGCATTCAAATGAAGCTACAGCAAGCTTTGCTTACGCTGCCCGAGAAGCAACGGCTGGTTTTCAACCTCAAGTATTACGAAAACATGAAGTATGAAGACATGTCGGAAATTCTAGGCACCTCTGTAGGCGCGCTGAAAGCCTCATACCACCATGCAGTCAAGAAAATTGAAGAATTCATGCGCCGCGTTTAAACCTTTTATAAACCATCCACTCCAGTTGCCGTCATGCAAACCGACGAAAATCACAGTCCAGAACTACCCGGAATTCCCCGAGAAAACCCTTTCAGTATTCCTGAGGGCTATTTCGACCGTTTTCCTTTGAAAATGGCCGACCGGGTTGCTGCTGAAAAAGGCAAATTTCGCTTCCCCTTTCCCTCCTTGCTCAAGCCCATTCCGATGTTGGCAACGGCATTGGTGCTGCTTAGTGTTTTGGTAGTCGGTTACCGTTACCTCAATACCTCCGGTGATCCGCTCAGCGAAGAAGAAATCTCAACTTACGTGTATCAGGAAGGCATTCTGGATGAGTTTAGCGAAGAAGAATTACTCGAATATTCAGAACTCTCTTTCTCCGAAACGGATACTGGCACTGCTTATCAACCAACTGCCGATCATCAAGGTATCCAGGAATACCTTATTGAATCCGGCATCGACGAAGCCGACATCATCAACGAATTGTAATATCCATGAAAACGCTATCATTTCTCGCCCTTTTTCTTCTTTCGACCATTGGCTTCACTCAGTCCAAAGGCAAAAAAGGTGGTCCCATTCGCGAACGGATACGCTCCGAACGAGTGGCCTTCATCACCGATCGTCTGTCGCTCAGCGCTGAAGAAGCGCAACGCTTCTGGCCGGTGTACAACCAGTTTACCGACCAGCTGGAGGAGGTAAAAAAACAACAACGTGAAAATCGCAAAACCACCAATGATAAGCTTGCCGTTTTAAGCGACAAGGAGGTGGAACGCCTGCTGCAGGAAGAACTTAGCGCCCAGCAACAGATTGTTGATCTGCAGCGAAAGTATCAGGTAGAGCTGGCAAAGGTTATCCCTGTGAAGAAGATTGCCATGCTGTACAAAGCAGAGCATGACTTTAAAATCACCCTATTGCGAAAAATGCGCGAATCAGGGCAGAAGCCCCCACCGGAAGAGGAATTTTAGTGGATGGGAAAGTGATTTAATACTCTGCCATCTTACCAGTACTTATCCAGCATCAGGTAACTGCGCACGTATTCCCTTACGCCATTTTCCAGTGAGGTAAATCCTGATTCATAGCCTGAAGCCCGCATCCTGTCCATTTTAGCTTCGGTGAAGTACTGATAGGTGTCGCGTATGTCTTCCGGTGTATCAATAAATTCAATCTGAGGCTCAACTTCCATGGCGTTGAAGGTGGCCAATACCAAATCGCGAAAGCTCCGCGCTTGGCCGGTTCCCACGTTGTAGATGCCACATTCCGGCCGGTTTTCCATCAGGTGAACTATCATATTCACCACGTCTTTCACATACACAAAATCGCGGCTTTGCCCGCCGTCCTCCACATCAGGTCGGTGCGAGCGAAACAGCTTCATCTTTCCGGTTTCCCGAATCTGATGATAGGCATGAAAAATGACCGAGGCCATCCGCCCTTTATGGTACTCATTCGGGCCGTAAACATTGAAAAACTTCAGGCCTGCCCAAAAGAAGGGCTTGCGTTCCTGTTGTAAAACCCAGGCGTCAAAATCGTTCTTAGAATCACCATACGGATTGAGGGGTTTGAGTAGTCCAGGAAAAATTTGATCATCATACCCTAACTCCCCCAAACCATAAGTTGCCGCCGAGGAAGCATAAATGAGCGGTAAGCCGTATTCGACGCAGGCCTTCCAAACGGACTTAGAATACTCCACGTTGAGCTGATCAAATACTGAACGATCGAATTCGGCGGTATCGGTGCGCGCACCCAGATGAATCACGCATTGAATGCGGGTATGGTGTTGGTCAATCCAAGCGATAAGCTTGTTCCGGTCGACCATTTCGCTGTAGGTTTTGTCGGTATAGTTTGCCGCTTTATCGGCTCTGCTGAAGTCATCAACCAATACCAAATCAAAGTAACGCAACTCGTTTAATCGGGCGGCCATACAAGAGCCAATAAAACCAGCTGCACCGGTGATCAGAATCATTGTTGGAATATTTTCGGCCAAAGATAAACTTTGAAGCGGCTTGGTCCGTTTTGAATCTGATTTCACGCCTATGTTGCGCACTTGCATCCTTCTTTTGTGGTTAGTTTTTGGATGGGCTGCTCCCGTGATGGCCCAGGAAATTGCCCACGGAACAAGGCCATTGGTGTGGAGTGATTTTCAAGGTAAAGCGCCGGCATCGAGCGAGTTTGCAGCGTTTACCATGACGCGCGTGAATCTCGAATCGGCCTATACCGGGCGCGGCAAATTGTGGAAGGGTGAGTTTAAGGTTGAAGCCGTTTTTCTGCCCCAAAAAAGCTGGGCTCGCGACGATCGAAGAAGCCGAAGTGAAAGGGTGTTGGCGCATGAGCAGCTGCATTTCGACATTGCTGAGCTGAGCGCCCGGAAGCTTCGAAAGGCATTGTCGGAACTGCCGGAGTGGTCGACTGATGTGAAGCAGAAAGCCAACGCGTTGTTTGACAAACTAGTGGCGGAAGGCGAGCAAATGCAAAAGCGTTACGACCAGGAAACCAATCATGGACTGGATGCCAAACAGCAGGAGCGCTGGAAATTAATGGTTGAAGATGAGCTTCAGAAGTTGTCGGCCTTCCGCAATTGAGACAAAAAAGCCTCCGTTTTTTCAGCCAAAAGAGACGGGTTTTCGGCGTAAGTCTCCGGTTGGAAAGCCTTTCCGGTAACTTGTTCGTACAGTTCAATGTATCGAGCAGAGATTTCCATCAACCATTCGGGCGACATTGGCGGTACTTGTTGTCCATCTTTGCCTTGAAAACCATTGGCAATAAGCCATTGCCTTACAAACTCTTTGCTGAGCTGCTTTTGGATTTCGCCTTTCTTTTGCCTTTCGGCATAGCCATCAGCATAAAAATACCGTGAAGAGTCGGGCGTATGAATTTCATCGATTAACAAAATCTCGCCATCTTCACGCTTACCGAACTCATATTTGGTGTCTACGAGAATCAATCCGCGCTCAGCGGCCATCGCTGTACCACGGGCAAACAGCTCACGGGTGTAGTGCTCAATGATCAGATAATCAGCTTCTTCGACAATGCCTTGTGCTAAAATTTCCTCGCGCGAAATATCGGCATCATGGCCTTCAGCAGCTTTGGTGGTAGGGGTAATAATCGGCTGGGGAAAAGCGTCGTTTTCTTTCAGGCCTTCCGGCATGGCAACACCACAGAGCTGGCGTTTTCCGGCGGCATACTCGCGGGCCGCATGTCCGGCGAGGTAGCCTCTGATTACCATTTCTACCTTGAATGGCTGGCAACGGAGCCCCACCGAAACATTCGGTGCCGGTGAGCCTAGCAGCCAGTTGGGGACTAAATCGCGGGTTGCATCCAAAAAATGCAAGGCTATTTGATTGAGCACCTGGCCTTTGTATGGAATACCTTCCGGTAAAACTACATCGAAGGCAGAAATGCGGTCGCTCGCTACCATCACCAATAAGTTCTCACCAATTCCATACACATCGCGCACTTTACCGTGGTAAATGCTGGTTTGGTTGCTGAAACGGAAATCAGTTTCGCTCAGGCTTTTCGGAAGCTGACTGGTAGGCATGGAGAATTCGTGTTACAAGTTTATGGCGAATTACATCGCCGGTGTCGAGGTGTATAATTTCGATGCCTTCAACGCCTTGCAGGATTTTTACTGCGTTGGGAAGGCCTGATGGTTGGTTCTTGGGCAAGTCGACCTGCGTTAAGTCGCCGGTTATGAGAAACTTGGCAGAGCGCCCCATTCGGGTGAGGAACATTTTCAACTGCGCCTCGGTAGCATTTTGGGCTTCATCGAGAATTACAAAGGCATTGTCGAGCGTTCTGCCGCGCATGAAGGCCAGGGGCGCAATCTGAATGATGCCGGTTTCGAGGAAAGAGGTAAGCTTATCGGCCGGAATCATATCGAGCAGCGCATCGTACAAGGGCTGGAGGTATGGATCGAGTTTCTCTTTGAGGTCGCCCGGCAGAAAGCCCAAATTTTCGCCGGCCTCAACGGCGGGGCGTGTGAGGATAATCCGGCGAACCTCCTTGTTTCTCAGGGCTCTCACGGCTAGTGCAACCGCGGTGTAGGTTTTACCTGTACCGGCCGGTCCGATAGCGAAAACCATGTCGTTGGCCAGGGCACTTTTTACAATCCGCCGCTGATTTGGCGTACGGGCCTTTACCACCAAGCCATTATTGCCGTAAACGATAATATCGGAGCCCTGATCACTTTCGGGTTCCATTTCGGGCAAATCCAGTTCAGGGTTCATGGCTTTTCGGATAAACTGCTCGCTCAAACCGCCAAAACGCTGGTGGTGGGCGATCAATTGGTTGAGCTTAGTTTCAAAGCGATCGATATCGGTTGATTCGCCTTGAAGCTTCAATTCTAAGCCCCGAGCAATCATTTTCAAGCTCGGAAAGAAACGGCGAAACAAGTCGAGATGAGCATCATTCACGCCATACAATTGAACAGGATCAATACCCGGGAGGAGGAGCGTTTTTTCGGCCAAAGGAATAAATAAAAGGTTGGGTTTTTGGTTGTTTTTCCGATACAAATAAATGAATTTTGACCCGTTCAGGCAACCACAAAAACCAACAGAAATGGCGATCATTACCCTTACGAGCGATCTTGGAACGAGCGACCATTACCTAGCGGTAGTTAAAGGAAGGTTGCTGAGTGCAATTCCGGAAGCGAAAATTGTCGATTTAACGCACGATATTCCCAAGTATGATCTTTTTCGGACCTCCTTTATCTTAAAACAAACCTGGCACCATTTTCCTCCGCAAACCATTCATATTGTTGGCGTTGAAGCTCTTGAAACGGAGGATTATTCGCTTATTGCAGTGCTTTTGGGTGGGCATTATTTTATTGGGGCCGACAATGGGGTTTTTTCTATGCTTTCGGAGGAGTTGCCGCAGGAAATTGTTAAGCTCCAGCTTAGCCCCAATCAGAAGCTTAGCCCCTTCCCAATGTTGGATGTTTTTGTTCCGGCTGCCTGTCATCTCGCCGAAGGCGGAGCACTCAAAGATTTGGGCACAGCGCGAAAAGAATTACGCGACAACCATCTTACCCGGCCTTTCTACAACGATGCTTGCTTAACAGCTACTGTATTGTTCATCGACTCATTCGGTAATCTGGTTACGAATGTTGATGAGGCGCTTTTTAAGAAATTTGTGAACGATAGGCCTTTTCGCATTGCCATACCCGGAAAGCGGGAGGATGTTGTGAAAATTAGCCGCTCATATTCTGAGGGCTCCGATGGTTCGGCTCTGGCCTTGTTTGGGTTTACGGGACTTCTCGAAGTTGCCGTTGCTCAAGGCTCAGCAGCTCGATTGATGGGCATGAAAGTAAACGATCCAATCAGAGTTCTTATCGATGATTAACCGTATCGTTTGCATGCATTTTAGTCCCGGCAAGCGGGATGACTTTCTGCGGATTTTCGAGTCCAGCAAAGCCGCCATTCGGGCTTTTCCGGGCTGCCACGGTGTTGAGTTGTTACAGGATATTAACGACGATCACCGCTTTTTCACCTACAGCCAGTGGGAAAGCGAAGCATTTCTGAACCAATACAGAGCTTCTACGCTTTTTCAGAATACGTGGGCAGCGACCAAAGCCCTTTTCGATGAAAAACCCTTGGCCTGGAGTACCCAAAGCATTCATAAACTCGATTGATTCAGCACCCCGGGAAATCAGTCGGCACAAAAGGAATTACTGCACGTTAGGCAATTTGCCGGGTAATCCGTAGGGACTTTCCACAATCTGCTGTGATAAAGTTTACCGTCGTAACAACAAAATAAGTTGAAGAAAGCGATTAGATTTGCCCTAACTAAACCAAACAACATGGGATTAATTAAAGAATTCAGAGAGTTCGCCATGCGCGGCAATGTGGTTGATCTGGCGGTCGGTGTGGTAATCGGCGGCGCTTTCGGAACCATTGTGAATTCTCTGGTGGGAGACATCATCATGCCAATCATAGGCGTATTAACGGGTGGTGTGGATTTTTCAGGAGCAAGCGTAACTGTTGGCGAAGCTGTTATTGCCTATGGAAAATTCATACAAGCCATCTTCTCCTTTATCATCATTGCTTTTGCTTTGTTTATGGTCATCAAAGCAATGAACACCATGAAGAAGAAGGAAGAAGCGGCTCCAGCAGCACCTCCTGCACCTACAAAGGAAGAAGTATTGCTTGGCGAAATCCGCGATTTGCTTAAACAACGAAATTAATTCAGTACCATGCGTAAGTGTGTTTTGTTGTTGGCAGCTATTGGCTTGCTAACAGGAGTCTCTATGGCTCAAATTGAAGTAAAGGAAGATACAACCGTAAATGGTTGGAAGCGAGGAGGATTTCTTTCATTTTCATTTAACCAAGTAGCACTGATCAACTGGGCAGCGGGGGGCGAAAGTGCCTTGTCGGCCACCGCTTTGGGCAGTTATTCTTGGAAGTATCGTAAAAACGACCTCTATTTTGAATCGGTAGTCGATGGTGGTTTTGGTATCATCAACACCAAGAGCCAGCCCTGGCGGAAAAACGAAGATAAACTCGAGCTCAATGCTAAGTTCGGCAAACGGGCTAAAGGCAAAGTGTATTACGCAGGCTTGATGAACTTCCGCACTCAGTTTGCCCCGGGTTTTAATTTTCCCAACGACAGTACGGTAATTTCCGACTTTATGGCCCCGGCTTTTCTATCGCTGGCCTTGGGTTTCGATTACAAACCGAACGATTGGTTTTCGTTATTCCTTTCTCCCGCTACAGGGCGAGCCACTTTCGTACTTAACCCAACACTCTCTAATGCGGGTCAATTCGGAGTTGCCCCTGCCGTGCGCGACTCTGCCGGAAATGTAATTACCGAAGGCAGCAGAGTGCGCATGGAGTTTGGAGCCTACCTGCGCGCGCGCATTCAAAAGGATGTGACCAAAAACATCAGCGTTGTATCGAATCTCCAACTGTTTAATAATTACACCGACCCAATCGCTGAACAACGCGGTAATATCGATGTGAATTGGGAAACCATCATCCTCATCAAGGCCAACAAATGGCTAACCACCAGCCTGTTTACCAATTTGATTTACGACCACGACGTAAAAATTCCTGTAACCCGCGTAGTAAACGGTGTGGAAACACAAGGTACCGGCCCTCGCACACAATTCAAAGAGGTGTTTGGCTTGGGAATTTCGTTTAAGTTTTAGGGCATTAAATGCTTTGCAGATTTAGGCATTTCAGCCTTGTAAGCCTAGAGCAGTAAATTGTTTTCCTGTACACATCTGCAGCCCGATCCTTCATGATGAAAAAATCCAGTGCTTATCTAACATTTGATAATGTATTGCGTTTAGCATAGTGAATGAGGTATTTTTCTACCTTGCATGAGTATGAAAAAAGCTAAGCTAAAGTATATAAGCAAACGCTTGGTGTCCTCTAAATCAAGAAGTGCTTTTAAAGAGGGGGCGAGAAACGCCATGAAAAAAAATGGCTACCTGATTATTGCTCTCGATGGCTGGTTAGTTAAAAAGTTCTCCGATGGGAAAATTGAAAAATTAGAAGCCCTGAATTACGATAAGCAGGACTTGGAGCTCAAGTTTGACTAATAAGCAAACGATTGAGGGTTTTTGCCGGCCCAAATGGATCCGGAAAGAGCAGCATTATCAGCAAAATATTAAGTACAGAAGTTCAAAATGGTATAAAATAGACTTCGGTATCATGTGAATGCTGATGATATAGCAAAAGACCTTATTAAAAAGGGTTGCGTCTTTTCGAAATATCAAATCAATTTCAATAAATCTGAGTTCTATAGAATTGTAAGTGAATCCGGGCTTATTAATTCTGAATTTGACAGTGATCGCTTTAAAGCATGTATTGAAATTGAAAATGACAAACTGATTATCAGAAAAGAGGTTGCAGCGAGAAAGCAAGACAATCCCTTTGAAAGAATAGCGCAGATAATCGCAGATTATTTAAGAAAGCAATTGCTATCCGAAGAGAAAAAATTCTCTTTTGAAACCGTGTTTTCTCATCATGGTAAGGTTGACTTTATAAAACAAGCTAAAGAAGCCGGATATAAGGTTTATCTTTATTTCGTGTCAACCGAGCACCCGCAAATAAATGTTTATAGGGTCAAAGTAGTTCGAGTTGGCGAAAATGGACATGATGTTCAAAAAGAAAAAATAGTTTCGAGATACTACAGATCAATGGAGTTGCTGTATGAAGCAGCACAGCATTGTTATCAAGCATATTTCTTCGACAATTCTGTGGATGGAAACGAACAGACCCTTTTCGCTCATTTCAAGCTAAATGCACAGGGAGAAAAAGTATGGGGCAAATTAGACGATGGTCCCTTTCCGAATGGGTTCAAAAAATATATTCAGCGAAAATTCCTGTTTAATCACAAGGAAAGAAGTTCATCTCGCTTAGTTTCCGCCCTTCCCCTCATTGATCAAAAACCCAATGTCGGTAATTAACAAGCTCACCTGATTAGAGTCGGTGCCATCGTAATAGCCCCTGATACGCCCTTTTTGGTCGACCAGGGCGAAATTCTGGGTGTGGATGAAATCTTCTTCGCCGCCATTCCCTTCCTGAGCGTCGAGTAAGTAGCCTTTGCGGGCTTGTTCATACAGTGCAGGTTTAGTGCCGGTCAAAAACATCCAGCGTGAGGCCTCCGCGCCATGTTTAGTCGCATAGGCATCTAACACTTCAGGAGTATCGGTCTCGGGGTCTACGGTATGCGAAAGAATGAGCACCTCAGGTCGTTCTTTGTACACGCGCTCCAGTTGGTTCGACATGATTGGGCAAATGCTTTGGCAGGTGGAGAAGAAATAGTCAACCACCCTGATTTTCCCTTCAACGTCTTTGTCGGTAATCGTTTTTCCCTTTTGATTGGTAAATGCAAAGGGAGGAATGGTATGCCAAATGGTGTCGATTCGCTGGCTACCCTGAATTTGTAGGGTATCAAGACGATGGTTGCCTAAAATGGGCAAGGTTTTCTGTATACGTTTCGGCGGACTTGTTTTGAGGTAAACAACGCCTAGAGCCCCTAAAATAAGTACTGGTAACAAGAATGGAATCCACTTTTTCATGCTGCAAAGTTCAAAAACAAATGGGTCTACAAATGACAATTATCCGGACGAATAAGTAATTAATGAACACTTAAAATGTTTGAGGATTAAAAATAATTCATCCATTAAAGTGGTACTACACGCGCCGGATCCGCATTGTGATACCTTTCAGGAACCGCATTTTTAATGCAGGCTTCCAGCAAAGACAAAATACTTGGCACGGCGGCACCCTTTCGGGTAATCAGGCTAACCTCACGAACCGGCTCCGGACTTCGGAAGAAGCGTAGCGATGAGCGTTGCCGCGGTTGAAAATTCAAGGTGGCCAGCTCAGGCAGCAATGTGGCGCCGGCATCTTGCTCCACCAAAGCCCTCAACGTCTCGATGCTTCCCGCTTTAAGACTGATATTCGAGTGCATGGCTTTGCCCGATTGCCGCGAGCATAAATTCAACACCTGATCGCGGAAACAATGTCCTTCGTCGAGCAGCCATAATTCATCGGGATTAATCTCCTGTACACTCAAATTTTTCTTTTTCCTCAAAGGGTTTTCGGCTGAGAGATAAGCCACGAAAGGCTCGTAAAATAAGGGCTTTTCGATATAACCTTTGGCATTAAGTGGCGTTGCGGCTAAGCCGGCATCGAGCGATCCAAGCCGGAGCTCTTCAAGAAGCTGAGCAGTGGTAAGTTCGCGGATTTCAAGTCGGATTTTGGGGTATTTTTTTCCAAATGATGGCAGCACCAGCGGAAGAACATAAGGCGCCAAGGTGGGAATAATGCCCAGCCGAATAATGCCCAGCGGCTCCTCATCAGTCGGAACAATAGCCTCTTTCATTTTCTGGCCCCAACTCAACATTTCTTTTGCCATCGGAAGCAGCCGCAACGCCTCTTCCGTAGGTTCTACCGGCTGCTTATTGCGGTCAAATAAGAGCACCCCAAGCTCCTCCTCCAACTTTTTCAATTGCATGCTCAGTGTGGGCTGCGTAACAAAACAGGCCGCCGCCGCCTTGGCAAAATGCCGGTGTGTATCCACAGCCACAAAATATTCCAGTTGAGTAAGCGTCATTGTCGTAAAATACACCGCAAGTTAGCCTTTCGCCGCGAGTTCAAATCCAAATTCACTATAAATCTCAAGGCTCAAAACCAAAGGCTCAAACACCCATGTAACCAATAAATCATCACCGAAATCGATAGCCCTAAATTTTCTGGTACGAGGTACGCTTCGCTTCGCGACTAGAAAGGTATGTGGCGATAGGCGAATGACAGGATTTTAAATAAAACCAATCGGTCCAAACCGAAACCGATGTGGTTAAGTGTTCCGATGCGAAATGTGTTATACACCTCACATTCAATACAATAAGTTCAAATGGTAGAGCAGTCTCCCGCTCAAGACTCCAGACCAAAGACTTTCGACTCCCTTTGGCGTGCCCCCTGAAAAGCGGGGTCGGGCTGTTTGGTACAAGTCCTCGCACACTCCGCTGAGCTTCGTGTGCTGTGGGCTTTCCCCGTCCATCCCTCACGCGGGCTGCATCGCCCGGGTGGAGTGTTCGGTTCATGCGGGGGCCTCCAACCTCCTCCCCGAGTTCAAGATCGGAAATCTCAAAATCATCATCAAGCGTTAAACGTTTATAAACGTTTAGTTTTCAACAGATTCGTTCATAAGTTATCTTGTTTGTGTGCAGTGCTTTTCGGAAATTTAAAGCAGGGCGGGGACAAGTGTCTCCCGAGTTATTGACTTCCTGCAAGCGCCAATTGAAGCGAACAAATGACTTTCTAAAACGGAAAATTGAAGGGGAATTAAGAAAGGTCGAACTTCAAAGTGCAACACGTGTTAAACTCCAACGAATGGATGCGGTGGCCGAATTTGAATCGTTGAAATTCAACATCAACTGAATTGTTTACATTTAGCCTATGAAGAAAGTATTGCTCCCTGTACTTGTTGTTGCGGTGTTGGCCGCTTGTAGTGCCCGTAAAACAGAAAGTGCCGCTCCGGCTAAACCGGCCGAGGAAACTGTCGCATTAGATCCGGCATTGCTTAGCGGTAAAACCTTGTATGAATCGCACTGTGGAGGCTGTCATCCTTTGAAGAAAGCCGAAGGGCGAACGAAAGAGGCCTGGACCAGCGTTGTTCCGCGCATGGTGGTGAAGGTGAATAAAAAGGCCGGAAAGGAGGTTCTCGGTGAAGCTGAGAAAAACCAGATTTTAAATTACCTGCACGCTGTAGCGAAGAAAGGCTGAGGGTTTTTGAATATTTCGGACGCTCGGTTTTAGGCTTGAAGAAATTTGCCATTCTTCAGTCAACTTGCAAATTTTCGCGCCACGCGGGTGAAGCGGATACCCCGCAAAACAGAGTGGGAGTGAGAGCGAGGAGCGTACGTTGGTGAGCGTGAGCGGAAAAGTCGTGCGATGGCGGCTCTGTTTTGCGGAGTATGAGCGAAACACGCGGTGCCCGGCAAGGCAGCCTCAATGTACCATGATGCTCAGCGAGGCAGGCGCCCAAAAGAAAATAGAGAAATACTGTATTTGATTTTTTACGGGTTTTATGAATTGCGCTTAACGAGGTTTTCCCAGCGGTGTTCCAGGGCAACAGTTTCTTGCTCGAATTGCTGATGGGACTTGCTTTGTGGATATACAGGACGATGTGATTTTCGTTGATGCAATTGCTCGGCTAACGCGATGGCTTCTGTTGGTTCTAATGCCCAATTTTTGAATTGCTGCCACACAAAATCGATGGCTTTTTCGCTGGGATGCTTTAGATCGTCGGCATAAAAACGATAATCGCGCAATTGGTCGGTCACCATTTCATAGGCCGGGAAGTACCAAAATGGATTTAGCTGTTCACGAATGATGCTCAATGCCGCGAAAATATTGCCTTTTCCCACGCTGTTCTCGAGCGGGTCGTTGCTGTGGTAGCGCACCGGACTAACGGTGAAAAGAATGTTCAGGTTTGGATTGATGCTACGGAGCTTCAGCTCGAGCTGAAAAATAGCCTGCGCAATATCGTCGGGAGCAGAAAATCCGGCCTGGAATTGGGCTGCAGGCATTTTGTGGCAATTGGCGACCATCGTGTTGCGCTCTAAATGCTTGTAGCAGCGAGCCGTACCAAAAGTGAGCACCAAAACAGTGGCGTTTAGCAGCAATTGTCGGGTTTGTTGCAATTGACCATTGAGTTGCTGGAGCAGAATTTCGGGCTCAGAAGCCGAAAAACGAGAATGGTGCATCCAACTCAACCACTGTTCGTCGCGACAAAGTAAATCGTCGTGCCCAAAATACTCTTCATCTATAGCCCTCACCAATTGCTTGCACTGTATGATTGGGTTGAACACCGTTCCGAATGGATTCGTTACCGCCTCAAAACGAGTCTGTTGCAGACGGTTTCCAATGTACTCCGTAAAGCAGGAGCCATGCAGGAGCAGCCTATCGTTGTATCCGATTTTCCGGGCGCTGGCAGGCAGGGGCGTCTCAAGGAAAAGCGACTTCATTCGCCGGTTTGCTGTGAGTCGGGGCTTCGTTTATTGGCGTCAGGACGTATAACTTTTCCCCGTAAATCTACCTTTTCGAGGCCTTCCTTGTCCCAATCCTCAAAACCATTTTGGAGGACAATCATATTCAGAAATCCTTTTTTCAGAAGGTATTCGGCTGCGGCTTCACTGCGGTAGCCTCCGGCGCAGTATAACATGATCGGTTGATGAACGGGGAACCTGGCCACTTCGGCGAAGAACGCGTCGGTGTCCCACTCAAGGGCCTGTGCTCCGCGAATCATTCCGCTGGCTTCGATTTCGGTGGTACTGCGTAAATCGAGAATTTTGGCTTTCAGGTGAATGGTTTTAACCTGAAAGGCTCTGGCATCGAGGCGCTCAATTCGTCCCTTTCCCTTCTGGGCTTGCACACTAAAGCATAGCAAGAGCGCAAGCAGCGAAATGAACACGCGGTTTGTCATAACACGCTGATTTAAAAAGTGGTGATGGCCTCGCTAAGGTCGTACACCGGAACGTTCAACCGGGGCTGAATAATGCTGGCTCCTGCCGCCGAACGGTAACCACCGGCGCAGTGCACCATTACGGGTTTATCGGTTGGAATTTCAGACAGTCTTTCACGGAGCTCAGGCAGCGGGATTTCCAAGGCACCCGGGAAAATTCTGCGGGTATTGATTTCACCATAATTGCGAATGTCGACGATGGTGTAAGTCTCCGGTTGGCTTTTAAAGTGCTCCAGATTGGTTTCGATGCCCTGCTCCGGCATGTCGTTGGCGGCAATCAAGGCTGCCCGAATGTTTTTTTCATATCCGATTTTGGCCGCTTTGCGGATGACGCTTTCGCGGATGTTTTCATCGGCAGCAATGAGTATGTATGGCTCATCCGGACCAACAATGGAGCCAAGCCAGGTTTCAAATTTGCCGCCATCCATAAGATTGATGGCCCCTGGAAAATGTCCGGCGCGGAAAGCTGCCTGATTGCGCGTATCAATAATGAGCACTCCGGCTTCGGGCTGGGTGCCTTTGGGCGGACGAGGTACGGCGGCAATGGCCTCTTCGTAAGCTGGAGCACCTTGTTTGTTGAGGTCTACAGCAAACCCGAAATACTTAGGCACAAAAGGCTGATCGGCAATTAAGGCTTCCACAAAGGGTTCTTCCTCGTTGAATTGGAATGCGTAGTTGGTTTTAAGTTCACGCCCAATGCTGGAGCTCAGGTCGGTACTGAGATTTTTCCCACACAGCGAACCGGCACCATGAGCCGGATACACGACCACTTCTTCGTGCAGCTGTTTCAGTTTTTGTTGGATGGTTCCAAACATGGCACGGGCCAGCTCTTCTCGTTTGGCGGTGATGTTTCCGGCGCTTTCGCGGAGGTCGGGCCGACCTACATCGCCAACAAACAGTGTATCGCCAGAGAACAGTGCTTCTTGTTTGCCTTCGGCATCTTCGAGGAGTACTGATATAGAGTCGGGTGAATGCCCGGGCGTATTCATGGCTTTAAGCTTCACAGAACCCAGTTCAATCACATCGCCATCGTCGAAGGTTTCGTGCGGATAGGCTGCTCCGAGGAGTTTGCTGACGAAAATGGTTGCCCCGGTTTTGTTGGCTAATTCAAGGTGTGAGGAAACAAAATCGGCATGCGGGTGTGTTTCGATGATGGCGGCCAGGGCGGCGTTATTTTTTTCGATGAAGTCGAGGTAAGGTTGTGGATCGCGGGCAGGATCAATCACCGCAGCAAGGCGCTCGTTGATAATAACATAAGATGCGTGAGCTAGGCCTTTATCGTAGAACTGTTCAATAATCATGGTCAAACAAATTGGGCTGCAAAGGTAAGCAAGCTTTTTACTGTGCTTGTCCGGCAAAAGGCATAAATTGTAGGTTTGCGTGCATTCGAATAATGCTAATTTTGCGGCTTTCATCCATGTACGCACTTCTCCGAAAAGAAATCAGCAGTTTTCTCAGTTCCCTCACCGGGTACATTGTGATTACCATCTTTTTGCTGGCTGTAGGCCTTTTTCTTTGGGTTTTTCCGGGCGATTTCAACATTCTCGACGCAGGGTTTACCTCGCTTGAGTCGTTGTTTATCATCGCACCCTGGGTTTTCATGTTTCTGATTCCGGCCATCACCATGCGCAGCTTTGCCGAAGAAAACCGCAACGGAACCATCGAGCTACTGCTTACGCGGCCCATCACTGAGTGGCATATTGTGGTGGCTAAGTACTTCGCCGGACTCATCCTGGTGATACTTTCGCTTCTGCCCACAGTGGTTTACTATTTCTCCTTGCAGACCTTAGGCAATCCGCCTGAAAACATCGACACCGGCGCTACATGGGGCTCTTATTTTGGGCTTTTGTTTTTGGGTGGGGCTTACGTTTCAATAGGGTTGTTCGCCTCTTCACTCACCGAAAACCAAATTGTAGCCTTTATTCTCGCTTTTTTCCTTTGCTTTTTCTGTTACTTCGGATTTGATGCCATCGGTGGCCTTTCGGTTTTTCGACCTATCGATGGGTTGATTTACGATTTGGGCATCAATGCGCATTTTGCATCCATGAGCCGTGGGGTGCTCGATACCCGAGACATCCTGTACTTTCTCAGTTTCATCTTTATTTTTCTGGCCCTCACCCGTTTTCGGTTGTTGAGCCGCAAGTGGTAAGCTATGGTGAAGGATAAAAAGATCAATCCCAAACTGCGCCGCGCAGCCATCGTAAACCTCCTTTTATTGCTCCTTGTGGTTGTATTGCTCAACATGGCTGGGGCATTTCGGTTTTTTCGACTCGACCTCACCCAGGAGAAGCGCTATTCACTCAGCCCGGCAACCATAAAGCTGTTGGAAAATCTGCCCGATGTGGTGTATGTGAAGGTGTATCTCGAAGGTGAACTTCCGGCGCCCTATCGAAAGTTGCGCAATTCCTGTCAGGAGATGCTCGACGAATTCAGGGCCTACACCAACAAGGTAGAGTATGAGTTTATCAATCCCTCGGCAAGCGAGGATGAGCAGGAACGGAAGGCCATCTACATGCAGCTTTCAAAAGATGGGCTTACCTACACCACTCCTGTTGAAGAAAAAGGAGCCGGCGTGAGTCAAACCCTGATTTGGCCCGGGGCGCTCTTCACTTTCCGTGGAAGGACGCTGCCTCTGCAATTGCTCAAAAGCACCACCTACGCCAACGAGGAGGCCATGATTAACAGGGCCATCAACGATTTGGAGTATGAAATGACCAACACCGTTCGCAAGCTCAACACGATTATTAAGCCGCGGGTGGCCTTTGTGGAAGGGCATGGGGAGTTGGACTCGTTGGAAACGAAAGACATCAGCCTCGCGCTTGAAGAGTATTATTCGGTAGAACGCATCCGCATCGACAGCAACCTCACCAGCCTGGTGTATCGTGCAGAGCGCGAAGATTCACTCATTTTTGTTCCCCGCTACAAGGCGATCATTCTGGCCAAACCCGATTCGGCCTTCCCCGAAAAAGACAAGTTCCTGATTGACCAATATGTGATGTACGGCGGAAAGGTACTTTGGGTGGTCGACCGTGTGGATGCCTCCATGGACAGCCTGAGTACTTACAATGCCACAATGGTTTATCCGCTCGACCTAAACCTCGACGATATGCTGTTTAAATATGGCGCCAGGGTTAATGGTGATTTGGTGATGGATCTCCGTTCTTCGGTGATTCCGGTCGTGGTTGGTCGCATTGGAAATCAACCACGCTTTGAGCCCAAACGTTGGCCTTACTTTCCGCTTTCGCTTCCGGCCAGCAATCACCCGGTGGTGAATAACCTGAATGCCATCCGTTTTGAGTTTGCCAACAGTATTGATACACTTGGTGCGCCGGGCATTCGGAAGTCGGTGCTCCTGCGCAGCTCTAACCGCTCTAATCTCATCAATGCCCCGGCACGCATCTCACTCAACATTCTTCGCGAAAAACCCGACCCTAAAATTTACAGTAAAGAAGGAATTCCGGTGGCGGTTCTTTTGGAAGGCAAGTTTCAGTCGCTCTACAAAAACAGGCTCATTCCTGAGTTGATGAACAATCCAAAGGTGGGCTTCAAACCAGAATGTGTAAAAGACAATCGGATGATTGTGGTGGCCGATGGCGATGTTATTCGCAACGGTGTTAGTCGGCAAACAGGCCGATTGTTGCCACTTGGATTGGATCGATTTACCGGAGAACAGTTTGGCAATCGCGACTTTATTCTCAACTGCGTGAATTACCTCTGCGACGACGCCGGATTAATCTCTGTTCGTTCGCGGGAGGCTAAAGTGCGCCTGTTGGATGATGCGAGAATTAAGAATGAGCGCTTTAGTATTCAATTGAAAAATGTAGTAGTTCCAATTGCAAGTTTGCTGCTTGCAGGAGCCTTGATTGTTTACCTGCGTCGCCGACGTTACGCCAGAAAATAGCTATGAAAAATAACCGGATTTTACTTGTATTGGTGGTGGCTCTCACCGTGGTGGTGTCGTATTTCTGGTTTACCCGAAGCAGCAAAACCTTTCGCGGTGAGCTTAGCGATTTTGCAGTACCCGACACTGCGGCTATTGACAAGCTTTTTTTAGCCGACAAAA
Organism: Bacteroidota bacterium; assembly: GCA_027483445.1. Lineage (GTDB taxonomy): Bacteria > Bacteroidota > Bacteroidia > M30B66 > M30B66 > CAMCXT01. The sequence goes on along the minus strand of JAIXUS010000059.1, from coordinate 3,353 downwards.
ACGGTCATTCTGCTTTGCTTGAGCGCAAAGGGCCCGGCAAATGGACAGTTGGCCAGTTTACGGCGCGGCAAGATGCAGTAAACGGCTTGTTGTTCACCTTGAAAAAGATGAAAATGCGCGCTCCGGTTGCCAAATCGATGGAGCAGAACGTATTGCGCGACCTTGCCGGAAACAATCAGCGAAAAATTGAAATCTACAGCCGCGGCAGATTGCTGAAAACCATCTTCGTTGGACTTGAAACCCCCGATAAAATGGGAACATTCATGCTGATTGAAGGTTCTTCGGTACCCTTTGATGTACACATTCCCGGTCACCGGGGCTTTTTACAAACCCGATTTATCACCGATGCAAGACTTTGGCGCGATCCGGCACTGTTCAAATACGACTACCGCGACATTGCTACTGTTTCAGTAAAGTACAACGAAACACCGGCCAATAGCTTTGAAATCCGAACTGAAGGCCGAAATCCGAAATTGTTTGTTCAGGGTAATCCTGTTGCCGCCGATTCACTGGCCTTGTTTGAATACCTCAATGAATACCGGAATGTAGTGTACGAATTCATCGTTACCGAGTCATTTCCGGAGGCTAAAAAAGACTCCATCCTGAGCTCAAAACCATGGATTGAGGTAAAAGTAACCGACCGTAAAGGTCAATCAACTTTCGTTCAGGGCTTCCACCGCTCAGCAGCCGATGCTAACGCCGTTGATGCAGAAGGCAACAGATTGCCCTACGACCCCGACAGGATGTATGCGCTGCTCAATGGCAAGGACTTTCTTTTGGTTCAGTTCTATCAGTTCGACCGTTTGTTAAAACAACCATCCTTCTTCATAAAAGGCTAAAAATAAGATAGTTGAAATGTTGATATTGTCCTTTAGGGATTTATAACCTTTCCTGTATCTTTACCGCCCCAAAAATTCTGTGCGATGAAATTTATTATCTCCAGTGGAGCTTTGCTTAAGCAACTTCAGAATATTTCCGGTGTACTCACCACCAATAACAGTCTGCCTATTCTGGAGGACTTCCTGTTTGAAATCTCAGAAGGTCAGCTTACCATTCTGGCCTCCGACCTCGATAATACCATCATCACAACCATGAAAGCCGAGGCGCAGGAACCCGGCAAGGTGGCCATTCCGGCCAAAATGCTTATCGATTCGCTGAAAAGCTTTCCGGAACAACCGCTCACCTTCATCATCAATCCCGACACCTTCGGAATTGAAATTGCCTCGGGTTACGGTAAGTACAAGTTGCACGGCCACGATGCCGCAGAATTCCCCAAGATTGCAGAAATCGAAGACGGAACCACCTTCAGCATGGATGGCTCAATCCTATACAGTGGCATCAATAAAACCATTTTCGCCACCGGAAACGACGATCTTCGCCCTGTAATGTCGGGTGTATTCATGCAAATCGGTGAAGAAAACCTCACCATGGTGGCAACCGACTCACACCGACTGGTGCGCTACCGCCGCTCTGATGTGAAAGCCGACTCTGACGCCAGCTTCATCATCCCTAAAAAACCACTCAACCTGCTGAAAAATTTGCTCGGTTACGTAAACGGCGATGTTACCATCCAGTTTAATGCCCGGAACGCTTCTTTCAGCTTCGACCATATTCGTGTGGTTTGTCGACTCATCGACGGTCGTTACCCTAACTACGAAGCGGTAATTCCGAAAGAAAACCCTTTCCGACTCAGCATCCAGCGTCAGGATTTAATGAGCTCAATTCGCCGTGTGGCCATCTTCTCCTCTAAAAGTACCAATCAGGTAAAACTGAACATTCAGGGCAGTGAGCTGCAGATTAACGCCGAAGACCTGGACTACGCCAACAGCGCAAGTGAGCGCTTAACGTGCCAGTATGAAGGCGAGGACATTGAAATTGCATTTAATTCTAAGTTCATCACCGAGATGTTGAGTAATCTCGACACCGACCGTGTGAACCTGAACATGAGCGCACCAAACCGCGCCGGAATTTTGCTCCCCGAATCAGATACTCCTGATAAAGACGAAGATTTGCTCATGCTGGTGATGCCGGTAATGGTAAATAACTAATATTGAAGCCGGCCTTGTGCCGGTTTTTTTTATGCAATTATATCCAACACTTACACAATGAACGCACACGAAATCGACTACCGAATTATTGGCTCCGAGATGCAGTGTCTCGAAATCGAGCTCGACCCGCAAGAATCGGTTGTAGCCGAAGCCGGCTCTTTCATGATGATGGAAAACGGCATCAAGATGGAAACTATTTTTGGCGATGGCCGCGGCAATCAAGGCTTCTTTGGCAAGCTCCTGAGCGCCGGTAAACGCGTGCTCACCGGCGAAAGTTTGTTCATGACCGCATATTCCAACGTCGGTCAGGGCAAGCAAAGGGTCACTTTTGCGGCGCCATACCCCGGAAAAATTATTCCACTCGATTTGAGCCAGCACCAAGGCAAAATCATCTGTCAGAAAGACGCCTTTTTATGTGCAGCCCGCGGTGTGGAAATCGGCATTGAATTCCAGAAACGCCTTGGAACCGGCTTGTTTGGTGGCGAAGGCTTCATCATGCAAAAGCTCGAAGGCGACGGTTGGGCATTCGTACACAGCTGCGGAACCATCATTGAGAAAACACTGCAGCCGGGCGAAACCCTGCGCATCGATACCGGCTGTATCGTAGCCTTCACTCAGCATGTCGATTACGACATTCAGTTTGTCGGCGGAATCAAAAATACTCTATTCGGCGGCGAAGGTGTATTCTTCGCACAGCTCACCGGCCCCGGAAAAGTGTGGATTCAAAGTCTTCCATTCAGCCGTCTGGCCGGTCGCGTGCTCATGTACGCCCGCGGAGGAAAAGAGGAAGGTAGCCTGCTCGGCGGCCTCGGTGGCCTGCTCGATGGCGACAACCGATAACGCATAGTTTAGAATATAAAGCCCCGGTTTCATTGCGATTCCGGGGCTTTATGCTTTCGAATCAACCCAATTCACTGCACTGTTTTTTGTATTGGGGCGCCTGCCCGAAACAGCAAATCGTTAACCACCAAACTTCCGGTCGGGCATCCCGCCTTCCGCCTTTAGTCCCGCTCGTTCCACTCACGGGCGCTGCCGGCTACAGTCGGTGGCGCGGGCTGCACAAATTTGCCCTATGCCATTTATTTAGATGTGTGAAACAACAATCCACTTCAAACTAAATGAAAATTGCTGGAATATTCAGGAATGCGCCAACCAAGCGAATGAGATCCGTTCCCTCAATGTAGTTTCACCCATTCACCAACATCTCCACCACCTTTTGATCTACCGGAAAACTCATGTGATCGGGCGAAATCTGACTGAGCGGCACCCAACGGAAGCCCACGGATTCGTTGATTTCAGGAATAT
>JAIXUS010000047.1 GCA_027483445.1 Bacteroidota bacterium | reverse complement strand
TGGCCGATTGCGCAGAGTTGTCAGCGCGTATCTGTTCGAGCAGACGCTTAGCTATCGCATGATCATGCAAGTGCCGGGCGAAATACCACGTTTGTGCCTTCCCACGTTTGTGCTCCTCTATGCCGAGGCGCCATGAGAGATCGATATCGATGACCTTGACGGAAGTCGGTGGCAATGCCAGGCTGCTGACTATCCGATCGATGAGCCTCGACAGGCTGACCGTGTAAGTCTGAAGCAGTGCGCGTTCTGCATCGACTTCTCCGCATTCATCGCAGTTGAGCAGAATCTGGTCCACACTAACTGTTCGCACGACGCGCGCCGTGTCAACCCCACAGTCTGGACAGGTTACGTAGGTCAGGGTCGGTCCAAACACTAGCAAGCGTTCTCGAACGAGTTCGTGTCCGCCTTCGCCAAACGGGCCGCTGAGCAATGTGGTGCCATTAACTGTCGGCTTAGCCTGCTCCAGCAAATGGCACAGCACCGCTGTCGCATTCACCAGGGTTTTGCTCAAGCGACTGCCTCTTCGGGCTCGATGACGTTGAGCGACTGCAATACGGCATTAGCAATGGGCTGGTTTTTCTCCGAAAGATTTTTGATGGTGGACGATCCTGTTGCGTACACATCGAAGCTGAAACGCTTGGGTTGATGACCGCCCACCGCTGCTAAGTAGACGAGGACTGATGCGCCATCGAGATCGTATTCAGTTTCGAATGAATGCCGGACGTGCAGCGTGCTGCGCGCCAGTTCGATCGCGTCGTCTTGATGTTGTTCTGGAGAGGCTTCGATGCGAATGGAAATGCCGGTGCTCGCGCGCGGCCTGAACTGTGCACGGCGCAAGCGAATTTTTTCAACCCCAAGGTGCGACAGGTCTTCAAATGTTTCCAGTCCCTCGCGCAGCTCATTAAGTTTAAAGCGCGTCTTCTCAATTTCTGCTGGCGTGATATCTCGCCCGACTACATGCTTGCCGAAAAGCCGCAGTACAGCCTGATGAGCTTTTGCGCCCCCTTTGACTACGCTTTCGATTACACCGGTTGCTGGTTGGTAGACGATGGCAGTTTCAAGAGCGATACGTGTGGTGACGCGATTGAATTTATTTTCGGTAAAGTGCGCCAGTGCTGTCAGTGGGCCTTCGACATAGATAGTCAGTTGGATGCTGCCATCAGAAACAAGGATGCTCTGCTCGATGTGTGTACTTTTGCCGCAACCAGATTTTTCATAGAGCTTGGCTACTTCCTGACTGAACTCTTCCAGCTTTGCTCGGTCATTGGTCAAATCCAGACCGGGTTCAATCCTGTGCTTCTTCCAGTATTTACCATTGGCCTTGGCTTGAAAGGCCAGGTGCAGTTCGACATCACGGAATAATTTGTCACGCGCATGAAAGACCCACAGCGCTTTTTCGAGGGCATCACAACCGTCAAAAGCAGTTAACGCCTCAGCGTCGTTAGCACAGCCAAGATGAAATTCATTGACGGCGAGCTCGTTGGTGAGGAGGTGCACACGTCGCAGATCATCGTGCCAGAGATTCAAATCATCAGCGATTGCCGATTTTTCTTTTTCGGGAAGATCAGTTGTGAGCAGAGATGTTTGCAGTACCTCGATGGCGGCATGAACGGTGTCTGCTAATGAATTTTCTGAACACTCCCAGTCAATGGTCAAGCGAGGGAAGATCGGATGAGCCTGTGTGAAACCATGCAGCGCTGGTTTAGATACGTGGCGTAAAAAATGGGTGGGTGAGAATATTTTCAATTTTTATTGTCCTCATGAGTATTTACGCACTAGTCCAACCATGACACCGAAAATCTCAAGCTTGCCAGCTGGCCGAATGATGGCGTAATTCGCATTGGCAGGAAGCAGGTGATATCCGACTTTGTCTCTCGCTAGAGTTTTTAATGTGAATTCATCGTCGACGATTGCGACCACGATGTCCCCCGGCGTGGCCTCGCTGGTACGTTCTACAACTGCTAAATCACCGCTGTGGATCCCGGCGTCCACCATGCTGTCGCCCTTCACCCTAATGAGTACGGTTTTTGAAGGTTGATCGATTAAAAACCGATCAATCGTGATCGGTTCATGCATATCGCTATCAGCTGCGATGGGCATCCCCGCCGGCACAGGCTGGGTTGCAATAGCCCGCTCGAAGAAGCGTTCGCTAGGTGACCAGTCGCCATCTGGCGTTCGGTCGAGCAACCCTGCGCCCTCAAGCCTTTCCAGCGCTTTTTTTACTGCTGACTTGGACGCATAACCAAGCAGGCTCATCAAACGGGCGTACGAAGGCAACACGCGGTGCTCAGCGTAGTAGCTTTGCAGGCTGACAAGATTTTCTCTGTCGTTAATAGCTTTCTTCATGGCTATATTTTAGAGAACGTTCGTTCTCTTTGCAACTTGTCACAGAAGTTGCAATTTAACAAATAGTCGTTCCATTTTTCCGCGCCTTTCCGCATCCGTTAGCAACTTGCTGATGGGTTTCAGGCGGCTTCTCGCCCACAATTTCTACCTTGTATCGTTGAACCTCAATGATTGGTACCCAATGCACGAAATCAACCGCCGCCCGCCAGAATC
>JAIXUS010000058.1 GCA_027483445.1 Bacteroidota bacterium | reverse complement strand
TTTATCGGTCACCCATCTTATCCCTGGCATGTTGCTCTCCAGCAGTGCATGCTTCCGTTTCAACAGGCTTAGCAAAGAAAAACCTTCAAACCCTTAGTTTAAAGATTATCACAAAAAAAACAGCCTCCATTTTGTCCATTAGAGACAAACGTCTCTTTGGTAGCCTCCATTTTGTCTATTGCTCCAAATTCAGCAATGTTCCAAGCGGCATTACAAATGCCGCTTAACGGGGCTTCTCTGAAAATTGGAATTGAATATTTCAAGTGACAAAATCACTGTATTTGTTCAGGTTATACTGTTGCCCAAGAGAAGAACCTCAGGCTCATGTCTGCCCGATGGAAAAAAAATCAATGTTGAACCAAAAAGGTCAACGCTATTTAGGAAAGGTCAGTTTTTGGGTTCCTTTCAACTTTTAACTTTCACCTTTCAACTCGCGTAGCGTTGCGCCATGCGGGTGCAGCGGATAGCCCGCAAAACAGAGTGAGTGTGGGAGTGGGAGCGAGAGGGAAGAGTATGTGTGAGTAAGTGAAAAGTGCGCGCGAGTTTAAGTGTGAATGAGGGTGTGCGGAGGCGGCTCTGTTTTACGGACTATGAGCGAAACACGCGGTGCCCGGCGAGGCAGCCTTAATGTACTGTGAGGCTCAGCGAGGCAGGCGCCCAAAGGAAAAACATGGTAATTGCGACTGTTAACCAGCGGATTGTGCGGATAGCGGATCTTTAGTTTTGCCAGCTAAAGCTTTCGATGAGGCGATTGATGTCGCTGCGCAGAAACTCTACAACCGGTGCGAGGGAATCGGCGTTGGGCGCGGCATCGAAGTAGAGCGAGCCGCGGATAAAATGGCGACTTGAGTCGGTAAGATGAAACTGGATGGCAGAGGCTGCATTGCCGCTTACTTCGTAAAGTGTGCCGTAGACGCGGCTTTCGGGGTTGCTGTATAGTTTCTCGCGGATGTCGTTGGCCCGCACGGTATGCTTGTAGGTAAGGGTTCGTGAGTCTTCGAGGATTTCGGGCAAATTGCCTTCAACCGGTCGATAGCTGAGGTGAAGCCTTGCCCGCAATTTCAAAAAGTCGATGTTTGGCCAGCACGGCTGATTGTTGCGTGATGGCTTTACTTCGGCATATTTTGGATAGTCGAAAGCAAATGGGCAATTGCTGGAGTAGCGCTGGTAGGCTTTTGCAGGAAAATCGATGCGGAAATAGCCCCGAGGGCGAGGAATAGTGGCTTCGGGCTCGATGCACGACAAAAGGAAAAGCGAGAGCAGAAATGGGAGCAGTAAAACTGGAGGCCGATTCATGACTGTAAAGGAAAGCAAAACGACCGGAAGCTGAAGGTTATGATTGAGGGTTAGTTCTACTTTCCCGAATCTGCTTGTGTTTCAACAATATTTCTTCGAGCAGCTCGGTGGTCATTGGTTTTTCCACGAATGCTTTAATATCGGGATTTGAGCGGGCTTTATTGTGGTCGTTCGGATCGATAGACGAGGAGCAGATGTACAGCGAAATCTGGTTGCGCAGTTCTTCACCAACCTGACTGTACCACTGAAGAAAATCCCATCCGTCGTAAATGGGCATATTCAAATCGAGAATAATCACACAAGGCAACTGCTCGCCCGTTTGGGTAATTTCGAGTAGGGCGTCGAAGGCTTCTTTTCCGTTGTAGAACGAAGCCGGAACAACGGGGAAACCGGTCTTTTGGAGGTTTTTCCGGGTTATGATTTGGTAAAGCTCATCGTCATCGACAAGCCAAACACAGCTGCTGTGAACGTTTGCTGTCATGCTTATGGTAAGTAAACGGTAAAACAGGAGCCAAGGTTAGGCTTACTCTCCACTTCGATTCGGCCACCAAGGGCTTCAATCTGGTTTCGGGTAATAAACAAACCGATTCCTCGGGCGTCGGTATTTCCATGAAAGGTCTTAAACATTCCAAAAAGCTTGTCGCCATAGAGTTCAAGATCAATTCCTCGACCATTGTCGGCCACGCTAAAACAAAGGCCGCCGCTAAAGTGCCAGGCCTTAACCTGAATAGAAAGTGGCGTGTCGCATTGCCTGTATTTTACGGCATTGGTAAGCAGGTTTAGCAAAATGCTATCGAGGTATGAAGAGTCGGTATCCACGCTGAAACCATCGGGAATATCGAGGCTTAGTGTATGAGGAATAGTGCCAAGATCGACAGCAATCACCGAGAGTGCTCTTTCAACCGCCTCGCGCATGCCAATGTTGCGTTTTAGGATGCCTACCCGGCTTTGTATGTTCAATAACTCACTGAGGTGCCTTAGGGTATCGTCGAGGCTTTTGCTTGATTTTGTAAGGCCTTTGATGAGTTGTTTCCGTTCGTCTTGATCTTCTTCGTCGTGCAACAGTTGTATAAACCCGCTGATAGTGCTGGCATGAGAGCGGATGTTGTGTGAGACGATGTAGGAAAAATTGAGCAGACGTTTGTTTTGCTCGCTCACGATGTGCAAGGCTTGCTGAACCTCTTGTTCTTGCTGAATTCGTTCAGAAATATCGATAAAGGTGAGGGCTACCAAGGCCGGTTTGCTGGGCTCAACGGGAAGAACGACAGAATTACAGAGCAAGGTTTGTGTATCGCCGTTGTTGCCCGCCAGCTTGAGTTCGAACGCCGAGCGTGAAGGCCATTGGCTTAGAAGCTCATAAGTGAGGGGCTGCTCATCGATGAGGGCAGTAGACAATAAATGTTTTACAGCGTGATTGGCCGCCTCATTTCCTTTTGAGGCCAAAAGGTTTCGCAAAAACTGATTCTGGTATACCACATCGTTTTGCTCGTTGAGAATGAGGGCACCAAAAACGGAGTGTTCGAAAACGGTTCTGAAACGGTCGCGTTCGATAATCCATTGCCGTCGGCTAAAGGTGTTGGCGAGGATTTCGCCGGCGAGTTGCATTTGTGAAATCTCAAGCTCCGACCATAGCTTTCGGGTGAGCACCGCATCGCAGCCGAAAAAGCCCACAACGTTACCGTTTACCTTGAGTGGTAAATTCAGCAGCGACTTTACCTGCTGCCTTTCCAGCATTTGGCGCTCGGCACTTAGCCGCTCAGGCATCGACTCGGTATTGGAAATATAAACCGGCTCATTTCGAAGCAGCTTAGAAATCCACCACTGTGAGAACGATACCGGTATACGTTGTAACTCTTGCTTAACCGAGCCAATGCCGGGGCGACACCATTCATAGGTGTTGTTGATGTGTTCTCCACTGTCGCTAAACTCAAACAAATAGGCGCGATCGACTTCGAAATAGGTGCCGATTTCCCGGAGCATTGACTCAATTACGGCATCGAACTGGTTGTATTCTGAAAAGAGCAGCTGCATTGAAAGCCCTGAAAGAATCTGATTAAAGCGCTGTGTTCGCTCGCGCTCGCGACGGATTCTAAATTCGTCGGTGATATTTCGCAAAAGGCACAGCACTCTTGTTTCATCAAGTGGGGCCAAACGGGCTTCAAAAACACTGTCGGTCTTAAACCAGTCTTCGTTGATTTCTAAGGTTTGGGGTTTACGTTCGAGAATTGTCTTTTGGATTTTGGCCAGCAATGTAGCTGTGAGATGATCGTGGTTTACAAGCTCCTGCACTGCTTTTCCTTTTTGATTGAGAAGCTGGCTGCGTTTAGGGTGGTCTTCATGAACAACCACTTCTTCGATGCGCCCAAAAGCACTGATAATGAATACAATATCGGGCAGCGATTGAATGATGGCATTGAGTCTCAACCGCTGCTGCTCTATTTTCTGGAGATTATTTACCTTCTCGGTAACGTCTCTTTGTAACGAAATGTAATTGCTTACTTCCCGGCCATCTTTCCGAAAAGGGTAAATGCTCAGTTCGTTTACATATTCTTGTCCCGACTTGGTGTAATTGATAATTTGTGTGTGTACGGTATTTTTATTACGGATAGCCTCGCCAAGGACTCGGGTCACGTCGGAACTGCTTTTCTTTCCTTGGAGCAATGATCCCGGTTTTTTCCCACGGAGTTCATCGAGCGAATATTCGCTCACGCGCGAAAAGGCTTCATTAACCCACTCGGTCTTGCCCTTTGCATCAGTAACAACAACGGCATTATCGGTATGCGTAGCCAAAAACGACAGCAAGCTGAGTTGTTCGTTTACGGCTTTTATTTCGTTTACCCGCCTGAGGTTCAGGTAGGCTTTCCCAAAAACCCGGCACACAAACTCAAATAGAGTTTGGTCGAGTTTGGAGAAGGCATTGGGGGTTCCGCTTACAACGCCAAATACGCCGATGCATTCGCCTTGAATGGTAATGGGCTGATAAAGCCGGCAGCGTACTTGGAACGACCGTAGGCTATCTGCGGTGAGCTGGTCTGAATCGAGTTCGGTGTCGGGAACATATATCTGTTGCTGAGATTGAAACACCTTACCGGGGTGACGATCCATGGCGGTTTGCTCAGCAACCAAGCGCTCAGATTCAGAAAAGCCGTGTGCAATCTTAAGTTCAAGTTTCTCCAATTGGGCATTGAACAGATACAGGCCGGTGTATTGAACAGGCAGAATTTCCTCAAAAAGGGATTCTGTTAGTTCGAGCAGCTCATCAACAGTCTTTGCACTAAACAGGTGTTTTTGAATTTCTATGCAGTGATTGAGCAGGTCAATTTTTTCAAGGTCGTCTTGCTCAGTCATTCGTTCCACTAAGGATTTCGCTCGCTGCATTGGCGCAGATCTCGTCCATTTTATAATGTCCCCCACTCACGCCAATTGCACCGATAAGCGATCCTTGCCAATAAAGAGGCACACCGCCACCCAGCAAAATAAATCCGGGTAGGTCATGCACTCCTTTTTGAAGGATTGGATCACCTTGAACGAATTCATGCCATGGAGTGCCGGTAGCCATGCCGAATCCTGCAGCGAGTACTGCTTTCTTTTTGGAAGTTTCGACTGAGATTAGCGGAGCGCCATCCATTCGGATAAATCCTTTTTCAAGCCCACCTTCATCAACAATGCAAACACTGATTGCCAGTCCGATTTCGTTTGCTTTTTGCATTGCAGCATTAAGCATACTTTGTGCTGTTGATAAGGATATTGATTGCTTTATAAATGTTTTGCCCATTTATTCAAATAATTTACGAAGAGCAATATAAAGTGTGGATTACTGAAGTTGTTTACATCTGTATCAAATTGAATTACAACACCTAGGTAATAGCGCCTATCCCGAATAGGGTATCGAAATTATTCATTGTCGGATGTGTAAGACTCAGTATCCCGATGGTGACCTGAAGGCTCATCTCTGCGACCGCTCAACACAGTGAGTGTATCGGCCACAACTTCTACGGAATATCGCTTGACGTGGTCTTTATCTTCCCATGTACGTGAGCGAAGCTTTCCTTCGATATATACCGTTGCGCCTTTGCGGACAATTTTTTCGGTTACTTCAGCAAGCCCGCGCCAAAGCACGATATTGTGCCATTCGGTTTGCTCGAGTCGGTTTCCGTCTTTTTTATAAATTTCTGTGGTGGCTAATGGGAAATTGGCTACTCGAACACCATTCTCCAACACTTTTACTTCCGGGTCTTTCCCTACGTTACCGATCAGAATCACCTTGTTCACTCCGGCCATAGTTTACACTTTTTAAATGTATATAACTTTATATGCACAAATATAGCTTTTCCTCGAAGCGGAAACAGTATGCGGTTAATATTTGAGCTTAGGTGGTATTAGAGTTATGCAATGGACAATCATGCGTTTATAACAAAGTCGCCTTTGCATGAGCCATCGTTTGTTTCAAAAGTGGCTACCATTAACCAGTGTTGGCCTTCTTTTCTTATTTCATCACTCAGGTAAATTTTTATTTCGGTTGTTCCGGTGGGGAAAAACCCAAAGTATTCCATTTGCATTTTTTTACCCATCACGGGTCTGTCTTTTGATTTCAAGCCATGCTTATGCAAGATTGCCACGATACAAAGATTGCCAATCACCCTGGTGGCTGTAGGCATAGACACAAAGCCTGCGCCGGAATGAATTTCAACAGTGGCCTGATAATGGTGACTACCGCAGCTTCGCATCGAAATCACTTCATAGCTGTCGTTTTGAATTTGTTTGTGGAGATAAGGGCTTTGGAGAGCCTGTATAACCTCTTCAGGAATTTCGACAGTTTCTTGATTTTCAGCGACATTCCAACGATGATGATGAATAAAGTGTCGGCTGAAGTTGGTTTCAGCCAATGTTGTTTGCTTAACTTCATCACCAATCACGATCCATGAAGGAGCGGTTCGACCGTTAAAGCTATTTGAAAGTGCGTGGGTATAGGCTCCGGCGTGGGTAATCAGTAAGTTATCGCCTACCTGCACGCCGCTGAGATCGGTAGCATGAAGCAATGTATCACCTGCAAAACAAAGCGGACCGGCTAAGGCATCATTGCCTTTCATTGGTAAATATTGCCTATCCGACTTGAGCACACGATGGGGCCATTTGAGTAATGTGACTTTTGCCAAAAGGTCGGTTCCTGCATCACAAACGGCCCACATTCTCCCTCTTGAGGGCTTCAAGGTGTTTACCGTAACCAGCAATCCTACCGCGTTCCCGACTAGCGCATGCCCGGGTTCAGCATAATAATCGAAACCGTCTTTTTTTATTGAATTCATTTTCCGAACCCACTGAGGTAAATGGGGGAAATCATCTTCTTCCGTGAAGGCAATACCGAGCCCACCGCCCAAATCAAGATGCCTGATTTTGTGGCCTGCGTCGATAAGTTTATCAGCAACACGATGCAATGCATTCATTGCGGTAACAAACGCCTGAAGATTATCCATCTGAGTTCCGACATGCAAATGGATGCCGGTAACCGGTAATTTCAAAGATTCAAGCAATTGGGGGATTTCCTCTTCCGGGATACCGAACTTGGAAGATCCCTCACCATGCGACATTAAGGCTGTGTTTTCGTCGGAGTTTAAATATCCTGATCGTACTTCAGGGTTAATTCTCAACCAGATTTGGCCGTTCAGCTTGGGAAGATTTGCCTCAAGATTTTTAATTAGCAGTCGGTCGTCACAAACAAGTATTCCACCATTTTCCAAAACAATCCTCGCTGTGTTATAGTCTTGATAAGGTGAATTGTATGCAATACGACTCCATGGTATGCCAGCCAATAAGGCGAGGTTTATTTCCTGCAGATTTGCACAATCAGCGCCGCAGCCTGCATTGGAAATAATCTCCAAAACAGCCGGTGCAGGATTACATTTCACCGGAAACAGAATGCGGGAAGGTAGGCCTGTAAAGCAAGCAAATTGAGATACGTTATGTATGATCTGCTTTTCGCCAACTATCCATAAAGGACTCCCGAATTCTTTGGAGAGGGAATTAAGGTCTAACTTTCCGTACCAGTGGAAATTGGTCATGGTTGCACTTTCAAAAAATAATGGACATGCAACAAAACAAGCGATATATCCATATTCATGAAATGAGGGTGCAGCCTCATTATACTCCTGACATGCTAAAGACATTTTCAAACCTGCCTCATGCAAAGTTCAAAATTGAAAAAGTGGGCTTAAGCCTGTTAAAAGAAACTATGTGGTCAACAGAGGTTAATAAAATAGACGAATAATTTGAACACCATTTACTCACATGTCACTTTCGATTCGATTGGTTGACAATACTGCGAGAATAGTATCCAATTGGTTATTGGGTTTATAAAGTCCTTTCAATTTCGGCTTTAGAACTTACAGTTCGCTTAAAAATCTGGTGATGGCCCTTGGAAGCGCAAACTGGTTCAAATCGCTAAGGGCGACCTGTATAAAATCAGGCGATTCATTTAAGGTTTCAACTTTTAACTGCAAAAACCGAATGAGTAGTTTGCGGTGACTGAGCAAATGGGTGTATTCTTCGGAAATCCGGAGGATGGTTCCATCAAGACTGGGAAAGTGCTCCTGCAGCAATTCGGCCGGAGGAGGTTCAGATTGAGGAGGAGGCCAGGGAAGATGAATTAAAGGGAATTCGTACAAGCCTTGCCAGATGCCTTTTTCGCTGCGACGGCGCAGGTAAGTGAACCCTTCTGAATCTTCGGGAATTATGTAAAGCATGCGAAGGGTTTGAGAATCGGCCTTGGCCTTCTTGACCGGATATCGTTCGGTGGTTCGCAACCGGTAGGCTTCGCAAAACATGTTTACCGGACATTGGTCGCACAGCGGATTTCGTGGTTTGCAGACAGTTGCACCCAACTCCATCATGGCCTGGTTGAAAGTCCCGGGCCTTTCTAAACTCAGCAATTCGGATGAGAGTGCCTTGATACGGGCCTTGCCTTGGGTACTTAGCGGGTCTTGATCGACACAAAAAAGCCGGCTGATTACTCTGTTCACATTGCCATCAACAGCCGGATAAGGCAAAGAAAAGGCAATGCTCGCCACTGCAGCTGCGGTGTAGTCGCCCACCCCTTTCAGATTGCGAATGGCTTCATAGCTGGTCGGGAACTGACCATGATGGCTCGATACGATTTGTTGGGCAGCAGCATGCAGATTTCGGGCTCTGGAATAGTAACCCAACCCTTGCCACGAGCGCAACACCTCATCTTCGGAGGCTTTGGCCAAATGCAAAACCGTTGGATACGTCTCGGTGAAGTGATGGTAATACTTCAATCCTTGGTCGACCCGGGTTTGTTGTAGAATAACCTCGGAAAGCCAAATGAAATATGGGTTTTTTGAATCTCTCCAGGGAAGATTTCGGGCTTTGGCAGAGTACCACGTGAGTAAGGCTGCGGTAATAGGATGTGGCATTGTGGCGGTTGGGATGACAAAGAGCGGAAAAAAATAGTTTCTGAAAAAACTTTTTCATCGAAGCATAAATCGCATATCTTTGCAGCCCGTTTTGAAAAAACGCTAATTACCACATTAACAAACAAATCAAACACTATCATACAGCCATGACTAAAGCTGAAATCGTTGCAGAAATTGCTGAGAAGACCGGAATTGAAAAAGTAACCGTACAGGCTACTGTTGAAGCCTTTATGAAAAGCGTTAAAGCCAATCTTTCACAAGGGAAGAATGTTTACCTGCGTGGATTTGGAAGCTTTATTGTGAAGAAACGTGCGGCTAAGAAGGGTCGTAACATTTCAAAAAACACCACCATTGTAATTCCGGAGCACTTCATTCCGGCATTTAAGCCAGCGAAGACCTTCGGAGAGAAGGTAAAGAAGTCGGTTAAGGCCTAAACACATGCAAACGATGAAACGGCTTCAGTTTATCGTACTGGCATCAGTGCTGGCCGTGGGAGTTGTGCTAATGCTGCTTCCAAGGACGGTATTGCGCGGAAGCGACAGTGCGCCGGCTGAAACCGTTCATCAGGATGCTGAGTTTTTGGAGCAACTCGAAGGGGTAAAAAAAGAGACGCCCAGCGAGGTGCTCGCCAATGTCGAGTTTTTTGAAGGTAAGCTTAAGGCTGCCCAGGGTAAGTCTCAGGTAGAGTGGCTTGATTCGCTCAGCCGCACCTGGGATCGCCAGATGCGCCCAGGCATTGCAGCCGAATACGTTTTACGTAAGGCCGAACTGCTCAACACCGCACAAGCCTGGAAAGATGCAGGTGTGCGGTATTTGGGAATTTCGCGGTTTTTCGAAGGTGAAAACCAGGCCGGGCTTTCACAGCGCGCGATCAACTGCCTTGAGAAAGCCCGTGAGCTGGACGCCAACGATGCCGACATTCGCACACAGTTAGGTGTAGCTTATGTAGAAGGCAGCGCCGAGCCGATGAAAGGAATCACCCTGCTTCGAGAGGTGGTTGCTGAAGATTCAACCAATGTAGACGCCCAAATGAGTTTGGGTTTGTTCTCCATGAAAAGTGGGCAATACGACAAAGCCGAAAAGCGGTTTAGAACTGTGATTCAGCTTCGTCCAGACCTGCCCGAAATGAGGCTGTACCTCTGCGATGCATTGCAAATGCAAGGAAACAGCAAGGGAGCACTCGCCGAACTGGCCCAACTTGAAAAGGCAACGAGCGATTCGATGCTGCTTCAGGAAGTGAAAAAGCGGCGGTCCTCCATTCAACGTAACTAACCCATTTTAAAAACTTTATTCGTCATGCCAAGCGGAAAAAAAAGAAAGCGCCATAAGATGGCCACACACAAGCGGAAAAAGCGTCTACGCAAGAACCGCCATAAGAAGAAATAATCCGGGAACCACGATGCGCCCCGGCGTGTCGTTCATCATTCCCACCTGATCGGGCATCAAAAGTCACGGGCACCCAAGTGCACAAACCGTTGCTTTTTTGATGCTTTTCGGGTTTGGGTTAATTCCATTTCACTGTGAACAAAGAACTGGTTATCAAAGCAGCCGGTCCGGAGATTGTGATTGCACAACTCGAAGATCGGAAGCTCACTGAACTGAACCGGGAAAAAAGCAACAACAGCTTTTCTGTTGGTGATATCTATCTGGGCCGCGTCCGAAAGGTGATGCCCGGTCTCAATGCTGCCTTCGTAGATGTTGGGTACGAGAAAGATGCCTTTTTGCATTATCTCGACCTTGGTCCACAAGTGCAATCGCTAATTAAATTTACCGCACAAGGACTTGCCGGTAAGCTCAGTTCAGCCTCATTGGAGCATTTCACCAACGAACCCGATATTCGTAAAGACGGCAAAATCACCCAGGTACTGAACAATTCAATGTCGGTACTGGTACAAATTGCCAAAGAGCCCATTTCCACAAAAGGTCCCCGCATCAGCTCAGAGCTGTCGTTGGCAGGCCGGTATTTGGTATTGGTGCCCTTCTCCGACAAAATTTCGGTATCGCAAAAAATCAAAGATCCCGAAGAGAAAAACAGGTTAAAGAGACTGATTCAGAGCATTCGTCCCCCGGGCTTTGGCGTGATTATTCGCACCGTAGCCTCCAATAAAAAGGTAGCCGAGCTCGATCAAGACCTCAACGAACTGGTGCAGCGCTGGGAACAATTGGTTAAAAACCTTCCTACCGCTCAACCCAAAAACAAGGTTTTGGGAGAGATCAACCGTACTTCGGCGCTGTTGCGCGATGTGCTGAACGATTCCTTCCAGTCGATTGCCGTTGACGATACTTCCATCTTTAACGAAGTACGCAGCTACATTGCGCACATTGCTCCCGACAAAGAGAAAATCGTAAAGCATTACAAGGGTAAGGAAGACATCTTTGAAAGCTTTGGCATCGACCGCCAGATCAAGGCCGCTTTTGGTCAGAATGTAAGCCTCAAGAGCGGGGCATATCTGATCATTCAGCATACCGAGGCCATGCATGTAATCGACGTGAACAGCGGGCACAGAACCCGTTCCGACAACGATCAGGAGACAAATGCCTTAGACACCAACATGGAAGCGGCGCATGAAATTGCCCGACAGCTCCGCTTACGCGATATGGGAGGCATTATCGTTATCGATTTCATCGACATGCACTCGCCCCAAA
The DNA here is from genome assembly GCA_027483445.1 of Bacteroidota bacterium. Classification (GTDB taxonomy): domain Bacteria; phylum Bacteroidota; class Bacteroidia; order M30B66; family M30B66; genus CAMCXT01. The sequence continues at coordinate 19,917 of JAIXUS010000058.1, read as the reverse complement.
ACCGCAAAGTGCTGTTCGATAAGCTCAAGGAGCTCATGGCCCAGGACCGTGCGAAACACACGATTCTTCCACCGAGCAAGTTTGGCTTGATTCAAATTACACGTCAACGTGTTCGCCCCGAATTGGTTATCGAAACCCTCGAGAAATGTCCTTCCTGCGGAGGCTCCGGGCAGATTCAACCTTCGATTCTGGTTACTGATGAAATCGAGAACAACCTGCGCTACATTGTTACCGAACAAAATCAGAAAAAGTTAAAGCTGCTGGTTAACCCGATTTTGGAGGCCTACATCAAGCGTGGCTGGCCATCGATGCAGATGCGCTGGTGGCTGAAATACCGAACCTGGGTGCGTGTGCGTCCGGTGCCATCTTACCACTTTTTGGAGTACCACTTCCTGAATCAACTCGACGAAGAAATTAAATTGTGAGGGAGGGGCAATCTTTTCCGTACTTTAAACCCCCAAAGACAAGCTAGGGTCGACTGACCCCAGCCCAATGCCTATGTGGACCGCCCTATCACGTTGGATACTCCGGTTTAGATTACCCATTATTGTGGTAATTGCAGCCCTAACGGTGCTGATGGCCTACTTTGCCTCAAAGGCAGAGATGACCTACACCATGGCGCAGATTCTCCCATTCGACGACCCGGAATATGTGGCCTACAAGGATTTTCAAAAGCGCTTCGGAGAAGACGCGAATATTCTAGTGATTGGTTTCGAAACCGATTCGCTCTTTGAATTGCCGCTGTTTCGCGACTGGATGCAAACCGGTGAGGAGCTCCGGAAGATTGAGTCGGTCAAAAACATCCTTTCCGTTGCCGGTATTTTCACCCTTGAACGCAACGATTCTTTGGAGAGTTTCGAGGTTAAGCCACTTATCAAGGAAAGCCCAAAATCGCAAGCTGAGCTCGACTCGTTGCGCAATATCATTACCGGGCTACCCTTTTACCGTGAGTTGCTGATTTCGCCCAGTGGAGAAGGACGCTATGCAACACTCATGCTGCTTACGCTCGATCAGCAGAGCATCGACCGCAAAGACCGCAAAGGACTCATCGATCGCATTACACAAGTGGCCGACGGTTTTGCCCAACGGCACAAAATCGACATTCACTACTCCGGTCTGCCTTACATCAGAACGATTAATTCGCTGAAACTCCGCGATGAACTGGTGATGTTTCTGTGGATGTCGATGCTCGTTACCGCCTTGGTGCTGTTCATCTTCTTCCGCTCGTTAAAAGCCATCATTTTTCCAATGCTGGTGGTGCTTCTCAGTGTTATTTGGTGCGTGGGAACAATGGTCTTGCTCGGTTACAAGATTACCATACTCACCGCGCTGATTCCACCGCTGATTGTGATCATCGGCATACCGAACTGCATCTTCCTGACCAACAATTTCCACCGAGAATACAAGGGGCACGGCAACAAAATAAAGGCGATCACAAGGGTGGTTCAGCGGATTGGCAATGCCACCTTTTTAACGAATTTCAATACCGCTCTGGGCTTTGTCACATTTGCCTTTGTAGATAGCGCCCTGCTTCGCGAATTTGGCGTTTTGTCGTCGATCAATGTGATGCAGGTTTTCTTGCTGAGCATCACCGTATTGCCCATATTTTATTCGTACATCAAAGCGCCGAAACCCAAGCAAACCAAGCACCTCGATAACAAGCGGATGCAAAAGGTGGTAGAATGGCAAATCAGCATGGTAAGCCATTACCGCCCTTGGATTTACGCACTTACAGCGGTTATTTTAGGGGTGAGTATTTGGGGGATGACAAAAATCCGCACCACCGGGAACTTTACCGACGATATTCCAGACTCAGACCGGATGATTGTGGACTTGAAGTTTTTCGAGCGTCATTTTCATGGGGTGATGCCTTTCGAGATCACCATCGACACCAGGAAGAAAAATGGGGTGATGAAGCTTTCCACCTTTCGGAAGATTGATCAGCTGCAACAGGAGCTTCGCAAATACCCCGAATTTGCCCGTCCGCTTTCGATTGCCGAGGTGCTCAAGTTTTCGAAGCAGGCCTTCTACGGCGGCGATTCTAACGAGTACCGTTTGCCCAGCAGCGAAGAAATAGCCTTCCTTCTGCCCTACGCTCAAAACACCAACCTTAAGGCTTCTGTAAGTAGCTCGTTCCTCGACTCCAGCAGGCAGGTTACGCGCATCAGTGCGCAGATGGCCGATATCGGCACCACCGAAATGGCCCGAATCACCGGCGAACTTCGCCCCAAAGTAGATTCGCTCTTCCCTCCAGATAAGTTCGATGTGAAGTTTACCGGGTCATCAATTATCTTCCTGAAGGGTACCGACTATCTCATCGAAAACCTCATGCTCAGCTTGCTGGCAGCGATTGTGTTGATTTCGGGATTGATGTATTTCATGTTTTACTCCTTTAAAATGCTCCTCATTTCGGTAATTCCGAATGTTATTCCCCTGCTGTTTACCGCGGGGTTGATGGGCTTTTACGGAATCTCGCTGAAATCATCGACCATACTAGTGTTTAACATCGCTTATGGCATCACGGTCGACAGTGCCATTCACTTTTTCTCTAGGTATGGCCTCGACCTGAAAGCACACCACAACCGCATTCGTCCGGCTGTAATGGATACCATGAAAGACACCTCAATAAGCATTCTTTACACCTCAATCATTCTGCTGCTGGGCTTCTGTATTTTTATTTTCTCCACTTTCGGGGGCACAATTGCTTTGGGATTCCTCATCTCAGTAACTATTTTCGTAGGGCTGTTTACGAACTTGTTTCTCTTGCCTTCGTTGCTGCTTTCAATCGACAGAGCCTTTACAATCAAGGCATATAAAGAGCCATTGATTGCAGTATTCGATGAGGAAGAAGATATTGAACTAGACAGTTTGACCATTCGCAAAGAAGAAGATAACGACAACTAACGTGAAAGGCATCATTCTCGCCGGAGGATCCGGCACTCGGTTACACCCATTAACCCTTGCAGTAAGCAAGCAGTTGATGCCGGTTTACGATAAACCCATGATTTATTATCCGTTAAGTACGTTGATGCTTGCCGGCATAAAGGAAATTCTGATCATCTCGACACCACACGACCTAGCTCATTTCCGCAAACTGCTGGGTAGTGGTGAGGAACTTGGGCTCTCGTTTAGTTATGCCGAACAGGCTGTTCCAAACGGGCTCGCCCAGGCTTTTGTGATTGGTGCCGATTTTATTGGGGATGACAAATGCGCACTGGTGTTGGGCGACAACATTTTTTACGGAGCCGGCATGTCGAAACTGCTACAATCGAATAACAATCCAGACGGGGGAGTGGTGTTTGCCTACCATGTTTCTGACCCGGAGCGCTATGGCGTTGTGGAATTCGACTCCCATCAAAATGCGGTGAGCATTGAAGAAAAACCGCTTCAACCCAAATCGAACTTCGCAGTGCCAGGCTTGTATTTCTACGACAACAGTGTAGTGGAGATTGCCCGAAACCTCAAACCCAGTGCTCGAGGCGAATATGAAATTACCGACATCAACAAACGCTACCTCGAACTCGGTAAACTCAAAGTAGGTGTACTCGACCGAGGAACAGCCTGGCTCGACACCGGCACCTTCGACTCGCTGATGCAGGCTGGGCAATTCGTTCAGGTAATCGAACAGCGCCAGGGGTTAAAAATAGGCTGCATCGAAGAGGTGGCCTGGAGAATGAAATTTATCGACAACCAACAACTGGGTAAGTTGGCGGAGCCCCTGCGTAAAAGCGGCTACGGAAACTACCTGCTAAATCTTATCAACGTAAAATGACACGGATTTTAATTACCGGAGGTGCCGGATTTGTAGGGAGCTGCCTGGCTGAAAAACTGGCCGAAAACCCCGAAAATCTCATTGTGATTGTTGACAATCTTAGAACCGGAGAGGAGGCCAAAGTGCCTGTTTCGCGGCATAACAACATTCACTTTATTAAATGCGACACCAACGATTATCGCGATATTTCTGCGGTATTCTTCGCCTGGAAGTTCGATTACGTGTTCCATTATGCCGCTTTAGTGGGTGTGCTTCGAACCCTGCAAAATCCGGTGGCGGTACTCAACGACATTGCCGGCATTGAAAACGTGCTTAAGCTTTCAAAAAACACCGGAGTGAAGCGGGTTTACTTCTCTTCTTCTTCAGAAGTGTATGGCGAACCGGTGGAGTTCCCGCAAAACGAGCATACGACGCCGCTCAACTCGAGATTGCCTTACGCCATCGTTAAAAACGTAGGAGAAGCCTATCTGCGTTCCTATCAAAAAGAGTTTGGACTGGAATACACCATCTTCCGCTTCTTCAATACCTATGGCCCTAAGCAAAGCCGCGATTTTGTAATCTCGAAGTTCATCCGCATGGCGCTGCAGAACGAAGCGATCACCATTTACGGCGACGGTTCTCAAACCCGCACATTTTGCTTCATTGATGACAATGTGGAGGCCTGCAGCAATGCCTTCTATCGCAATGCCTACGTTAACGATGTGGTAAATGTAGGTGGCACAATAGAAATTCCCATTCTGGAAGTTGCGCAAACAATCATACGCCTTACCGGCTCAAGCTCCGAAATCAGACATTTGGCGCCACTTGAGGAAGGCGACATGACCCGCCGCAGGCCCGACACCACTAAAATGATGAAGCTCATGGATCGTCCTCTGGTTTCTTTTGAAGAAGGACTGCAACGCATCATCAACAATACCTCATACATTATTTAATGAAGCCCTTGGTGCAGCTTCAGGAACAAGTGGCTGAGGCCGTAAAAAACCTTCACTTCCCGGCAGAACCGGCCGACCTTTACGACCCCATTCGCTATACCCTCAACTTGGGTGGAAAACGAATGCGCCCCGCGTTGGTCCTGTTGGGTTCGCTCAGCGTGGGCGGAAAAATTGAAGATGCCATCCGGCCGGCTTTGGGTGTGGAGGTATTCCACAACTTCACCTTGTTGCACGACGATATTATGGACAATGCTCCATTGCGTCGCAACAAACCCACCGTATTCGCCCGGTGGAACACCAATGTTGCCATCCTTTCCGGTGATGTGATGTTTGCCGAAGCTTTTCGACTGGTCAGCGAAGCACCACCAGCCGTGCTTAAGTCGGTAATGGATGTATTTCTGAAAGCCGCCGTTGAAGTGTGTGAAGGGCAACAATGGGACATGGATTTCGAGTCGCGCCAAGACGTTAACATCGACGAATACCTCAACATGATTCGCATGAAAACGGCAGTTTTACTCGGAGCCTCACTAGAAATAGGCGCTTTGTGCGGAGGAGGAAGCGCCGAAACGGCAAGGCATCTGTATGACTTTGGCTGCAACCTGGGCATTGCCTTTCAGCTCCACGACGATGTGCTTGATGTTTATGGTGACCCGGAAAAATTCGGAAAGCGTGTAGGTGGCGACATTGTAGCCAATAAAAAAACCTACCTCAAACTGAGGGCCTTGGAAAAAGCCGGAGCGGAAGAAAAAGTCGCATTACAGCAATGGTATTCGGGTAAGCCAAGCGATGAAGAAGGGAAAATTTCGGCCGTTCGTGCCTTATTTGACCAACTTGAAGTGAAGCAAGACACTTCCACGCTAATGAATGATTATTACCGAACAGCTATCGACGCATTGCGCAATGCTTCGGTTCTGCCTGAATACGAAAAGGCCTTGATTGCTTTTGCGCAAAACCTGATGGAGCGCGAATCCTGAAACCGCAATCAGGAAATTTTCCCGCAACCCTTTCCGGCATTCGTCGTAATTGGCCACCGCAACAGTAAACCTGTTTGTTGACGGCTTACAGGAAGGTTTTGTTTTCCGTAGTGTTCATCACATCTTTGTTTACATTTGCACGCGAAAATGCCCTCAAACTGGCGAACAATTCCACGCAGGTAAGTGTTTGGTAGCGGGCAGAGCCGATTATCGTATGACGAACAGCGAATACTTTCCACTCTTAATTCAGCTCACCTTTGCGCTGGGCTTTGTTGTGTTGGTGCTTGTAATCACCCATTTGATTGGGCCTTCACGCAAGACCGCCAAGAAACTCGATAGCTTCGAATGTGGCATCGAATCTAAAGGTAATGCACGTCTGCCTTTTTCCATCAAGTATTTCCTCACCGCTATCCTTTTCGTACTGTTCGATGTGGAGGTGATTTTCTTCTATCCCTGGGCGATCAATTTCAAAGAGTTGGGAATGCATGGGTTTGTGAGCATGGGTATTTTCGTAGCCTTGTTCCTGCTCGGATTCCTTTATCTTCGGAAGAAACAAGCCTTTAAATGGGAATAATTCTTTAACCACTTAGCCTCTATACAACGATGAGCACAGTGAAATTGGCAGAAGCCCCCGAGGGATTGCACGGAGAAGGCTTCTTCGCAACAAGCCTCAGCAAGGTGATTGGGTTAGCCCGGGCAAACTCCATGTGGCCACTCCCTTTTGCTACATCATGCTGTGGAATTGAATTTATGGCCACCATGGGTTCGAACTACGACCTGGCCCGCTTTGGTTCTGAAAGAATGAGTTTTTCTCCGCGCCAGGCCGACCTTCTCATGGTGATGGGTACCATCGCCAAGAAAATGGCCCCGGTGCTTCGCCAGGTATACGAACAAATGGCCGAGCCCCGCTGGGTAATTGCCGTTGGAGCGTGTGCCTCAAGTGGTGGAATTTTCGATACTTACTCAGTTCTTCAAGGCATCGATAAAGTCATCCCCGTAGACGTTTACGTTCCAGGCTGCCCTCCACGCCCGGAGCAAATCATCGACGGGGTGATGAAAATTCAGGAACTGGTGAAAAACGAAAGCTTACGTCGCAGAAACACCCCTGAATACAAGCAATTACTAGCCTCCTACGGAATTGAATAAGCAGCTATGGCTTTGACGCACGACACAGTACTCGAACAACTCCGCTCCCGCTTTCCGGAGGCCATACTCCACAGCGAGCTGAGCTTCGATTTTCTTAATGTTGAAATACAGCCCGCCCAAAATTTGGAGGTGCTTCGTTTTCTCCGCGATGAACTGGGATTCATCTATCTCACCGACCTCTGCGCCGTTCACATGCCCGAGCAAAGCGGACGTGAAATCGGCGTGGTATACCACCTTCACAATCTCGAAGAAAACTACCGCTTCCGCGTGAAGGCCTGGTTACCTGAGGCTGAACCTGTGATTGCCACTGCAACAACAGTTTGGGCCGGTGCCAACTGGATGGAAAGAGAAACATACGACTTCTTCGGAGTCCGTTTTGAAGGTCATCCCGACCTGCGCAGAATCCTTAATGTCGATCACATGGAGGTTTTCCCATTGTTAAAACAGTTTCCGCTCGAAGACACCACTCGCGAAGACAAAGACGATCGTTTCTTCGGACGTTAAAACCCCACGGAAGTTATGCAAGAGCAACAATCCATATTCGGGGAAGATTTCCTCAAAACGGAAGAAAAACAATACAACACGCTTAACCTCGGGCCTACTCACCCGGCCACACATGGTGTTTTCCAGAACGTTCTGCAAATGGATGGCGAAATCATCATGTCGGCTGAGCCAACCATTGGCTATATCCACAGGGCTTTCGAGAAACTGGCAGAACGCCGTCCGTTTTACCAGGTTACGCCCATCACCGACCGCCTCAACTATTGCTCGGCCCCAATCAACAATATCGGTTGGCACATGACCGTGGAGAAGCTTCTCCAAGTGCAAACCCCGAAAAAGGTCGATTATATGCGGGTAATCATCATGGAGCTGGCCCGCATAGCCGATCACCTCGTGTGCAATGCCGTTTTGGGCGTTGATACCGGTGCTTTAACCGGCTTTACATACATGTTTCAGGAACGCGAACGCATCTACGACATGTACGAGGAAGTTGCCGGAGCCCGCTTAACCACTAACATAGGTCGAATCGGAGGCTTTGAACGCGATTTTACTCCGGGCTTCCACAAGAAACTGAAAGACTTCCTCGCCACCTTCCCAGCACGGTTTGAGGAGTTCGACTCGATGCTTACCCGCAACCGAATATTCATGGATCGGGTAATTAACGTTGGGCCCATCAGCGCGGAGCGCGCCTTAAGCTACAGCTTCGCCGGCCCTAACCTCAGAGCCGCAGGTGTAGATTACGACGTTCGGGTAATGAACCCTTACAGCTCTTATCAGGACTTTGATTTCATTGTTCCTGTAGGTACCAGCGGCGATACTTACGACCGCTTCATGGTACGTCAGGAAGAAATCCGGCAAAGCCTGAAAATTATCAACGCGGCATACAACAACATGCCCGAAGGCAACCACTTTGCTGATTGTCCGGAGTTTTACCTCCCCAAAAAAGAAGACGTTTACACCTCAATGGAGGCTTTGATCTGGCACTTTAAAATTGTGATGGGCGAAGTTGACCTCCCCGCAGGTGAAGTTTACCACAGTGTGGAAGGCGCCAACGGAGAACTGGGCTATTACCTCATTTCTGATGGAGGCCGGACCCCTTACAGACTGCACTTCCGCAGACCTTGCTTCATCTATTATCAGGCTTACCCTGAGATGATTAAAGGTCAAATGTTGTCGGATGCGGTAATCACCATGTCGAGTATGAACGTAATTGCAGGCGAACTCGACGCATAAAACCCTGAATATGGCTGAAGTAATTCAAGGAACCAGAGCATTTAATCCAAGTACCCGTGCTGGCATCAAGTTCAGCGATGAGGCTTTGAAAACCATCGAAGCGCTGATGAAGCGTTATCCCGAAGGAAAACATAAATCGGCATTGCTGCCCGTTTTGCACGTGGCGCAAGCTGAATCTGATGGATGGCTGAGCCCGGAAGTGATGGACTATGTAGCAGAACTGATGAAGCTACAATCCATTGAGGTTTATGAAGTGGCTTCGTTTTATTCGATGTACAACCTCAAACCGGTGGGCAAATGCGTGCTTGAGGTTTGTCGCACCTCCTCTTGCTGGACGCGCGGAGCTGAAGACGTAATAGATTACATTGGGAAAAAGTTGAACATTCGTGAAGGAGAAACCAGCCCCGACGGAATGTTTACCCTCAAAACCGTGGAGTGCCTCGGAGCCTGTGGCGGAGCGCCAATGCTCCAATGTGGTGCTGAGTACCACGAAAACCTCACCGAAGCTAAAATCGACAGCCTTATTGAGCGCTACCGCTCTGAAGGCCGCCGTAAAAGTTATACCGACCTCGACTACCAAAACACGAAGTAATCAAGCGCCATGGGTAGAAAATTATTGTTAACACACGATCATGTAGAGGGCATTCAGGGCTACACGGCATACCGCGCCAATGGTGGGTATCGCTCCGTTGAAAAAGCCTTGAAAAAGATGACACCCGACGAAGTGGTGGAAGAAGTGAAGAAATCGGGGCTTCGCGGCCGCGGTGGTGCGGGGTTTCCAACCGGCATGAAGTGGAGCTTTTTGGCCAAGCCTGATGGCGTTCCGCGCTACCTTGTTTGCAACGCTGACGAATCGGAGCCCGGCACCTTCAAAGACCGCTACCTCATGGAGCGCATTCCACACATACTCATCGAAGGAATGATCACCTCCAGTTACGCATTGGGTGCAAACACCTCGTACATCTACATCCGCGGGGAGTACTTTTATGTTGCCCGCATTCTCGAAAACGCTATTGCTGAGGCTTATGCGAATGGATGGCTGGGGAAGAACATTCTTGGTACAGGATACAACCTCGACCTTTACGTTCAGGTGGGCGGTGGAGCATACATCTGTGGCGAAGAAACAGCCCTGCTCGAATCGTTAGAAGGTAAAAGAGGAAACCCACGCATTAAACCTCCATTCCCCGCAGTAGCGGGATTGTACGGCTGTCCGACCGTTGTAAACAACGTTGAAACCATTGCAGCCGTTGTACCGATTGTAAATGATGGTGGCGACGAATACGCCAAAATCGGAATTGGCCGTTCTACCGGAACTAAACTGATTTCCGCTTCGGGTAACATCAACAAACCCGGAGTGTACGAAATAGAACTGGGCGTACCGGTGGAAGAGTTTATCTTCTCCGACGAATACTGCGGAGGAATTGCCAACGGAAAGCGCATGAAAGCCTGCGTTCCCGGAGGTTCTTCAGTGCCTATTCTGCCCGATTACCTCGTGTGTAAAACCGCTGCCGGCGAAGATCGCCTGATGACCTATGAATCGCTGAGTGATGGCGGATTCGTGTCGGGCTCGATGTTGGGTTCCGGCGGATTCATTGTGTACGATGAGCACCAGTGCATTGTACGTAACACCTGGAATTTCAGTCGCTTCTACCACCACGAAAGCTGCGGTCAGTGCAGCCCTTGCCGCGAAGGTACCGGTTGGATGGAACGCGTACTGCACCGACTTGAAAAAGGGGAAGGCAATATGAGCGACATCGACCTCCTTGTAGATGTGGCGAAAAAAATTGAAGGCAATACGATTTGTCCGCTCGGCGACGCGGCAGCATGGCCTGTTGCTGCGGCCATCCGCCACTTCCGCCACGAATTTGAGTACCACGTATTGCATCCCGACAAAATCAAAGACCCTAAACACGGCCACCGGGAGCCCATCATGCCCGTAAAACCGGAACCCGTAACTGCCTAACGATACACTCATGAGCTTACTGAAAGTAACCATCGACGGGAAAACCATTGAAGTAGAGCCAGGAAAGACAATTCTCCAGGCTGCCCGGCAAATTGGCCCTGATGTGGCCCCGCCGGCGATGTGCTACTACACCAAATTAAAAACCTCAGGAGGTTACTGCCGCACCTGTTTGGTAAAAGTAACCAAGGGGTCGGAGAAAGACCCTCGGCCAATGCCTAAACTGGTGGCCTCATGCCGCACTACGGTAATGGATGGCATGGAAGTGCAAAACTACAGCTCCGATGAAGTGGTTGAAGCCCGCAAAGGCGTTGTAGAATTCCTGCTGATAAACCACCCACTCGACTGTCCTATTTGTGATCAGGCGGGCGAGTGCCACCTTCAGGATTTGAGCTATGAAAATGGCCGAAGCAAAAGCCGTTACGAGTTTAAGCGCCGGACTTTTGAGAAAATCGACATTGGTGAGAAGATACAGCTGCACATGACGCGCTGCATCCTTTGCTATCGCTGTGTGAAGGTGGCCGACCAACTCACGCCCGGCCGCGTACATGGTGTAATTAACCGTGGAGAAGTGGCGGAAATCAGCACCTATATTCAAAACGCGGTCGACAATGAGTTCTCCGGCAACATGATTGATGTTTGTCCGGTTGGAGCACTTACCGACAAGACCTTCCGATTCAAAAGCCGCGTTTGGTTCCTCAAACCTGTAGATGCTCACCGCGATTGCGACCAGTGTTCAGGTAAGGCTGTGGTGTGGAAATATGGCAACGAAATTTACCGCGTAACAGGCCGTAAAGACCAATGGGGCGAGGTAGATGAGTGGATTTGCAACACCTGCCGCTTCGAGAAAAAGTCACCCAGCGATTGGGTTGAAGAAGGACCGCGGAAAATCAATCGCCACTCGGTGATTGCCCAAAACCACTACGGATCAAAAACGCGCTTTGTAGCCTCGCCTGAATCACTTCCCCAAAAACAACTGAGCTAACATGAACCTGAGTTTAGAATGGCTTCTGCTAATCGATAAAACGGTGATTGCCTTCGTGGCATTCGCCATTACGCTGCTCATTGCCACCTACAGCACTTATGCTGAGCGGAAAATAGCCGCTTTCCTTCAGGACCGTGTAGGCCCCGACAGAGCAGGCCCCTTTGGGATTCTCCAGCCTTTGGCTGATGCCGGCAAGTTCTTTTTCAAGGAAGAAATCATCCCCAACACCTCCGATAAATTTCTGTTTATCATTGGTCCGGGCATTGCCATGCTTACCGCATTGATGACCAGCGCGGTAATTCCTTGGGGCGGCAGCCTTGAGATTGGAGGCCGTCAGATTCCTTTGCAGGTTACCGACCTCAACATTGGTGTGCTGTATGTTTTTGCTGTGGTATCGCTGGGTGTTTATGGGATTATGATTGGGGGCTGGGCCTCTAACAACAAGTTTTCGCTTTTGGGTGCCATTCGCGCCTCTTCGCAAATGATTAGCTACGAACTCAGCATGGGTTTGGCGCTTATCGCGCTGATTATGATGACGGGCACACTGAGTCTGGGCGAAATTGTGGAGCAGCAGCGTGGCGGCAACTGGAACATTTTCTATCAACCATTGGGCTTTCTGCTGTTCCTCGTGTGTGCCTTTGCCGAATGCAACCGCACCCCGTTCGACCTTCCTGAATGTGAAACTGAGCTTGTGGGGGGCTACCACACCGAATATTCATCGATGAAGCTTGGCTTCTTCATGTTTGCGGAGTACATCAACATGTTCATTTCGTCGGCTTTCATGGCTACTTTATATTTCGGGGGGTACAACTTCCCGTTCATGGACTCGCTTGGCCTGTCGCAAAACTGGATTACCATTATTGGTGTATTGGTATTCTTCCTGAAAATTTTCGCCTTTATATTTTTCTTCATGTGGATTCGTTGGACGCTTCCACGTTTCCGTTACGACCAGCTTATGCGCCTTGGCTGGCAATACATGATTCCATTGGCCCTGTTAAACATCTTCATCACCGGAACCATCATTCTGGTTACGAAATAACGCATAACCCCTGAACAGATGAAATCGCTGAGTAATCGATCGAAAGTAGTGTCGGACAAGAACATGACCGTTCTTGAGGGCGCTTACCTTCCTGCCATAGTGAAAGGTTTGGGAATTACACTGAAGCACTTTTTCCGCCGTCCGGCGACTGTGAAATATCCTGAAGAGCAGCGCGAATTTACCGAAGTATACCGCGGAAAGCACGTACTGAAGCGCGACGAGAATGGAGCTGAACGCTGCACTGCGTGTGGATTGTGCGCAGTAAGCTGCCCGGCTGAAGCCATCACCATGGTGGCCGCAGAGCGCAAAAAGGGTGAAGAGCATTTGTACCGAGAGGAAAAGTATGCTTCGATTTATGAGATTAACATGCTGCGTTGCATTTTCTGTGGTTTGTGTGAAGAGGCTTGTCCGAAAGAAGCCATCTTCCTGACCAAGGAAATTGCCCCATCTGACTACGAGCGTGAGGACTTTATTTACGGGAAAGATAAGCTGGTAGAAGGTGTCGAGCCTGCAAAGCGCATCGACGTGAGCAAACGTCAGGACCGTTAGGGGTTAGATAGTATTGGTAGTGAAGGCTTGATTCCGGTCTTCAAATAGGAGTAACATTTCATTAATTGATTGTTGACTTACCGTCATTTTGCTTGATAGCGGAATAGCCTGTTATTTATGACAATCGCAGCTTAATAGGTGCCACTACCTATAATTATTTCTATAACAATAACATAACCATAAGTAATTAGTTGGGGAATTTGCTCAAGGTAGTTTTGGCTTCTCAAAACACCATCAAAACCATGAAGCATTTTTTATTCCTTGCAATGTCATTCTTTTCAGTTTCTGCTTCGGCCCAACAAGGTTTGGAAGGAATTATCGTAGAAACGTATTACATATCAAACACGGCTGACGAAGTTCCGAATGATGGTGGTACACTACCATCAGAATCGGTTACATATAGAGTGTTTGTAGATATGTTGCCGGATTATAAATTTCAGGCTGCTTATGGGACTCCCTCTATTGGTGGAGAAGGAGGTCATGAATTGAGTATCTCAACATCAACATTGTTTTTTAATAACGAAGATCGTGGAGCGACTACACCTACATATACAAAGAATCAGGCACGAGACAATACTGTTATGCTTGACAGCTGGCTTAGTGTTGGGGCCGCATGTGTTGGTCAAATGGGTGTTTTGAAGACAGAAGACGACGGGGTGGCTACCAACCAGAACAATGATAATTTATTGCAAAACAATAACCCTGCAGCTGGCATTCCGCTCACCGAGCAAGATGGAATGATTACTGGTGTGCCAGTTAATGCAACTTTAGTTGGAGAGGCCAATTTAGCGAGTCCAATTTTCGACAACACAAATGAGGTGTCAAATGGTTCTTCATTCGTGATGAACGATGGCGCTTGGTCAGCCCTAACTGGAGCTACAGGCCCAACTGCTTCCAATAGAGTGTTAATTGGACAGTTTACAACCAATGGAGTCTTTTCATTTAAGCTCAACATTCAAATTGGAACCCCAGCTGGTGGTGTTGAACGTTATGTTGCTGAAAACCCTGTAAATGATGAAATTCAGTTTGCTGGCTTGATGTTCACCTCTGATGTTATTACAGTAGCGAAATATATCAAGTCGGAAGAGCCACTTTTTAGCATAAGCCCGAATCCATCTGCAGACCGATTTAATGTAATTCTGAACCATGATTTAAATGCGGTTAAGTTACGCATTGTGGATATGCAAGGACGTTTGATTGAACAGCGTTACTTCAATGGGCTTACTTCTAATCAATCGAATGAGTTTTCGGTTGATCATCTTCCTTCAGGTACTTACCTCGTTCAGGTTGTTGCAGATGGCAAACAAAGCACCTTACGCTTTGTAAAACCCTAAATAACAAGTTTCCGAATTAAACGCTACAAAAAAGTCTACCCATGTTACCCTTTCCAGGGAGGCTACTCCTATTTCTTATTGTCTTTACTTTTTCTGGAACTGCGCTATTTTCACAAGGCACTGTAAGGGGAAAAATTACAGATGAAAATGGAGAATCAATCATTGGTGCGACCGTAATCATCCAGTCTAACCCATCAAAGGGGGCTATTTCTGATTTAGATGGTAATTACAGTTTAACAATTCCGGATTCGTCGCTGAACACCATTCTTGTTTCTTTCGTAAGCTTTACTCCGATTACTGAGAAAGTAAAATTAAAAAAAGGGCAAGTGCTGATTAAAAACTTCACCCTAAAGTCTAAGGAAAATGTGATTGGTCAGGTGGAAATCCAGGCCGAGGCTGTAAAAAACAAAGATTATTATTTAGAGAATATTAAGAAAAAGGCAACTACTTCAATCGATTATATTTCATCGGAAACGATGAAAAAAACCGGTGATAACAATGTAACAGCGGCAGTTGCCAGAGTGAGTGGCGTTTCAACAAACGGGAGCTTTATTACTGTTCGTGGTATCGGAGATCGATACCTAAAAACAAACATCAATGGATTGAGAATACCAACACTTGACCCATTTACCAATAATATTAATCTCGACTTATTTCCGGCATCATTGGTCGACAATATTGTCATTACCAAGACGCAATCACCTGATCTACCAGGCGATTGGTCTGGTGCTTATTTGTCGGTAGAAACACGTGATTATCCGGAGAAACTAAAGGTTTCATTCGAGCAAACGATAGGCTATAATGCGCAAGTTGTAGGGCAAGATATGGTAAGTACGCAACGAAGCCCTACCGATTGGCTTGGTTTTGACAACGGTCTAAGGAATGTAAACCATAGCGATTTCAGGCCATTTGTAGAGCTTATCTCAGGGTTTAGAGAGATGCAAGCGCTCGGGTTGGGAAATTATTTTGCTTCACTGGGTGTAACCAACGAGTCCAATTGGAATGAGACCTACTTTAAATTGGGTTTAGTAGAATTAGGATTGTTAGATAAAGGTAAATTTTACGATCAGGACGCTATAAATCTGGCCAAAGATGCCTATAACAATGGATCTTATAAAAAAGACGCTTACCGCGTGATTCAGCAGGGAGCCGCAAATTCGGGTTCATCATTTGCGAACAACTGGCAAAACAAAGTACGCAAGGGTCCTCTGAATTTCTCACAAAGTTTTAGCATTGGTAATCAAACCCAATTGTTTGGAAAGCCACTTGGATTTTTCTTTGGGTATCGATACGGAACGTCTTTTCGAAACGATCCCAATGCGCGCGCGCAACGAGTGTCGATAGACAACACGGGAACCTATTTTGTTTCCAATGATATTGCTCAGCATGCCTCACGAGAAACGAGCGGCTGGAGCGCCTTGTTTAACGTTGCATTTAAGCCATCGCCTAATCACAGCCTTGCTTTTTTATTCATGCCCAATTATAGCGGGGAAAATAACGTTAGAAACGACACTGAATTTGATGATTCTTTTGTTACGCAATTTATCTACACACAAACGTCTTTTTACGAGCAGCGCAGACAATTGGTTTATCAATTAAAGACTGACCATTATTTTCCAAAATCGAAAATTAAAGTAGACTTCAACACTTCCTACACACGGGGCTTCAGTTCGGCGCCTGATTTTAAGAGCTTTGACTATTTCCTAAATATCGATAACCAGCTTGAAATTGACCAAACAGCTTCATCTACAAGCAGGTTCTATCGTTATTTATGGGAAAATCTGTTGGATAGCAAAATTGCTGCAGAAATTCCGATTGCAAAACAGAGAGCGGGTCTTACCAGAAAGTTCAAATTGGGTGGGGCGTATCAGCAGATGGATAGGGAAAACGATCAATACAATTACATTCTTGAATTCACAAAGCCTGAAAAATTTATTATTAATAATGGTAACATAGCTGAATTTTTTGATTTAAGAAACTTCACTTTTAATGAAGAAGGTTTGATTAAATCTTATTATCAGCGCGATGAGAATCCAGGGAACAGAAGTATTGGATCCAGTTTGATTGCGGGTGCCTTTGCTATGGCCGATTTTCAATTTAACCCGCAAATAAGGCTTTCAGGAGGTATTCGAATTGAACATGCAGATTTTTTTACTGATGTGAGGGCTTATGACTCATTGGGTTACGAGGCTAATGATGGAAGAAGATTCTTCGCCGACGGAATTATTGCTTTAGCACCCAATCCCGGCAAACTAAGAGAAACAAGCTATTTGCCGAGTATTAATTTTATTTGGACTGTTAGACCTGATGAAGTTTCCCCAATGAACCTCAGATTGAACTTTAGCCAATCAGTAGCCCGTCCGAGCTTAAGAGAGCTATCGGAAATTATCGTGTTCGATTACGAACTAAGGGTTCCTGTTTTTGGTAATTCAGATTTAAAAATGGTGGAAATAAATAATTATGATATCCGCCTTGAGAACTATTTCAAATCAGGCGATAATGTTTCGTTTAGTTTATTTTATAAAGATTTTAACAACCATATTGAGCTCACCAATTCCGGTTTTGGATTCAGCTGGCAAAACGTTGAAAAATCGAGGGCTATGGGTATAGAACTTGAGGGTAAAAAGAAAATAATAAAAGGCCTTGAATTTCGTGCCAATATAACGCTCACCAATTCGCTTTCAGAATTTACTCAAACGCTAATGCAACTAAATAATGGCGTTAAAACATTCCTCCCAATTGAAGACGTGCGCAGACCAATGTTTGGTCAGGCACCCTATGTAGTGAATGGAATTTTAAGTTATACCTCTGATACACTTGGTTTGACAGCAACGGTTTCCTACAATCGTCAAGGTAAGCGGCTTGTTATTGCAAACGGACTTGGAATACCTGATATTTTTGAAATGCCCAGAGACATTATCGACATCAAGATAAGTAAAGAATTGGGTAAACATTTTGTGGTTTCATTTTTAGTTCGTGACCTGTTTAATACAGCTGTTAGAAGAAGTTACAACTTCGATGGTGAATTTCAGGCAGATTGGGATATTTACCGCTTTGGAACAACATGGCAAATGGGAATTCAATACCGTCTTTAAGACCAGATAAGGAAGATTTATGAAAGCGCTTATTCAATTTACAATCCTATTAAGCGGAATAGTTGCCATGCCATCCTTGTGCCTTGCACAACTGGAAAATATAATCGTTGAAAAATACTACATCAGCGATGCCAATGATGCAACTGACACTTTGGGCGGAGGTATTGAACCCGGAACAACTACTTACCGAGTATATGCTGATTTGGCGCAGGGAACTAAGCTCAGAAGAATTTATGGTGATGCCTCACACCCAATCATTTTTTCAAGCACTGAACCCTTTTTTAATAATAAGGCAGACGGTCGTAGCTTTGGATATCAATTCGCACGTAATAGATACCGGGAAAACACTGTGGCACTTGACACATGGATTACGATTAGCTCCACCACAACCAGCTCGGCGAGGCAAGGGGGAATTCTAAAAGCCAATGATTTAAATGGCAGTTTTATTGGAGGTGTAAATAATGATGGCGGAAGCGCTGAAATTGCCGATGGATTATTGGTCAATGCGGTTTCTGAATTAGGAATTCCATTAACAACAGCCGACGGTATGGACAGCCTTGATATTCTGCCTACAGGTTTTAACCACTATGGGTTTGAGGATATCATTTCCGGAGACGACTCTACAATTTTAGGTTCAATTGTTCCTCAAAATTACTTTGAAAGCAGAAATGCAGGGTTGCTTTGTGAAGGTGCAATGGGTGTAGATACAATTGTAAATCACGTTTTACTCGCTCAGCTTACAACAAAAGGAGAACTTGAATTTGAAATAAATATTGAATTGGAAGTTCCCGCTGCTGTTGGAACAAACATAGTGAAGTATGTAGCTCGCGACAGTGGCATTATAGACGGAGAGGTCTTTAGTCCTTTGTTGCGATATCCTCCGGTTTGTGGTTGCACAGATGCAGATTATCTTGAGTACAGCCCAATATATGCATGCAGCAATCCTGACTCGTGCCAAACATTAATTGTATTGGGTTGCACCGATCCTCTAGCTTGCAATTTTAATCCAAGTGCCAACTTCAATGTACAGGAAATTTGCTGCTATATCGGCGATTGTGGCGATTTGAATATAGCAGATGTTTGTCCGGAACTAAGTATCGAATCTCAAGCGCAATCAAAATTGGTGCTTTATCCGAATCCCGGAATCAACGGTTTTTCGATCATGTTGCCCTTTAAATTCGGAGAATTTGTTTCTGTAAGCTTGTTTTCAACAACAGGCCAACTAGTTTATAAAAATGATAATCTGCTGCCTTCTAAAGGAAATACCGTTCTAATTGAAAAAGTTGATGTCCCACCGGGAGTCTATATTGTTAAGGTGGAGCAAGTGGGTGAAGTTCAAAATTCAATTTGGATAAAACAGTAATTGATTACAATTCTTGAGCAATGGGAAATATTTTTCATCGGATTATCATAGCGACTCTAGCCATACTCTCAATAACGATTTATTCTTGCGGTAAGGATGAACCGACCAAACCGCCAATTGAAACTTCAACGGTTATTGACTTTGATGGGAACTCCTACTTGACGGTTAAAATTGGAAATCAGTGGTGGATGGCAGAGAACCTAAAAGTCACACGTTTCCGAAATGGCGATTTAATCGACCAAATTCAAGATGGTAGCGAGTGGTCTCAAAGAGAAAGTGCAGCCTATTGCATTTATGATAACTCTACTGTTGCGCCCGGACTATTGTATAACTGGTATGCAGTGAATGACCCGAGA
Source organism: Bacteroidota bacterium (assembly GCA_027483445.1). Taxonomy (GTDB): domain Bacteria; phylum Bacteroidota; class Bacteroidia; order M30B66; family M30B66; genus CAMCXT01. The sequence goes on along the minus strand of JAIXUS010000058.1, from coordinate 678 downwards.
GGCATAGCTCCTGAAGGTTGGCGTGTTGCCAATGAAAATGACTGGCAAACTTTAGAGAGAACTTTGGGGCTTATTGAAGAGGAAATCAATAAACTGAACTGGAGAAACTCAGGCCGAGTTGGCGATAAGCTCAAACCAAAGGGCCCTGAAGGTTGGTTAACCTACGATGGAGTTTGGGGAAACAACAATTCCGGATTCTTAGCCTTGTCAGGCGGATGCCGACTTTGGAATGGGAAATGGTCAAATCCAGGATTAAAGTACAGCGGATACTTTTGGACCGAAACAAGTTCATCGAATACTCAGGCTTGGTTTAGGCATTTAGACTACAAAAGCTCAGGCATTTTTAGATTCTACGTCGATATGAAATATGGCATGTCGGTTCGTTGTGTAAAAAACTAAGACATTTAACTGGGGCACATTGGAAGCAACCAGAGTTTAATACAGCTCTATTCCGCTATTGGATTTAACGTATAAATAACGCGAGCGCAGTGATTAAATCTTGAATCCATCTGATAAATGGCTTCAGATCCAATCTCAAAAAGCGAAGAATAAAAAATCGAGGAGTAATAGACAAAATGGAGGCTACCAAAGAGACGTTTGTCTCTAATGGACAAAATGGAGGCTGTTTTTTTTGTGATAATCTTTAAACTAAGGGTTTGAAGGTTTTTCTTTGCTAAG
>JAIXUS010000011.1 GCA_027483445.1 Bacteroidota bacterium | reverse complement strand
AGAAATGCATCAGATGCAAGGCGACAAGGCGAAGCTGTATATGAATACTGCGAGCCGCGGGCAACGTAGCAGATGATGTATTTCTGGCTAACGAAGTAAATTAGATTTTGAAAGATTATCTGCACACGAATTTAGAAAACAGGATTAAAAACTTGCATATAAATGGGTTCAAACAGTTGCTGCACTGCTAACAATAAATTCCTTGAGTGTTTTTCAGTAGGCCCTAAAGTAAAGAAAAATGAATTAGCCCTAAAATACTTAACCTCAACTTTACCAAATGTCGGCAAAAAGCCAATATGACGATTTAAGCTGTTCAAAACTAAACGTTTATAAACGTTTATCGCTTGCCGGATTTCTCAGCATTCACGTTCTTGAAACTGGGGAGGAGGATGGTGGACCCCGGGAGTCGGGCCTCCAGCTCAGCCTGAAAAACCACCATAAAACCCAGATTTACCAAGCTTTCCGACCATAAACCAGCTCCGAAAATCATAATTTAGGGCTTACTGAAAATTAAGAAATCCGGCAGATGCGAGGCGAAAAGGCAAAGCCTTACATCGAATCCTGCGAGCCGCGAGCAACGAAGCTGATGCTGCACTTCTGGCTAACGAAAAATTTTAATTCATGCATTCAGGAGCGCATGGATTGTTAAAAGCATGCATAAAACCTTTGCAATAAGCCTTATTCCAACAGGAGCTAAAGTGTTATCAATAAAACTATCGGGTGTTTTTCAGGAAGCCCTATTTCTCACAGTACGAATCAGGTTTGCGCCAGCGACAGCAGCCGGCAGCTCCCGCAGCGCTGCGCAGGGAGTTCGCGGGAGCGCTGCGGGACTACAGGCGTATGGCGCGGTGCCCGGCGATGCAGCCTCAATGTAACGTGCTGCTTAGCGAGGCAGGCGCCCAAATCATGCTTATAAAATACACAAGCCCGCTCGTGGTGAGCAGGCTTGCAGGAGTGTTGTTTGCTTTGTGTTGGATTTAGCGGATTTCCCAGCTAACCATGAGGTTTTCCCAATACAGGTGCATCATGCCGTTGCCGATAGGGTCTGAAACCACCTCAATTTTAAAGCGTTCGTTGAAGCTTGGGGATTTGCCCGGCTTTACCTTAAAGCGCAGGGCATCTTTCGACTCATCGTACTTGTAAGCGCCCCACTGGTCGGGTGCACTGTTGAAAATGATGGTCCACTCGTTTTCGCCCGGTATGGAAAACAGCGCGTATTTGCCGGCCCGAAGCATGCCTCCGCCCACCTTACAGTCGCGGCTTACTTCTACTGTTGTAGCTTCGTTGGCTCCGGTGCGCCACACTTTACCGTATGGAACAAGCTCGCCCCATATACTGCGGCCTTTCACGCCCGGGGCGCTGTAGGTAACGTTCACTTTTAAATCGCCAATGGTTCCCGAGGCCGACATCGGCGGACTCGGTCTTTCGTCTTTCTTGGCTACGCTGGCTTTTTTCTCTGGGGTCGAATTTCCGGTTTGGGCCGTTACAGGGTTTAGGGCCGCTATGCTGATGGCAAAACCGGCAGCAAGGATGTATTTCATGATGAAGGGTTTTCTGTTTAACGCGATAAAGATAACAAAAGCCATTGTTTATAGTTCAAACAATTCGGCCAGCATACAGCGAGCGCTGCCGCCGCCAACTTGTTCGATGGTTGGTATAAACACCGGAATCAGTAATCCGCACTGCGACAGTTGCGCCAGCTGAGTGGCATCCAACGCATCGAGGGCGGTGGCCGATAAAACGATTAAACGTTCGTCGGCGGCATTGCGCAGCTCCAACACATTACCGGCAAAGGCGGCCACTTGTTCCCGGGTAATCTCGATGATTCTGCGGGGTCGGGCCTCGGCCGGTTTGGCAGGGTCGACAACGGGTTTCGCCAGACTTTCCAGCACCTGCCTTTGGTGCGCTCCGCGGATGGCCTCAGTGCATACCAATGCGTACTGACTACCCACACTCAGCAGCACGTTGGTATGGTAGTAAGGGCGCTGCTGGGCATCAGTAGCTTCAAACCAAACCAACGAATATCCGATACGCTCGCAGCATTGTTGGGCGAGATGTTCATGGGTGCGCGACGAACCTGCTGCGTAGGCCACTTTGCTCAAATGATCAAACACCAGGCTTCCGGTACCTTCTAAAAATCGGCCGTGTTGCTCCTCGGCGCTGAAATCAATCAGGGCGGTAGGCTTAAAACGGTCTTGCAATGCAGCAATCAGCCGTGTATCGCGCTCTAAACGACGGTTTTGAGCCATCATCGGAAACAATACCAGGCGACCGTTGGGCAGGAGGCAGAACCAATTGTTGGGAAAGATGGCGTCGGGTTTAAGGGGTTGCGCTGAGTCGTTGTGTACCCAAACCTCAACACCTTCGCTGCGCAGAAGGGCCACCATCTGATCGAATTCTTCGAGAGCCTTGCTTTGCACATCGGCATGCTGTACAGTGTTTTGGAAGGCGTTGTCGGTGGCCGTTTCGGCATTAAATGCAAAGTTCGCCGGGCGCACCATGAGCACCGACCGGGCCGTTTGTCGGATCATGGGGCGGGCTTTAAGCGTAGTGGACTGCCGGCTTGCTTGGTAATCTCGCTTTTTCGCATCCACTGCCGGCGATACATGTTTTGGTTAAACAGCTCAAACTGATCCTGATAATGGGGGGCGAAGAAATATCCGCTTTGTCCGGTGGGCAATACACTAAAGCTTTCCTCCACATTCGAGAAATCGATAATTCTGCGCATCGAAGGCCCAAAGTAAACCTCTGCATTCACGGTGGAATCTGAATCAAAGCCCATGTTGTTCAATACTTCGTTGCCACCCGGCACAGGCACAGGCCCCACATTGAGCAGCCTCGATAGAATGAGTCCTTGCCCGGCCGGATGCTTGTGTTCGAGCGTGTGGACGCGTTTCCATCGCCAATTGTTCACATCCTTGCCCAGCTTGTTGTTCAGCTCCTCCATGGTAATATTCCATGCTTTGGCCACAATCACGTTGCGGTTTTCGGGTTGTTTGGTCCTGAGGTCATCCCACCAAACATTGTCGAACGAATACATAAGCTTCAGGTAACCGGTTTTCATAAAGTGAGAGCCCATATAACTCTGCACCAGTTCGGGGCCAATTTCATCGATCAAAGCCTCGTGCAACGACCAATACAACCAACGATAAAAGATCACCGGGCCCACCGATTCCAGGCCATGCTCACCTTCCCAAATCGAAATGCGATTGGCGGCCTCCGTTCCAATGGCTTCAGGGTTAAGCGTTTGAAGCATTTCGAGCATTTCCTTGCTCAGCTGGGCATATACCGTGCTTTTTGAGCTCGTCATGAGTTGCTTCATGGCGTCGGTATCCCAATCTTTACGCGACTCAAGGTTGCTGCGAATGAGCTCTGCCCGGTCGCCCGATACATAATAACCGGGGTATAACCCAACGCCGCATGAATCAGGTTGGTTGTTGGCCGAATACACAAAGCCTGAGGCCGGATTTTCAGATTTGGGGTTGTCGCTAAAAGGATAAAACCCGAGTGGCTCATGTGCGCCGGATGCCCCGTCTAAAAACCGCTTGGAAAACACCCCGTCCGGACGTTTCAAAAAGCGCGCAACAGCCCACCAGGCAATGTTCCCATCCTTATCGCCATACATGAAGTTAAGTCCCGGCGCTTCGAGCATTGCAGCCGCCGCGCGCGCATCGTCCATCGAACGGGCGTGGTTTAATTGGTAGGTGGTTTCGAGGGCTTTGCTAGGGAATTTCAAAAAGGTCCAAAACAGCGATACCTCTTCTTTGTAAGACGGCATTTCCTCAAACACATTCTGTACAATGGGTCCATGGGGTGTTTCGGCCACTTTGTGGATGACCGCCTCTTCATCCTTCACCAAAATCTTCTCGCTTCTCACTTGCATCGGAACCCATTGGCCTTTGTGCATCACCTTTTCTCCGTCGAGCTTCTCGATGTAGAAGTCGGCATCGTCGTTTTCGAGCATGGTTAAGCCGTTTCCGCAGAAATCGTTATGCCCAACCAGGGCAAATGGCAAACCGGCAATGTAGTTTCCGTAATGCCTGAAGCCGGGGTATTCAATATGGGCTTCGTACCAAATAGCGGGCTGACTGTAGCCCATGTGGGTATCGTTGCAAAGCAGGGTTTGCTTGTTTTTGGTTCTGGATGGCGCCAACACCCAGCTGTTAGAGCCCATCCATGGAGCCACCGGAAATGAGGCGATTAGGCGATCGACGTGCAAAGGAAAACGCTCCATCGAAAACGTATTGGCCGAGGCAGTTACCGGTATGCGCTCGGCATTCGTAGGGTAACCCAGCTCGAGTTGCTTCAAACGGGGCTCACCGGCTTTCCGGGCGATGCCTTCCACCATAGGGTCGATGCGAAAGGCTTCTGCAAAACCAAAGGCCATATAACCGGTAATGAGGAAAGCGTCGCGCAGTGTGTAAGGCTCCGGATCAATGCCGATTAAGCGGAATTCGAATGGTTTTTTGCCCTCTTTGATGTATGCATTGATGCCATTGGCATAGGCTTGTGCCGAGGCAATAGTTTGCTTGTCGGCCTTAGAAAGAAACTCTTTCTCCGACCACTCGGCATGCTTGTTAAGCCCCAGTGTTCGGAAAAAGCGATCCGACCTTAACGTGCTGCTTCCAAGCACCTCAGAAAGCCTTCCAGCCGCAAGGCGTCGAATCATTTCCAACTGAAACAACCGGTCTTGCGCCACCACATAACCCAAGGCAAAATATGCATCCGTCTCATTCTGCGCGTAAATATGAGGGACTCCGTACTGGTCGAAATAAACTTCCACCTCAGCTTTCGGCCCGCTAAGCGATTGCTCGCCTTTGTATTGTGGCAGCAGTGAATGTAACCACCACCAAATACCGCCGCCGGCAAGCGCCAGGAAAAGGAGAATGCCCAGAATGATTTTTTTTCTCATGGTAGGTTGCTTTTGGGAGGCCGAAATTTACAAAACGAAAGCAGACCTGCACGACCGCCTTCTACAATCACGATTCTGTTTCCAACGAATCGAGTCCTTCCTCCATCGCTTTGGCATACAATTGCCGGAATCCATTGATAGAGTAATTGACCGTATTACAGAGTAAAATGATTGTGCTGCGGTTGTCGAGATTGCGGAGGTAAAAGGTGCGGAAACCTCTCCACCAGCCACTGTGATAAACCACTTTCTTAGAGCCACTGGTGCTGATTCGCCATCCAAAACCATAGTTGCGTGGGCCTTTACGTTCAGGACTGCCAGGCTCGAAGGCTTCCTGCAACACCTTTTGCGGAATAATGGCATTGGTGTACAGGGCCTGATCCCAACGAAACAAGTCATCGACCGTCGAAAACACGTTTTTATCGCCCGTAATGCCATTAAACGCATCGTTTGGCGCTTCCCAATGGCCGTTCCGCTCATATCCTTTAACGGCACCCGGTGGATTTTCGCCCTCGCATTTGCTGTACACGTAGGTGTTTTTCATAGCCAGCTTGCGGAATACGGCCAGCTCCATAAAGCGCGAAAACGACACACCGCTCACTTTTTCAACAATGGCGGCCAACACAGCGTAACCGGTATTGCTGTATGAAAATGCTTTTCCCGACTGGAAGTAGGCCGGCGGTCGGTACCGGGCAAAGAACCGCATCATTTGCTGGTTACTCACCGGGGCGTTTTTGTTGCTTAAATAGGGGTCTAAAAACCAGCGGTAATCGGGTAATCCGGCACGGTGGTGAAGCAGATGACGAATGGAAACGTCTTTCCAGGGGAAATCGGGATAAAAGCGGGTAACCGGATCGTCGTAGCTGAGCAGGCCTTTGTCTTTGAGCATCATTACTGCCACAGAAGTAAATTGCTTAGATACAGAGGCCAGTTGAAAGATGCTGCCGGTATGAAGGGTGTCGCGGGTGCTCAAATCGGCATACCCAAAAGCCTTCCGATACACTACTCTGCCTTGATCGGCAATGAGCACAGCGCCATTAAAGCCGTAGGTGTTTCTGAGCTTTCTAAACACATCATCGAGCCGGGTCTGCGACTTTTTGGCCCGAATACGGCTAACCAATTCCTTCAGGTGGCGCGTAACCGGCATTTCGGCGGCTATACCACAACTTGCTCCAAATCCAAGCAAGATGAAGAATGCAAAAACGCGCAGGGCTTTCATGGTAACCATAACTACAAAACTATCGGCTCGCCATGGTAGTTCACAAAGGCCATAAAATACTTTTCCCCCGCCTGATGTTCAAAACACCAGAAGGGGGAAAAGCAGTGAATGATTGGATCAGCGCCTTATTTCATATCGCATTAAGGCTTGCCGGAAAACGCGGTTAGAACTTTACGATTTTACCGCTGGCCACTTGGCCATCCGCGCTTGTGGCGCGCAACAGATAAACGCCTGCGGGCAGCTGCCCAACAGGGAATTCCAACAAACCGGGCGAAACACCTTGCGCTGGACGAAGCACGCCGGACGATTTGCCGGAGAGGTCGAAAATTTCCCACGTTGAATTTTTACCAAAGCCGTCGGGCATCTGCACAAACACAGCATCGGTAGCCGGATTGGGCATAATGGTAAGGTGAGTGCGCGCCAAATTGGTACCGATACCTACACCATCTACTTCTACACATAGTCCGTCGATGCTCGTAATCGTGCGCTCTCCGTCGGTATTGTTGATTTCTAGAATTTCGCTGATGCAGATTTCAGGACCGGTAATTTGGTCGAAATAAATGCGAACGAGATTTTGTGAGGCCATATTGGAACTCATGGCTGAGTCGCCGTGATAAATCGAGAATACTTCGTTGCGGCTCGCGTTGAAACCAATCAGTTTAGGCTGCGCAAGTGGCTCGGTAAGCGCAACAGCGTCGGAAATCTGAATACCACTCATGCGGAATTGGTAAGCCATCACATCGGCGCGCTCAGAACGGATAGACACATCAACATAGCCGGCCGTAAAGTTTACGTTGGCAATAGACAGCGAAACCGAATCGAGCGGATTAACAATATTCCGTGGCCATGTGCATTCCAAGCTGTTGTTACCGATGTTCGAATGAAAGCACCAGTTGAGCAAGGCCGCATCGAATACGCTAATTGAGCCATCGCCATTTAAATCGTAACAGGAGGCAAACCCAACAACATCTTCTTCCAACTCTTCCATGTAGCCCATAATGTCGGCCATATTCAAGTTGACATCGGTGTTCATCACGTTACCATAAAGCCCGGTTCCGCCGCAAACGCCATTGCAATCCATAACAGCACTTCCACCTAAAACACCATTGCAATCCACAAACTGCGAACATTCTTCGATAATTTCCCATTGCACCACGTTGTTCACACGGCTTAAGCTAAAGCAAAGCTGAAGCGCATTGTTTACGTAGTTGATTTCATGTCGGCCTAAGGCATCGGGCAAGTGAAGCGGGTTTACAATAACGGCCAAACGATACACTCCATCAGGCACTTCGGTAACATCGATCCACTGGCACTGCGTACCTACACCGTAAACGTCGTAACAACCGGCCGAGATGCCCATGTTTCCGCAATTGTACTGACCAAAACCGCAAAGGTCCATCACGCAAAAGCCGTTCTTATGCCCGGCCGGAATGAGATTTCCTTCAGCATCATACAAGCGGTAATCGCCGTAGCCCTCGTAGTGGGTATGCCCATGGCAGTTCACGGTATTGAACATATCAGGCTGTGTGGATGCATTGCCCAGGTAGTAATCCATGGTGCCGATATTGTCGATTTTTGAAGAGAACGCAATTACTGTGCGCTGGCCGTAACCGGTAACGCAGCCCTCGGTAATGTCGCAATTGGCGGCATTGTGGTTAAAGATGGTGAGCGAATTCACAAAAGCCAGTGAGTCGAAGGCTAAGTCGGGACCAGCGCAAGCCGGGTTTGGATAGTAAATGCAGGAGCCGTCGTTGGTTTCTGCCAGAGGATTGTAGTTACAGGCCGTAATGTCGGTGCATCCGGTGATGGCTCCGTTGTAGGTCAAGCTAAATTCAACATCGCCCGAGCAATTGTTATCGGTGTCGCCTACCCTGATTCTGTATACCTGTCCGGCCAACATCATTACGTTCACCGACGATTGAAGTCCGCAAGGAGCATTGTCGTTGTAAGCATAAGTCCCTTCCGGACCGCTGGTCATGTTTGTGCTTGGCGGGCAATCCTGGTACACATACAACCGGGTATCGCAAGTACTCAGTCCGCAAGTGCTCAACACATACATACCTGAAATGCTTGGCGAGAAAGAGAACCAGGCGTTGTCGTAGGTGGCGGTGTGTGTTCCGGGTGTGATGGCCTCAGGACTGTCGCAGCTCGAACCAGGGGCGCAGGCTACGCTGTGCGATGCGTAACTGCCGAAAGCCGCTCCATTGGCCACCGGCAGATTGTTGTAGGTAATCCAATAACCACCGGGAGCATAGATGCCATCGCCGTAGGTGTCAAAAATTTCTACCAGCACACAGCTGTTTTCGGGAATGCAAATGGTGTCTCCAACCGAGCCGCCTTGTGCCAGCGTTTGTCCGTTTTGGGGGTTAGAAACTCGCCAGATGATTTCGGTTGGAAATTGATCAGGAACAATTCGGACACCTAAGGCTCCGAATCCGGTTGCACAGTTTTGAGCACGCAGGCCAATGGCAGCGCTAAAAACAAGAAGGATAAGTAGTAGTTGGTTTTTCATGTAGCTTGAGTTGACAAATCAAAGGTAGCTAAATTTAGATGCATCCAATGGCCCAGGCGTTGCACCCTTACGCAGTCAAAATTCAGTTATAGATTTCGCTGTAGGTGGTTTTCCACTTGCCGGCGAACATTTTCGCGGATGTTGAACCAGAATAAATTGTAGTCGGCCACGTGGTAATTGTCCATGCGAATAAACATCCGCCCCGGAACCCTCGGCTTTTCAATCCACAACATTCCGGCTTTCAAACCGGCACCATTGATGCCCTCAATCACTTTGTCGAAGCGCCAAATAATGCCCCCTTTGTTCTGACTTCGGTGCACATAGGCCGAATCGGTGGTCCAGGTAAGTGGGTTAACACTCAACGATCGGTCATAGCCTGCCGTGTAAAAATTGGCGGGAAAAAAGCCTTTCCGATAGGTGCCCCAGCTGGTAAAACAGCCCGTTTCGCCGGGTGTATTGCAAAGTGGAATTTCGAGCAGACCCGGGGCGACCGGCATGCCCACCAGATAGGCCGAAACAAGCCTTTTGCGCAAACTGCTGTCGGGCCAAATAATTTCGCGCAGGAGTTTACCGGCGTGGCGCGTGCCTTGGCTGTGGCCGGCAAGGATAAACGGACGGTTCTGATTGTGCTGTTTCACAAAATACAGAAATGCCGCCTTTACATCCTGGTAGGCCAACTCGAGCGCGGCTTCTCCTGAGGCTCGGTCGGGCGTGTAGAAGGAGTAAATGTGGGCCTGGCGATAGCGCGGCGCAAACACACGGCAGCTCTCGTTAAAAACGCTGGCCTGGTTGAGTATTGCGCTACCTTCTACCGAGGCATTCATGGTAGCGTCGTTTACATCAGCATTCCAGTAATAACCTTGCTTTGGAGGCGCATTGAGGTAAATAGTAGGATGCACATAAAACACATCGGCTTGGGCTTTCGCTTGTCCATCGTGCATGCCCTTGAGCGGCAGCGAATCGGCCATGTCTTTTTTCCAGGGCAAAGCCGCCCAGCAGGCATCCAGCGAGTAATCGGGCTGAGGTGGTGGCGTAACTTGTGAAAAACTGCGGTCCAGCACAAGTGGCTCATAACGATTACCCACGTATGGCGAGGGTTTGCATTGAATAAGCAGTACGCTAAGAGCCGAAAAGAAGAGGCTGAAAATTCGCATTGAACAAAGGTAGGTGAATGCCTAATTTTTTCGGAAATTGCCCCTGAAAAATCGTCGACATCATGAAAAAACTGCTGAGTATTTGCGTGCTGTTCTGCCTCAGTGCAATGTATAATGCAGCCATGGCTGGAAACGGCGAAGGCGATACCTTAAAACTCAATGCCGAGGAGGCCGTGCGTTACGCCCGTTGGAAAAACTGGACACGCTTTGGTGGCACTTGGTCGGTAAGCCGCGACACCAGCGGAAAAGCCTGGGTGGTGAAAGCCGAAAAGGTGGTGAAGGTGAAAAAGGCATTCCGCGACCACAACGGCTCAGTGTATAAATGCGGAGCAGAAGACAACTGCCGCATGCGCATACAACGCTTCATGGTGCTGGATGAGAAGACCGCGAGAATCATCAAGCGCAACCAACACCGCAGCTTCGAGCGGAATTAAATCGATTTACCCTACTCCGCTAAGGTTTTCAATATTTTATTTGGGGCGGCTGCCTCGCTCGGCTTCACGGTGCACTGAGGCTGTATCGCCGGGCACCGCGTGTTCCGCTCATACTCCGCAAAACAGAGCGGTCCTCACTTTCTACTCGCGCTCACACTCACATACTCACTTCACTCTCGCTCCCACACTCACTCTGTTTTCCGGGGTATCCGCTACACCCGCTGCCGCAAAATGAGTCGGATATACTTACTAGCAAGTCCTAAGTGTGAAATTGGTCGATAATTTTTTTCCACACACAAGGGTTCATGCAGCTCTTCCCTAAGATGAACAATACACTACCGTTATATGCTTGAACAAGGCGTAAAACCTGCGCCACCGACTGAAGCCGGCAGCTCCCGTGAGCGGAGCGAAACGGGACTAAAGGCGAAAGGCGGGATGCCTGTTGAAGAGGATGAGGCGTAACAGAAACTCAGCGAGGCAGGCACCCCAAAAAATCAAATAGTGAATTTTGATGCTCACTCTAAGCGAAGCAGCACCTCGTTGCGGCGATCGACCAGCTGGAAAGGCGGGTTGTAGCGCAGCCACTCGGCTTGAGCAATGTAGCGGATTTTACGGGCATCGAGCCAGGCTTTGAGTTCGACTTCCTTCTCGCGAAAGGTGTCTTCGCCAGCCATGCCGCCAAAGCGGATAGATGCCGCCCTGAAACCGGGAACCTGCTCCATTTTTACGTTCGCATCGAGGGGTTTAGGCACATCATTGCTGGGCATAACAAACGAAAACTCGGCCTGCTTTTCAGCGGCATCGGTGTATTTCATGCTCACCGGAGTGGTCATGGCGATTTGCTCGCGGGCTTCATTGCCTCCAAAAATGTAGCCGGCAAGGCGCTGGAAAGATTTGTAGGAAATCTCACGGTATGAGCCGCTTTCCAAAACTGAAGCCTTGAGGAAGGGTTCGTATTGCCGAATTTCAATGGCATCGGCGCTTTGTTCAACGGTGTAGTGCTGCATAGGCGTTTTACGGGTGTCGCGGATGAGTTTGTACTGCCATCCGGCGAAAGCCACAAACAAGCCCCCTGCAACCCATGGAATAATCGGATTCATACAGAAGTAACCAATGGCGCGCCCGAAAGTTGCGTTCTTAAAAACAATTCGCGCCACGCGGAAAATTGCGGTAATTTGCCGCCATGAACATCAATCCGCACGACGACAAACGCCTCTTTCTGCTCGATGCCTACGCCCTGATTTATCGGGCCTACTTTGCCTTTAGCCGCAATCCGCTGGTGAATTCAAAAGGCATGAATGTGAGCGCCATCAGCGGCTTTACCTCAACATTAATCGATTTGATGCTGAAGGAAAAGCCGAGCCACCTGGCCGTTGTTTTCGACTCGGCCGAAGAAACTACGCGTGCCGCAGAATTCAGCTTTTACAAGGCCAATCGTGAGGAGATGCCGGAAGACATCCAAAAAAGTATTCCATGGATTAAAGACATTATCCGCGGCTTTCACATTCCAATGCTGGAATTGCCCGGATATGAAGCCGACGACATCATTGGCACCATTGCCAAGCAAAAAGCCCGCGAAGGGCATGTGGTGTATATGGTTACGCCCGATAAAGATTACGGTCAGCTGGTAGAGCCCAATATTTACATCTACAAACCGGGCCGGCAAGGCAGCGATGTGGAAATCCTCGGCGTGCCGGAAATCCTCGCCAAATGGGAGATCGACGACCCCAGGCAGGTAATCGACATTTTGGGCATGTGGGGCGACTCGGTCGACAATATTCCGGGCATTCCGGGTGTGGGCGAAAAAACCGCCAAGAAGCTCATCAAGGAATTTGGATCGTTGGAAGCAGTCATCAACCGTTCGGCGGAGCTCAAAGGCAAACTCCGCGAAAACGTGGAAAACTTCGCCGAACAGGGCCTTGTTTCTAAAATGCTGGCTACCATAATTTTAGATGTTCCTGTAGAGGTAGACGACGAAGATTTGCTCCTTTCGCCACCCGACAAGGAGAAGCTCTCGGCTTTATTTGCCGAATTGGAATTCAGGAGTTTAGGCCGAAGAATTTTGGGTGATGACTATAGCGTGAACCGCGGCGCTTCGGTGCCGGTGGCAAAGCCGGCCTCGGGTGGTCAAATGGATCTTTTTGCAGCAGCCACCGAAGAGCCCAATGAAGCGATGCCTGAAGTTGAGCGCGGAAAAAACATCGAAAATACAGCGCATCAATACGAAGTTGTTGAAGGTGAGGCGGCCCTGAAAGCACTGGCGGCTACCTTGAAGCAGCACAAGGAATTTTGCTTCGACACCGAAACCTCATCGCTCGATTACTTTGATGCCGAGCTGGTTGGACTATCATTCGCCGTTGAAGCCCACAAAGGTTGGTATGTGCCTTGTCCGCCCGATCGCACACAAACCCTGGCGATTCTCGCTCATTTTAAGCCCCTGCTCGAAAGCGAGGAGCACCTGAAAATTGGTCAAAACATAAAGTTCGACCTGCTCATGTTGCAGCAGTACGACATCCGCGTAGCGCTACCCATTTACGACACCATGTTGGCCCACTATCTCATTGAGCCCGACCAAAAGCATGGCATGGATTACCTCAGTGAGACCTTTTTGGGCTACACACCTGTGAGCATTGAGGCTTTGATTGGGAAGAAAGGCAAAAATCAAGGCAGCATGCGCGATGTGCCTCTGGAGCAGATCAAAGAATACGCCGCCGAGGACGCCGACATTACCTTTCAACTCAAGCAGGCTATTGCGCCATTGGTGAAGCAACGCGAGGTGGAAAATGTACTTAACGACATAGAACATCCGCTCATTCCGGTTTTGGCCTCCATGGAATCGGAGGGCGTAAAACTGGATGAGCCCTTTTTGCGCAATTATTCGGAGGTGTTGAATCAGGATTTGCTCCGCTTACGCGGGGAAATTTTCAGCCTTTCGGGGCAGGAGTTCAACCTCGATTCGCCCAAGCAGCTTGGCGAAGTTTTATTCGACAAGATGGGATTGCCCGGTGGAGAAAAAACCAAGACCGGACAATACTCAACAAACGAGGAGGTGCTGAGCAAGCTGGAGAAGGAGCATCCGATTATTGCGAAAATTCTGGACTACCGGGAGATTACCAAGTTACGCTCGACTTATGTTGAAGCTTTACCGGCCTTGATTCAGCCGAAGACCGGAAGGGTGCATACCACCTTCAACCAAACCATTGCGGCCACAGGTCGTTTGAGTTCGGTGAGCCCCAATTTGCAGAACATTCCAATTCGCACCGAACGTGGTCAGCAGATCCGAAAGGCATTTGTTGCACGGGATGCCGACCATGTGATTTTGTCGGCCGACTACAGCCAGATCGAACTCCGGTTGGTGGCCGAGATTGCCAAGGAAGAAGCGATGTTGGAGGCTTTTCGCAGCGGTATTGATATTCACCAGGCCACAGCGGCCAAGGTGTATGGCGTTTCGTTGGATGAGGTAACACGCGAAATGCGGAGCAAGGCGAAAATGGTGAACTTCGGGATTATCTATTCAATTTCGGCCTTTGGCTTATCGCAGCGTTTAGGGGTTCCGCGCAAGGAGGCTGCCGAGCTGATTGAAAACTACTTTGCCCAGTATCCGGGCATCAAAAATTACATGAACGACACCCTGGAATTTGCCAGGGCGCACGGTTATGTGAAGACGATGATGGGAAGGCGTCGGTATTTGAAAGACATCAACAGCCGGAATTTTACTGTGCGTGGCTTTGCGGAGCGTGAGGCCATCAACTCGCCGGTTCAAGGATCGGCGGCCGATTTAATTAAGATGGCGATGATAAGCATTCACAAGGAGATGCAGGCTAAACAGATGCGTAGCCGAATGACCCTTCAGGTGCACGATGAATTGGTGTTTGATGCCTATAAACCCGAGCTTGAGGCTTTGCGGGAGCTGGTGGTGCAGAAGATGCAAAACGCTATAAAAACAACCGTTCCAATTCTTGTTGAAACCGGCGTTGGAGAGAATTGGCTGGAGGCGCATTGAGAGAACTCTTTACAACCTCTCTCACTTATCTTTCTCCGCGAGAGAGAGACGACACTTTACGGTAAAACGGGGTTTATTTGTGAAAGGAAAATTGCGGTAATTCTTTAATGTAGACCTCTCTCACTTATCTCTCTCCGCGGGAGAGAGACGACACTTTACGGTCAAACGGAGTTTATTTGTGAAAGGAAAATTGCGGTAATTCTTTAATGTAGACCTCTATCTCGGATCCCGGTTGAGCGGCATTTTTAATGCCGCTACAAAACCCTGCGAATTAGTAATTCGCTATCCAAAACAGCTTTTTACGGAACTACAATTTCCGATTAACGTGCGACTTAAATGCGGGTTTAGCAATACACTGACAATTCTGAATTATACTAAGCTCTTGAAAAACAACCATCAAAGGCCAGGGCTTCTTCGCCGTCTGGGGTGATGTTCCAGGCTTTCCACACAAGCTGCTTTTGGGGGTTGAGTTCCAGTCGGGTTTTCCAGCCCCAGTCGGGACTTCCATCAGGTACTGCGTATTGACCGGAGACCTCAGGTAGAAGTCCTTTCCCGATATTGAACATCAACTGAGTACCTGTATGAAAGCTATCGGCCCAAACCATTTCCCAGGTGTTGCGAAGCAGGTACTTGCCTAGCAGGGCAATTCCTTCGTGGGGTTTCCCGTCGAGCTCGGCATGGTAGCGCAGCAGCACAAAGCGACCGCCCAGCACCGACTCGACGGTTAAACTCCAATGAGAAGCTACAGGTGGTGCTCCGGGGCCAAAATAGGTTTGCATCGGACCATTCCAGCTTCCGCAGAGGTGCTGTAGCCAGGCATGGTCGCCTTCGCGGTAAGAGTCAACAAAACGAGGTATAGGCATGAGGGCAAGTTCGGATATTCACCGTAATTGTCAATACTTTCCTCACCCAATCTTTAGAAAAAAGTACCAAAGCGGCTATTTTTGCCCTATGGCGAAGACTCAAGACCACAATTACTCAGAAGACTCCATTAAATCGCTCGATTGGAAGGAACACATTCGTCTCAGGCCCGGTATGTACATCGGGAAGCTGGGCGACGGTTCTTCGCTCGACGACGGCGTTTACGTGCTGTTGAAAGAAGCCATCGACAATTGTATAGATGAGTACGTGATGGGTTTCGGGAAGAAAATCGAAATCCAAATCAAAGACAGAGTCGTGAAGGTGCGCGACTATGGCCGTGGTATTCCACTCGGGAAAGTGGTTGATGTGGTGTCGAAAATCAACACCGGCGCCAAGTACGACTCGGTAGCCTTTAAAAAGTCGGTGGGTTTGAACGGGGTCGGTACCAAGGCGGTGAATGCCTTATCGTCGTACTTCAAAGTGAGCTCCGTTCGCGACAACCAGATTAAAACGGCAGCCTTTGAAAAAGGTGTACTCATCGAAAATCCTGAAGTCACAGACACAACCGATACTCGTGGTACAACGGTAATCTTCACCCCCGACGAAGAAATTTTCGGGAACTACAAGTACCTCAACGACCACGTGGAGAAGATGCTGTGGAATTATGCCTACCTCAACACCGGGCTGAGCATCATCTTCAACGGGCAAACGTATAAATCGGAGCGTGGTCTTTACGACCTGCTTGAGCAGAACCTGAGCGGCGAGCCCCTTTACCCGATTATTCACCTCCGCGGCGAAGACATTGAAATCGCACTCACCCATGGAAATCAGTATGGCGAGGAGTATTACTCGTTTGTAAACGGGCAGCACACTACACAAGGCGGTACTCACCAGGCCGCCTTGCGCGAGGCATTGGTAAAAGTGTTGCGCGATTTTTACAAGAAAGATTTCGACCCGAGCGACATTCGCCAATCGGTTATTGCCGCCATTAGCGTGAAGGTGATTGAGCCGGTGTTTGAGTCGCAAACCAAAACCAAACTCGGGTCGCAAAACATGGGGCCTGAATCTCCGGCCATCCGCACATTTGTGCTCGACTTTCTCAAAAGAGAGCTGGATAACTTCCTCCACAAAAACGCCGACGTTGCGGAGGCGATGCTGCAGAAAATTCTGCAAAGCGAAAAAGAGCGGAAAGACCTCAGTGGCATTCGTAAACTGGCCAGAGAACGGGCGAAAAAAGTGAGCTTACACAACCGAAAGCTGCGCGATTGCCGGGTGCATTACAACTCTAACCACGCCGACCGGCTTAGCACAACTCTTTTCATCACCGAGGGCGACTCCGCTTCGGGCAGCATTACCAAAAGTCGTGATGTGAACACTCAAGGCGTTTTTAGCCTCAAAGGAAAACCATTGAATTGCTATGGGCTGACCAAGAAAATTGTGTATGAAAACGAGGAATTTAATTTATTACAGAGTGCCCTTAATATTGAAGATGGTCTGGAAAACCTGCGTTACAACAACATTGTAATTGCAACCGATGCCGATGTGGACGGTATGCACATCCGCCTGCTGATGATTACGTTTTTCCTTCAGTTCTTCCCAGATCTGGTGAAAAACGGGCATTTATACATTCTTCAAACGCCACTTTTCAGGGTGCGGAATAAAAAGGAAACGGTGTACTGTTACTCCGACGAAGAGCGCCGCAATGCTATTTCCCGTCTCGGGAAAAATCCAGAAATCACCCGATTCAAGGGACTCGGAGAGATTTCGCCGGATGAATTCAAGCATTTCATTGGAAAGGATATGCGCCTGGAGCCGGTGATTTATGGGCGAAACGAAAATCTGCCGCAGTTGCTGGAATTTTACATGGGAAAAAATACACCCGATCGGCAATTGTTCATCATCGATAACCTGAAAGTGGAGAAGGATTTAGCAGAGGAGCTTACAGCCTGATTCAGATTTATCTTCCCAACAAATGCGGTAGCCATTTTTTCAAATAGTCTCTT
>JAIXUS010000016.1 GCA_027483445.1 Bacteroidota bacterium | reverse complement strand
TGTTGGAACGAAGACCATGCAGCGGTGGAAGTTTCGGCAATCCTAGAAGTCATGCATGCCAACTCCACCAAAGCAAAGGCCTTGGTAGCGGACTTGGCACGGTCTCTAAAGTCACTGGACCGGACACCGTCTCCGATTGATACGTGCCTTGATTTTGCGCTGATTACATCCCCAGAAGCCCGCGACCCCGGGCTTCTGGCTAAGCTATCCGCCGTGGCAGGGCGGGTGCTTTAGTCCTTGCGCCAGCCGCGCAAGAAAACACGCACGCAGGATTTGACAAACACCTCAAGCTCGGCGTCGTCGACGCCGCGCGTAATACCCAGCTCCTGCTTATAGCGAAATTCGCCCTGCACCATGGCGATAAATTGGACGGCCGCCATATAGGGCTGATCACAAGCAATTTCACCACGCTTATCCGCGATGGTCAGCACCTCCGCCAAGATCGTGGTTGAACTATGCACTACCCGCTCATAAAAGGCGCGCGGCAATTCGGGCTGGGTCGCTAAGGCCTGCATCATCACGCCATGCAGAGCTGAGATTTCAGGATTCAGCATCATCTTGATAAAATCGACGCCCAATCGTTCCAAGGTCTCGGCTAAAGGCTTACCGGCTTCCACTTCGAGCTTGGCGTGTTCATAGATTGGGCTGCAACCAACGCTCATGGCGGCCACAAACAACTGATCCTTTGACTTATATTTTGCGTAAAGCGTCACCTTAGATACCCCGGCGCGCGCCGCTAAGGCATCCATGCTGATGCGGTCATAGGGGTTTTCCAAGAAAGCATTTTTGGCGGCCTCAAGAATCTTGGCCTCTTTGGCTAAGTCGACGGGGCGACCCATTCGGGCCTGCGCCTGCTGATTTTTGATGTCGCCATCTGACATTTTTGTTCCGCGCCCCTTGACATACTGAACCGTTCAGTTAATTCACCTCTCACTTATTGAACTTAACAGTTCGGTTCAGAAATAGCCAGCGCCCAGACATGGTTTTTCAGACTGGCCGCGACTGCGCATGAACGACGAAAACGAACTAAAACTTAGAAGCAGTCTCATGGTCTCTTTTGGTACTCAACCTAGGTCCCGGTCTATTCTCGGTATGGTCGGCATTGCGCTCAAAATGCTCATGGGCGACCCGGTCAAATATTTTGGGCTGGTGTTTGGCATTGGCTTTTCGACCCTTCTGATGAGCCAGCAGGCGTCTATCTTTGTGGGCCTACTGACATGGGGCGCCAATCCAGTTCTCGATGTCCGCCAAGCGCAAGTGTGGGTGATGGACCCGCGCGTAAAGCAGCCCGATCAAGGCCAGGCGATCAGCGATCAAAGCCTATACCGCGTTCGCTCGGTGGATGGCGTGGCTTGGGCGGTGCCCTATGCCCGATCCGCCGCAACCGTGAAGACCATGCAAGGCAATATTGCCGCTGTTACGCTGGTAGGCGTCGACAACCAGTCCATGGTCGGCCTGCCGGAGGAGAATTTGGCTAATAGCATGTCGGCGATCCGTGGGCGCAACGCGGCCATCCTTGATGGAAACACGCAACATTTGATTTGGGCTGACGGGCGGGACCCAATTGGCCAAGTCGTCGAAATCAACGACAATCGGGTTGTGGTTACCGGGTTGACCAGCTCCTTAACCAATTTCAGCGGTCTTCCTACGCTCTACATGAAATATTCCGATGCGATTGCGATCACACCGCCTGAGCGCAACAAATTGTCCTTCGTATTGGTGGAGCCAAAGCCGGGCGTAACGCCAGAAGATTTGGCCGAAAGGATTTCCGAAGTTACGGGGCTCAAAGCTCTCACGCGACAGCAATTTGCGGCAGCGGGCACCCAATTCATCATCGAGAACACCGGCATTCCCATTTCGTTCGGGGCGGCTATCGGTCTGGGGATTCTCGTCGCTGTTGTTATTACGGCGCTAACCTTGGCGATGTTTGTGGCCGAGAACCTCAAGAATTTCGGGGCACTGAAGGCGATCGGCGTAACCAATCGTCAGATTCTAGTGATGGTATTGAGTCAGGCTTTGTTGGTTGGCTTCATCGGCTATGGCATCGGCATTGGGGGCACAGCCGCCTTCCTTTACTTTGGACAAGCAGACCCAAGTCTGCGCGGCTTTAAAGCATTAGGCGAGATTGTCGGTGGCAGCGCCTTATTGGTGATGATAATCGTCCTAGGCTCTGCTTATGTCAGCGTGCGCAAAGTCTTGAAGCTTGATCCTGCCATCGTGTTTCGAGGGTAAGACCATGACTTTGATTTCACCTCAGGCCGCCTTGATTGATCAGGTCACCAAGGAGTTTCCAAGTGGCAATGATGTTATCCAGGTGTTGCACGGCATCTCGCTCGGTATTGATTACGGCAAAATGACCATGCTGGTCGGCCCATCGGGCTGCGGCAAGACAACGGTGCTTTCTATCCTGTCGGGCACATTGTCGGCGACCTCCGGTACAGTGACCGTGATGAAAAAGCGTCTAGACCGCTTGAAGAATGACGATCTGGTGCGGTTTCGGCGGCGCAAGATCGGCTTTATCTTCCAGCAATATAACCTCATCCCGACCCTCAACGTGGCAGAAAATGCGGCTATACCGCTGATCGCAGATGGCGTGGCTTGGGAAGATGCCCTCAATCAATCTGGCCGCATGCTCGATCATTTGGGGCTTGGCCCTCACAAAGCGAAGTATCCCCGCCAGTTATCTGGTGGCCAACAACAGCGCGTGGCCATTGCGCGCGCTCTGTCACACAATCCAGCTTTGGTGGTGTGCGACGAGCCAACGGCCGCCTTGGATGCCGCTTCGGGACAGGCCGTCATGGCCTTGCTGGAAGAAGCCGCAGACGACCCCAATCGCGCGGTTCTGGTCGTCACCCATGATGATCGCATTTTTTCCTTCGCCGATCGCATCGTCCGCATGGAAGATGGACGTGTGATCGACGACGGCCTTACTCAACCCCTCCCCCCAAAAGGTCTAAGAAGATGAAGCTCTCTCCCCAACTTCTGCGCCGCCTTGCTTTGCCAATTGGCGCAACCGGCCTGATTGCCTTTGCCGTTTTAACGCTATCGCCGCCGGACAAGGCTGGTGCGGCACCGCCAGCGCCTCCTGCAACCGCGCCGACCGATCAGAGCTCAGTTGTGGCCGCCTTGGGCGTCATTGAGCCTTCCAGCGAAGTGATTGACGTGGGCTCCGAATTGTCCGGTGTCGTGCGCGAGGTCTTTGTGAAGCCGGGCGATCAAGTAGCTGCAGGTGCTCCTCTATTTCGCCTCGATGGCCGTGCCTTGGGCGCAAGTCTCGAAGCACAAATGGCTGCAGCGCAACAGGCTCGTGCCAATAGTGCGGCAAGTGCCAGCCGCGTGCCGTCCTTACAAGCTAATGCCGCCAATGCCGCTGCCGGTATCGCGCAGGCCGAAGCCGGCGTCACCACCGCACGCGGAGCGGTGACTCAAGCCGAGGGGCGCTTAGCCAATGCGCAGGCTGCTGCCAATGTTGCCCGCCTTGCCCTCGCTGACGCGCAGGCGCGCTTAGGCTTATTTGCCACCATCTCGGATCCACGCGCGGTCTCAACCGATGAGCGGGATCGTGCGAGATTTGCTATGGAGCGCGCCAAAGCTTCTTATGATCAAGCACGTGGGGCGGTGTTAGAGGCCGAAGGTGGTTTGACTTCCGCGCGCGGTGGCCTTGGTGATGCGCAAGCCCGGTTGGCCGCGGCAAAAGCCACCAGTGCCAGTGCAAAAGCTTCCATCACTGAAGGTCAACAAGCAGCGCTCGCCGCCCAAGCAGGTGCCGCCCAAGCCGCTGCGCAAGCCAAAGTGGTCGCCACCGATCTAAACCGGTTGATCGTGCGTGCGCCCATTGCTGGCCAAGTCTTGCGCCTGAATATTCGGGTAGGGGAGTTTGCCAGTGCAGGGACATTGGCTGAGCCTTTGGTCGCCATGGGCGCGGTCACCCCGATGCATGTGCGGGTGCAGATCGATGAAGAAGATGCAGCCCGCATTGCCTCTGGGGCACCTGCTCAAGCAAGTCTGCGTGGGGATGCATCCAAACGATTTCCTCTGACCTTCGTCCGATTTGAACCTCAAGCCATGCCAAAGAAGAACCTCAATGGCGGTGCAGAGCGGGTTGATACGCGGGTGGTTGAAGCAATTTATGCTTTCAACCCATCAGGCATTCAGGCCTTTGTCGGCCAGCAAATGGATGTCTTCGTGACGGCTAGGCCAATCGTACGTGCCGCAGCAACTCAAAAATCAGGGGATGCGAAATGAGGCGCTCCCGCTTTTGGGTGCCATCCAGTCTGTTGGTGACTAGCTTTGCGCTGGCAGCTTGCGCAACAGGTCCTGGCACGCAGATTGAAGCTGAAACCCGCAAGACTTTGCCAAGTACTTGGCAAGAAACAGTGCGTTTGCCGGATATTGCGACAAGCCAAGACGCGGTTTTGAAAGAATTGTTCTACCGGGTGCAGCTGGGACCCGACCTAGCGATTGCGCAGAGCCGCTTGAAAGAAGCTGAAGCCCGCTTGATGGTCGCGCGTGCTGGGCTGTTGCCGTCTCTGGGCGTGATTGGCACCCAATCGCGTACGGAGATTGACGGCGGTAAGGCCAGTCTCGAAAAGATCGGCAGCGCCACGCTTTCTGTCCCGTTGGACCTCTTTGGGGCCAACCGGGCGCGGGCAGGGGCCAGTAGGGCACGGGCTCAGGCCGCACGCCTTGACGTTCAGCGCGTTGCCAGTGCCACCCGCACCAATCTCGCGCAACTCTATATTGCCTATCGCGCCGCCCAAGCCCAAGTGGCTGTTACTCAAGCCAATTTGGCCAGTGCTGAAGAAAGCTTAAGCCTCGCAAAAGCGCGGCAAGTTGCTGGTCTTGAAACCGGTCTAGGCGTCGCCCAGGCCACCAGCAATCGCGATGCGATTGCCGCCCGCTTGCCTGCCTTTTTACAAGCTCAAACGGCAGCCCGCCTCGGTCTGGAAGCTCTCATTGGTGATAGACCCGGCAGTCTCACAGGCCTGATTGAACCCGATGCCCCAATCCCGCAACTGGATTCCCGTCAAGCCATCATGGCACCGCAAGACTGGCTTAATTCGCGGCCTGATCTTGTTGCAGCCCAACAGCGCTTGCGAGCAGCAGGCCTTGATGCACGCGCTGCATTGCGTGATCGCCTACCAAACCTCTCCCTTACCGGGCTTGGGGTGGAGACCGATGTTGGTCAAGGCATCTCCATACCTTCCAATCGTGTCACAGGGAATTTGGCGGTCACCTTGTTTGACTTTGGTCGGCTGCGTGGCCTCGCAAAGGCATCTGGCGCGCAAGCTGAAACTGAAGCTTTGGTCTATCAGCAGAGTGTTCTGCAAGCCATGGCCGATTTAGAGACCCAAGCGTCTGCCGTCCGCCAAGGTGAGCGTAGTGCGCAAGCCCAAGGTGCCAATGTCGCTTCCGCTGCCGATCAAGCGCGATTGGCCAGGGTTCGCTATACGTCGGGTCTGTCTGGCTTTTTGGAAGTACTGACAGCTGAGCGAGCAGCCTATGAGGCCCAAAGTGCGGAAGTGGTTGCCAAGGCAGAAGCGGCAAACGCTCAATTTGCCTTTGCGTTGGCGCTCGGACTTTAAAAGCGCCGGCTAACGTCTTCACTTCTCCGCGAGACACCGGGAAAAGCGGGCGATTGAGTGAGCGTCCCCTTTGCCATGCCCCCTTGCCTGAAGTACGGAGCGCCACAGAATTCGCTGGGACACCGAGGACGATTTCTGTAAGTTAGGGAAGGACAAAAGTCTAAACGTGCGTCAGTTTTTAGCGGCCAGCGTGGCGCTCCTCTCATTTGCCTCTTTGCCCGGTCACTCGAGAGCCGAGACGGCAGGGGGCGAAAGTGTATCCGCGGGCCCAGAACGGGTTTTGCCTGACTGGCTGAAGATATCTGGAGAAGCGCGCGTTCGCTATGAAAGCCTCGACGGACAGTTCCGCGCGGGCGGCAGAGGCGGTGATCAAGCTTTGGCCTTTCGGACCCTGATTTTGGCGGAAGCTCAGCTTGACCCCGTCTCGTTTGGTCTCGAGCTGCAAGATAGTCGAAAGGAACTGAATGACTCGGGATCCACACTCAGCGCGTCGGTTGTAAATCCACTCGACATCTTGCAGGCCTATGCGTCTATTGATTTGAGTGGGTCTGGTTTGGCCACAGCCTTGAAACAAGACAAGGCGCGCCTGAAACTTGGCCGCCAAACCTTGGATATCGGTGGTCGGCGTATCCTTGAGCGTGCCGACATGGCCAATGTGTTGTTAAACTTTACGGGGGCTTATTGGCAGTCGAGCAAGGCGCACGGTGATGCTTGGAATGTGGTTGCCGTCGTGCCAGTAGGGCGCCTGCCGCAAGATCGCGCCAGCCTCGAAAAGAATGAGATGCAAGCTGACCGCGAGGAATGGTCGCGGTTACTCTTGGGCGTGCATTATCGCCGCGCCAATCTGTTCGGCGACCTGTTGCCAGAGACGTCAGGGGAACTTTTTGCCTTTCGCTTGAAAGAGCATGATACGTCTAGAACCAGTACCCCCAATCGTGACTATTTTCAGCCAGGCTTTCGCTTGTTCCGTCCACCGCAAAAGAGCCAATGGGATTTTGAGTTGGACACATCTTGGCGCACAGGCACGCGTCGGGCGAGTTCGGCGGTCACCGATACAACAAATCTGAAGGTCCGTGCTTTCGCCGCTCATGCACATATTGGCTATACGTTTGATGCCCCATGGCAGCCCCGTGTTGGGATTGATTGGGATTTTGCCTCGGGCGACCGTAATCCCAACGACCTCAATTTCGATCAGGCAGAGCGTTTGTTTGGCGGGCGGCGCACCGACCTCGGCAATACAGGCATTCATGGTCCGTTGACCCCTGCCAATATCAATGCGCCAGGCGGACGGATTGAGCTAAAACCGAATGCCCGAACGGACATGCGCCTCGCGTTCAAGGTCGCACATTTGGACGAGGCACGCGACGCATGGGTGGTTGCCCGAGTTCAGGACCGGACCGGTCTGTCTGGCACCTTTATCGGCACGACGATTGATGGCCGAGCCCGCTATTGGCTTCAGCCCAATAAGCTGCGGTTAGAGGTAGGCGCTTCTGCCTTGATACCGGGCCGTTTCGCAAGAACTGCCCCCAATGCGTCACGTCAAGGCACCACCCACTATGGTTATATGGCCGTAACCCGACTGTTCTGACGTGCGCTTAGCTTCGATCAAATAGATCGAGGGTTCTCGCCCAAGCAATATCTGCTTGGGTCGGGTCGAAATCATGCCCACGGTCTGAAAAGAAGCCGTGGCCAGCAGGATACATATGGATGGGTACTTGAGGGTGGGCGACGCGGACTTCGTTGACCAAGCTTAAGGGAATCCCGGGGTCGCGATCGCCATAATGCAGTTCAATCGGCACCTTCGGGGTTTCGGCCAGAAACATATTGATCATCCGACCATAAAAACCTGAAGCCGCGGTAACACCTGCACAGCGGCAAGCGGCCACCCATGCGACAGTCCCGCCCCAACAAAATCCGGTTACAAAGATGCGCGACTGAGTTTCGCGCAACACGGCAATCGCAGCTTGGGTATCGGCCGTGACTTGATCCCACGACGTGGCACGCACGGCGGACAGCCCCTTTTGAATTCCGTCTTGATCATAGGGGGCTGTAAAGCCCGCTTCGATCCGGTCGAAATAAGCGGGCGCAACCACGTCAAAGCCATCTTCGGCAAAACGGGTGCATAGTCCCCGAATATTAGCGTTGAGCCCGAAGATCTCCTGCGCCACCACCAAGCCGCCGCTGCGTTGATTGCCGCAGGCAGGCTCAAACAACGCTGG
>JAIXUS010000018.1 GCA_027483445.1 Bacteroidota bacterium | reverse complement strand
ATGTAGTACCTGCAACCAGAGCGCCTGGGTCGAACGAAGTACCAGCCTGTCCTTGCGATACAATTCCAGGGGTTGGATTTGTTCCAAAATAAACATCAAATGATGTTGGAGAACCAGCGACGGCAGTCCATGTAATTACTTGGTTGGTTGGGACGTCTGCGGCTGCGTCAGCTAAGTTGTAGGAGGCCGCACATTCGGGAACACTAGTCTGAACTTCTTCGAAGTTAACCGCAAAATAACGGATTACACCAACATCTCCAGCAAAGTCGTCGCAAACACGAAGACGCCAAATCCCATTCGGATTTATCCCACCTGTATTGAAACTGTTAAGGTTGCCTTCAGGCACAAATGTTCCTATAAATGGAGCAGTACCGCCGGCGATAAGTGAGCTTGCCGACATGCTGAATCGAGCAAATTGGGTGCAGTTGTCGATTTGATAAGCCCCGTAGTTGGCTTCCGCTCCACCATTATCAGTTGACAATTCAATCAATCCGCCTCCATTCGGTCCTTCGATGAAAAGGTCCAAATCTGATGCTGCGGGATGTTCAATAATCACATCAACAGAAGCAATTCTGTGAGTTACTCCGAGTTGGTTAGACAGGCCGCTTACCGTAACGGTTGAGTTCGTGTAGTTTGGACAAGCATTGTCTTGAATTGATGTGTTCAGGCCACAAATCGTTGAAAACTGCAATCCATTAGAAGGACCTGCTGGATCAGATGGGAAAACCACACGATAATCTTCAGCTTCACCAAACTGATAAGGAGCACAAGGATCCATTTGTCCACCTGGAGTGGGAATTGTAAAGGCCATTCGGACCCGAAGACGCGTTTCGCCAGCTGTCACATTTGCAGGAGTGGTGAACGTAAACGTAGTTGTGGCGCCTGCACTCACGATGTTCTGACCTAAACGCTCGCTAAGGTCAAAAGTCAAATCTCCGTTGTAATCAATCCAAGCTGCAACGTTTTCAGTAAAATCAGGGTTGTTTTGAACAGAAAGAACGTACTGTGTATTGGGTAAAAGCTGAGTGCTCAGGTTAGGATAATCGGTGAAAGATGGTCCACCTTGAGAACCACTATTCGTATTATTGATAGATCCCAAAGCTACGCGGTTGATAAAGTCACCACCAATAGTTCCTCCATTTGAAGCATATTGAGGGACGCAGTATGCCGAGCTTGGACCAGTACTAATTAATGTGATTACCACCTCGCCACATTCTTCTGACTCACCACAGGTATTTCCTGGCCCAGTCTGATTCAAAAGAATTCGGTAAGAACCAGTTGTTGCAGGAGTAAAGTCGAGTTGTGCTCGTAAGCCACAAAAATCATCATTAAATGCTAATGCTGGACCACCCGATTCAGCGTAAACAGTGATTCTCGTATCAACAACATCAGGGCTACCACAAGAAGAAATGCGGTAGGTACTACCGGCCTGCATATTGGTGATTCGATAGAATTCTCCAGGCCAAATGCAAAATTCAGAACCAAAAGATGCACCTATTACTGTAGGAGCACTTTCTTCGCCGTAAAAAGTGTTATTATTTGGACATTGAGCCTCAACTGGCTTAATGAAAGTGAACAGTGCAATGACTGTTACAAAGAAAAATTGTAAATGCTTTTTCATCGTGTCGTGTGGTTGGAACATATATATATGTATCGACGATTATTTCCTCTGTGGAGTGAGGCGTGTGGACTTGGCTCCTGAGATTCTGTTCTCCTTGAGGTATTTTTCATAAAGTCCTGTATTCTCATTCATCCATTTGGTCTTCGCCAATTGGTAGTTCTTTTCATCCAATTGAGGGTTTCCGGAATAAACATACTTTGGATACCCTGGGAGATCCACAATTGTTCTTTCCCTTTCATTTTTCCTTGGAGCAGATTTCACTTTACTTGGTGCTACTCCAGCCTCCTTTTCAGCGATGCGCTTCTTTTGATTGTCTGATGGAGTCGACTTTGTATTTACTCCAGACTTCAGGCGCTCATTTCGGAGACGCTCCTGTTCCTGCCACTTCTTAACGTCAGCCTCATGCTGCTTTTTGGTAGCCTCAGGTGAGCCTGACGATTTGAGCCGTGGGTAAGGAGCAGGTTGTGTTCCATTACTTGATTGGCTTTGAGCCAAACCAAGCATAGGTATCATCAGCAACAAGCTGAAAGCCAGTGCAAGATGAATGCGTAAACGCTGTTTCATAGGGTGTAAAGATGTTAGAATTGACAATTGACGGGCATATTATCTATGACCACGAGCAAAAATATAGATTTCTTGCTCACAAAAAAATCTTTACCTAAAAAAGATGTTTTAGCTATTCATCTATATACCAACACTTTAAATACTTACTAACACCGCTGTTAATCTAAATTTGTAGCAAAACATTACCTCAGACATGAATTGACCTTTACTAAGTTGGGGTGTTTTGATGGCATTCTATTCCAAGAATGTGGGGCTTTACTCGAAATGCTATCTTTGCAGCCCTTAAACAAATACCAAGTACCTACAATGGACAGGAATTCAATAATTGGGTTGTTACTTATTGGTGCGATAATGGTGGTATTCACCTATCTAAACAAACCAGAACCTTCACCGATTAAGCCTCAACAAGCAGTTGTTGCGGATTCAGCGCAAACAAAAGCGACACCCCAATCAACAAGTGGCATAGTTCCGGCCGTTAACCAAACTGCCAGCGATAGCCTGTTGAAACGCATACAATTCGGTACACTTGCACCTGCCACACAGGCTTTTGTCAATTCTCCAACAATAGAGAACGACCTTTTCTCTATCCGTTTTTCATCCAAAGGTGGAACTCCCGAAAAAATAGTATTAAAAAAGTTTAACACATTTAACAAAAAGGAACTTCAACTATTCGAGAATCAGTCGTTAGGACTCAAAATTCCATTCAACAAGCAATTCATTCACACGCAAGAGTTGTACTTTAAAACATTTAGCCAAACTAAAGAGGAATTGGTTCTAAGGGCAGATGGCGAAAATGGCGATTTTGTTGAGTTCATTTGGAAAATCGCACCAAACACATACATCTGTAAATGGGAGGCAAGAATACAATCGCAAGGGAAACTATCGTTCAAGAGTTTAAGTTGGAATCAAGCGAATGGCCGAAAAGAGAAAAACGAGACCAACGAACGTGATAACGCAACAATCTGTTATCGAACTACAGAGGGAGAAGTCGAAAAACTAAATCCAATCGGAAGCGACTCTTCCCTAACAGAAACACCGTCGGAATGGATTGCATTTAAACAACAATTTTTCAGCTCGGTGATTATTCCTGAAAAACCGTTTCAACAAGGGGCGTTGATCGCCTCCAATGCTAAGGAAGGTGCCGGTCCGATTAAAACATTCAGATCGGAAAGCTTGTTGGCGCAGGAAAACGCAACGGCTAATTTCACCCTTTACTTCGGCCCAAACCATTATAATACACTAAAGGAGACAGGACATGACCTTCAAACATTGATTCCACTTGGTTGGGGCATTTTTGGATGGGTAAACAAGTTCCTGGTTATTCCGGTGTTCAACTGGCTCGATGGTTATGCTTTAAATTATGGGATAGTTATATTACTGCTAACCGTAATTATCAAGTTGATTCTACTCCCGTTTCAGTATCGTTCATATATGAGTCAAGCTAAAATGAGGGTATTAAAACCTGAAATGGATGAGCTGAACAAGAAGTATGAAAATGAAGACCCATTGAAGAAACAGCAAGCGGTTATGAATCTCTACCGTGAAGCAGGGGTGAATCCATTGGGAGGTTGTTTACCGCTGCTTCTGCAACTCCCAATATTACTCGCAATGTTCAACTTTTTCCCGAACGCCATTGAGTTAAGGCAAAAGTCATTTTTATGGGCGGAAGACCTTTCGACTTATGATAGCATATACAATCTTCCCTTCACAATTCCTGTGTATGGCGATCATGTGAGTTTGTTCGCTTTGCTGATGACAATCTCAACCATCATTTACACAATGATGAACAATCAGCTTTCGGGAGCAAACAACCAAATGCCACAACTTAAATGGATGATGTACTTGATGCCCGTTATCTTCCTCTTCGTTTTGAACAGTTATGCCTCCGGACTGAACTACTATTATTTCCTGGCCAACATCATAACTTTTGTTCAGCAATTTGTATTCATGAAAATGGTAGATGAACAGAAGATCCACGCTAAAATCCAAGCCAATAAACTGAAGCCTGTTTCACAAAAAACCAATGCATTTCAGCAAAAGCTCGAAGAGATGGCAAAAAAAAGAGGACTGAACCCTCCAAAACGATAACATCTCCTGTAAAAAACTAAAAGCCTGTAAGCAATACCTTACAGGCTTTTTTATGGCTAAACAATAAACTGGTTTCCAATACAAGCATTGAGTTTTTCGCCAACAGATTTCTTTAAACTTTCAGTTAAACAGATAGATTTGAACTCATCACAATCTAAGACATTTTAATAACGGACGTATTCCGGGAAAAACTAGGATTCAAAATAAGCTTTCAATGAGTTCAGTACAGCTCTGTTGCTACAGTGCATTGAATGCTAACCCATAAACAGCGACATACCAAATTACAACTTTAACTTAAGAAAAGTAAAAATTCAGAATTTCGAATTACCTTACAATCGTGCCATTTGATCAACCGATTCGTGTGTTCCGAAAATAACCAGAATGTCATTACTTCTGATTTCTAACTCGCCGTCGGGATTGGCCAGAATGTCGGCCCCTCGTTTAACCGCTAAAACGGAAACATTAAACTGAGAACGCAATCGAAGTTCTGAAAGCTTTTTATCGACGAGCATGGAATCCTTTCGAACTCGAATGGTGATGATTTCTGTATCCGAGATTTCCAAACGATAATCTTGAATTCCCTGTTGCTCGTAGCGAATAGTTCTTTCCATGTCGTAATTCAACTGTCGAAGCCGTACAATAAAATCCTCTATCTCATTTCGTGAAACCATGTAACGGCTAAGCACTCTGGTAACCACTTCGACAGAAATCTCGAAATGTTCACTGATAATCTCATTCGCTCCCGCATCGAAAAGTTTGGTAAAGTCGTGGGTGCTTTTTGTTGTAGCAATAATGTGACATGTTGGAGAAATTTTACGAATAGCGAGGCTAATCGCTTTAACTTCAGTTGGGTCACTTACAGTAATAACAATAATTCGTGCTTGAGTAACACCGATGTGCTTTAGGATTTGTTTGTTTGTGGCATTGCCATACATTACCTGGGCTCCACGTCGTTGCTGTATACCTAATATTCTTTCAGGGTCAGAATCGATTGCTATAAATGGAATATGAGCCATTTTGATAACCTTAGTTATATTTCTTCCGACATCACCATAACCTACGATTATCAAATGGTCTTTCATTTCTGTTTTTTCAGTAACCTTAGAAATAGATGTTTTAATTAACCGAGAAAACCGCGATTGAACCGTTTTACTCATCAACAGTCGATTTAATGCAAAAGACAATCGATCTGAATGTTGAATCATGTTGGGCGTAACAGCCATGGATAACACGGATACGGAAAGAAACAATTGGTAGCTGCTTTCGCTCATCAAGTTATACGGCATCGCGGCATTAGCGAGTATAAATGAGAACTCTCCAACCTGACTAATGAACAATCCTGCAATTACAGCAACTCTGATATTGCCCGCGCTGTAAGCCACCGCACCTGAGGCGAGAACCATTTTTAACAGCATAATACCAATTGTAGAAAGCAAGATTAAAATGGGGTTATTCATGATATAACCAACATCTACAAGCAGCCCGATGGAAATGAAGAAAAAACTGGTGAATACCTCCCGGAATGGCACTATTGTACTGAATGCTTCATGGCTGTAATCGGATTCTGAAATTACCAGGCCAGCAAGAAATGCCCCTAAAGAAAGTGATAGCCCCATTTCGGCAGTTAACCAAGCAACCGCTAAGCACACAACTAAAACAGTCATTAAAAAAAGCTCGCCAGATTTACTTTTCGCTACGGCAAAGAGAAGCTTAGGCATTAGAACCCGAGCCATTAAAACAATAATTACAACAGTTATTATGGCCTTGAAAATGAGCATAAAAAAACCGGCATCAATTCCTCCGCTTTCAGCCGATAAATAAGGAACCAAAAGCATAATTGGAATCACGGCCATATCCTGAAAAATCAATATTGCCATGGATGCTCTTCCCTGGGCTGAATTTAATCGCCCCTGTTCCTGAAGAATTTTCAAAACGATAGCTGTAGAACTGAATGAGAACAGCAATCCTAACATCAGTGATTCACGTCCGGGCAACCCTAAAAAATAACTAATTATGGCCGAAATAACGGTTGTTCCTGCTAATTGAAGTCCGCCTCCCAACAAGACGAGCTTCCTTGCCTTAATAAGATCCTTGAGGGAGAATTCGATTCCTATGCTAAACAACAGGAAAATAATTCCAATCTCCGCAAAAACACTCAGATCATTTGAACTCTTTACCAAATGGAGAGCATCGGGGCCGGCAAGAACACCTGTAATTAAAAATCCAAGAACAGAGGGTACCTTTAGCTTGCTGCAGATCAGTAAAACTGCAATGGCCAAACCAAAAATGATACTTATGTCATAAATTACTTCCGGAACTGCCGCAGATACAATCATAAAACACGAATTTCAACCGCCGTCAAGATAATAGCTTTGTATTGAATTGAAGAATCCTATTTTTGTTGAAATCAAAATCTGATGAAAAAAATCGTTTATTCGTCCAAAGCACCGGAACCTATTGGTCCTTATAGTCAAGGGGTTATTTTCGGAAACTTACTATTTCTCAGTGGACAAATTGCCATTGAACAATCAACGGGAACATTGATTATGAGCAGCGTGGCTGATGAAACTAAACAGGTGATGGAAAACATTAAATTTTTATTGGATGAAGCGAAAACTGATTTCAGTAAAATTGTTAAAACCAGTATTTTCTTGAGTAGCATGGAGCATTTCCAAGAGGTGAATCGGGTGTATGCCTCCTATTTTGAGGGCAATTACCCGGCTAGAGAAACGGTTGCTGTAAGTGGCTTACCCAAAGGGGTGAATGTTGAAATAAGTGTAATTGTGGCGTTGAACTGATGATTGCCGTACATAAAACCACGCTAATTCAATCGGCAATTTTCGGGGCAACAGGAGTGATCATACTTGCATTAGGTGCTCATGCCCTTGAAACAAAACTGGATGAACAAAGCCTCAATTCTGTCAAAACAGCAGGAATGATCCAGTTGATTCATGCCGGCGTTTTGCTGGGATTAGCCCAATTATCGCAATTAGGTAAGTATTTTCGTTGGGCCTCACTAAGCATTTTCTGGGGAACACTATTTTTTTCAGGATCGATATTTCTTTTGGGTTTTTTAAAGTCAATTGTTCCGGTAATCCGATATTTATGGCCAATTACTCCAATCGGTGGTTTGTTGTTAATCGCAGGGTGGTTACTATTGCTCAAAGCGGGCTCAACTATTCAGCATAATGGAAAACCATAGCCGTTTGTGGAATAAAATTGAGAAGAAAAGTCGGGTGATTTCACACTGGCAATCAATTAATGCGCTGTTAATGTGGGACCAAGAGACCTACATTCCGCTCAAAGGCCATCCCGACAGGGCAGAACAATTGGCCTTAATTTCGGGGCATTTGCATCAACATTTAACTGATAATGAGTTAGAAGAAAATCTTGTTGCTCTTGAAAAACACAAAGATTCTTCTGATTTAGTGCAGAGGCAAACTGAAATTTGGCTAAAAGATATCCGTCGAAGAAAAAAACTGAGTCAGAAGTTTGTCAAAAAACTTAGTAAAACGAGCTCTTTGACCTTGGTTGCCTGGGAAAAATCACGGACTGAAAACTCGGGTAAAGCGTTTAACAAAAAATTTTCAGAATTAATTGAACTCAAAAAAGAAGAAGCGGAGCTCATTGGCTATACCAATCAACCATACGACGCGCTTTTGCAAGAATTTGAGAGCGATTTCAGCACAGAAGCCTTAGATCATTTATTTCAAAATCTAAGCTCAAAACTTTCAAAGCTTGATCAGCAAATCAGAGCGCATTACCCAATAAATTCTCAGGAAGTTTCATTTGGATGGACTAGCGATCACCAGTGGAAATTTAGCCTAAATCTCATTCAAAAAATCGGTTTTGACTTTGATAGAGGTCGTCAGGACATTTCCACCCATCCGTTTACAATTAGAAATGGGGCGCACGATGTGCGGATGACAACACGGATTGAAGAATCCCATATTGGAGAAATGATTTGGTCGTGTTTGCATGAGACAGGCCACGGACTTTATGAGCAAGGGTTGAATGCCAATGCCTTTGGGCTACCCTTAGGAGAGGCCGCTTCGCTTTCGGTGCATGAATCCCAAAGCCGGCTATGGGAGAACTGTATTGGAAGAGGTCCGGAGTTTATCTACTATTTAAATAAGCTACTCTTGGAGGCCGATTATGAGCGTTGGAAAGCGATTTCAGCGACGGATTTATTCATTGAAGCGAATCGGTTAAACAGCTCTCTCGTGCGCACTCAATCGGATGAATTGCGCTATCACCAGCACATTGCGATTCGTTTCGCGTTGGAATGCCAGCTTATCAAAGGCGATTTGAAAGTTGATCATCTGGAAGAGGCTTGGAATGAGAATTATTTCCTGCTATTCAAAAAATATCCGGAGAAACTTTCCGAAGGATATCTACAAGACGTCCACTGGGCGCATGGCAGTATCGGCTATTTCCCAACTTATTCTTTAGGCAGCATGCTTTCAGCTCAACTTTTTGCTCAATTGAAACGCCAAAACCCCGACTGGGATCAACGCATTCAAAGCGGAGATTTTCAGTTTATTCATGCTTGGCTTGGCAAAAACGTTTTCAGCAGTGGTCGATTACGTTCTTTGCGTGAATTATGCCACGATATTTGTGGTGAAGCGCTTAGTGAAGAACACTTAATCTCTTCCTTACGGGAAAAATACTCAAACATTCTTGATCTTAAAGCATGAAAATCAAACTAATAGCATTGCTGGTAATGGGAACCCTTTCTTTAAATGCGTGTAAGCCCAAATCAAAACTCACAGAAGAAAATACGTTGAAGGGTTCCAATCAAACAACAGATGCGGGTACTAAAAACGTATCGCCTCCAAAAGAACAGACTAAGCCGGCTACAAACGAAGAGATTTCTGACACTTTACGGCGACACTGGGTTTCGTTTTACAGTATTGGTGGTGGTATTGAGTCTCAGTTGGCAGAGCAATTTAATACGCTTATGCAGAAAATGGAAGCTGAAAATCGGGTAAAAGTAGAGCGTGTTCCATGGGGACGAGAAGGAGAGGTTGACTTTTGCATTGAGTTGTTGTCGAAAAATGCCGAACAAAAGCGTGAGGTTTTGCGAGAAATTCAGGAAAAACTGAGGGAAGCCAAGCGGGTTCATCAAAAGTTAAATGGGGAATGCCGCCGAAGAGGACGTTAATTCACAGATAATCTGATTACTATAAGGTGAATATTTCCCAAGGCAGTTTCAACACTATTTCGGTTGGGAATGTTAATTTTGTATTTCCAAAATCAATCTCCCAAAATCCTTTTTATGCAGTTTACAGGTAAGAAAGGCATCCACGACACCCTTATTCAGATGGGTTTGGGGAATGTCGGAATCGCACACTGGAACCTGAGTCCGGCAGAGCTCGTAGAAGAGACACTGCTTGATGGCACAGGAACACTGACCAAAACCGGGGCACTTGCCATTGATACCGGTGAATTTACCGGGCGTTCGCCCAAAGATAAATACGTAGTTTATGATGAAACCACTAAAGACAGTGTTTGGTGGGGTGATGTAAACAACCGTTTTGAGTCTGATTCGTTCGATCGCCTTTACCAGCGTGTTTGCGCTTATTTGGGCGGTAGTGAGGTGTATGTTCGCGATAGTTATGCATGTGCTGATCCGGCATACCGACTGAATATCAGAGTGGTAACCGAATATCCTTGGTCGAATTTATTTGCTCACAATTTATTTCTTCGTCCAACAGATGCTGAACTGCAAGAATTTAAACCTGATTGGCACATTGTCAACGCACCTGGATTTTTGGCCAATCCAGAGGTGGACGGAACCCGTCAGCATAACTTCTCTATCATCAACTTCAGCAAAAAAATCATTTTGATTGGCGGCTCGGGGTATACAGGGGAAATCAAAAAAGGAATCTTCTCTGTACTGAATTATATCCTTCCTCATGAGCGCGGGGTTTTGTCGATGCACTGCTCTGCCAATGTGGGAGCCGACGGCGATACTGCGGTATTCTTCGGATTGAGTGGCACCGGAAAAACAACTTTATCGGCTGATCCAGAGCGAAAGTTAATTGGAGACGACGAGCATGGATGGTCGGATAATTCTGTATTCAATTTTGAAGGAGGTTGCTATGCGAAATGTGTGGATTTGTCGCCGGAAAAAGAACCGCAGATTTACAATGCAATCCGATTTGGAGCTTTGCTTGAAAACACCCATTACTTCGAAGGTACGCGGGAGGTAGACTATTCCAACATCAAAAAAACGGAGAATACGAGGGTCGCTTATCCAATTTACCTCATCGACAACATTATGGAGCCTTCCGTTGGTGATGCGCCCAAAAACATATTCTTTCTGACAGCTGACGCCTTTGGAGTTCTTCCGCCCATTTCAAAGCTCACTCCATCGCAAGCGATGTATCACTTTATTTCAGGATACACTGCAAAAGTAGCCGGAACAGAGGTTGATGTAAAGGAACCAACGGTTACCTTTTCTGCTTGCTTTGGAAAAGCATTTCTTCCCCTCCACCCTACGCGTTATGCAGAATTGTTGGGGAAAAAACTAAAGGAAAAACATGTGAATGTTTGGCTGGTCAACACAGGTTGGTGTGGAGGGCCTTATGGTATAGGAAGTCGAATTAAACTCAAGTATACGCGGGCCATGATCTCTGCAGCTTTGCGCGGCGACTTGGATAAGGTTGAAACCCTTACGACTCCTTTCTTCGGGCTCCATACACCAGTGAGTTGCCCTGATGTTCCTTCTGAATTGCTCTTTCCTAGAAATGCATGGGCCGACAAGGAGCATTTCGATCAGAAAGCTGCTGAATTGGCCGAGAAGTTTGTGAAAAATTTCGAGCAGTTTGCGCAATTCGCTAGCGAAGAAATAAAAGCAGCGTCTCCAAAGGTTGTGAGTACTGCACAAGCTTGATAAAAAGCAATAAAAAATCCCGGGAAAAGTTCGCATTTCCCGGGATTTTAATTTTTGAATTTCTTAGGCTAATTGTGCGCCGGAATTCACTCCATTCTGATGCTTTACGCTGGCTTGGATAAAGCCGCTAAACAAGGGGTGAGGATTATCGACTGTACTTTTGTATTCCGGATGGAATTGCACCCCTATAAACCATGGATGTTCAGGAATTTCGACTATTTCTACCAGCTTATTTTCCGGATTAAGCCCAGATGCAACCATGCCAGATTTTTCAAATTCTGGGAGATACGCATTATTAAATTCATAGCGATGCCTGTGTCGTTCTGAAATAGAAGGCCTGCCGTACACCTTGATTGCCAAGGATTCTGGCTTTAACTCACAAGGGTATGCTCCAAGTCGCATCGTACCACCTTTATGGGTTACATTTTTTTGTCCTTCCTGCAGATGAATGACCGGGTAAGGCGTGTCGGAAAGCATTTCAGTTGAATGGGCATTGTTATAACCCAAAACATTTCGGGCAAACTCAATAACAGCGCACTGCATACCAAGGCAAATGCCTAAAAACGGAACTTTATTTACTCGCGCAAAGCGGATGGCTTCAATCTTTCCTTCGATACCGCGTTCACCAAAGCCAGGGGCTACCAAAATTCCATGCAAGCCTTCAAAGAATCCGGAGATATTATCACTAGTGATATCTTCTGAGTGAATCCATCGGATTTCCACTTTGCATTCATTGGCGGCTCCGGCATGAATAAATGATTCGGCAATGGACTTATAGGCATCCTTTAACTCGATGTATTTCCCAACAATGCCGATGGTAACAGTAAACTTAGGGTGGCGCAGTCTATGTAGAAACTGTTTCCAACTGCTAAGGTCTGGGGTGTTGTGATGAGGCATCCCCAATTTCTTAAGCACGACTACATCGAGCCCCTCTTCCTCCATCAACAGTGGAACATCATAAATTGAGCGAGCATCCATCGACTCAATTACCGCTTCTTCGCTCACATTGCAGAATAGACCAACTTTGCGCTTAAGGTCTTTCCCTAATGAATGCTCAGTTCGGCAAACCAGTACATCGGGCTGCACGCCCTGTTCGAGGAACATTTTAACTGAGTGCTGGGTTGGCTTGGTTTTGAGCTCTCCTGCCGCGTTGAGAAATGGAATGAGGGTTAGATGGATTACCAGACAATCTTGAGAGCCTAGTTCAAGTTTAAGTTGTCGAATCGCCTCGATGTAGGGTAAAGATTCAATATCGCCTACGGTTCCGCCGATTTCAGTAATGATAAACTCATATCGCCCAGACTCTCCGAGGAGTTTCATTCTCCTTTTAATTTCGTCGGTGATGTGAGGAATGATTTGTACGGTTTTACCTAGGTAATCTCCACGTCGCTCCTTTTCAATCACTTGCTTGTAAATCCGACCAGTAGTGACATTATTGGCCTGAGAAGTGGGAATATTCAGGAAACGCTCGTAATGCCCAAGATCAAGGTCAGTTTCTGCGCCATCCTCAGTAACATAGCATTCGCCGTGTTCATAAGGGTTAAGGGTTCCGGGGTCGACGTTAATGTAAGGGTCGAATTTTTGAATTGTAACCGAGTAGCCACGGGCCTGCAATAACTTGGCCAGGGATGCTGAAATGATTCCTTTTCCCAAAGAAGAGGCTACGCCCCCGGTTACGAATATGTATTTTGCGGGGGAAGGCATGGTTTTTTAGAGTTTGCCAAAATTAAGCAATTTCGCCGGGTTAATTGCCGAATGCAGCATGAGTGCTGAATAAATCGAAAGATTTCTATCATTTATGGTTGTTCACAACCATGCTAGATTGCTCAGGCTTTGGCCTCTGCCTGTGGAAACTTTCTGAAAATGCTCTTCAATTTCATCTCTATAACGCCCAAAATGGCTTCTCGGAAAATTTTACCCGACATTTTAGATTCACCCTCAGTACGGTCGTGAAAAATTATGGGCACTTCCAGAATTTTAAATCCACATTTCCATGCGGTGAACTTCATCTCGATTTGGAAAGCATATCCCATGAATTTGATTTTTTCAAGTTCGATGGTTTGTAAGACCTTCCGGGAGTAGCATTTAAATCCGGCCGTTGTATCGCGAATGTTCATTCCGGTAATTCGTCTGACATAAGCTGAAGCGTAATATGACATTAGCACGCGTTTCATGGGCCAATTCACAACGTTAACGCCAGTAATATAACGCGACCCAATTGTCATGTCGGCCTCCCCCTTAGAACAGGGTTCGTAAAGCCGAATCAAATCATCAGGATTGTGGGAAAAATCGCAATCCATTTCAAAAATAAACGCATAATTCCTTTTCAACGCCCATCGAAAGCCATGAATGTAAGCGGTTCCCAAGCCAAGTTTCCCCTGACGTTCTTCTAAGAAAAGCTGCGTCGGGAATTCGGTTTGTAGTTTCTTAACAATGGCTCCGGTACCATCCGGAGAGCCATCATCAATGATAAGCAAGTGGAAAGCCTTAGGCAGGCTAAACACTTTACGGATCATTTTTTCGATGTTCTCCTTCTCGTTGTAGGTTGGAATAATTACGACAGCGTCTGACAAGGTAGCGTTAAATTATGCGGCAAAATTAGCAATTCGCTCAGCGTGCTCGATAATTTTTTACAGCTTGAATAAAGAATCGAACTTTATCGGGGTTAGTATCGGGATAAAGTCCATGGCCGAGGTTGGCAATGTGCGGAAATTCGCCAAATGCCGAGAGCATTTCTCCAACTCCTTTTTGGATCACTTCTTCAGGTGCATACAGCAAACAAGGATCTGCATTTCCTTGAAGTGTAAATTGATTGCCCAGAATTGACCGACTTTTCCGAATATCCATCTGCCAATCGAGGCCAATCGTTCTGCAAGGCAGTGAACTCATCTCGCCCAGCACAAAACCTGCTCCTTTGGCAAAAACGGTCACGGGAACTTCGGTAATGGCTTCACAAATGGTGCGGATATACCTTAGCGAAAACTCAGAATATTGCTCAGGCCCAAGAACACCGGCCCAAGAATCGAAAATTTGAACCATGTCCGCACCCGCCTCAATTTGAGCTTTCAGGTAGGCAATTGTAGATTCGGTAATCATGTCCAACAACCGGTGCGAAAATTGGGGCTGAGCATAGAGCATTCGGCGGGCCACAGAGAAGGTCTTGGAGCCTGACCCCTCAGTCATGTAGGCAAAAATAGTCCATGGTGCGCCGGCAAAGCCAATGAGCGGAACCCTTCCATTAAGCTCTTTTTTGGTGAGTCGGATGGCATCAGTCACAAACTTTAATTCGCTTCCGGGATCAGCAACATGCAAACGTGATAATGCATTTTCGTCGCGGATTGTATTCTCGAACCAAGGCCCTTTGCTTTCAATCATTTGATAAGGACAGCCCATGGCCTGAGGAATTACCAGAATATCGGAGAAAATGATGGCTGCATCAACGCCCAGTAAATCTACCGGCTGAATGGTTACCTCGGCGGCAAATTCAGGAGTTTCAACCAATTCGATAAACCCTGACAGCTTTGCTCTTACCGCTCTGTATTCGGGCAGAATTCTCCCGGCTTGGCGCATCAGCCACACTGGACTTCTTTCGGTTTTTTCACCCCGAGCGGCGCGCAACACTATATCGTTCTGTAACTTCATAATTTTAGATGTTGGATTGGGCCCCCAAGGGGCTTTCAAAGAAAAAACGGTCTACCCATTCGCGCACGCAACCCTCGCCTCCCCGACTGCTGAGCAGCACATCGGCAATTTCCTTCACCGCTTCAGTGGCATCAGCCGGGCAGGCTGTAAAACCACACACATGAAACAAGCTTAAGTCGTTGATATCATCGCCGATAAACGCACATTGCTCAAATTGAATGCTCAGCTCAGTACACCAGCGGGCGAGCACATCGCTTTTGGGTTCTTTTCCGCAATAAACAAAAGGAATATCCAGAAGTTCAGCCCTTCGGCGAATCAATTTTTCGTTGATTCCATGGCTGATAATGGCTGTTTGAAATCCAGCCTTTCGGAGGGCTTTCATGGCAATACCATCGCGGGCATTGAAGCGCTTGAATTCGTCGCCGCTTTCGGTGTAATACATTCCGGCCTCTGTTAAAACGCCATCCACATCAAACACGACCATTTTTATTTGCCCAACAGCCGAACCTTGTTCCCGGAGGTTATTTTGAAGCAATCGCGTAGGTGTTTCGCCGCAAATGGCTGCTAATTGGATAAGCTCATTGGGTAAAATAGCTTGTCCTCTGATCAATTCCAGAAGGCGTTCCGCGCTAAAGCCTGCGACTTCGATTTTTTCGCAGAGAAAACTAAGGTTATCGGAAAAATAGGTTGTCATCAAACCAATGTTCTGCCTACCGCTGCTGCGATTGGGTTTAAAGTTGACATTAACTGACGGAACTCCTGATGATTGAGCTGCTGAGAAGCATCGGAAAGTGCGGTTTTAGGCGTTGGATGAACCTCAACCAGCAAGCCATCAACACCCATAGCCACGCAGGCCCGCGCCAAATCGGCAACCCCATAGGCATAACCCATGGCATGACTTGGATCGAGTATTACCGGAAGATTTGTGTGTTCTTTCAGATATGCAACACCACAAAGATCGAGCGTAAAGCGGGTTTTGGTTTCAAAGGTTCGAATGCCTCTTTCGCAGAGCATCACCTGCTCGTTGCCCCCGGAAAGAATAAATTCTGCGCATTGCACAAACTCTTGTAGTGTTGAACCAAAGCCCCGTTTCAGCAGAACCGGCTTGTTGGCTTTACCGCAACGGCGGAGAATGCCATGGTCGTACATCGACTTGGCGCCGATTTGAATTACATCGGCATACTCTAAAATGGCATCTACATGCGTGGCGTCGCGTACTTCAGTTACCACAGTAAGCCCATACTTCTCGCGCACATCGGCGAGCATTTTCAAGCCCTCAATACCAAGCCCTTGAAATGTGTAGGGCGACGTTCTTGGCTTGAATGCGCCGGCCCGAATATTTTTAATCCCCAGTTCGGTAAGCAATTCGGCGGTAACTTTCAATTGATCCGTAGACTCTGCGGAACAAGGTCCGGCGATGACAACCGTGTTGTTCGACTGGCCTCCAATTGTTGTGTTGCCCCAACGTACTTCACGAACCTCAGGCCGATATGACCGCGAAGCCAGCTGAATGTCGGTTTCCATGGGCCAATGCCCTGTTGCGAGGGATTGAAGGCCGTTCGGCAATGATTTTACCGCTGCGGGTAAAACAAAAACTGGGGTTTCTCCCGATTTAAACCACACCGCTTTATGCTCAAGAGCGAGGCTTTCGAGTAGTGTATTGCTGAGTTGGGAATTGAGGTGAATTATCATGCATTTGTTTGAATAAACAGTGAACCTGAGATGCGTTGATTGTCATTCAGGGCAAAAACGTAACGCGGAGCATTTGTGAGGTTTGAGGCCGACTCAAAAAGCACGGTCAACGAAGTTAACTCATCGGTGAAGATGGCGCTTCCAGCCGTTTCCTCGAACTGACTAATTTGCTCGAGCAGAGGGGCAAATGTAGAATTCAAATTTATCTGTTCGGCTTTGCCTGATCGGCCAATATACCAACACTCAGGCTGGACGCCGAAAACTTGTTGAAGCTGAGTAAAGCCATCTAAATGCGTATCCATCACATCTTTTACAGCCCAGGCGGTTTTCAGATTATGGTGGATGGCTTCAACGGCTTCGCGGATGCTTGGCCGGCTGAACAAGAAGGAGCCCGAAACCACCTGATAAATTCCCATCATGTGCAGCACGGCAGCCACTTCTTCGTTAACTCCACCGTCGATAATCAGCGGTATTTCAGGGTATCGTTGGCGGTATCGTATGATGTTGGCAAAATGCGTTGGGTTGAATTTCCCTCCGCTTTTGCCCGGTGTTGTGAGCATAAGAAGCAGGAAAGCAGCATCGCGGCGATAAACCGAAAATCGGCGAGGATCGGTAGAGGCCATCATGGCCAGCCCAACTTTCCCTTTGAGAGACTCGGGAATAAAAAGTGGTTTCTTAAGATTTTCGAGCTGTAAGACAATTTGTGGAAGCTGCGATTCTTCAAGCATTGACCAATAATTTTCGGGCTTATCGGTAATTAGGTGAAGGTCGAAAGGCTTTTGAGTAAGCGTGCGAAGCTTACGGGAAAAATCGAAGATAGAGGCGTCGTCGATGCTGTCGAGGTGATAGGCATCAACACCGGCTTCATCCAGCGCACTAACCACGAGGGGCAGGCGTGAATCTTCGACAGCAGCTACAGAGGCAGAAATTCTCATGAAAGGCCTTACAGGCAAGAGCGGGCAAAATTAGGCCTTTTAGGCTGATTGAAAAAATTCAGCTAGGTTTGCAGCCCAAAATCATTGTACCTGTATGAACCGTGTTGCAAAAAGGCTGATGGTTCTGAGCGAATCCGAAACCCTCGCCATGGCCAGAAGAAGCCGTGAATTAAAGGCGCAGGGAAAGGATGTGATCAGTTTAAGCATCGGAGAACCCGACTATGATACGCCCGATTTTATTAAAGAAGCGGCCATCAAAGCGATCCATGAAAATTTCACCCATTACACGCCTGTTGCCGGCTTTGCGGACCTCCGCCAAAGTATTTCGCGAAAATTTGCGCGCGATAACGGTATTCAATACAGCCCTGAACAAATTGTTGTTTCGACCGGAGCGAAACAGTCTATTGCCAACGTAATTCTGAGTTTAGTTGATGTTGGTGATGAGGTTTTGCTACCGGCGCCTTACTGGGTAAGTTACATCGAAATGATAAAACTGGCCGGTGGAATACCAAAGATTGTATATGCCGGGCTCGACAAAGACTACAAGATTAGTCCAGACATGTTGGCAGAGCACATCAGTCCCAAAACAAGAATGATCATCTTCAGTTCGCCCTGTAATCCAACTGGTTCGGTTTATAGCCACGCAGAGCTGCGGGCACTGGCTGATTTCCTTCAGTTTCACCCCGACATTTTGGTGGTTTCGGATGAAATCTATGAACACATTCGTTTTGAGGGGAAGCATACCTCGATGGCCTCGTTTGCCGATATGTATGACCGTACCATTACGGTAAATGGCCTCTCAAAAAGTTTTGCCATGACAGGCTGGAGGCTAGGTTACATAGGCGCTCCCA
The DNA here is from genome assembly GCA_027483445.1 of Bacteroidota bacterium. GTDB lineage: Bacteria > Bacteroidota > Bacteroidia > M30B66 > M30B66 > CAMCXT01. Next base: position 306,562 of record JAIXUS010000018.1, on the reverse strand, counting down.
AATGGATTGCAGATGCATGCGATAAGTTTCAGGGGCAGATTACCTCTGGCACTTCGTCGATTTCGCAGCGCGCGGCTATTGCTGCATTAGAAGCAAGCCCCGAATCTGTAGATTATATGGTGGAAGGTTTTAAGAAGCGCCGCGATTTGATGTACAGCTTATTGAAGGAAATTAAGGGTTTAGGCGTGAATCTTCCCGAAGGAGCCTTCTATTTTTTCCCTGATGTTACTGCATTTCTTGGAAAATCATTCCGCGGCGAGCGTATAGAGACCCCCCAAGCCCTTACCATGTACTTGCTCAATGAGCACTTGTTAGCCACGGTAAGCGGCGAAGCCTTCGGTTGTGGCAAATCGATTCGCTTGTCGTATGCAGTTTCAGAAGGTGAAATCAGGGAATCGGTAAAGCGGTTAAAATCGGGATTGGAAGCGTTAATGGCATGACCCAGTCTGAAATCCATACTTTGTTTGAGCGCTTTGCCAGAATGCGTGTTTTGGTGGCCGGCGATATTATGCTCGACAGTTATGTATGGGGCAGAGTAGATAGAATTTCGCCCGAAGCCCCTGTTCCGGTGGTGCATGTAAAGAAGCTGGAAAAACGTTTGGGAGGAGCTGCCAATGTGGCGCTAAACCTTAAAGCCCTGAAGGCGGAGGCCGTTTTGTTAAGTTTGTGTGGGGATGACCGATCGGGCATTCAACTGCGCGAACTACTTCAAAATGAAGGCTTAAGGGTTGATGGTCTAGTACAAAGTCGGCGGCCTACAACCGTAAAAACCCGCATCCTTGGTAACCAGGCTCATTTGTTAAGGGTTGATGAGGAGGACGATTCGCCCTCGTCTGTCGAGGAAGAAAAAATGTTGATGGCCCGATTCGATGCCCTTGTTGCTCATGAGCAATTCGATGCGCTTGTTTTTGAGGATTACGACAAAGGAATGCTCAGTGAAACCAGTATAGCCCACATGGTTTCGGTTTGCAGAGAGAAAGGAATTCCGGTGGCGGTTGATCCCAAAAAACGAAACTTCAGGTATTACCGTCAGGTTGATTTATTTAAGCCAAACCTGAAGGAAATCCGCGAAGGACTTAAGTTAGAGGTAAATCCTAAGAGCATCGACTCTTTGAAGGAGGCCCACCATCAGTTACAGGCTTTATTGGGGCATTCGCGTTCGTTAATTACCCTTTCTGAATCCGGAATTTTCGCGGCCGACACGAAAAGTCATCTGCATTTTAATGCCCACCACAGAACCATAACCGATGTAAGTGGAGCTGGCGACACTGTTATTGCCGTGGCTACTTTATGCCTGGCGGCAGGATGCCCTCTGGAAACCATTGCAGCATGGTCGAATCTGGCTGGGGGCCTGGCCTGCGAATTTGTGGGCGTGATGCCTGTGGAGCGTGAAAGGCTTTTACAGGAAGTGTTAAAACTTCATTCATAATACAAACAAAAGTCGGGCGTGACTGTTTTCAGCGCATGGAAGTGAAACCCTATCAGGATGCCAGTGGCAAGAAAGTGCAGATTGAACGGATGTTTGATTCCATTTCGGGCAAATACGATTTTCTGAACCGGTCATTGTCGTTTGGAATTGACGTGTACTGGCGTAAACGCATGGTAAACGAGCTTCGCAAGCATAAGCCTGAACAGATTTTAGACATTGCAACCGGCACTGCTGATGTGGCTCTGGCTATGGAGAGACTTAAACCACAATACATTACCGGACTTGACCTCTCGGAAAAGATGTTGGAAAAAGGCCGTGAAAAGGTGGCCAAGAGAAACCTCCAACACCTGATTACGCTGGTAAAGGGCGATTCTGAACAACTCCCCTACCCCAATAACAGTTACGATGCAGTAACGGTCGCCTTTGGCGTTCGAAATTTCGAAAACCTCTCTTTGGGCCTTTCGGAAATGTCGCGGGTGCTAAAGCCCGGAGGCAAGGTGGTTATTTTAGAGTTTTCCCGTCCGCGTATTTTCCCGATTAAACAGCTCTACGACTTTTACTTTCGGCATTTTTTGCCTTGGTGGGGCAAGCTGGTGTCGAAAGACCAATCGGCATATACCTATTTATACGACTCGGTGAACGCTTTTCCGGAGGGTGACGATTTTCTAAAAATCGCTTCTGACAGCGGTTTCAGAGAATTAAAAGCTGAACGTGTAACATTCGGAATTGTTAGCCTGTACACCGGTACAAAATAATTCGGAGTTTTGCGGCGTTGAAACCATCTATACCAATTACTGTGTTTTCTGGAAATGTGATGCGCCAATGTATTTGGGGTCTGGTTATGGTTTGGCTCATTTCGTCGCCTTTGAATGCCCAAAAACGGAAGATTCTCAATCTCCCCAACTACGATCGGCAAGTGGTGCATTTTGGGTTTATTTTGGGCATTAACAGTTTTAACTTTACGCCCAAACCCATCGAAGACATTCGAAAACTCGACACTCTTTTGGCCATCAGACCGGCCGCCGCAGCGGGTTTTTCATTGGGAATAGTTTCTAATCTTCACATTGGCGACAACTTCGACTTCCGCTTCCTTCCTACACTTTCATTCGGTGAACGTTCCCTGTATTACAACATTCGATTTGCCTCACAGGATACCATCATTGAAAAGAGAAAGCTGGTTGAATCAACCCTCCTCGAGTTTCCCTTGCTGCTCAAATATAAGTCGGCACGTCACGGGAACTTCAGGGCTTATGTAATTGGTGGGTTTAAGCCAACTATCGACTTAGCCTCTCAAGATAAAGTAGATGATGCGGGTGAAAAAATTCTTAAGTTGAGAAGAAACGATTACCACTATGAAATTGGGTTTGGGTTCGACTTCTACTCACAATACTTCAAGTTTAGTCCAGAAATTAAGTTGGCCTTTGGTCTGCGCAATCTGATGATTCCGGAAAACACCATTTACACAACGCCAATTCAACGGCTCCAGTCGCGTTCGCTTTACATTTCCTTTACCTTTGAATAAGGAATGTTACGCGAACTTCAGCTTGTTGTAGACCCACAAACGGGCTATCATATAGAGTCGCTTCATCAGTATGTTCACCGCCATTTAGGGCTAAGTCTACATCAGCAATTGGTTGTTCGTTTGAAACGCCGGAGTATCGATGCGCGCGGAAAAACGGTAAAAATTAATGTAGTGGTGGAGGCTTTTGTAGATGAAATTCCACCTCAACAGAGAGTTGTTGAGCTCCAGTATAAAGCTGTACATGATGCCCAGGAGGTAATTGTTGCAGGAGCTGGTCCGGCCGGACTTTTTGCAGCACTTCGCCTCATTGAGCTGGGCTTGAAACCGATTGTGCTTGAACGCGGAAAAGACGTTAGATCGAGGCGCCGCGATCTGGCAGCCATCAATCGGGAGCACATGGTTAACCCCGACTCCAACTACTGTTTTGGTGAAGGCGGGGCCGGCACATACTCAGATGGCAAGCTTTATACCCGGTCGAACAAACGTGGAAGTATTGAAGGCGTGTTGAACACTTTCTTTGCCCATGGCGCTGTGGAAGAAATCCTGATTGACACTCATCCACACATCGGCACCAATAAATTACCCGGAATAATCGTTTCCATGCGGGAAACCATCTTACGCTGTGGAGGCGAAATTCACTTCAATAGCCGAATTACCGGTATAGAAAAATCATCCGGTACCTTGAAAGCAGTTGTTGTTGCCGAACAAGTAAGAATTCCTGCTAAGGCCTTGATTTTGGCCACGGGGCACTCAGCCCGTGACATCTATCAACTTTTACATGCCGAAAAAATTCAACTCGAATTTAAGCCGTTTGCCTTAGGCGTTCGGGCAGAGCACCCACAGGAGCTGATTGACCAGATTCAATACCACTGCCAGAACCGGGGAGATTATCTACCTCCTGCTTCTTATGCTTTGGTAGAGCAAATTCAGCAAAGAGGGGTTTATTCATTTTGCATGTGCCCGGGTGGCATTGTTGCCCCATGCGCAACGGCTCCGGGCGAGGTTGTAACGAACGGATGGTCGCCATCTAAACGAAATAACCCATTTGCCAATTCGGGGATTGTGGTGGAGATTCGGGAAGAAGACGCCCATCATTTCGCCGCTGAAGGTCCGCTTTCAGGAATGTACTTCCAGCAATCGATTGAGCAACAAGCTTGCAAATTAGCAGGAGGTCGGCAATCGGCCCCTGCACAGCGAATGGTTGACTTTGTTCAGGGAAGAGTGTCGAGCACTTTACCTGAAAGCTCCTATCAACCTGGTATTGTATCGGTTGATTTAGTGGAAGTGTTGCCTGCTGCGGTTGCCAAACGCTTACAAGGTGCATTTAAGGCTTTTGGACAAAAAATGAAGGGTTACTACAGCAATGAAGCGGTACTTCATGCGGTAGAATCGCGTACATCTACACCGGTGCGTATTCCGCGAAATTCGGAAAGCTTAATGCATGAAGGATTACAAGGTTTGTTTCCCTGCGGGGAGGGTGCAGGCTACGCCGGAGGAATTGTTTCAGCGGCCATGGATGGGCAAAAGTGTGCTGAGGCCGTCGCTCGTTTTTTCAACATGAAGGAATATGGAATTGGTAAAAGAACAACTTGAAACTCAACGTCGTTTCTTTGAGAACGGCCTTACACGCTCATTGAAGGCCCGAAAGGAGCAGCTGCGTTTGATGCGGAGGCTTTTGAAAGAAAACGAGCAAGCCATCCTTGATGCTTTGCATGCCGACCTTAAAAAGCCAAGCATGGAGGCTTACTCGAGTGAAATTGGTTTCATGTATGCCGAAATCTCGGAAGCCCTCAAAGAACTAGATCTTTGGGCCGCTCGCGAATCAGTGAGTACGCCATTTATTCACTGGCCTGCACGTTCTTATATTTTGCGAGAACCATTAGGACAAGTGCTCATTATTGGTGCGTGGAATTACCCGATCATGTTATGCCTTGCACCTGCATTAAGCGCATTGGCCGCAGGCAATTGTGTGGTTATTAAGCCCTCTGAAATGGCTCCCGCATCGAGTGCATTGGTGCGTAAACTCGTTGAGCGCTACTTCAAACCTGAATGGATGCTTGTTGTTGAGGGTGATGGAGGTACTGTAATTCCATCACTGGTTCATTCGCATCGCTTTAATTATTTGTTTTTCACCGGATCGGAACGCATTGGTAAAGAAGTGTATAAGCTGGCAGCTGAGCACCTGATTCCGGTAACCCTAGAATTGGGTGGAAAATCGCCGTGTATTGTTGATGAGACAGCGCAGGTTCGTATTAGCGCGAAGAGAATTGCCTGGGCTAAGTTCTGGAATGCCGGCCAAACTTGTGTTGCCCCCGACTATGTGCTTGTTCACGAGTCTATTCTGGAGACTTTTTTGAATGAAATCCATGCTGCAATTGAAGGCTTTTTCGGAAAGGTTCCTGAAGACAGTGACTCCTACGCAGCTATTTTGAATACACGCCGGCTGGAGCAGCTCGAACGGCTCGCGCAGTCGGCAGAATCGCTCACTAAAATTCGGATTAACCGATCAAAGCTGTCTATGTCGCCGGTGATTCAGGTTAATCCATCACTCGATTCGTTGGTGATGAAAGAGGAAATCTTCGGACCCGTTATGCCGGTGTTTAGTTACCGCGATAAGCGGGAGTTGGATACATTTTTCAAAGCGCACCCCAATCCACTTTCGGTTTACGTGTTTAGCCGTTCTAATCGGTTTATCGAACACATTGAACAACGCTATGCTTTTGGTGGTGGAGTTATAAACAATGCCATGATTCATCTAGCGAACCCCAAGCTACCCTTTGGCGGTGTTGGAAGCAGTGGCTTTGGTCAGTATCATGGACGTTATGGATTTGAAACCTTTAGTCACCGAAAATCCATCACCCGAACCTCATTTTGGCCCGACATTCCGCTTCGTTACGCGCCGTATGCCCGCTGGTTTAAATTGGTAAGGAAGCTTATGGGCTAGCCCTTTTCTGGAGGTTTGCGATGCGCAAGTCGATGCGTTCCTGGCCGTAGGGTTCCAGAATAAATTTAGATATTGGGGGCAAGGGATGAGCGTAGGAATGGCGAACATGTTGAGCATCCAATAAAGCCTGAATCAAGCCATGAAGGAATGGTTGGATCACCTGTAGGTTTAATGTTTGTTTTAGGTAATCTACAATGGGTTCAATGCAAGAGTGGTCTTTTTCGAGAGGCTTCTGGGCGCTAAAAAAGCTTTCTGGTGAGTCTTGTGACCGGGTAGAATTCAACTCGAGCAGTAAAAGTGGAATCTGTCGGTTTTGGAGAACCGAAATGACATCCGCGGCTTGCCGCCCGACTTGAGGCCCTTTAACGGTTTGAGCGAAATAAAGGCCTTGATGGATGAGTGCCACATGGGGCGGCAATTGATTCGTACCAACCAAGGCCAGATACAGGCCTTCGCTGAGGTTCTGGGGCAAAGGCAACAATGAATCGAGCACAATGGCCTGTTGCATCACACCTCGATGGTACCGGTAAATACGTGTGCTGCTTCGCCGCGGAGCGACACGTTCAGGTATCGGCTCTCGGTTTGGGTGAATTCTACCTGAAGCTCACCGCCGCGGGTAAAAACAGTAAGCGGTGCTGTGGTAATGCGGCCTGAAAAATGGCTGGCAATGGCTGCGGCGGTTACACCAGTGCCACACGAAAGCGTTTCCTCTTCCACACCGCGCTCATAGGTTCTAACTGTGAGGCTATCGGCGTGGACCTCGCAAAAGTTCACATTTACGCCTTCACGGAGAAAAGGCGTTGAATTTCGAATTCGTTTCCCTTCCATATTGACATCCAGCGAAGCGGCATCGCTTACAAACTGCACATAGTGCGGAGAGCCGGTGTTAAGCACCAAATCATCTTCGTATTGTTCAGGCTTATTTACTGCACTCATGCTGAGTTTCACCATAAATCCGTTTTCTGTAATTCCCTGAATTTCTGCTTCATGTAAACCATCAAAGGCTTGAAAGCGAAACTGATATCGATCGGGGTAAAGCGTGTGCGCAAACGCAGCAATGCAACGACCACCATTTCCGCACATGGACCCCTCATAACCGTCGGCATTGAAATAAATCATGCGGAAATCAAATTCCACGTCGTTTCGCAGCAGAATAAGGCCATCGGCTCCAATACCAAATCGCCGGTTACAGAGGCGCTGAATCAAGCTATTGTTGCCGGTATTGAACTGTTTATTTCGGTCGTCGATGAGGATGAAATCGTTGCCTGTAGCCTGAAATTTATGAAAACTGAGCTTCATTATCGAAGTTGTTTTAGAATAGAGTCGTCGATGACGGGCTGAAATGGGAGGAATTTATCTGTTAGTTGAAGTTTAAATACTGATGTTCCGCTCCGAAGGTACATCACACTATTCAGGTCGAATAGTTTGAGGGGTACATCGGGATCAAGTCCAAATGTAATTACCGAGGTTCGCAGGAGGCGGTAGCCTTTGAAATTGACAGGAGAGCGCCAAATTTCGACCCGATAATTTCCGGGCTTGCCGGATGACCCTCCTTGAAGTGTTTGAATTAATGAATCGCTTTTTGAGCTGGAGCTTTTTCCAATTACCTGCGCATCGATGAAGAGTGTGCGAATAAGTTCATCTCTCATTACAACAATTTCTTCACTTGTTGTGGTTTCGCTAATCGATTGGCCGATTGAGGATAAGTTAGAGTCGGCGGGTGAAGAATTGAGGGAGTCTACGGGAAATTCGTCTGCCTTTTTTTCTTCAGCCGAATAGTTTTTGGTGCGCGTTGCTGAGGCATTTGAGCGCACGGTTAAATCGATGATGGTATCGGTTTTCTCGGGTGATGGCGAAGCTTCCTTGAACCAGCTTAGGGGGCTAAAATCGAGAGAATATAAAATAACAATGCCCAACGACGTGAGCACACCAATCAGCAAACCACTGAGGAAGGAACCTGAAGATCTCACGTTATTAAAAATTGTTAAATGTGAAGTTCAATACAACAGCCGAACGGGTGAATCGTTTAGCTGCAAACCTATCGCATTTTCAGGAATAATTACCTGGCCGGCATGTTTGTTCGCGAACAAAAGGCTGTTGACAGAAAACAACTGCAATTTTGGCAGGGCATAATTTTTGAAAGGCGCAAAACGAAGAACCCTCTGAAATAGAAGCATGAAAAAGTACATTTCTTCCCTACTCATTGCAATGGTAGGCGGTGCATTTGCACTGGGCATTCAAGAATTTATCCAATCCAATAAACCATCAGAACGCGACCGCCTTGTGAGTGAGCGGATTCCGGTCCAATTTACGCATGGCGGATCGGCGGGTGCCACTACAGCACCAGATTTTACGGCGGCCGCTGAACAATCGGTGCATGGTGTAGTGCACGTGAAAACCATCAGTGCAAACCGGCAATACGATCCGTTTTTCGACTTCTTCTTTGGCAGTCCTTACCGAAATTCTCCTCCCAACCAGGCCACAGCTTCTGGTTCAGGAGTAATTATATCGGAGGATGGCTATATCGTGACGAACAATCACGTGATTCAAAATGCAGAAAAGGTTGAAGTCGTTTTAAACGATAAGCGTGAATATCAGGCTACTGTAATTGGCCGAGATCCGAGCACCGACCTTGCCTTGTTAAAGGTAGAAGCCAAGAGTTTGCCTTTTGTGTATTACGGTAATTCTGATGAGGTGAAGGTAGGTGAATGGGCGCTTGCGGTAGGAAATCCATTTAGCTTAACCTCAACCGTAACGGCAGGAATTATCAGTGCCAAAGGGCGCAACATCAATATTTTAAATGAAAAATTTGCCATTGAGTCATTCATCCAAACTGATGCGGCGGTAAACCCCGGAAACAGTGGTGGTGCCTTGGTAAACGCAAAGGGCGAATTAATCGGGATTAACTCAGCAATTGCTTCCAATACCGGTAGTTATTCAGGCTATTCGTTTGCCATTCCGGTAAACATTGTGCGTAAAGTAGTTGCCGATTTATTGGAGTATGGCGAAGTTCAACGGGCCTTTATTGGTGTTGTATTGGAAAATTTAGATGCCAAGCTGGCCAATTCAAAAGGTATTGAGAACATTAAAGGTGTTTATGTGGCCGGCCTTAACGCCGGAGGAGCGGCTGAGGAAGCGGGCATAAAAGCCGGCGATGTGATTTTAAAAATACAGGATGTTCAGGTGAATAACTTGCCCGAATTGCAGGAACAAATCGGACGTTTTCGTCCAGGTGATAAGGTAAACATTACAGTGTCGCGCAAGGGGCAAAACATGGAAATTCCGGTTGTGCTTAAGAACAAAAATGGCGATACCCGCTTAATCCGTTATACCGAATCGGTGGCCAACGAACTTGGGGCTGAATTTATCACACCCTCAGAACGAGAGCTGAGTGCGCTAAAGCTATCGAGTGGACTGAAGGTGAACAAAATAAAGGAAGGCCGCCTCAGAAATATTGGCATCCGTGAAGGGTTTATCATCACGCACATCGGCGATAAACCAGTGAACACTATTGAAGACCTAACCAATGCCATGAAGTCGGAACGGCGTGGACTCCTCATTGAAGGTGTGTATCCGAACGGAACCCGTGCATATTATGGGCTCGGTATCTGAAACACCATGTAGCAACAGCAGCTTGAAGCGTCAATCTTCTCTCTATTTTGCTTACCTTCAAGTGTTTATGATAGCGCACTAACAAAAGGCTGATAAAGCCATACTTTTTCCAACGATTTGTAAAGGCCTCCTGAAGTTTCGAACGGGAGGCCTTTAATTTTAATCTGGCTGTCATTTGTGTAGCGTGTATTATTCCTAATTTCGCGACGCAATTAAAAAATCAGCGTTATGTCAGAAAAGGGCAAAGACCTTCACGATCAGAAATTTGAAACCGAACTGAGCGAATGGATCCAAGACGAGAAGTCGGCCATCGAAATGATTCATGTTATTGGTCAACTTTGGTTCGACCGCAGCATTGAACTGGTTATTTTCCGAAACCAGATGGTTGATCGCAGTGCCAGTGAGATTCTGAATTTACACAACTATGCCCGAACCATTGTAGGCCGCCCTATCGTGGTAGAAGACACATTAATGCTGGCCAAGGAAATCCAGAACAAAGACCTAGCACCTGCACGCATCGACATCGGGCGTTTAGCCACAGAATGGTTAAATGAAAAAGCCCTGCATGAGTCGGCTTCTGCATTTTTGGATGACAAACTAAAAGGTTTTCTGGGGAAAGACAAACGCATACTTAAGCCCAAAGATGTGGTTTTGTATGGGTTTGGTCGCATAGGAAGGATTGCAGCCCGTGAAATTATTTCTCAAGCCGGGAAAGGTGAACAGCTTCGCCTCAGAGCTATTGTAACTCGCAGTAGCAGTCCGGAAGATATCCTTAAACGTGCAGCATTGCTGAGAACAGACTCAGTACATGGTCCTTTTCCGGGCACCATTATCGAAGACGTTGCCAATCAGGCCTTGATTATCAACGGGCACACTGTAAAGATGATTGCGGCCAGCAATCCTGCCGAAGTCGATTATACGGCCTATGGGATTTCCGACGCTCTTTTGATCGACAATACGGGTGCAACGCGCGATAGAAAAGGATTATCGGAGCATCTTAAGGCGAAGGGTATTGCTAAAGTATTGCTTACTGCGCCCGGTAAAGGCGACATTCCTAACGTGGTGTATGGCGTAAACCAGCAGGCCTTCGACCGCGACAATGAGCAGGTTTTCTCAGCAGCCAGTTGCACCACCAATGCGATTGTACCCGTTTTGAAAGTTATTCAAAAGAATTTGGGCATTAGCGGCGGACACATAGAGACCATTCATGCCTATACCAACGATCAGAATCTGCTCGACAATTACCACAAGAAGTTTCGCCGTGGACGTGCAGCAGCGCTCAATATGGTGATTACAGAAACCGGAGCGGGCAGTGCCGTTGCGAAGGTAATTCCAGAATTGGCGGGCAAACTCACGTCTAATGCTGTGCGTGTTCCGGTTCCTAATGTTTCTTTAGCAATTCTCAATTTGAAATTAGAAACCGCAACAACCCGCGACGACCTCAATTCGTTGCTCCGGAATGCGGCCCTGCATGGAGAATTGGTAGAGCAAATCCAGTATTCTTTGAGTCAGGAGTTGGTGTCATCAGACCTCGTTGGGAATTCCTGCGCCTCGATTGTGGATAGTCCGGCTACAATTGTTTCGGAAGACAACAAATCGGTTGTATTGTATGTATGGTACGACAATGAATACGGCTACACGCGTCAGGTGATTCGTTATGCCAAGTATTTGGCTGATGTAATCCGCCTCACATACTATTGATTTGAATCCTTCTTGATAAACAAAAAGGGCGGCCCCATTTGGAGTCGCCCTTTTTTATTGAGAAGTCTACACTCTTCGTTATTCGATCAATTGCGAGATAATGGATTCAACGGAAAGCCCTTCGGCCTCTGCCTTGTAGTTTCTGATAATACGGTGACGAAGGATTGCAGTAGCCACCGCATTCACATCTTCCATATCGGGTGAGTACTTTCCCCGAATGGCCGCATGGCATTTGGCTCCAAGGACTAAAAACTGTGAGGCCCTTGGACCGGCACCCCAAGCCAAATATTTTTTTACAACATCGGGGGCATATTCCGAGTTGGCGCGGGTTTTCACGGCAAGCTTCACGGCATATTCGAGTACTTTATCGGAGACCGGAATGCGTCGAACGAGCTCCTGGTAGAACAGAATTTCTTCGGCAGAGAGCACAGGGCGAAGATCAACGGTTTGGTCGGATGTTGTGCTTCTTACCACCTTCACTTCGTCGGCATACGAAGGGTAATCAACCCAAATATTGAACATAAAGCGGTCGAGTTGCGCCTCAGGCAAAGGGTAGGTTCCCTCCTGCTCTATCGGGTTTTGAGTAGCCAGAACGAAAAATGGTTTTCCCAGTTCATAGCGTTTTCCGGCGGCGGTAACGGCTTTTTCCTGCATGGCTTCGAGCAGAGCCGCCTGGGTTTTAGGTGGTGTTCGGTTAATTTCATCGGCCAGAATGATGTTAGCGAAAAGCGGCCCTTTGATAAATTTAAACTGCCGGTTTTCATCCAAAATCTCTGTACCTACGATATCTGATGGCATTAAATCGGGTGTAAACTGGATTCGGTTATAGTCGAGGCCCAGCACCCTGGAAATAGTAGTTACCAGCAAGGTTTTCGCCAAACCGGGAACGCCAACCAGCAGGCAATGTCCTTTTGAAAAAATGGAAATGATGACATCCTTCACCACCTCTTCCTGACCAATAACTACACGGCCTATTTCAGTGTTGAGTCGGTTATATGCCTCTTTGAGGCTATCGATGGCTTCTACGTCAGAAGCGAATTTGTTTTGCATAGTTTTTCCGATTTCAGTTGTTCAGCCAGTTTACCTGGAAAGGACAATTTTGATATTCAGGGTCGACATTTACATAGAACGATTTTCGTTTACGCGTAATCCAATCTTGAACACGTTTTTCTCTTTTTTCCGATTCCGCGGCCATCTGGATACGTTGATAATCGTCGTTTAGGTTCGCCACATGAGGTTCGGTTCTTGAGCGAAGAGCAACAATCCGGTAGCCTTCCTTTTTTTCGCCGTTCCTCACCAATACAGGTTCTGAGATTTCGCCAATTTTCAGTTTATCGACGATAAAAAAGATGTTTTGATCCATTTGAGAAACCTCAAAATACGTAGAACCGGTGGCGGGGTTAATCATTAAGCCGCCATTGTTTTTGCTTTCGGCATCGTCGGAGAACTTATCGGCGGCGTCTTCGAAGCTAATTTTGTTGAGTCTGATTTCCTTCAGCAAGCTATCGAGTTGGCGGCGGGCTTTGTCTAAGTCGTCGGGTGAAGGTTTGGGCGACATGAGAATATGTCGAACATTGATTGTTTCGCCCCGTCGCTCAATGAGCTGAACGATATGAAAACCGTACATAGATTCGATAACCGGCGAAATTTCTTTGCCCTGTAGCGCAAAAGCGGCTGCCTCGAATTCCGGAACGAGATCTCCTCGGTTTACAAAGCCAAGTTCACCGCCTTTCACGGCCGAGCCCGGGTCTTCGGAATAAAATGCAGCCATAGAAGCGAAGCTTTTGCCTTCGAGTATTCTCTGACGGATATCGTTCAGCTCTTTTCTAACACGCTCTTTTTCTGTGAGGCTTACTTCGGGCTTGATTAGAATTTGGGCTACCTGAATTTCGCTTTCAATAAATGGCAGGCTGTCTTTGGGAATACGCTCATAGTAAGCCTTCACTTCAGCGGGAGAGACTTTTATTTCTCCCGAAATTTTCGACTGCATTTGCTGAATGGTAAGCTGCTCGCGGATTTTTTCCCTGAATTCATCCTTGATTTCAACAATCGATTTTCCAAGGTATTTTTCGAGCTCCTCAACAGAACCCATTTGCGCAACGAAATATCTAATTTTCTTGTCGAGCTCTTGGTCAACTTGAGGATCACCAATGATTACACTGTCTTTCTCGGCTTGATTGAGCAACAACTTTTGAAGGATCATTTCTTCCAATACTGCGCAGGGCAGCAAGGAATCGCTTTGGCCTGTTTGAGATTGAATTTGGAGCGTTTGGGCTTTTACTTCTGAGAAGAGAATGGGTTTTTCGCCAACCACCGCCACCACTTTATCGATGGTAACTGGCTGTGCCGAAAGCATCATAACCGATCCGAGGCAAAGCTGGAGGATTAGGCTAATGCTTGAGTATTTCCACATTTTTTTCATTCAATGCTTCGTTGTATAGGTCAAGCTGCATGGTCTCCACGAGCTTTATTTTGCGTTTATTGAGGATGATATTCCGGATGTTTTCCCTTTCAAAGCTGAGTGGGGCATTGGAGGTTTCGATAAGGAATCCGGAAATCGAGACAAAGTAACGGTAATCCTTGTCTTTTATGTCGAGGTAGCGTTGATTTCGTTGGAATTTTTCTGCACTGTAATCCTGTATGGGAATTTCCTTCAATACATCTTGAAAAAGCAGCCAGTTGTTATCGTTCAGCAGATAATTAACCGCATACATCTGGCAGTATTGTTCAAGCTTAACCAAATCAGTTTTGGAATTGCTACGAAACCAATTTCCGGCTTTTTCGGCATTTGGAGAATTCCCCTGCAGTTTTATGTACCGAAGGCGGATGATGCTGTTTTTTAATTGAAAATTGGCAATGTTATTTTTGTAATAGGCTTCTATTTCAGCTTCAGAAACAATGGTATCCAGTTTTTGCCTCACCAATTCGCGTTCGTAGGCGTAAATGAGCAATGATGCCCGGTAATCTTCCAATTGTTGGCTTACATCAAGTTGTTCAGCGGTAAGATTACTTTCGGCCTGGCGGATGAGCAACTGCTTTCTAGCCCATTGGGCGATGAACTCTTTTGCCCACGCTGCACTGTCGGCGGGAGAGAGACCATAAGGTATTGCTTCTCTGAGTTCAGCCTGAGAGAGGTATTTATCATACACCCTCGCTACTGAATTGTCTGCATCTTCCCTACCTCCACATGCGGCAATTAGGAGAATCGGCAACCATTTAAATACATTGAGTCGGCTCAGAACTGGAAACATGCTCGAATGGCGAATCTACAAAGAAAGCTGTGCAGAAAAAAGCCCCGAACAGTTTTGCTATCCGGGGCTAACAATAAAAACTTCGATTAGCGAATGCTTTGTAAAACCTCCCGATTTACGTCAACAGTATACTTCTTACGGAGTTCCTTAATCCACTGCTGCTCCAAATAATTTTGGTAGTCGGCGGTAATTAAACCTCGCGCCTCTGATAGTGCTTTTGGTTGAGGCTCAAGAATGCGCTTATACTCGATAAATTTCACGGTGCCATCAGGAGAAACAATATCAGCACTCAAGCCTTTAGCCCAGGGTTGTTTATCGACCAATTCGTTATCTCCTTTTGCAAAAAGGCCTTCCTCCACTTGCAAGTTCAATTGCGAATCTTTGTTGATTTCTTTCAGAATATCGTCGGTCTTGTAGTTTTTCTTTTCACGCTTACTCACCATTTTGCGGGCTTTTGAAGCTATTTTGGCATCCTTGCAGGTAAATACCGCTGCGTCGGCTCTTTCAGGCCACATGTATTTAGAGAGGTTTTGTTCATGAAAAGCCTTTAAACCGGCGCTGTCGCGGATGGCTTTTGACCAAACATTTTCATCGGTAATTTCAAAAAGGAGGATTCCATCCCGATACTCTTGCATGAGCAATCGGAAATCGATGTATTTCTCTTCGAGCCTTGCATCTTCGTAAGCAATAATTTTGTCGTTGCGGAATCCATCGTAGGCTTTCCGAACAATAGCTTCCAGCACAGCTTCTTTGGGCTGCTTACTTTGATTATCGGCCAGGTAGCTTGCGAATTGCTCCTGAGTTGTAATTTCAGCGCCTATGGAGAACAATTTCTTGCTCATGCCTTTGGCTTTGTCGGCCGACCATTTTCCACTCAGGTAAGCTGTGTCTATCTTGGTTAACAGCTCGTCCAGAGCTTTGGGGTCTTCGGTAAAGTTATTTTCAGCTTTTACACGGGCAATAACGGCATTGCGGCTGATGCTTGAACGTGAGTCTTTGCTGACTTTCTGCTTGATTTCAGACTTGAGTTCATCGAAGGGCTGTAGTCCTTTTCGGTCGAGTCTTTTTACAATATGAAACCCATAAGGGCTGCGGAATGGTTCCGAAAACTGATTATTTTCTTTGATGGAGAAAGCGGCGGCTTCAAACTCTGGCACCATTTTTCCGGTTCCAAACCAAGGCAGTTGCCCCCCATTTTTACCGGTAGTGCGGTCGTCGGAGAAATTCATGGCTAAGGTGCCAAAGTCCTCACCGGCTTTCACTTTAATGTAAAGTTCATCGATTTTTTTTCGTGCAGTAGAGATAACACTGTCGGGCGCATTTTCAGGGATACGCACCATGATATGTGCTGCTTTAATTTGCCCCTGAGTTTCCCGAACATCTGTTACTCGTAGAATGTGGTAGCCGAAGCGTGTTCTAACAGGCATTGAGATTTGCCCAACCGGTGTTGAATAAGCAGCGGTTTCGAAGGGGTACACCATCATCATTGAGGTGAAATAGCCTAGGTCTCCGCCATTCTGAGCGCCGGAAGGATCGTCGGAAAGCTGGCGTGCCAAATCGGCGAAGTTCTCACCTTTGAGCAGACGCTCACGAATCGAGATGGCTTTCTTGTAGGCGATGAGTGTGTCTTTCGGCAGTGGATCAGCATCAAGTTTGATGAGAATGTGCGAAGCCCTTACATCTTTTTTCATCCGCTCATAGGCTTCTTCAATCAGCTTTTCATTCACGTCTTTATCGCTCAGGTAAGGCTGGGCTAACTGCCGACGGTAACCCTTGAGTTCGGTCAAAAAAGCTTTAGAGGTGTCTTTCCCGGCCTCTTTGGCGGCCTTAACCTTTAGCTTAAAGTTAATGAACAATTCAAGGTATTCTTCCAAAGCTTTGCGATCGTCGGTTGCGTCTTTGGGGTTGTTTTTACGGTAAATGTTTTCGAACTCTGCTTTGGTTACAGGGTCGCCGCCAACGGTTAGAAGAACCGGGTCGACAGGCGCGGTGGCAGGAGCAACCACGGTAGCTTGAAGCACTTCCGACTTCGTTACGGTTTTGGTTTTGGGTGAAGTAGATTTTTTCGTGGCTGTTTGCGCCTGAAGGAATAAGGGGGCAACAAGGGCCACAACGCTTAAAATTCGGGTGCTAAGTTTCAAATACATACCTGTTGATTTTCAAAATGCCAGCGAAAATACACCAACCTAAACAACCGCCCAAATTTTCAACTTGCTAAATCCCGAATTCCACGAAAAAGCCGTTTTCAGACCTGCAATAGGACCGTCGGAGGGAAAGTGCTTTGGATTTAGTCTTTATTTTCCGATATATTTGCCTTCTAATGGAGAGAGAAGAACCAATAATTGACTTCACGGAAAAGCTGCCCGGTAAGACCTTTTCGGCCGAACAAGACAGAAACAACCGTATTATCAATTCATCGGTTGCTTACATGGCCTCCTTGGCTATCGTTTATATCTCTTTTTTCCTTGTCACTGCCTTCTTTGCCAAAAGAAACAACCTTTTCTACAAGCTTTATTTTTTCAAGGTTGAATTCACCCAGAATTATGATTTATGGGCCATTGAGCCCGTTTTGAGAACATTTATTTCAGGACCTCTATTTTGTTTTTTAGCGGGGATAATCGCATTGTTCGTTCAAAAGCTCTATCGAAAGAGACCCGGCATTTTAAAGCTTTTTTGGCTGTGGTTAGGTATTCACTACATCAACTTCTTTTGTGCACAGATGGTTCTTATGCCCATCAAAGCCAACTCACAAGGGATTAATGCCTCCTATTTGGGGATTGTAGCTGACTACATGTATATGGAAGATTTCACCAAGTTGATATTCTCCATCCTGGCGTCACTAATATTGATTATTTTGGGGTTTGTAGTGGCCAAGCCATTTATTCAAATCACCAATAGTACTCAACACATTTACAAGAATGAAAGCCGAATCGTTTATTTATTCCAAACGATTTTTCTGCCGTATTTGATTTGCTCTTTCGTGGCCATGATTTACTTCAGCGACGGTTCATTTATCTTGAACCTAGCCATGGTCATCACCATGTTCATCATCATCATTTCTATTTTCATCAATGCCATGAAAAACCGAATGATTATGATTTACAGGCTTCCGGAAACAGGCCAGATCGAGAATAAATTTTTAGTGATCTTAAGTTCAGTGCTGATTTTGATGAAAATTCTGCTCAACAACGGGATTCGTTTTTAAGCATCATCACTTTGCCACAGTTAGCGACGAGAATAATTGGGGGCCTCGCGGGTGATCGACACATCGTGTGGATGACTTTCTCGAACACCGGCTGAGGTAATGCGAATAAACCGGCGGGTTTGTAGGGTTGCAATATCTTTAGCTCCACAGTAGCCCATTCCGGCTTTTAAACCACCAATGAGCTGATAAAGCACTTCGCTCAGCATTCCTTTAAATGGCACCTGCCCAACGATGCCTTCTGGTACCAGCTTCTTGATGTCGTCTTCAGCATCCTGAAAATACCGGTCTTTGGAACCCGTTTGCATGGCTTCGATGGAACCCATTCCACGGTATGATTTAAATCTACGTCCTTCGTAAATGATGGTTTCGCCGGGCGACTCTTCGGTTCCGGCAAACAAGCCTCCCGCCATAATGCTGGACGCACCTCCGGCCAAAGCTTTAACAATGTCGCCCGAGAACCGAATGCCTCCATCGGCAATAACTGGAACCCCTTTCCCTTTCAAGGCTGCGGCTACCTCAACAACGGCTGTAAACTGAGGAACCCCAACGCCGGCAATCACGCGTGTGGTGCAAATTGAGCCGGGACCAATTCCAACCTTCACCGCATCGGCGCCAGCCTCGGCGAGCATAAGCGCCGCTTCGGGTGTGGCGATGTTTCCAACCACCACTTCCAAGTCGGGCCATTTTTGCTTTACTTGTTGCAGCATTCCAATTACGCCCTTTGAATGTCCGTGTGCAGTATCGATAATTACGGCATCAACGCCTGCATTCTTCAACGCTTCAACACGTTCGAGTGTGTCGGGTGTAACTCCAACGGCTGCAGCCACCCGAAGACGCCCGAAGTCATCTTTACAGGCATTAGGACGGAGTTTATTTTTAATGATGTCTTTATAGGTTATCAATCCAACCAACCGGTAGTTTTGGTCAACCACTGGAAGTTTTTCGATTTTGTATTCCTGAAGGATGGCCTCAGCCTTGGCCAGATTAGTTTCGGTGGTGGTAATTAGATGCTCTGAGGTCATCACTTCCCGAACCGGCTTGTCGAGGCGCTTTTCAAAACGAAGGTCACGGTTGGTGATAATTCCCACAAGCTTACGCTGGCCATCCACCACCGGAATACCTCCGATTTTGTATTCCTTCATGAGTTGAAGAGCATCTGCAACCACCGCACTTTCAGAAAGGACTACCGGGTCGATAATCATTCCACTCTCGGAGCGCTTTACCTTTTTGACTTCGGCTGCCTGGGCTGCAATCGACATATTTTTGTGCAGAACCCCAATACCACCTTCCTGCGCTATGGCAATGGCCATGGCCGATTCGGTAACGGTATCCATCGCCGCGGTAACAATCGGCACATTGAGTTTGATGTTCCGGGTGAACATCGACGAAATGTCGGTTTCTCGGGGTAGAACCTCTGAATAATGAGGAACGAGCAGGACGTCATCATAGGTGAGTCCTTCAGTAATGTTTAAGGCAGAATGCATGGCAACCGGATTTCCGAATTGCGCGCAAATGTACGAAAAAGCTTCGGAGCTTTTTGTTATCTACAGATTACGATTTTTGTTTTCCGACCACCAATTCAGTGAGCTGGTCCTCCACAAGCCAGCGGTTTGCTAACTCGCGCATTTGCAATGGTGTAGCCGAAAGAATAGCCTCGGTGTACTGTGTGTAGTAGTCGCTCGGAAGGCCGTAAAGCAGGTTTCCTTTTATGCGCTCCATTCGCTCAAAAGTACCATCGAAGCTTTTCAACAGACCACCAAGCATATAGTTTTTCACCAGGCTGAGCTCTTCTTCCGGTATTAGTACCTCACGCAGAAGCCTGATTTCGTGGTAGATTTCCCGAAGTGCATCAGATGTTACTTCGGCTCCTACTTCGGTAGAAATGTAAAACCAGCCTTCAGAGACGTAGGCCAGCGCCCCTGCTCCGATTCCATAGGTATAGCCTTTGTCTTCTCTGATGTTGCTCATCAGGCGTGAGCCAAAATACCCTCCTAAAACAGTGCCGAGGACCTTCATGGGAAAGTAATCGGTGTGATGCCGGGTAAACAGTCGCCGTCCGATTCTGATGGCCGACTGAATGGCATCGGCTTTTTCGACGTAGTGCTTTGCCGGCTTTAACAATTCACCGTAAGCCGGGGCATTGGGTTGCTTAAAGCCATCCACCGAAGGTGAAACATGCACAAGCGCTGAAGAAAGCGTTTTGATAACCTCGTCATCGGCCCAACCACAGAGCAGAATAAGGGCATCGGAGAGGTTGTAATGGCGTTTGCGGAATGCTCTGAGTTCTTCGATGGTGATTCCGAGGTAATCTTTTTCTGAAAAGTGGGCTCCATAGGGCGTACCTGATAGAATCATTTCCTGAAACTGTTTGCCGGCCAGGAATGAAACCTTTTCGCAGTTGATGCGGAATTTTTCCAGTTTATTGGCCTGCATAATGAGCCACTCCGGCTCGGGAAAGGTTGATTCTTCGAGCAGTTCTACCACCCAATCGAGTGTTTGCGAGAAGTACCGTTTTAAGGTGTAAAGGGTAACTGAAGCATAGTCCTTATCGAAGTCCAACTCGAGAAATGCGCCAAAGCGGTCGATTCCGTCGGCTATTTCGGCTGCAGTGTGTTTTGTGGTGCCTTCCTGCAACATGGCATTGGCCATGGATGGCACCAAAGGGTTTGGATGACTGGCCGTTCCGGCCCCAAAGATAAACTCAAGCCTAAGAATTTCCTGGGTACCAAGGCGCAGGACGTAGGCCGGAATTCCACCGGCTAACAACACTTTTTCTGCTTCCTGAAAAGCCACATGTTCCACAGCGACCATGGGCGGAGGTGTTAATCGATCGGGGTGCATCATGATTCCTTGCAGTAATAAAGGGTTGAACAATTGTTTTCGGTGAGCAAAGAATTGGCCTCCCGATAAATATCTGCTGCGCTAACCGCCCTGATTTTTTCCAACTCCAGATTTACCAGGTTCACGTCGCCCAGTAACTCTGCAAAAGCGAGACTCATGGCTTTGTTTAACACGGCCATCTCCCCGAAAACGTGAGAAGATTCTGCCTTGTTTTTCACCTTTTCGAGTTCCTGTGAATCAATTAGGTGTTGTTGAAGATGTTGGATTTCTGCTTGAATAGCTGCATCGGCCTGTTCCGGAGAAACACCATTGCGAAGGCGGCCTGAAACCACAAACAAACCCGGATCGATATTGCCTGTGACATAGGCGTTTACTTCGCTAAACAACGCTTGATCTTTCACTAAACTTCGATAAAGTCGAGAGGATGTACCTCGGCCTAAAATGTCGGAAAGCAAGTCCTGACTGAAATACCGTTGACTCAAGCGTCCATCCATGTGATATACCTTGTGAATTGCATCTGCAGGAACCTTGCGCTTAACACGAAGCAACCGGGACTCCTTTTGAACGGGCTCAGGTGGCAAATTTCTCATAACAGTTTTACCTGCCGGAATTGGAGCAAACCACTTGTTGCAGAGCACTTTTACTTGTTCTATGGTTACATTTCCGGCTACAACCAAAATGGCGTTCGCCGGATGATAAAATCGTTGGAAAAATGCACGCACATCGCTCATTTGTGCCTGTTCGATGTGGGCAATTTCTTTTCCGATGGTGGCCCAACGATACGGATGGGTGGTGTAAGCCAATTCGCGAAGCAGGAGCCACTCGTCGCCATAAGGCTGGTTAAGGTAACGTTGCTTGAACTCCTCAATTACCACATTGCGTTGTACCTCAAGACTTTTCTCAGAAAAGGCCAGACTAAGCATTCGGTCAGACTCGAGCCAAAATCCAGTTTCGAGGTTAGCAGCAGGTAAGGTGAGGTAATAGTTGGTGATGTCGTTATTGGTAAACGCGTTGTTCTCGCCGCCGGCTTGCTGCAACGGTGTGTCGTAGTTGGGAATATTGACCGAACCGCCGAACATCAGGTGTTCAAAAAGGTGCGCAAACCCTGTTTTTTCGGGTTCTTCGTCGCGCGCACCCACATCATACAGGATATTCATGCAGGCCATTGGTGTGGTATCGTCGCGATGCACCAACACCCTCAGACCATTTTCCAAAGTAAACCGCTCGTAGTTTATCATGTGCACAAAGTAGCTTGAATTTAGCTGGGTTAACAAGTTTGACTTCACCCTTTGTTCACAAACACACCGAAAAATGTATTTTGGCCTCATGAAAGCGTTAATTGAAGAGGCCTGGGAAAACCGGGAAATGCTTACAGATTCGAAGGTACAGCATGCTATTCGGGCTATTATTGAGCAGCTTGATGAGGGTTCTTTACGCGTGGCCGAGCCTGATGGCGAGGGCTGGAAGGTGAATGACTGGGTAAAAAAGGCCGTTATTCTGTACTTCCCCATTCAGCAAATGAAGACCTTGGAAGTTGGTCCTTTTGAATTTCACGACAAAATGCGACTAAAAACAGGTTATGCCGCTAAAAATGTACGGGTTGTTCCGCATGCGGTTGCCCGCTATGGCAGCTACCTGGCGCCCGGTGTGATTCTAATGCCTTCGTACGTAAATATTGGAGCTTATGTAGATTCGGGAACGATGGTCGACACCTGGGCTACCGTTGGCAGCTGTGCGCAGATTGGCAAAGATGTACACCTCAGCGGTGGCGTTGGAATTGGGGGTGTGTTGGAGCCTGTTCAGGCCAGTCCGGTAATTGTAGAAGATGGCTGCTTTATTGGTTCTCGCTCTATCGTTGTAGAAGGCGTTCGCATTGGAAAACAAGCGGTGCTCGGAGCCAATGTGGTAATTACTGCCAGCACCCGAATTATTGATGTGAGCGGGGCTGAACCTGTAGAGTACAAAGGCTACGTTCCTGAGCGTTCTGTAGTTATTCCGGGTAGCCTTCCTAAAAGTTTTCCTGCAGGTAATTATCAGGTTCCCTGTGCGTTGATAATTGGGCAGCGAAAACCCAGTACCGACCTTAAAACATCGCTTAACGAAGCTCTGCGTGAGTATCACGTGGCTGTATAACCCAAACTGATGAAAAACCACCTAAACACGCTGTTAATTGCCCTTGCGGTGATTACCTCGGCCTACCTGCTGGGTAGTTCATTTTTAAAATCGAAACGAAAGCCGAGCAGCATTTCTGTGACCGGTTTGGCATCGCGCGATTTTGATTCAGACCTCATTGTTTGGACAGCCCGCTTCACCAAACGGGGACTTAACCTCCAAGATGCCTTCAATGCGTTGAAAGCCGATCAGGAAAAAGTGAAGGCCTATCTCATTTCCAAAGGTATACCCGAAAAAGAGCTGGTGTTTTCGTCGGTCGATATCGGGAAGGAATACAGTACAAGACGTTATCCTGATGGCTCCGAAAGTACTGAATTTGCAGGGTTTAGGCTCAGTCAGGGTGTTACTGTTGAATCGAAAAATGTTAATGGTGTGGAGCGCACTTCCCGTGAAGTAACTGAGCTAATCAACGAAGGCATAGAGGTTTACTCCGAAAACCCCAGGTATTACTACACCCGCCTTGCAGATTTAAAAATCGATTTGCTGGCGGCGGCGGCCAAAGATGCGCGGGTTCGTGCAGAGAAAATTGCTGAAAATGCCGGAGCCGATCTATCCAGCATGGAAACCGGCGAAATGGGCATATTTCAGATTACCGGACAAAATAGCAACGAAGATTATTCCTGGGGCGGAACATTCAATACCTCTTCCAGAAACAAAACCGCATCGATAACCGTGCGGGTGAATTTTGCACTCGATTGAGCCGGCGCATTCTACTCATTCAAACTGCTTTTATTGGTGACGTGATACTGGCGACGCCAATCATCGAAGCCATTGCCAATGCCCTTCCTGAAGCCCGTCTTGATGTACTGGTGCGCAAGGGGAATGAATCGTTGCTCATTGACAATCCGCACGTTTCGACTTTGCATGTTTGGGATAAAAAAGGCGGAAAATACCGTAATCTCATTGCCCTCTTGAAAACCATCAGAGCGCAACGCTATGATGTGGTTATAAACTGTCAGCGCTTTGCCGCATCCGGCTTACTAACGGCATTTTCGGGAGCTCCGGTAAGAATTGGTTTCGACCGAAATCCTTTTTCCGCCTTGTTTAGCCACAAGGTTCATCACGACCTTAACAGTGGCAGGCATGAATGCGAACGAAACCTCGATTTGTTGGTTCCACTTCATATTCAGGGCCATCCGCGCCCGAAGCTTTACACACCACAAATCGAACTTCCGGCCAAACCCTATATAACGATATCGCCGGCATCCGTGTGGTTTACCAAGCAATGGCCTCGTCATAAATGGGTGGAGCTAATCCGACAATTACCCGAAACGCTTGAGGTTTACCTGTTGGGAGCTCCCGGTGACGCCGGATTGTGCGATTGGATTAAGAATCAAGCTGAACGTGAATTGGTGTTTAACCTTTGTGGGCGATTGAGTTTAACCGAATCGGCGGCATTTATGCGGGGTGCGAAGCTCAATGTGGTAAATGATTCTGCTCCGATGCATCTTGCTTCGGCAGTGAATGCCCCGGTGGCGGCAATCTTCTGCTCAACAGTTCCGGAGTTTGGCTTTGGTCCACTTTCCGACAACAGTACGGTGATTCAAACACGGGAGACTCTACCCTGCCGGCCATGCGGTTTACATGGACATAAGACATGTCCACAGCAGCATTTCAAATGCGCAGAGCAAATTGCAGTTGAACAGGTGCTCAGATTACTGCGTTAAGCGCCGAAAAAGGCTATTTTTGCCGCCGCTTTGAATTCCCTATCACTCTCCGATCCACTTTTTCATTTGCTTTCTGAAGTAGCCATTCAGGAAAAGGTGCGGGCATTTGTTATTGGCGGTTACGTTCGTGATTGCTTATTGAACAGGGGTTCGAGAAAAGACATTGACATTGTAGTTGAGGGCAGCGGAATTGACTTTGCCCACGCGGTTGCGCGAAGAATGGGGCCGGGTGTTAAGGTTAACTTCTTTAAAAATTTTGGCACCGCCATGATTCATACCGATGCGGTAGAACTGGAATTTGTGGGAGCCCGAAAAGAGTCGTACCGCAGCAATTCGAGAAAGCCGATTGTTGAAGATGGCACTTTGGAAGAAGATCAGGCGCGTCGCGATTTCACCATTAATGCTTTGGCGGTTTCGCTGAACCCGCTTTTGAGCGAGGTGGTTGATCCGTTTAAGGGTATTGATGACCTTCATGCAGGCATTCTCCGAACGCCACTGGCTCCGGATCAAACGTTTAGCGACGACCCATTAAGGATGCTTCGGGCGATACGTTTTGCCAGCCAGCTTAACTTCCGAATCGACGAAGAGTCGTTCCATGCTATCGTGCGAAACCGCGAACGTATTGCCATCGTTTCGACAGAAAGAATTGCCGATGAGCTCAATAAAATTGTGCTCTCACCGGTGCCTTCGCTCGGCTTTAAACTGCTTTCCGACTCAGGCTTGTTGGAGCTTATTTTCCCCGAAATGATGGCCCTTCATGGAGTTGATACCATCGATGGGAAAAGCCATAAAGACAATTTTTACCACACGCTTCAGGTTCTCGATAACCTGAGCACGACCACCGACCAGCTTTGGTTGCGCTGGGCGGCCATCCTCCATGATATTGCCAAGCCGGCAACCAAACGCTACGACCCGGCTCAGGGCTGGACATTCCATGGGCATGAAGACAAAGGTGCCCGAATGGTGCCCGGCATTTTTCGCCGACTTAAACTGCCATTGAACGAAAAGATGAAATACGTTCAAAAGCTTGTGCAACTTCATTTACGGCCGATTGTGCTTAGTAAGGAACAAGTTACCGATTCGGCCGTAAGAAGATTGCTGTTTGAAGCCGGCGACGATATCGACGACCTGATGTTATTGTGTCAGGCCGACATCACTTCCAAAAACAAGGAGAAGGTGAAACGGTATTTAGCTAACTTTGAACTCGTCAAATTAAAACTCAAAGAAATTGAGGAGAAAGACAGGCTTCGAAATTGGCAGCCGCCCATCTCCGGGCTCGACATCATGGAAACTTTTGGCATCAAGCCCGGCCGTGAAATTGGAATCATCAAAGCGGCCATTCGCGAAGGCATTCTCGAGGGGCAAATTCCCAACCGTTTTGATGAGGCCTACGCTTTTCTACTCGAAGAAGGTCGTAAAATTGGACTTCAGCCTGTTAAGCTTCTAAAAGAATCTATCTCCGAAACTCCTTCCGAAAAATCATGAGCATTCTCCGCTTCCGCATTACTTTCGACGATTACGATGACATTGTGCGTGACATCGACTTTAGAGCCGATCAAACCTTTGCTGATCTCTATGTGGAGATTCTCAAGTCGGTAGGATTTGATGCCCGACACAAAGGCGTATTCTATTTGGCCGATCATAACTGGCGCAAAGGCGCAATGATTGGTGAGATGCATGGTGAGCAAGATTCCAAGTTGAAGAAAACCGATTTGGTCGATCACATCGACGATCCTCACCAAAAGTTCCTGTTTAGCTACGATGAAGAGGCCAAATGGAACTTTAACATTGAGCTCATTCGTGTGATGGCCGACGCCGAATACAAAGTGACCTACCCTAAACTGGCGGCTTCCAGCGGAATTCCTCCTGTGCAGTACAAAGAAACCCTCATTATTCCAACCCGCGAGAAAACTGAACCCGATGGGCGAGGTAGAAAGCCAAAGGCCAAAGTGGAGGAAGATGATGACGCACTGAGTGCTTTATTGGCTTCAATGGGCCAGGACGACGAAGAGGAAGAAGAAGATGGATTGCTTGCCGATGACGCGGAAGTGGCCGAGGCCGAAGTAGATGCGCTTGAGCTTCCTGCCGACCTTGAACTGGAGACCGACAGCGAGATTGCGAAATTGGCTGAGGAATTTAACAATACCATCGACACCTCAGGAAGCAGCAGCGCAGAATCGGAAGATGAAGACTACAGCGGGTTCGGAGGCGATGATTCGGAAGATGATGAGTTTGGCAGCCAGGACGATGATGAGTTTGGTGGAGGCGGCTATGGCAGCTACGGAGGACGTGGCGATGATTACGACTAAGCAATTGCCTTGTATTGTTGTTATTGGCGGGCCAACAGGCTCAGGTAAAACAGATTTAGCCATCCGCCTTGCGCGCGAAACAGGAGCCAGTATAATTTCGGCAGATAGTCGGCAGATTTACCGCGAAATGCCTATTGGAAGTGCGGCTCCCACCCCTGCTCAAATGCAGGAAGCTGAACACTATTTTGTAGGTAGCCACAGTATTTACGAGCCTTTTAATGCCGGTATTTTCGCTGCTGAAGCCGATGTTTTGCTTGAGGAACTGATTCAGAAAAACCCCATTCAAATTGTGTGTGGAGGCTCAGGGCTTTATATCAATGCGCTGCTTAATGGTATGGATGATCTTCCGGAAGTACCCGAAGCCCTTCGAAAGGCACTCGCAGAAGAGCTCGAATCAAAGGGTTTGGAGGCCTTGCAAGTGGAATTGAAGCGCCTCGACCCGGTTTATGCCTCTACTATCGATTTACAAAACAAAGCCCGGGTGTTGCGCGCTTTGGAGTTGATTAAGGTTTCAAACAAACCTATTTCGGCCTTGAGGAGCGAAAAAAAAGGACTCAAATCGCGTTACACGGTGAAAGAGCTGCTTGTGAATCCTGACCGGGAAGTCTTGTATCGTCAAATCAATCAGCGCACAGAAACCATGATGGCATCTGGCTGGGAGGATGAAGCCCGCCAGCTGTACCCAATGCAACAACTTAAAGCCTTGCAAACCCTGGGATTCACTGAACTTTTCGCCCATTTCGAGGGGAAATATTCGCTGGATGAAACTGTGTCTTTGATTCAACAAAACACGCGCAGATACGCCAAACGACAACTAACCTGGTTTAGAAACCAGAGCCATTCCATAAGCATTCAACCCGATATTACTACCAAGCGCTTACTTGAAATCGTCGAAAGGTAGAGCTTTAAGCCTGCTCGCCGTCGGCCTCCGCATCAGCGGCTTCCTTGCGAACGGTTTTCAGGTATTGGTCGATCATGAACAAGCCCTTGCCATCGTCGCCCACAAGGTTAATTTTATCGAGGATAGATTTCATCATCACCTCTTCTTCGTATTGCTCGGAAACGTACCACTGAATAAAATTCAGCGTGGTATAGTCTTTCTCCTGCGTGCACAGATAAACCAACTCATTTACGCTTTGTGTTACTTCCGTTTCGCTTTTGTAAACAAGGCGGAAGGCTTCTGCGAGGTTGTTTACCTTCACACTTACCTTTTTCACCTCCGGTGCGATGGCATTTCCACCCGAATTATTGATAAAGTGGAAGAGCTTGAGCATGTGCATGCGCTCTTCATCAGACTGTTGGTAGAGAAATGCCGCCGAGCCTTCAAAGCCCTTGGTATCGCACCATGAGGCCAATGCGAGGTATAAAAATGATGCAGCCGCTTCTTTGGCAATCTGATCGTTCAGTGCCTTTTCAACCGTTTTTTTAATCATGACTTGTTTTTTTAGCTGAGCATTGCTTTTCTCAGCAAGTTACGCTTCAATGAATCTTCAATCTCACGGGCTCGGGGAATCAAAATTTCATCCTCGACCTTTCCATGGGTCAACAAATCTATTTCAAAAAGGCGTAACTCGTAAAAGAGTGTGGTTATTTGTACTTTATGGTTGTGCGCTTCTGAATAGTTATTGAGCCGACGCCTAATCTCACCCAGCTCATCTTCAACGTGAAAATGCTCATTCACAAAACGGGTAATGGCATTTTGTTCGAGCAAATTGTACAGTTCTATTGGATTAAGGACAACTTCTTTATTGCGAACCAACTTCAGCACATAAGGGAACAAATCGCGTTCTTCAATGCAAATGTGAGCAAGCATGTCGCGCTTGTAATCCTCGAAATATTCTTTGAGCAGATAAAGATGCATATCGAATCGGCCGTAATGGTCGATAAGAATATCAATGAATTGCTCGATTCGTGGTAAGCGCGATTTGATGTAGTAGATATGCGTTTTAATGAGGTACTCAATGATGTTTTCCAGAGGCATTTTCTCGAGTTCAGCCTTTGGAAAATAGTTATTGTCGGCAAATGCTTTTAACATTTCCAACAGCAGCGACATGTTGGCATGATCCATCTCGCAGGCCTTCTCGAGACTGAGCGTCCACTTGGAAAAAGGGATTCCGAAGCGGTCTACAACAGAGGCCAGCAAAGGATTATCCTGAACAATGTCGAGAATAATTCGGTCTTTAGTTATCGTTTGTACAGACATTCAACATTGCAATTTAATAACATTTTTTTGTTTATTAATCGTTACCCGTTGAAAAAGGCAACAAATGAATGACTACTCCGTCTTCAACGGCTTGTGTATTTTGAAATTGCGTTGAAGCTTCTTCTTGCAAAGGCTTAATATCGCGGTAGCGCGAAGAATAGTGTCCGATGAGGAGTTTTCCCACGCCGGCTTCACGAGCTATACTGCCTGCTTGCAGTGCCGTAGTATGGTAGGTTTCAACGGCTCTTTCGAGAAGTTCGTGTAAGAATGTAGCTTCATGGTAAAGGTAGTCCGCTCCGCGGATGACTTCAAGCACCGCTGCGTCGGGAGCTGTGTCGGAGCAATAGGCATAGCTCACCGGTCTCAATCCCGGAAATGTGAGTTGCGTATTGGGAAGTACGGTGCCATCGCCAAGCACATAATCGGCACCCTCTTTAATTGGCTTGAAGGCTTCAACAGGAACCTGATACGCTTTCATCATTTCTGGACGCAGCTTACGTCGTGGGGTATTCTCGACCAACAGAAAACCGGTGCATGGTATCCTGTGTTTCAGCGGAAAGGAATAAATCTTAAAGCCTCCGGTTTCAACCAAAAACTGCTTGCCCTCCACTTGTGTTTGAACAAAGTGAAGCGGGAAGTTTAACTGCGTTTCAGAAACCCGAAACTGGTAGTTGAGCATTTCTTCGAGTTCCGGCGGACCATAAACGGTCAGCGATTCTTTGCGCCCCATCAGGTGCATCGATGAAATCAGGCCGGGCAAACCTAAATAATGGTCACCATGTAAATGCGAAATAAATATATGCCTGATTTTCATCGGTTTAATCCTAAACCGCAACATTTGAATCTGCGTGCCTTCACCGCAGTCGATCAGAATATCAGTTTGGTTAAGCCGAATAAACTGCGCGGTTGGATTTCTCCCCGGCGTTGGTGTGGCGCTTCCACAACCTAAAATGTGTAATTCGGCAGGCATACTATTAATAACAGCAAGAAGTCAAATGGGTTGAAAAAAAAAGCCTGTCCGGAATTGGACAGGCTTCTCAAAGAACAATTTAGTTTTATTCTGCGCTCACTATAAAGGCTTTGGAAGCTTCTTGCTTACCATTCCCTAAGGTGCAGATATACAAGCCTGAGCTTAAGTTTAGGTGTGCCAAATCAACACGATTTTCTCCGGCCATTCCTTGAAGGCGTTCCTGAGCAATGATCTGCCCTTGAGCATTAAAAATGCGAAGTGTAAGTGTTTCTGGCTGTGCAAGTTGAAACAACAAATTTGCTTGATCAACTACAGGATTAGGAGCAATGTGCATTCCTCTCGCCCACTGAGGCTCTAGGCCAATGGAAACTGGTCCGCAGCCATCAGCCTGGCTTTGACGTACACGCAGGCGATACCCTGTAACTGGAATTGCGGTGATGCCTGGAACGCCTTGCACTTCAGAAAGCCAGCGATCAGAAAGAATAAAGTTGGCCAAAGGGTTATTGGTGCTGCTAATCTTCGCATCAACAATAACGGTAAGTGGAATGTCTACGCCATTGGGGTTTGCGGTGAGGATGGCCTGCACCGAGGCCTGGTTGGCCAGAATGCTTACACAACCCTGAACTGCCGAAAAATTGGGCGAAGTACCGGTGTTCGTCCATTCATTGGTATTTGGAATGTAAGTAAAACCGCTCGGTAAGCCTTCAACAGCGTTAATTCTAAATTTTTCAATGTAAGCTTCGATGTCGAAGGTGTTTCCCTGTAAATCGACAGATACCGAGGTATCGGTGAGTGTTTTCAGGTCGATTACGGCATTGTAACCTGTCGATTGATCACCGAAGGCACAGGGCAAATTGGTAAGGGTGTCGGGCCATACACCGAACGAAGAATCGGCATATTGAGGGTTTGGAGTGCATTGCGCTGAGGCCATCTGCACACACAGAAAAAGGCTGGAAGCGGAGAGTAGAATGGATTTGAGCATACAGAATTTAGGTTAGTCGTTCTCGTTGAGGTCTTTTTCGATGGAGGCCATAAATAAATAATCGATGGCCTCAGAAACGGTTGGGACAATGGTGAGTACAGGATCCAACTGGGAAATAGTAATCAGTTTCTTAACTCCCGGTTGCAATCCTGCAAGAATGAGCATACCATTGCCATTTTTACACAGGCGATTACCAACGAGCACAGACGAAAGGCCTGAAGAGTCGCAATAACGGGTTTCGGTTAGATCCAGAATAATGTTTTGCACTCCATCTTTGTTGAGCAGCAATAACTCGCTTTTCAAATCGGGTGCAACAATGCTGTCGAGCTTGTCGGCTGTTACCTTTAAGATGGTATAGTGCTCAGTTTTCTCGGTGGAGAAATTCATATTCAAATTCTTTTTTCAAACGTACGCAAAATTGGCGTTCGCACAAACGCAAGCTCAGATTTCAGGAGTTCGTCCTGCCAATAAATAGAGTACTGCCATCCGAACGGCGACACCATTTTCGACTTGGTCTAAAATAATGGAATTGCGCCCATCGGCAATGGCGGAAGATATCTCAATGCCACGGTTAATAGGGCCTGGGTGCATGATGACAATTTCTTTTTGGAGCGAATTTAACAGCGAAGTATCGAGTCCGTAAAGCGCGGTATATTCTCGCAGCGACGGAAAATAACGTGTATCCTGGCGTTCAAGCTGAATGCGAAGCATATTGGCCACATCGCACCATTGCAGGGCATCTACAAGTCGTGTAAAGACCTTCACGCCCAAGGAGGCAATGTGTTTAGGCAATAAGGTAGGAGGACCACAAACGGCCACCTCGGCACCTAAAAGCTGCAAGCAGTAGATGTTCGACAGGGCCACTCGTGAATGAAGAATATCGCCTACAATAACCACTTTTTTCCCCTCAACTTCGCCCAGTTTTCGGCGGATCGAAAAGGCGTCCAAAAGCGCTTGTGTTGGATGTTCGTGCGCGCCATCGCCTGCATTAACAATCACAGAGTTTACCCGATTGGCCAGAAATTGTGCGGCGCCTGCTTGCGGATGACGCATGACTACCATGTCGACCTTCATCGACAGGATATTGTTTACCGTATCGACGAGGGTTTCGCCTTTAGAAACGGAAGACGACGAGGCGGTAAAGTTGAGTACATCGGCCGAAAGGCGCTTTTCAGCCAATTCAAAAGAAAGCCGGGTTCGTGTGGAATTCTCAAAAAACAGGTTTACTATGGTTAGATCACGAAGTGAAGGAACCTTTTTAATGGGTCTGTTGATGACATCCAAAAAGGTATCGGCGGTGCGTAAAATAAGCGATACATCTTCCTTTTTCAGGTGTTTAATCCCAAGTAGATGTTTTACACTGAGCATTATTCCTGGATATTTTTCGTGAGCAAAACCACTTCTGCAGGACCATCCTGACTTTCCCACTGAACCGATACCTTTTCTGAAAAAACAGCATCTACTGTCATTCCAACATAATCGGGAGCAATTGGAATTTCTCGGCTCCATCGCCGGTCAACAAGCACAAGGAGTTCAATCATCGATGGCCGACCAAACTGGAGAAGGGCATCCATACCGGCTCTCACGCTTCTCCCTGTAAACAATACATCATCAATGAGCACTACTTTTTTCCCTTCGATGACCGTTTCCATTAGCGTGGTTTGAGGAATCAAAGGTTTGGTGCGGAAGTCATCCCGAAAAAAAGTAACATCCAACTCTCCGTAAGCTATTTCGGAGCCGGTAATTTTTTGGAGTGTTTCAATGATTCGCTTACTTAACTGCACTCCACGTGGCTGAAGGCCTACAATTACCGTATTGCTAAAATCATCATGGTTTTCGATAAGCTGGAAGCAAAGCCGCGAAAGCATCAAACGGAAGGTTTCGCGGTCGAGTATGGTTCTTTGGGCGCTCATCGTGGGATGCAAAGATAAACAATGAGGCCTGAGGCAAAAACAAAAACGTCCCGATGCGGAGAAACCGATCGGGACGTTTTGATTGTCAGCTTATTGAGGAATTAAGCCTCGCTATCGTCTTTTTTCTTGGTAGCGGCTTTTTTCTCGTTCTGCTCCATCTCATTTTTGAGGTTAGAGAGTACGCTCAAATCACCAAGGGTGGATTTTTCAAGGTTTTCCTTGATTTTCTTCACAGCTTTCTTGGTATCGTCGCCACCTTTCTCTTTCGACTCTTCGCGGGTCTCTTTTCCGGCTTTTTCAGCCTCATGAGTGCGTGAGTGAGAAACGATGATTTTCTTGTTTTCCTTAGAGAACTCGATCACTTTGAAATCGAGTGCTTCTTCGGCTTTGGCTTGTGTGCCATCGGCTTTCGCCAAGTGCTTGGTAGGGGCAAAACCTTCAACACCGTAAGGAAGCGTTACCACGCCGCCCTTATCGTTAATGCTGATGATGGTTCCTTGGTGCACTGAACCTTCTGAGAAAATGGTTTCGAAAACGTCCCATGGATTCTCTTCAAGCTGCTTATGCCCAAGGCTCAAGCGACGGTTTTCTTTGTCGATTTCGAGCACTACAACCTCAATAGACTCACCTACTTTGGTAAATTCGCTTGGATGCTTGATTTTCTTGCTCCAGCTCAGGTCTGAAATGTGAATCAGACCGTCAACGCCCTCTTCAAGCTCTACAAACACGCCGAAGTTGGTGAAGTTGCGCACTTTCGCATTGTGGCGAGAGTTTACCGGGTATTTAATCTCGATGTCGCTCCAAGGATCGACCATTAATTGCTTAATACCCAACGACATCTTACGCTCTTCGCGGTCGAGGCTAAGGATTACGCATTCTACCTCGTCGCCTACTTTCAGGAAGTCCTGAGCAGAGCGGAGGTGCTGCGACCATGACATTTCAGAAACGTGAACCAAACCTTCGAAGCCTGGTGTAATTTCAACGAATGCACCGTAGTCGGCAATGACCACTACTTTACCTTTCACCTTGTCGCCTTCTTTGAGGTTAGCGTCAACATTGTCCCAAGGATGAGCAGTAAGCTGCTTTAGACCCAGAGCGATACGCTTTTTCCCTTCGTCGAAGTCGAGAATAACCACTTGAATTTTCTCGTCGAGTTTAACGATTTCTTCAGGGTGGTTGATACGGCCCCAGCTGAGGTCGGTGATGTGAATCAATCCGTCTACGCCGCCAAGGTCGATAAACACACCATACGAAGTGATGTTTTTAACCGTACCCTCAAGTACTTGACCTTTTTCAAGCTTAGAGATGATCTCGGTTTTTTGGGCTTCGAGTTCTTCTTCAATGAGGGCCTTGTGAGACACCACCACGTTTTTGAACTCTTTGTTGATTTTAACCACCTTGAATTCCATCGACTTACCAACGTAAACGTCGTAGTCGCGGATAGGCTTCACATCGATTTGTGAACCAGGGAGGAAGGCTTCGATGCCGAACACATCCACAATAAGACCGCCTTTGGTGCGGCACTTCACATACCCTTTGATGATTTCGTCGTTTTCGAGGGCATCGTTTACGCGATCCCATGACTTCAGTGAACGGGCCTTCTTATGTGAAAGCAACAACTGCCCACCTTTGTCTTCTTTGCTTTCGATGTAAACTTCGAGGTGATCACCCACTTTGATATCGGGGTTGTAACGAAGTTCTGAAAGCGGAACAATACCGTCTGACTTGTAGCCGATGTTCACAACAGCATCTTTGCTGGTGAGGGCTACGATGGTACCGTCGACCACTTCGTGCTCAGTGATTGAGCTCAGTGATTTTTCGTACAGCGATTCAAGGCGGGTGCGCTCTGAAGCACTGTAGCTGGATGATTTTTTTCCAACCGAATCCCAATCGAAATCCTGCACTGAGGCTGCACTTGGGGTTTTAGTTGGTTTGGACTCCGCGACTACCGGAGAAGTCTCCACGGTAGTTTCCGGAAGATCCTGATTTGTTTCTGACATTACGTCAAGCTTAAATGGTTAAACATCAATGTCGTAAAATCCGACATTCCCCGATTTTCGGAGGGCTGCAAAGGTAGAAAAATAATCTGCACATTTCCAAAGTTATGCACCAAAAATGGAGGCCGTGAGCTGTGCGCATTAAGTTCGCTTACAGCCTTCAGGCCCGCCGGGCGGTGGCTTCTTTTGGGGCTTTTACCAAGGGCCAGCTAAATCGGAATTCACAACCGTGTTTGGCGGGGTCGGAATATATGTTCATCTGCCCGCCTTGTTCCTGCACGATTTTTCGGGCGATGGCGAGGCCGGCTCCACTGGTATCTACCTGATCGCGTGCGGCTAGGGTTTGGAAGATTACAAAAACTTTTTGGTGAAATTCAGGTGGAATACCCGGGCCATTGTCGCGCACCGAAAATTGCAATAAATCGCCTTCTTGTTTTGCTTCAATATTTACCATTTTCAGGGGCTTATCGTTGAAGCGGATGGCGTTATCGATTAGCAAATCCAACACTTTTTCCAGGAGTCCGGGGTAAGTGAGAATTTCCTGCTGAGGTACATTGGTTTCAATCTTTACCAAAGATGAATGCTGGTGCTTTACTTTCATTCCAAGTACTAAGGCCTCCAGATTCATCCATCCTTTGGATTCGGGTCGGCTTCCGGCTTTTGCATAATCTTGCAGAGACAACAGCAGTTTATCCATACGGTGTGCCCTTTGACGAATGAGATTCAGTTTATGCTTGCTTTCATCGGCCATTTGAAGGTCATCTTCCAACACCATATCGGCTAGAGAAGCCATCGCCCGCAGGGGTGAACGAAGATCGTGAGCGGCAACTGAGGCAAATTTATCGAGCTCTTCATTTTTTTTCTCCAGTGCCGCGTTTTGGGCTTCGAGTAGGCGATTTTGCTCTGAGAGTTTTTGGCTATTTTCTACAATTCGCTGGATCACCACGTTACGACCGCTTTGCAGGTAGCTGCTGAGTGCCGAAATCAAGAGAAAAGTGAGCAGGATATTCACTAAAAAATCCTCATTAATCAGTTGAATGTTCTCCTCGAAAAGGCTGAAGGACGTAAGCTGCGTGTAGGAACTGAAATAAAAAAGCAGGCCAATATGCAATCCCGCCGCGGCGGTAATTAACCAACCACCACTGCGCCCTAAGAGCATGAAGGCGTAAATAATTACAGCGGTGAGGAAGAATGTGCCGCCCGTGCGAATTCCGCCACAAGTGTAAGCAACTAAATGGAGTAAAATCAGGCATCCAACGAGCATCAGCGAATAGGCTCGTCGAAGGGAATCGCCGGGTTTAAGGCGCAGGTAATTGACCAACAGAAAAGCACCAGCAACCAACACACAGTATGGCAACCAATTAGACTTTAATGTGACGAGCATTTTGGTGGCTACGGCTACGCACACCAACACTGCGATGAATGAAAACAGCCTAAACACCACAAAGCGCTGGCGTTCAATCACATCATCATTGTGAAGTGTCAGAAAAACTTGGTCTTTTCGAATCCAGTGAAGGACTGAGCCTGAAAGGGTGGAAAGATAGTTTCGCATGGCCGCTGTGGGAAAGAGATATACTCTATTTTCCCAATGCGGGTTTCACCAATTTACGCTGAAATTCAGGCAAAAGACTCCTGCTGACGGAGTTTTTCAGCGACATCTTCCATCAACCACATGGGTGTTGATGTAGCGCCGCAAATACCTACAGATTCTGCGTCTGTGAGCCACTCCGGCTGCACTTCATCGAGATTTGAGATAAAGTACGTGCGTGGGTTTACTTCCTTACAAACCTCAAACAAGACTTTTCCGTTAGAACTTTTTTTACCGCTTACGAAGAGAATTACGGTGTGTGCTGCGGCGAATTCCCGCAATTGAGGTTCTCGATTGGAGACCTGACGACAGAGGGTATCGTTTGCTTCGAGTTCAAGTTCGTTGCCGGATCCGGCTTCGCGCATGCGACGTTGAATTTCTTCGCGCATTTCTTTAAAGCCGGAGGTGGGCTGGGTGGTTTGAGAGAAAAACTGAATAGGGCGGCTGAAATCGAGCTTTTCCAGGTCGTCGATGGTTTCTACGATGATGGCTTTCCCTTCGGTTTGGCCAACCAATCCGTTTACTTCGGCGTGGCCGGGTTTTCCGTACACAACGAGCTGTCCGTCGCCGAGGTGTTCTGCACCATTTCGGATTCTGTTTTGAAGCTTTAACACTACAGGACAAGAGGCATCGATAAGTTCGATGTTGTTTTCGATGGCAGTCCGATAGGTTTCGGGGGGTTCACCATGCGCCCTGATCAGCACCTTAGTGTCGCGCAATTGTGCGAACTCTTCATGATTGATAATTTTCAATCCCTTCTTTTGCAGCCGCTCAATCTCCATATTGTTATGGACGATATCTCCCAGACAATAAAGAGATCCGCTGTTGTTCAATTCGTCTTCTGCCATCTGAATCGCAAAAACCACCCCGAAGCAGAATCCTGAATTGACATCAATGGTCACTTTCATGTGCGCAAAAATAAGGAAATGCGTAAATCAAACGTGTTTATTCTCAAATGATTGTCAATCAGGCTATTTTCTACCTTCGATGAGGTTTAACGCCAATTGTTCCACCATTTTCAGTTGTTCATCCGGACTTAGGTGTGTATTGTCGATGGTTATGGCATCGGCTGCTTTGCGCAGAGGGCTTTCGCTGCGGTTCATGTCTTCATGGTCGCGTTGAAGCAGGTTTTCTTTAACTTGTTCGAAGTGTGCGGGTATCTGCTTCGACTCGAGTTCGGCAAGGCGACGAAGCGCGCGAACATCAGGGTCGGCGGTCATAAAAATTTTGAGTTCGGCATCCGGAAAAACCGTTGTACCGATGTCGCGGCCATCCATGGCAATTCCTTTTCCTTTTCCCAATTCTTGCTGCATTTTCACCATTTTCTTTCTTACTGCAGCCACTTTACTCACCTGACTCACCCAATCGTTCACATCCATTTGTCGGATGTCATTTTCTACGTTTTCGCCGTTGAGCAGGATTTCCGACACTTTGGTTTCCGGGTTAAAGTGGAATTCAATGTGAATGGCATCCAGCTCATCGATCAGTCCCTCTTCGTCGAGTGTACGTCCGTTAATCAGGCCGTTGTTGAGCGCGTACAATGTAACGGCCCGGTACATTGCGCCGGTATCAACATAGTTATAAGAAAGTCGTGAAGCCAGAGCACGGGCGATGGTGCTCTTTCCACAGGAGGAATATCCGTCGACAGCGATGGTAATCTTTCGGCGAGGCATTTAGTTTTTGCGGTAAAACTCAGACAAACGGGCAGAGACCGTTATCTGGTTTGGTGAGCCGGCAAGATGGTAAGCCGAGCGCGCATATGCAAGACCGAACTTATATATTTTCACACCGATACCCCATGAAAAACCAACTGTTCCTAAACGGGTTGCCACTTTCATTTCTTGCCTCCGTTGGTAATTGTAACCTACACGTAATGAAAGCGCTTTAGAAATATTCAATTCAGCGCCGAAAATGGCGTGTCGAAAAATCTTGTTGGCTAGAGAAATCTTGTTAAAAATCGTATCGCCGGTAAGCGGATCAATTTCCTGTTCCGGAAAAGAGGCATCCCGAAATGAGATGTCGGGTTGTTGAAGGTTGTGTCCAACAAAAGAAAACCGCAGAGGGAGGTGTTTGAGGCGAGCCGACATTCCGAATTGCAATTCGAGGGGAAGATTCTCACGATTGTCGGCGGTGTAGGTATTAAATTGATAGCCTACATTTTTAAGTACAAGGCCTATCTCAAAGAGTTTAGAACGACTCAGGTAGGAGGCACCAAAGTCTACGGCCATTCCGAAAGAATTGTATTGCTCAAGGTTAGAGAAGATGGCTTTTACGTTCAGTCCGACACTAAAAAGCGAATCGATTTGGCGGCCGATTCCGGTGGTTAGGCAATATTCGCCTGCTGTGAAGGTTCCGGTAATTTCACCGGTGTGGTCGGCTCTATCGAACGTACCATAATCGACATATTGAATGCCTGCATGCATGGTTCCGAGTTTTCCGGCATTGAAACCATAGGCCGCATATCCGTAGTTGATACCCGCAAAATAATCGGAGAAAGAAAGGCTAAGCCGGTTGTCCATTTTACTGTTTAACAAACCCGGATTTTGATAGGCCATGCTCACGTCATCATCGCGTTGCGAGATGGCAGAACCGCCTAATGCCAATACGCGCGAGGAGTTTGGTAAATTAAGAAAGCGGTAAATGTTTTGACCTCCAATTTGTGCGGAAGCCTGAATTGCCAGGTAGCAAACCAGGAAAAAACTCAGGTGTACTTTTTTCACTCGGGAAATATAATTGATGCAGCGAAGCAAACAACGGCTCGGATTGAAATTAATTGCAGGACAAACCACTTTGGCGGTGGTTTACTTATGTTTGTCGACCCCAAATTTTGATGTGTACTCTATGAAAGCCATTATTTTTCCCGGTCAAGGTTCTCAATTCCCAGGTATGGGAAAAGACTTGTATGCAAGCAATCCCATTGCAAAAGCTCTTTTTGAAGAGGCCAATTCCATTTTAGGATTCAAAATAACCGACATTTTATTTGAAGGCACAGAGGAAGATTTGAGGCAGACCAAGGTTACCCAGCCGGCGGTATTTCTGCATTCGGTAATTTTATTTCGATGTCAGGAAGCCTTATCGGCTGATGCGGTTGCCGGGCATTCTTTGGGCGAATTTTCGGCATTGGTGGCGAATGGCTGTTTGCGTTTTGAAGACGGGTTGAAGTTGGTCTATAAGCGTGCACTAGCTATGCAAAAGGCTTGCGAGCAAAATCCGGGAACGATGGCTGCAATTCTTGGCCTCGATGATGCGAAAGTAGAAGAGGTTTGTGCAGGCATCAAAGAAGAAATCGTGGTAGCGGCAAACTATAATAATCCCGGGCAATTGGTTATTTCGGGAAGTTTAAAAGGCATTGAAATCGCTTGTGAGAAAATGAAAGAGGCTGGAGCAAAGCGCGCCTTGCCTTTATCGGTTGGAGGTGCATTTCACTCACCTTTGATGGAGCCGGCCAGGGCTGAGCTACAGGAGGCGATTGCCAATACGCAATTTTCGGTTCCCTCCTGCCCTGTTTACCAGAATGTAAATGGCCGGCCAAGCATTGAACCCATGGAAATTCAACAAAATTTGATTGCCCAATTAACGGCACCTGTGCGTTGGACCCAAAGCGTATTGGCGATGGGCGATTCGGGCATCCATGAATTTGTAGAATGTGGCCCGGGAAAAGTGTTACAAGGAATGGTTAAGAAAATTCTCCCGGAGTCGACGGTTAGCGGAGTTTAATCGCCATTGCCTTCACCCCGCATTAAAAATAACCAAGTACTCGACAAAACCTTAAATTTCCTGATTCCGCAGAGATCCACTGTCCAGAAGCCGGTGTAAAGAGGGTTCTTTTAGTGCTTTACGGTAAACATCGAGGTGAGAGAGTTTGTGAATATCGGTGCCCAGCAAATCAACGAGGCCTTCGTCGATAAGCCGTTCTGCGATGCGTTTTGGGCCCGTTCCGTAGTGCCCAGTAAGGCTGGCCAGATTAATTTGCAACCAAACGCCTTTGTCGCGAAGGCTGGCGTACTTGTCGAATTGATGATACCAGTAAGGGTAGCGCTCCGGGTGAGCAAGAATCGGCGTTAAACCCCTCATTTGCAGTTTGAAGGTTACGGATTCAAAATTTTCGGAGGGGTTTAAATAAGAAAGTTCAACCAACAGAAAGCGCCCTCCAATGGTGAGCAGTTCCTGTTCGCCTATGGTACGTTCGAAGGCCGAGTCGCAGTAGTATTCTGCTGCTGCTTCTAGTGTTATATTTATGTTTCTGCGTTTCAGCTCTTCGTTTACCAGGTTCAATCCGCTGCGAATAATCTCCGGAGTGTTCCGGTAAAAATCGCTCATGATATGCGGGGTGGTAATGATTCTTTTGTAGCCTAAATTGGCCAGCCCTTCAATGAGTTGAATAGAATCCTGGAGGTCTACAGCGCCGTCATCAATTCCTGGAATTAAATGCGAATGCAAATCGGTTCCTAAGCCGGCAAGGCTTGCGGGCTGAAGTTCTGTTTTAAAAAGGCGTGAAAATATTCCCATTTATCGTCGTTCATGCTTAGATGAACGATTCAAATGTACGTCGAAGACCTTCATGAAGCTTTACTGTTGGACTGTAGCCCAATAGTTTTTGAGCTGCGGAAATATCAGCGAGCGAGTCGCGGATGTCTCCTTCGCGATTTTCACGATGGATTGGGTCGAGACCTGCGCCTGCGATTTCGCGAAGGCTGTTGTACATATCGAGCACGGTTTCCCGCTCACCTACGGCAATGTTAAATACCCGGCCGCACACCCCATTTTCTTTTGAAAACAAGGCTTTTATATTTGCCTGAACGGCATTTTCCACGAAGGTAAAATCGCGAGTTTGCAGGCCATCACCATTGATGTAGACGGGCTTTTGATTTCGGATGGCATCGATAAAAAGTGGAATTACGGCGGCGTAAGGTCCATCAGGTTTTTGTCGTGGTCCGAAAATGTTAAAATATCTTAACCCAACCACTTCCATTCCATAGGTACGGTAAAAGACATCAGCGTACAGCTCATTGACCATTTTTGAAACCGCGTATGGAGAGAGCAAGCGCCCGGTTATTTCTTCCACTTTAGGAAGCGTAGGTTGATCGCCATAAACGCTCGACGAAGAGGCATAAACCATACGTTGAACATTGGCTTCACGGGCTGCATTCAACACCGACAAAAACCCAGAAACATTGGCTTTATTGGTAGCAGTTGGTGTTTGGATAGAGCGGGGAACAGAACCAAGGGCAGCCTGGTGCGAAACGAAATCAACACCTTGCATGAGCGATTTGATTTGTTCTTCGTCGCACACGTCGGCAATCACCAGTTTAAATGCCGGATTGCCGATAAATGGAGTAAGGTTAGACTCACGGCCTTCGCATAGGTTATCAACGCCAATCACCTGAGCCGCACCATGATTAATTAGGTACTCAACCAAATGAGAACCGATGAAACCAGCTGCACCGGTAATCAAAAAGCGGTAATTCGATAAATCGATTTCTTCAGGGTGAAAACGAACGTGTTCGTACATGGAAAATTGGTTAACGCTTTATGTATTGGTCTTCGTAATAATGCTGGTATTCTCCGGAGGTTACCGCCTTGAGCCACTCTTCATTGGCCAAGTACCAATCTACGGTTTTTTCCAAGCCTTCTTCGAACCGAAGCGAAGGTTTCCAGCCCAATTCCTGGTTGAGTTTACCGAAGTCGATGGCATAACGATGGTCGTGCCCTGCCCGGTCTTTTACGAAGGTAATCAGGCTAGCTGATGCTCCAGGCTGGCGGTTTAGTTTTCGATCCATAATTGCACACAATGCGTGAATTAGGTCGATATTCTTCCATTCGTTTGCCCCGCCGATATTGTAGGTCTCGCCGTTTCTTCCCTGATGAAAAATCAGGTCGATTGCAGCCGCATGGTCCTCAACAAACAACCAATCTCTAACATTTTCACCTTTTCCGTAAACCGGAACAGGCTTGTTGTTTTTAATGTTGTTGATGGCCAGTGGGATTAGCTTTTCAGGGAATTGGAACGAGCCATAGTTGTTCGAGCAATTAGAAATAACCACCGGTAAGCCATACGTGTGAAAGTAGGCTCTTACAAGGTGATCGCTCGATGCTTTGGAGGATGAATAAGGGCTTCGTGGATCGTATGCTGTAGTTTCGTGAAACAGTCCGGTTTCGCCCAAAGAGCCATACACCTCGTCGGTTGAAATATGATAGAACCTGCGCCCGTCGAAGTTTTCTTTCCACGACGCTTTGGCGGCGTTTAACAAGTTAACGGTTCCTAATACATTGGTTTTAATAAACTCTGTTGGATTGCTAATTGACCGGTCTACATGCGACTCGGCGGCCAAATGAATAACCCCATCAAACTGCACATCTTCAAACAATCGGGAAATGAATGGCTCATATACAATATCGCCTTTGATGAAGCTGTAATTTGTTGCATGCTCAATATCGAGTAAGTTCATCAGGTTTCCCGCATAGGTAAGCTTATCCAAGTTGTAGATGTGATACTGTGGATAGGCCTTTACCAATCGACGAACAACATGAGAACCGATAAAGCCGGCTCCACCGGTTACGAGAATTTTCCGCGTGTGCATGGTTATTCTTTGTTGTTTAATGACTGTTGCCAAACCCAGGCCGAGCGCATCATTTCGCTGAGCGACCTTGAAGCTTTCCAGCCAAGTATTTGATTTGAAAGTGAAGTGTCGGCAAAAACTTTTTCAATGTCGCCTGGTCGACGATTTTCGACTTGTATCGGTAAAGTGAGTCCGGATGCTTGTTCAAAAGCCTTTACAACCTCCAATACAGAATAGCCTGTTCCTGTGCCAATATTGAAAACCTCATAATCTTTGCCATTTCCTGAAAGCAAGCGCTCACATGCTGAGGCATGGGCAATTGCAACATCTTCTACATGGATGTAATCGCGAATACATGTGCCATCAGGAGTCGCATAATCATTGCCGAATACTCTCAGGAAAGGAAAAATCCCAACTGCTGTTTGGGTAATCAGCGGCACCAGATTATTGGGCTTTCCCAAGGGCAACTCTCCAAGTTTACCACTGGAGTGGGCTCCAACGGGATTAAAGTAGCGTAAAGCAATGGAACGAAGTTGCGTAGATTGGGTGGTGTCTTTTATAATTTCTTCGCCTATCTGCTTGGTATTTCCATAAGGAGAAATGGCTTGCTTTATCGGGCTTTTCTCCGTAACGGGAAGGGTATCGGGCTCTCCATAAACGGTGCAACTTGAAGAAAAAACCAAGTTATGCACCGAATGCGACACCATGCAGTCGAGCAGATTGATGAGAGAAATTAAGTTATTCTTGTAATACAACAATGGGTTTTCAACTGATTCGCCAACGGCTTTCAATGCGGCAAAATGAATAACAGCTTGTAGATCCTTTTCTGTGGCGAACAAGTCTTCAAGTGAA
The DNA here is from genome assembly GCA_027483445.1 of Bacteroidota bacterium. Taxonomy (GTDB): domain Bacteria; phylum Bacteroidota; class Bacteroidia; order M30B66; family M30B66; genus CAMCXT01. The sequence continues at coordinate 262,844 of JAIXUS010000018.1, read as the reverse complement.
GAGCGGTCGCACAAATCGATCGGATAAAAAACAGGCTTTCGTCCACAAATTGCAGCAATCCGGTCGAGCACCAATTCACTGGAATTACTTAGGTTATCGATCACTACCACATTGTAGTTCCGCAATAGCATTTCTACCACGGTATGTGAACCGATGTAGCCTAAGCCTCCGGTAATCAGAAAAGTGCCTTTTCCGGGGTTTGCCATTATAGACTCCAGTATTTGATGGTCTTCAATCGTCCTCTCAACACACCCTTAAGATCAGCAACCAAGCCATTTTCATGGAGTAAACCTGCAAAATCTCCTTCCTGGAGCGAAACATACTCCTTGTGGTTTACGGCTACAATAATGGCGTTGTATTTTCCATTTGGCGATTCGGTAAGTCCAAAGCCATATTCATGGTGTAGTTCGCTGGAATCGGCATATGGGTCGATGACATCAACCTGTACCCCAAAATCTTTCAACTCCCGAACCACATCGGCGACCTTCGAATTCCGAATATCACTCACATTCTCTTTGAATGTGGCGCCCATTACCAAAACTCTCGATTTTGCGATATCTACGCCCGCAGCGACCATTTTCTTCACAACCTTAGAAGCCACGTAAGCTCCCATGCCATCGTTAACGGAACGCCCGGCTAGAATTACCTGAGCATTGTGCCCAAGCTCTTTGGCTTTGTAAGTAAGGTAGTACGGGTCTACTCCAATACAATGCCCTCCAACCAGGCCGGGAACAAAACGGAGGAAATTCCACTTAGTGCCGGCAGCTTCCAGCACATCGTAGGTATTTATGCCCATTTGCCCAAATATCATCGACAATTCGTTCATCAATGCGATATTCAAGTCGCGCTGAGTGTTCTCAATGATTTTTGCGGCCTCGGCTACTTTAATGGAAGGAGCTTTATGCACACCGGCTTTTACCACAATCTTGTAAGTATCGGCAATGATGTCGAGCGATTCGTCATCGCAACCGCTTACCACCTTGATAATTTTCGGCAAAGTATGCTCTTTATCACCGGGATTGATGCGCTCCGGCGAGTAGCCCACTTTAAAGTCGGTGCCGAATTTTAGGCCTGAAAGCTCCTCCAAGATCGGAATGCAATCCTCTTCGGTACAACCCGGATAGACAGTTGACTCATAAACGACGTAATCTCCCTTTTTCAAAACAGCACCTACTGTTCGGCTTGCAGAGATTAAGGGCTTTAAGTCGGGCAAATTATGCTCATCGATGGGTGTTGGTACCGCAATGATGTAAAACCGTGCCTGACGCAGTACGTCGGGATTCGCGGTGAACTCAATATCGCAACCATCAAATTCTTCCGGTTCGAGTTCTTCACTGGGATCTATGCGGTTTTGCATCATTTCTACCCGTTTTTGGTTGATATCGAATCCAACCACTTTAATGTTTCGGGCAAATTCTAGCGCAATAGGCAATCCCACATAACCTAGGCCTACAACAGCCAGTTTTTCCTGCTTTGCCAACAGTTGCTGATACAAATTCATTTCAGTTGATTTAGGTTTCTCAATGCGTAAATGCGTTCAATGATTTCCACGACTTTCAATCCCTCCAGCGCATTCGTGGTAGCACTGGTACGGCCACGAAGGGTGTCAATTACATTTTGAATGATGTAATGATGATTGGCAGCTGAGCCTTTGTATGCCCCGTAATCGTTGGCCGGATTTGATGGCGCAAGCACAGGCATGGTGTAGTCTTTTACATGACAATATTCAACTTCATTCATGTACTGCCCACCAATCTTTACACTTCCGTTTTCTCCAATAATGGTTAGGGAGCTTTCTAAATTCTGGTTCCACACCGAAGTTGAGTAATTCAGGCAGCCCATACCACCGTTCACAAAACGGAAGGTTACCAAACCGGAGTCTTCGAAATCGGTAAGGTCGTTGTGATTAAAATCGGCAAACTTCCCTTGGATGTCTTCAATGTCGCCGAACAACCAGTACATGATGTCGATGAAGTGAGAGAACTGGGTAAAAAGCGTACCGCCATCCAATTCCTGATTGCCTTTCCAGGTTCCGGCTTTGTAATAGCGCTCGTCGCGGTTCCAATAACAATTCACCTGGACCATGAAAATCTCACCGAGCTTTCGGCTTTCAATAAGCTCTTTAATCCAAACTGAAGGCGGAGAATAGCGATTCTGCATCACACAAAACACCTGACGCGACATCTGCAGCGCCTTGAAAATGACTTGTTCGCATTCTGCTTTCGACAAGCCCATAGGTTTTTCACAAACAATGTGTTTGCGGTTCTCCAGGGCTAAAATCGAGTTTGCAGCATGCACTCCGTTCGGCGAACAGATATTTACCACATCAAAGTCGAGCCCGGAGGCAAATAAGGCTTCCGCCGATTGAAAATAAGGAACTTCAAAGGCGCTTAGCCCAAGTTGTTCTTCCGGAAGTACGTCGGCAATGGCGATGAGTTCGGCGTCATCGTTACGGCGAATCATTTCAGCATGCCGCTTACCAATATGGCCAGCACCGATAACGGCAAATTTTACTTTTCCCTGATGCATCTTATACGCTCAATTTGCTAACCCGATTGTTCTCGAGCTTATATTTTTCCTGGCTTTCAGGACAAACTGCTATTCCGTCTTCGTTGAACTTGAGCTTATGCCCAAACTCGCTCATCCATCCCGTTTGACGGGCCGGATTACCCACCACCAAAGCGTACGGAGGCACTGTTTTCGTAACAACTGCACCGGCGCCGATAAATGCAAAGGCACCAATATCGTGGCCACAAACAATGGTGGCATTGGCTCCAATCGAAGCTCCTTTGCCCACATGAGTTTTGAGGTACTCACTTCGGCGGTTTACCGCACTGCGTGGGTTAATCACATTGGTAAAAACCATAGACGGACCGAGAAAAACGTCGTCGTCGCACGTAACACCGGTATAAATGCTCACGTTGTTCTGGACTTTCACATTATTGCCTAAAACAACATCGGGCGAAACCACCACATTCTGACCAAGATTACAGGCCTTTCCAATTTTACAATTGGGCATGATGTGGGAGAAATGCCAAATTTTGGTACCCTCTCCAATTTCACAACCAGAATCAACCACCGCGGTAGGATGAACAAAAAAAGGTGTATCCATGCTATTTTGAGTTAAATTCCCGGGGCGTAATTACCCATTCAGGAAGCGTTTTAAAGTATTCCCAGGTCTTCCGCATTCCTTCGGCACGGGCCACCTTGGGTTCCCAGCCTAAGATTTCTTTTGCCCTGGTAATGTCGGGTTGACGCTGCTTTGGGTCATCCTGGGGGAGTGGCTTGTAAACGATCTTTTGATCTGTTGCGGTAAGCTTGATGATTTCTTCGGCAAACTCTCCAATGGTGATTTCGTCGGGATTGCCAATGTTTACCGGCAAAGCATAATCAGAAAGCAGTAAACGGTAAATGCCTTCGATCAGGTCATCCACATAGCAAAACGAGCGTGTTTGAGAGCCATCGCCGAACACTGTAATGTCTTCTCCGCGAAGCGCTTGCCCCATAAATGCGGGTAATGCTCGACCGTCGTTCAGGCGCATTCGGGGGCCATAAGTATTGAAAATGCGAACAATGCGTGTTTCTAAACCATGAAAAGTATGATAAGCCATGGTGATGGCTTCCTGAAAGCGCTTGGCTTCGTCGTATACACCACGAGGCCCGATTGGATTTACGTTGCCCCAGTAATCTTCATTTTGAGGATGCACCGTCGGATCACCATACACCTCTGATGTTGAGGCGATAAGCATTCGCGCACCTTTAACTCGGGCCAAACCCAATAAATTATGGGTTCCAAGAGAACCTACCTTTAGGGTTTGAATGGGAATTTTCAAGTAATCGATCGGACTTGCAGGCGAGGCGAAATGAAGGATATAATCAAGTTCGCCGGGAACGAATACGAATTTCGATACATCGTGGTGATAAAACTCGAATCGCTCTTCCTTGAAAAGATGCTCGATATTGCTCAGAGAACCTGTAATTAGGTTGTCCATACCCACTACAAAACACCCTTCTGCCATAAATCTATCGCAAAGGTGTGAACCCAAAAAACCGGCGGCACCGGTAATCAGTACCCGCTTTCCACTGATATCGTGCTTCATTTGGCTTTCTTTATAGCCTTTCGGCCGATGCTGTAATAGGCAAATCCGCCTTTCTTCATTTGCTCGGTATTGTAAAGGTTGCGGCCATCGAATATGGCTTTCTCCTTCATGGTAGTGGCCATCCGGTCAAAATCTGGATTTCTAAAGGTAGCCCATTCCGTACAAATCACCAGCGCTTCGGCCTGTTTGATGGCTTCGTACTGATCTTGTACAAACTGTACCTTACTACCGTATATCTTCTTCACGTTGCTCATCGCTTCGGGGTCAAAAGCAACCACCTCTGCTCCGGCTTCCAGCAAATCATCGATAATATACAAGGCAGGCGCTTCGCGGATGTCATCCGTGTCGGGCTTAAATGCAAGTCCCCAAATGGCCACCTTACGCCCCTTTAACTCACCGCCAAAATACTTCACAATTTTAGGGAGTAACACACGCTTCTGGTCTTCGTTTACATCCATTACCGATTTGAGAATTCGGAAATCGAAGTTGACCTCATTGGCTGATTTAACGAGTGCTTTCACATCTTTGGGAAAACAGCTTCCGCCGTAACCAATTCCAGGGAAGAGAAAACGTTTACCAATGCGCTCGTCAGACCCTATGCCGATACGAACTTGATCTACATCGGCCCCCAATAACTCGCACAAGTTGGCCATTTCGTTCATGAATGAAATTTTCATGGCCAAAAAGGAGTTGGCGGCATATTTTGTTAGCTCTGCAGAGCGCTCATCCATGAATAAGATTGGGTTGCCTTGACGCACAAAAGGACGGTAAAGTTCTTCCATCACCTTGCGGGCGCGGGCAGAACTGGTTCCGATTACCACCCGGTCGGGTTTCATGAAGTCTTCCACCGCAAAGCCTTCGCGCAAAAATTCAGGATTCGATACAACATCAAACTCTGCGCGGGCATTGGCGGCAATGGCTTTGTGCACCTTTTCTGATGTTCCAACAGGAACCGTACTCTTATCGATGATGATTTTATAATCGTTCACCAGCAAATGACCAAGCTGAGCTGCAACACCAAGAATGTAGGATAAGTCGGCAGAGCCATCCTCGCCGGGAGGCGTAGGAAGTGCTAAAAAGATAAGCTCCGATTGTGCAATTGCTTCTTCTAAAGAAGTTGTAAAATGCAGCCTTCCCAATCGGATGTTGCGTTCAAAGTAAACATCCAGTTGAGGCTCATAAATGGTCACTTTGCCCTTTTTGAGCTTGTTAACCTTTTCGGTATCAATGTCGACGCATATAACGTTGTTGCCTGTTTCGGCCAAACAGGTTCCGGTTACCAGGCCAACATATCCAGTTCCAACAACAGCGATATTCTTCATAAACCTTATGCGTTGAGGAATTGGTTTACAGTATTAATGATGTGCTCAAGCTGCTCAGCCTGCATTTCGGTGTGCATAGGCAGCGAAATCACAGTCTTGCACAATTGCTCTGTTACCGGGAAGTCGCCTTCCTTATACCGGGGATCAATGTAAGCCTTTTGCATGTGGAGTGGAACCGGGTAGTAAATCATAGCCGGAACGCCACGTTCCTCAAGAAATGCTTTCATAGCATCTCGGTCAACACCATTGGTTTGCAGCGTGTACTGGTGGAAAACATGCGTCGAAAACGGGGCGCGCACCGGAGTAATCAGTTTGCCCGAAGGCCCGAAGGCTGCATCATAGGCATCGGCCAAGGCACGGCGGCGTTCGGCATACTGATCCAACTCACGCAGTTTAACGCTTAGCACGGCTGCCTGAATGGTATCTAATCTTGAATTCACACCAACCTCATCGTGGTAGTAGCGCACCCTTTGTCCGTGATTGGCTATCATTCTTACTTTGGCCGCCAATTCATCGTTGTTGGTAAACAAGGCTCCACCATCGCCGTAGCAGCCGAGATTTTTGGAAGGAAAAAACGAAGTGGCGCCAATGGTGCCAATCGTTCCGGCCTTTTGCACCCGGCCATCAGAAAAACGGTATTCAGAACCGATAGCCTGCGCGGTATCTTCAATAAGATGGATGTTGTGTTTTTTGGCAATTTCGAGTAGGGCCTCCATAGGCGCCGATTGGCCAAACAAGTGCACCGGTACAATGGCTACTGTTTTGGGGGTGATGGCTTTCTCTACCGCCTCAGGATCAATGTTAAACGTTTCGGGGTTTACATCCACCAAAACCGGCTTTAAGCCCAAAAGAGCAATAACCTCGGCAGTTGCCACGTAGGTAAATGAAGCGGTAATTACCTCATCACCGGGCTTAAACCCGAGGGCCATCATTGCAATTTGTAAAGCGTCGGTACCATTGGCACACGGAATTACATGCTTAACGGAAAGATAATCTTCCAGCTCTTTCTGAAACCGCGAAACTGCCGGACCATTAATGAACGCTGTGGTATCTATCACCTCTTGAATTGCCTGATCAACCTCATGTTTGATGCGCTGATACTGCGCTTTTAGGTCAACCATTTGTATCTTATCCATACCAAAAAAATTGGCGCGAATATACATATTTTGAGGATGGATACCCGGTGTTTTGCCGCGGTTGCTTTCTCTATCTTTGCAGCGCATGAAGTTTCGCATTACCTTAATTTCAATCCTTCTCGCCTCCCTGTGCATGGCTCAGGTAAATGTGAGAGATTCTTTGCTAAAGGTGCCTATGGTTATTCCATTTGCAGGGGTTGGATTGCCGTTGCAAGACCTTAACAAACGCTTTGGAGAATTTGGGGTTGCCGGTGCCTCTTTCCTCTGGAAAACAAAGAAAAACTGGGTTTGGGGCGTCGATGGTACATTCTTGTTTGGCTCCTTGGTAAAAGAAGACTCCGTGTTAAAAGCGGTGAGTGTTGGCGACAACTTTTTGATTGGAGCCGATGGCACTTTGTATGACATCCGCCTGCAAATGAGAGGAATGCAATGGAGCGCCCGCTTCGGAAAGCTCATTCCACTTGGGAAACCGAATAAAAACTCCGGCTTGTTGCTTACGATGGGTGCCGGACTTTTACAACACCGCATCCGGTTCGACTTTGAACGCAATGCCGATATTCCACCCATCGCAGACGGTTACCAAAAGGGCTACGACCGACTCAGTAACGGACTCTCACTCAACCCTTCGGTGGCCTACGTGCATCTTTCGAACAACCGACTCCTGAACTTCTTCTTTGCGCTCGATTACTCATTGGCCTTTACCCAAAACCGTCGATCGTGGAATTTCGACCTGGAAGGCCCCGACAACCTTACACGAACCGATGGGGCGCTATGGATTCGCGCCGGTTGGATTGTTCCGCTCTACGAAAGGGTACCTCCCGAATTTTACTATTACTAAACGGTTGTGAAACACCTCTACACTTTTGCCATTCGGCTGTACGTGTTGGGTATCCACCTCGCGGCATTTTTTAAGCCCAAGGCAAGGCTCTGGGTTGATGGCCGTAAGGATTGGTCTAAAAAGCTCTCGATTCAAAAGCAGCCCGGGCAAAAACTGGTGTGGTTTCATTGTGCATCACTGGGTGAATTCGAGCAAGCCCGCACGGTAATCGAACAATTGAAAAAGGAGCAGCCGGCTTTATGCATTCTGCTCAGTTTTTTTTCGCCTTCAGGTTTTGAAATTCGAAAAAATTACACGCTGGCTAACCACATTGTTTATTTGCCGGCCGACACCCCCGAAAACGTCCAGCGCTTCCTTTCGATTGTTCAGCCCGATTTGTTGGTTTTGGTTAAATATGAGTATTGGTTTAATTTCCTCCAAGGCCTTCAGGAAAAGCGCATACCCATTTTGCTCATCGCAGGCCGGTTCCATACCAAGCAATTGTTCTTCAAAACCTGGGGCGGCTGGGCCAGAAATATTCTTCGCAAATTCGATGGAATACACGTTCAGGAACCCGACGATTTATCGTTGTTGAAAACCATCGGCATTACTCATGGCGTGTTGAGTGGAGACCCTCGTTACGACAGAACCGCCGAAAATGCAACTCACCGTGAAGCCATCCCCGAAATACAACGATGGATTGGCAACCGAAAATGCTGGGTTGCCGGTAGCACCTGGCTCGAAGATGAGCTCTTGCTGTTTCCATGGGACAGTGAGCATGCGCTTATTATTGCACCGCACGAAATCAACGAAGGGCATTTAAGGAGCATTGAGCAAAGCACCAAGTCCTCTACCCTACGCTATTCAAAACTTAAATTGGAACCGGGCGGCTTCTCCTCGGTGCTCATTATCGACAACATCGGCATGCTGATGCGCATTTATGGGATGGCCGATGCAGCCTGGGTTGGAGGGGCTTTTCGTACCGGATTGCACAACATACTTGAGCCGGCAGCGTTTGGGATTCCGGTGTATTTTGGACCTAAACACGACAAATTCCCTGAGGCAAGTAGCCTTATCGCTGCTGGCGGAGGATTTTCTGTTTCCGAAAGGGCTCAACTGCTCCAAATCATTGCCGATACCGGTAATCAGCGTCAACTTCAGGCAGGAAAAAATGCAGACGCATTTATTGAAGCCAAAAAAGGGGCAAGTGGGAAGATTGTCCCTGAAATCCTAAACTTGCTTAACCATGATTAGGAGACTGCTTCTTTGCGCCTTGATGTGTGGATATTTCTCAGTTAAAGCTCAGGAAAGAGTTACCACCGTTGGCTTTCAGCTTAAACCGATATTCAGCGCGAGCTTGTTTGGTACTGGACCGGTTAGCGTCAACGATAGCAGTTTCGCTTACACCATTAAGCAACCAACCGGCTTTGCTGGCGGAATGGTTATTCGAAAGGGTTACACAAAAAACTTATCGCTTGAGTTCGGACTAAACTTCATACGCCGCAACGTTTATATCAACAGCACGCATGCTGGTGTTTCGCGGCAAGCGCGGATGAGAGTAATTGGTTATGAAATTCCATTTAGCCAACTGGTGTTTGTAAGGCTATCAAAAACAATCTATATGAATGTTTCAGCCGGAATATGTATCAATATGTTTCCTTCGGATGTTCAAACTGCCAATGATGTATTGTATGCCATCGGCGGAAGACGCCTTGTATTTAACCCAAGTCTGATTGCCAACATCGGGTTTGAGCACCGCAGTGCCAAAAGCGGATTCTATTACTTGGGAGCTTCTTTAAACCGCCCATTTTTCCCGATTTATGATGTTGTGGCCGATTACATCCAAAACAATGATGTGGTGAATACAGTAAACACCACCCTGAGTGGAACGTACCTTACCATCGATTTCAGGTACTTCTTTCACGAAGACCCTGAGAAGAAAAAAGCCCGTTCGAACAAGGCCAAGGCCGGAAGAAAGGTTAGCCCACAAAACAAATAAACAGCCCTACTGTTAGGCCATCATGAAAACGAAACTTATCCTGTTCACTTTCGGGATGCTCAGTCTCTTCTTACTCGCCTTCACTTCTTCATCCATGCAAAACACAACTAGCTCTGCAACAAAACCTACACTCATCTATATATACGACGCTTACTGCGGCTGGTGTTATGGGTTTAGTCCGGTGATGAACCGATTCCACCAGGAAAACAAGGAGAAATTTTCGTTTCTGGTGCTAAGCGGTGGACTGATTACCGGAGAGCGGATTGGTCCGATGGACAAAGCCACGGCGGCCTATATCCGAAAAGCAGTACCTCAACTGGAAGCTTACACAGGAGTGAAGGTTTCTAAGGCTTACCTTGAGGCGTTGGACAATCCCAATCGAAAGAACGACTCGAACATTCCTGCAAGAGCATTGCTGGCCTTCAGAAAATACAAACCTGAGCAGAGCGTTGCCTTTGCGTCGTGGCTGCAAAACCAGTTGTTTAATGAAGTGCGCGACCTCAGCGAAGAATCAGTTTACAGAGATGCGGCCAAGCATTTCGCACTTCCTGAAGAGGAATTCATTCAGGCTATGAATGGGGCTCAGGCAGCTGTTGATGCAGAGTTCGACATGGTTCAGTCGTGGGGTGTTCGGGGTTTTCCGGCGGTAATCCTCGATCGAGGCGATACACTGATTGCACTCAGCAATGGCTATGCACCCTACGAAGAGCTTGAGCAGTCGTTACAGCGCGCCATGGAACTAAAAATCAAATAATTTTTGGGTTTTACCGCAGAGCCATCAGAGTTAAGCGGCTTTTTTTACATTTGCAGCGGTTTTGCCCGGGTGGTGGAACTGGTAGACACGCAGGACTTAAAATCCTGTGGCCATTGCGGCTGTACGGGTTCGATTCCCGTCCCGGGTACAACAAAAATCGATTAAAGGCCTCACACCAGAGGCCTTTTCTGCTTTTTGGAACATTGGGGCTTTAAAAGTTTATCGTAAATCAGATTAGTGATGACCGGCAATAATGCATTGGAAACGGGACTTCTGTTGAGAATCGAGTTAACCTGAGCATCCAAATTATCAGCGATGGCAAAGGAAGCTGAAAACAAGTTGCCCTGTATTACAACTCGCCGGTAACCGGAAAAAAGAGCATTATACCTACGAAGACCTCAGAAGAAGAGTAGCCCAGATTTCCGGAGCCTTGGTCGACCAGGGCCTTGAAACTGGCGATCGGGTAATCATTTACATGCCACTGACTCCCGACGCCCTGGCCTGTATGCTCGACTGCGTAAGAATTGGCGCCATACACTCCGTTGTTTTCGGGGGCTTCAGCGATGAAGAGCTCAGCACACGCATCAACAACTGCCGGCCAAAGCTGTTAATTACCGCCAGCGTCGGCGTGGAAGTGAAAAAAAAATCGCCTACAAACCTATGGTTGATCAAGCCATTCGACAAAGTTTGTTTCCGCCCGAAGCCGTTTGGGTATTCGAATGCCCTGAGTTGGGACTCGAGGTTGACTATCAAAAAGGGCGCGATTTCAAAGCAGAAACCTGTATCGAAAAGGCGCAGGCTGAAGCCATCAGGGCTTTGCCCGCTAATCACCCTCTGTACATACTTTACACGAGCGGAACAACCGGGAAACCAAAAGGAATTCAGCGAAACACCGGCGATTATGCGGTGGCCCTGCATTAGAGCATGAACACCATCTATGGAACCAAGCCCGAAGCTGTATTTGGGGCCGCCAGCGACATTGGTTGGGTGGTTGGTCATAGCTATATGGTATACGGTTCGTTGTTGTTGGTATGGCCGACCCTTTGAGAGGACAAATTCCTTTGTGCCTGGTAGTAATGAAAGATGGCCGAATCGGGCTTGAGCGCCACGTTGAGGAAGCCCTGATACAATTGGTAAGAGACTGTATTGGTGCGGTGGCCTTTTTCAAGCATGTGCTGGTGGTTAAAAGGCTTCCAAAAACCAGAAGCGGCAAAATTCTCCGTCGCATATTGCGCAACATCGCCGATGATGAGTCGTACCAAGTGCCCGTAAACATTGAAGATCCTGCGGTTTTGGGCGAAATTCACCATGCCCTTCAAGCGCGCCATACGGGTATCGCTTTCGCGGGATGACCTGATGCGTGGGCCTTCAAGGCATCGAGGGAATCGTATGGATTTGCACTGCTCTCCGAGCGACTTTGCAGGTTAATTCGTGGGTCGTGTAGAGAATTCCTTACCTTTCCCTGATGAAACCCATTTTAGCCATGCGTTTAGGCCTACTGTCGCTGCTGATGCTCCAGTTGGGTGCTTGCACGCCGCTGTTGAAGACACTTTATGGAATAAAAAAGCCCGACATCGAAAGCAAGGAATCCATTGGAAAATCGAATCGCAAATGGGGTTTAGACGAAAACAACGTTGTTTGCTTAGGGAGCGACCAATTCTTAAGCACCATGCGCAATCAGGGTTTGCCCGACGCCTCGATTTTTAACCACGAAGGAAAGTATATCGAGTACCGGCAAACCGATACTTCGTGCAATGCAGGCTTGTTTCAGTTTATTCCCAATCTGCAAAAGGGAGCGAGCTACACAATGCCCGATACCCTAACAATGCAGGCTTTGTTTAGTCGTTTTTACACGCTCGATGGCCAAAAAGCAAGCCTCCCCGAGCCGTCGGACTTTTACGTATTGATTTACCAAACCGTGTGGACCGGTAAACTCAATAAAGACCATGTGAAAATTTGGGAAGACCAGGCCAAAGCCAACCAAAAAGCCAAAGTGAAGGTGATTAAAGTGAACCTCGACCTTCAATCCTGGTGGCCCGAAGAAGAACAGAAGAAGCTTTATACAATCATGCGAACGCAAAAAAAGAAGAAGGAATGAAATCGATTAAAACAGTTTGCCTTTTCATGCTTGTAGGCTTATCGCTTTCTGCGCAGGACGAACAAACAGCTAGTCAGAAAAAGCTCCGGTTTTTAACCGGCGTCGGGATACAACGAAACGAGTTTTCAATCGGCGCTCAAGGATTGCTGTTTTACAAAGATGAAGCAACAATCAGGCTGCATGCCCGGCTGGGGGTGGAATGGTATGCTTACAAAAAGCTTTTTCTTTACTCTGGATTGGAATGGATGGATAAAGCTGGCAAACGAGAAGTTCGCGTTTACGAATTATTCCCGGTGAGCAGCACGGCCCCGAAAAACTATGTGATTGAAATTTCGCGTTCCGCATTTCACTACGCACAACTTGCACTGGGTATGGGCTACCTCATACCAGCAGGCAAAATAAACATAAGACCAGCCGCGGGTATTGTGCCCTCTGTACTCACCTTAATCGAAAACAAAACTCGATCGAGCCAAACCTTCAACCCCGAACCTCAAACATTTAAAAACAGCGATGAATTCCCCCAGGATTGGGACCTCTGGTGGAACGGGGAACTCAGAATTTCTGTAGAACCTAAAAATACGTTCAAACACTGGGGAATGGCAGTATTCTACCAACGACTGCTCAAGTATCCTGAATTAGGGATCGCTGAAGTAAAGCAAACCAATATCGGATTGCAGCTCTATCGGTGGTTTTAAAACTACCTTATGCGGTAAAAACAAAAAGCCACCCGACTGAGGTGGCTTTCTTTTGGAGCGAAAGACGAGGCTCGAACTCGCGACCCCGACCTTGGCAAGGTCGTGCTCTACCAACTGAGCTACTTTCGCATTGGGTTGGCAAAAGTAAAACAAAATCGATTTCTCCAAAAAAATTCTCCAAAAAAATTACTTACCACCCGTCAGCCGCTTGATTTCCTGCAATTTAAGAAGTGCTTCGACCGGGGTTAGGTTGTTGATATCAACCTTCTCCAGTTCCTCGCGAATTTGTTCCAACACCGGGTCATCGAGCTGAAAGAAGCTGAGTTGCATGCCTTTCTTCACTTCCTCGGGCACAGAAACAGCCTCAGCGGGGTTTTGACGGTGAAGCCTTTCGAGGCCCTTCAAAATCTCCCCGGCCCTTTCTACAATGCGAATGGGCATCCCCGCCATGCGGGCCACGTGTATACCAAAACTATGATTGGTGCCTCCCTCTTTTAACGTGCGGAGAAATAGCACCTTCTGGTTGACCTCCTTAACGGCCACATGGTAATTCCGAATGCGTGGAAAACGCTCCGTCATGTCGTTCAGCTCGTGATAGTGCGTCGCAAACAGTGTGCGGGCGCGGTGAATGGGCTGTTCGTGCAGAAACTCAGCCAATGCCCAGGCAATCGATAAGCCGTCGTACGTAGATGTGCCGCGGCCTATCTCATCCAACAAAATCAATGAGCGTTCACTGAGGTTGTTCATGATCGAGGCCGTCTCGTTCATTTCGACCATGAACGTAGACTCTCCCGTGGAGATGGAATCGGAGGCTCCCACACGGGTGAAAATCTTATCAACCAAACCAATGCGCGCTGCAGAAGCCGGAACATAGCTGCCAATTTGCGCCAAAATGCAAATGAGCGCCGTTTGGCGAAGCAAGGCCGATTTACCCGACATGTTTGGACCGGTAATCATCATGATTTGTGTCGAAGCCGGATCCAGAACAAGGCTGTTGCTTACGTAATGCTCGCCTACTTTAAGTTGCTTTTCAATCACCGGGTGACGGCCATCCCGAATGTCAACAACGAAACTTTCATCCACAACAGGCCTGCAGTAGTTATGCTCCACGCTCAGTGTGGCAAAGCCAAGTAAGCAGTCGAGTTGAGCCAAAAGCTGGGCATTGTGCTGTATGGGTTGAATGTACTCAGCGATTGCCGCAACAAGGTCGGCATACAGCCTTGCCTCGATGGCTGTAATTTTTTCTTCGGCACCCAAAATTTTCTCCTCGAAGGCCTTGATTTCGGGTGTAATGTAGCGCTCGGCATTTACCAATGTTTGCTTTCGAATCCACTCAACGGGAACCTTATCTTTATGGGCATTGGTAACCTCAAGATAGTATCCAAACACGTTGTTGAACCCAATTTTGAGCGAGGTAATTCCAGTCTTTTCGGCTTCGCGCTGCTGAATTTCAATGAGGTAATCCTTGCCATGGGTTTTAATGGCCCTGAGTTCATCCAATTCTGCGTCTACACCAGCCGCAATCACATCACCCTTGTGCAGCTGTGCCGGCGGGTCGGCCTGAATTTCCCGCTCAATGCGCTCACGAATAGAAACACAGGGATTCAGCTGTTCGCCATATGTGTTTAGTAAGCGGTTTTCGGAAGCCTTACAAATTTGCTGCACAGGAACAATTGCGGCCAATGCTCGCCTCAAGGCATGCAGCTCGCGTGGCTGGATGCGCTGCACGGCTACTTTGGCAATCACACGCTCCAAATCACCTATGGCCTTGAGTTGTTCCAACAGGGCATGCGCCATTTCGGGCGTAGAAAGAAAAAGTTCTACCACCTTTAACCGTTCTTCAACCGGTCGCAAATCTTTCAAAGGCATGGCCAGCCAACGGCGCAGCATACGAGCACCCATTGGCGTAGTGGTTTGATTGATTACATCAAAGAGGCTCAGCCCCTGTGGATGACTGCTTTGAAAAAGCTCAAGATTGCGGATGGTAAAGGCATCCATCCAAACATAACGCTCTTCCTCTATCCGCGAAATGGCAGTGAGGTGGGCGGTTTTGTCGTGATTGGTCTCCCGTAAATAATGCAAACAAGCGCCGGCCGCAATTATGGCGCAGCTCATCTCATCAATACCAAAACCCTTCAACGAAAGGGTGTTAAACTGCTTGAGCAGGAGCTCACGGGCGAAGTCTTCCTGAAAAACCCAATCGTCGAGCGGAAAAGTAAAGTAGCGTTCGCTGAATTGCGACTGAAACAGGGTTGCCTGAGGTTTGGGAAAAAGCACCTCACCCGGCTGAAATTGCCCGATGAGCTTTGAGATGTACTCGTGTCGGCCTTCAGCCACCAGAAATTCTCCGGTCGAATGGTCGAGAAAGGCCACTCCGGCGCGGTTATTCAGGTAATACACGGCCGCCAGAAAGTGATTCGAACGGTGGTCTAAAAGTTTATCAGTACCCGCCAAACCAGGCGTAACTAACTCAGTAACACCGCGCTTAACAATCGTTTTGGTTTGCTTGGGGTCTTCGAGCTGGTCGCAAATTGCCACGCGCAAGCCGGCCCGAACAAGCCGGGGCAAATAATTCTCCAACGAGTGGTGCGGAAAACCGGCCAACTCAATGGAGGCCGCCGCTCCATTGGCTCTTTTGGTGAGCACAATGCCCAGAATCTGAGAAGCTTTAATCGCATCCTCTCCAAAAGTCTCATAAAAATCGCCCACCCGAAACAGCAGCATGGCATCGGGATACTTGGCCTTAATTGTATTGTATTGCTTCATCAAGGGGGTTTCGGTAACCGACTGTGAAGCAGTAGATGACTTCGGTGCTTTCAATGGAAGAAGGATGTATTTTTGGCGCTGTTAAAGCCATGCGAAAGTTACACATTACCGAGCTAAACCGAAAGGATACCCAAGAATTCAAACAAGCCGAAAAATGGCCCGTTCGCCTTATTCTCGATAATGTGAGGAGTTTACACAATATCGGTTCTATTTTTCGCACAGCCGATGCCTTCCTCTGCGAACGCATTTATCTCTGCGGCATTTCGGCCACACCACCCAACCGCGAAATTCACAAATCGGCCCTGGGCGCCGAAAACAGCGTGGAGTGGCAATACTTTGAGTCCGTAGAAGATGCTGTAAAACACTGTAAACAAGAAGGGTATACGGTCATCATCGCCGAACAAACCACCGAGAGCATTTTTCTGAACGATTTCAAAACACTGCCCGAAAAAACCGCTCTGGTCTTGGGAAACGAAGTAAACGGGGTGTCCGACGAAGTGCTTCCATTCACCGATTTTGCCCTGGAAATCCCGCAATTCGGCACCAAGCACTCCTTCAACGTCTCGGTCTGCGCCGGCATTTTACTGTACCATCTTTCCGCGCTTCCCAAGTCACGCCTGTAGTCTAGGTGTATCTCAGGAGTTCTTTTTTGGGCGCCTGCCTGCCTTAAGCCTTCGTTGCACCGAGGCCGCATCGGCGGGCATCCCGTGCTTCGCCTTTTTCCCGGTTCGCTCCGCTTCCCGGGCTTCCGGCTTCGCCCGGTGGCGCAAACCCTCGGTCCAAGCCTCTGCGAACCACCAAACCTAAGCGCTGAACCAAAATTCAGAAGTCCCCCAAAATGCGAGAGGCGCCTTCCTTCCGGGGCGCCTCTCGCTATAAAACGTTTTGTGATGATTAATTCAGCACACCGGCCAGCTCTGCTACAAACTTGCGGAATTCTTTATCGGTCTTCGCACGGTTTTTCAGCTTACCGTCGGCAGCAATGGCTTTACCCAAATTGCTCAGAACCGCTTCCTTGTTTCCGCTTCGCGCAGCAATTACCGCACGGAGGTAGTACGCCTCACCATTCTCACGGTTCTCCGTACAATCGAGGGTTTGCGTGGCACCTGATGCATTTCCGGCCAACAGTTTCGCCAAGGCCGCATTGAAAGAACATGCCGAACCGTAATTGCTTACTGCTTCGCTATATTTTCCGTTGGCCACAGCCAAATTGCCTTTGTTATAGTTGGTCTCTGCACCGTTTCCGGCCGAAGCGAAAAATCCGGCAGCACCTTTTTTATCGCCTTTGCTTGCCGCTACTGCTCCAAGGTTATTTTGAATCATGGCGTTGTTTTTGGCTACGCGGCCGGCCTTTTCAAATTCAGCCTGAGCTTCATTCATTTTACCCTGAAGAAAATAGATGTAGCCCATGTTGTTAAATCCGCGGAAGTCTTCCGGGAAACGACGCGCAAACGACTGGTAGATTTTGAGTTTATCGTCGTTCGAAGTGAACAATGAAGCGCTGTACAACAGTTCTTCCATGCCCAATGAGTCGGCACTATTCAACGCCAAAGCACGAATCTGGTCGTCGGTGCGAACTTTCAATTTCGCGACGAGGTTAATCTCGGCGCGACGAAGTTTTGGGAAAATCTCTTCGTAAATCGGGTCGTAAGAGGCCAACTCACGGAATTGTTGCTCGCGGGCTTCAGGATCATTTACCGTGTTAATGATATTCAGGGCGGCATCCTTCCCATTCACAGAAGAAGTCTGAAGCATGTTTTTCAATCCGTCCCAGTCTTCGTAGTTGGTAGTAATCTTGCGGAAGAAGCCTTCTTTCTTATCGTATCCTTTGATTTTGGCCTTCTTGAAACGGTTCATCACCAGCTCATAACCTTCATCGGCGCGGTTTTCAGAAAGCTTAGAATTGCGATCTAATTCTCCTTCCGGTGAAGCAAAACCGAATACATCAAGACTAACAAACTCAGCGCTGTCTCTTGCGCCGCGATCAATGAAACGGTAAAGATTCTGCGTTTCGTCGCTGCTTAATTCCACACTGCGTACTTCCCACGAATCAACCAAAAAGTACAGGCTTGACTTCTGCGTAACAGTTGGATTCTTATCGAATTTATCACCGGCAGCCATCACTTTATAGTCTTTTTGCAAAAGCAGTGGAGTCACAATTGTACCTTCAGCAATCTTCACTTCGGGAAGATCTACCGTTTTATTCTTGTATTGCGCTGTAGCACGGAGTAACACCTGAGCATCCTCCATTCCGGGCTGATACAAGAAACGGTCAGAAACGCTGAACTTACCGCCCTCAGTGTAAGAAATGCTTTGACCACTACCTTCAATTTTCTCGCCTTTCAAGGTGAGCGTTTTCAAAGTTTTCTCTCCTCCGTTGTATTTCACAACCGGTGTTACAACCACGGTAGCTTTCTTGTGGAAGTACTTCTGAGGAAAGTCTCCATTAACGGTAATCCGAACACTGTCGCCATGCAATTCAAGCGGATCAGGACTAACTGTGTACGCAATTTTACCTGCGTCTTTAATCATCTTCTTGATGCCACAGCTGCTGGCAACGGTGATCATAGTTACGGCTAACAGGCCGAGTGCTCCGTTTTTGAAAATGTTCATTATCTGTACGATTTAATTGCGGTGTCAAATTTGGCTGCAAAAGTACCTAATTGAATGCTTGAGTCAACGGATTTGTCCACATCGGGACATTTCCCCAATAAATCTATATACAATTGATTTACAACAACTTGAAAAATATCATGTAAGGTTTTTACACATTATTTAACCAATTGGAGGATGAAAAAATCCGAATTCCCTCACTGTCAGTATTCAACCCCTTCAACAATTCAGTCAAGGTCTTTTCGAGCAATGGATGCTTCCAATCGGGTGCAATTTCAACGGCAGGCACTAACACAAAGCCTCGTTGATGAGCCCTTGGGTGCGGAACTACCAATGCATCAACGTTAATGCTTGAATTCCCAAAAAAAAGTATGTCCAAATCAATTGGTCGATCGGTATATGAATCTGTTTTTTGGCGTCCGGCATCACGTTCTATGGTTTGCAAAACGGCCATCAGCACAGCGGCATTCAAACCTGTTCGAACCTTCACAACCGCATTCAAAAAGGCATTCGGAGAGGTATAGCCTACCGGGTTGCTCTCATACAGCGATGAAACCGATAAAATAGTTATCCCATTCTGTAACATTTGAAGGCAGCCCGCCCTCAAGTGCGCCGGACGGTCGCCGAGGTTGCTGCCCAAGCCAATCAATGCTTCATTCATTTCACACTTTTTTAACCCCCGCAATTTCTGTTCATTTGTCACATAAATAAATACCTATGCGCGCTTTCTTTAAAATGGTCTTCGCCTCTATGGTGGGACTCCTGTTCTCCTTCTTTTTCCTCATCTTACTCATTGTAATGATTGCTTCAGCCTCCGGCGGGAAGAAGGAAATCGAACCCAAGGCTCACACCATTGTTCACGTTGAGCTGAACTCTCCAGTTCCCGACCGCGAAAGCGATAATCCATTTAACGGGATGGGTTTTGGTGGCTTAGCCGACGATGCTCCACTTGGGCTTTACAACGTAATCGACAACCTCGATAAGGCTGCGGCTCACCCCAACATCGATGGAATCTTCCTCGACATCAGCTCTCCCATCACCGGTATGGCCACTTTGGAAGAAATCCGCAATGCATTGATTAAATTCAAAAAAAGCGGAAAGTTCATCTATGCCTACAGCGAGGCCTTCTCGCAAACCGGTTACTACCTGGCCAGTGTGGCCGACAAAATTTTCCTTCACCCAACAGGTCTGGCAGAATTGAAAGGACTCCGCTCTGAACTGCTCTTCTTCAAAGGAACCTTGGATAAACTTGGCGTAGAGCCTCAGGTTTTTCGTCACGGAAAGTTTAAAAGTGCCGTTGAGCCTTTTATTCAGGAAAAACTCTCTGAGGCAAACCGTGAACAGGTGCGCACGTTCTTGTTTTCAATGTGGGATCACATGATTAAAGGTATTGCTCAAAGCCGTAAGCTTCCTGAAAGCAAATTGCGCGAGATTGCTTCACAGCTACTGGTAACCAATGCTCCCGCTGCTGTAGCCAACAAACTCGTTGATGAGCTAAAGTACCGCGACGAAGTCTTAGAAATGCTCAAAACAAAAACCAGTGCCGAAAGCATCGAAAAACTCGAATGGCTAAAATTGGCTGAACTCAACGACCTTGAAGACAAACGAGAAAAAGCCAAAGGCGATAAAATAGCCATTGTTTATGCCGAAGGTGACATCATTGATGGAGAAGGTAGCGAAGGTCAGGTAGGTTCGGTTGAATTTGCAGAGGCTCTCAGAAAGGCTCGTTTAGACGACAAAGTGAAAGCTGTTGTTCTTCGGATTAATTCTCCGGGAGGTTCAGCCCTCGCCTCAGAAACCATCTGGAGAGAAGTGGTGCTTACCAAGAAAGTAAAACCAGTAATCGCCTCCATGGGCAATGTTGCTGCTTCGGGTGGCTATTACATTGCAGCCCCGGCCGATACCATCGTAGCCAGCCCCAATACAATTACGGGTTCGATTGGCGTGTTTGGTCTTTTCTTCAATGCTCAAAAATTCACCAACAACCTTGGTGTAACCATCGACACAGTGAAAACAACCCCAATGGCCGACATCATGACTTCTGCCCGCGGCGTAACACCACGTGAAAGCGAAATCATTCAGGCAGAGGTTGAGCGTATCTATGATAACTTCATTACACGCGTTTCGGAAGGGCGAGGGATTCCAAAAGACCAGGTAGATTCTATCGCCCAAGGTCGCGTGTGGACCGGCGTTGATGCCAAGCGAATTGGATTAATTGACGTGTTTGGTGGATTAGAGACAGCCATTGAAATTGCCGCCAAGAAGGCCAAGCTAGAAAACTACCGATTGAGTGTTATGCCGGTAAGAGAAGACCCCTTCCAACGTGTGCTTAAACGTTTGGGAGGCGCCAGCGAAAAAGCGGTACTCGAGAAAACCCTTGGACCATCCTACACTTATTACCAGCAAATGAACAGATTGATGAACATGAAGTCTTATCAAGCTAGAATGCCTTATCAAATTGAGGTTTACTAAATTTTCCAAGCCTTCAAAAAACGTCCGGGAATTCGCTTTCCGGGCGTTTTTTTTTGGCCGAACATGCAAGGCGTAGAAGTATCTTGCACCCATGAGTAACAAAGAACTTGCGCGCCACCTTCGCTTACTGTCGGCCCTCATGGAACTGCATGAAGAGAACCCATTCAAAATAAAATCGGTCCAAAATGCCGCTTTCCAAATCGACCGAAGTCAGGTAGCCCTTCACGAACTCGATGAAGCCGGCATACTGGCAATGCCCGGTGTAGGCAAAAGCATAGCCACCAAGTTAATTCAGCTGCTGGCCGGCAATACCGATCCCGAATTGGATGCCCTTCTGCAAAAGACCCCTGTAGGTGTTGTCGAAATGCTTGGCATTAAAGGCATAGGCCCAAAGAAAGTAGCTCAACTTTGGAAAGAGCTCGAAATTGAAAGTCCGGGTGAATTGCTTTACGCCTGCAACGAAAACCGCCTGGTTGAATTGAAAGGCTTTGGAGTCAAAACGCAAGAATTAATCAAATCGGCCTTGGAGTTTAGGTTTAGCAATTCGGGTAAAATGCTGTTTGCCGATGCCGACTACCAGGCCTCACTGTTCGAAGATCACCTCCGTACTTACTTTCCGAAAGCTAGAATTGAACGTACAGGAGCCCTTCGACGGGAAGAAAATGTGGTGGACCGCTTGAGTTTTTTGGCCGCTTCTCTACCACACGAATGGAAGCAAACCCTTGCTGAAAGCGGGTTTTCAATCAACACTGAGAGTATGCCCATTGTGGTAAATTCGACCGAAGGCCCCGTGTATTACCTGTATGAATGTGCTGAGGAGAACTGGGGTGTCGAGCAAATCAAACATACCGGCCCCGACGAATTTGTAGAAACATTGATGGCTTCTTCCAATGTATCGAGCGGTACAACCTCGGAGGAAGCCGTTTTTGCTTCCTTAAATCAGCCTTTTGTCATTCCGGCACTCCGCAACTGGCCGTTCGAAAAAGCCCTAGAACTTTCCGCTAAACCCCTTGCCCAATTGTCAGACATTCGTGGAATTCTCCACAACCACAGCACTTGGAGCGATGGTGCCGACACATTAAAAACCATGGCCGATGCCTGCAAGGCGATGGGAATGGCCTATTTTGGAATCTGCGACCACAGTAAAAGTGCGTTCTACGCGGGAGGTCTCAGTGCTGAGCGGGTGCTCGCCCAACACAAGGAGATTGATGAATTGAACAAAGCCTACCCGGTGGATGAATTTCGCATTTTCAAAGGCATCGAATCGGATATTCTTAATGATGGCAGTCTCGATTACCGTACCGAAATTCTCGAGCAATTCGATTTCATCGTTGCTTCGGTACATTCGGTGCTTAGAATGGATGAACAACGCGCCACTTCGAGACTTATCAAGGCGATTGAAAACCCACACACCACAATTTTAGGGCACCCCAGCGGAAGGCTCTTATTGTCGAGAGCTGCATACCCTTTGGATTACCCTAAAATTATTGATGCCTGTGCAGCCAACAAAGTAGCCATTGAGCTCAATGCCAATCCCTATCGGCTCGATATCGACTGGCAGTGGATTCCGCTGTGCATGGAAAAAGGGGTGATGATATCCGTAAACCCTGATGCCCATCGAAAAGAGGGGCTTGCCGACATTGCATTTGGCATGAAAGCCGCGCGAAAAGGCGGACTTAGACCTGATTTCTTGTTGAATGGACTAGAAATAAAGGACTTCACAAAATATCTTCAATTGAAAAAATAATTGTTTTCGCAATTCCAGCATTCGTAGTAGGTTTGCATAGAGGCCAATTATGTCGTTAGTCAATTCAATTGTTTCCTGGGTAATGAAACAGCGGATCCACCAGATCGGCCTGTTTTTAAAGTATCCGCATGAAGTGCAGAATGAGTGGTTCAGAAAACTGCTTCAAAGTGCTAAAGACACTGAAATTGGAAGACGGTACGACTTTGCGGGCATCAAATCGTATGAAACCTTTCGCGAGCGTGTGCCCATTCATGATTATGAAGCGCTGAAACCCTTCATTGAACGGATGATGATGGGCGAGCAAAATGTTTTGTGGTCGACCGAAATTCGTTGGTTTGCCAAGTCATCCGGAACCACTTCCGATAAAAGCAAATTTATTCCGCTGAGCCAGGAAGCCTTAGAAGAGTGTCATTTTAAGGGCGGGAAAGACATGCTGGCCATGTACTGTAACAACTATCCGGAAACCCGCATATTCTCTGGAAAAGGACTAACGCTTGGAGGTTCACACCAGATTAACATTAAATCGGGCAACACTTGGTTTGGCGATCTGAGTGCGATCATTATGGAACATTTACCGGTGTGGGTAGAATACATGCGTACCCCCGATTTGAGCATCGCGTTAATGAGTGAATGGGAAAGTAAACTGGAGCGCATTGCTCACCACACGATTGAAGAAGATGTAACGAATTTGGCCGGTGTGCCTAGTTGGATGCTCATTTTATTACAGCGCATCTTAGAAATCCGAGGTACGAACAACGTACTGGATATTTGGCCAAACCTTGAGTTGTTCATGCACGGAGGCGTTAGTTTTACGCCTTACCGTGAGCAATACCGGAAAATTATCCCTTCCGACAAGATGCATTACCTCGAAACATACAATGCTTCGGAAGGATTTTTTGGGATTCAAGACCAAAGCCACTCGAACGAAATGCTGCTGATGCTCGACTATGGCATTTTCTACGAGTTTATTCCTGCCGAATTGGCCCACCTGGAAAACCCACCAGTAGTGTGGCTCGACGGAGTTAAACCCGACGTAAATTATGTAATGCTCATTACCACCAACGGCGGGCTTTGGCGTTATCAAATTGGTGATGTGATTCACTTTACCTCGGTTAACCCTTACCGAATCAGAATTTCTGGCCGCACAAAGCACTACATCAATACATTCGGAGAAGAGCTTATTGTGGATAATGCCGAGAAAGCTTTGGCGATTGCTTGTGAAAAAACATCGTCAGTCATCCGCGAGTATACAGCAGGCCCCATTTTCATGGATGTTGGAAGCAATGGAGCCCACGAATGGCTCATTGAGTTTGACCAAAGTCCTGATAATCTTGAATATTTTGGCGAAATTCTCGATAACGCCCTAAAAACATTAAACTCTGATTATGAAGCTAAGCGTTATAAAAACATTACGCTTAGAAAGCCGGTAATACATGCCCTTGAGTCGGGAACGTTCTACAATTGGATGAAACAACGCGGAAAGCTTGGCGGCCAAAACAAAGTGCCCCGCCTAGCCAACGATCGAAAATACCTCGATGAGATTCTGGAACTCTGTGCGAGTAAAGTATGATTGGCTTAATAGCCTAACAGTACTGCTATTGCTGAAATGCAGCATGATAAGCGCTCAGGACATTGAGCCCTGGAAACTGCTTTGGGCCAAAGCGGAATCCGCAGAGATGGTTTTCACCGATCGCCTTGGAGACGTTTACACTGTAAAAGGCGATGCACTTACAAAGTACAAATCGAACGGGAGCCTTTTTAGGATTTACAGTAACAAATCGCTTGGACAAATTACCCGGGTTGATGCTACAAACCCGCTCAAAGTGATTGTGTTTTATCAAGATTTATCGCGGGTTGTGTTTGTCGACAATACCTTAAGCGAAAGTGGAGAGCCACTCAGACTCGAAACCATCGAGAAGGAACAGGTTAGCCAGGTTTGCTGGTCGTACGACAACGGAATATGGCTTTACGATCCGGTAAACTTTTACCTCACCCGGCTTGATCAAAGGTTGAATATCAATGTTGACATTCGGAATATAAACCAGATCTTAGGGTTTGCGCCTATTCCCAACTGGATGGAGGAATACGGAAACCATCTCTATATGAGCATACCCGGAAAGGGAATCCTGCAATTCGACATTTTCGGCACTTACCTGCGCACACTGCCGGTTCGGGATGCCGAGCAATTTCATGTGGCCGGTAATTTTGTATTGTACCGAAACAAAAATAATGAGCTGAATGTCTACGATATGAAAGCGCTGCAAAACTCGGCTTGGCGAATTCCCGACGGAGATTTCCTCGATTTCAGTTTTGTGCAAAATAAACTGTATGTGCTGCAGCGCGACAGTCTTAAAGCTTATCAATGGATTTTACCCGAATAGCTTACGGCGCTTGGGACGGACGAAACCGGGAAGCGCAATTGCAGCAAGCTTCAATAAACCACTTTGATGTAATCGTTATTGGAGGAGGAATCACCGGTGCAGGCATCGCCTTAGATGCGGCCAGTAGGGGCTTGACGGTCTTGCTGCTTGAAAAAGCTGATTTTGGCTCTGGAACATCCGGTAAATCGACCAAGTTGATTCATGGCGGACTTCGATACCTCAAACAGCTCGATTTTGCCTTGGTGCGGGAAGTTGGTCGTGAACGCAGCATTTTGAAGCGCAACGCCCCACATTTGGTATACCCAGAAGATATGCTTCTTCCAGTGTATGTGGATGGCAGTTTGGGAAAATGGAGCCTGAGGGCAGCGTTGACATTGTATGAGACCTTGGCCGGTGTTGAGCAGGGCGAACGTTTCAGGATGTTATCGGCCGCTGAGGTTGCAGCGCACGAACCGCTCATTCATACCGTCGGTTTGGTGGGTGGAGCAGTGTATAAGGAGTACCGAAGCGACGACGCCCGGCTGTGTATTTCGGTGCTAAAAACTGCGGTTGAACACGGTGCAATGGCCTTGAATTACGTAGAAGTGGAGGATTTTCTCCTCGAATCAGGCAAAGTGAAGGGCGTAAAGGCCACCGATCAGGTTACGGGCAAGGCCTACACCTTTCGGGCTAAAGTAGTAGTAAATGCTGCAGGGCCATGGGTAGATGACATCAGAGAGAAAGCCGGAGCCCAATCAGATAAACACTTGTTGCTTACAAGGGGAATTCATTTGGTATTGGATGGCAGCCTTTTTCCACTGCGAAGCTCTGTGTATTTCGACGTGGGCGATGGGCGAATGATTTTTGCCATCCCCCGTGAGGGGAAAGTATACATAGGAACTACCGATGAGATACACGACGGTTCGGCCGATAAGCCGAGTTATACCTTGAAAGAGCGCGATTACCTGCTCAATGCAGTTAAACGGTGTTTTCCGAGTGTGAAATTAGGTCCGGGCGACATTGAATCGGCCTGGAGCGGTTTGCGGCCATTGATCGCTGAAAGGAATAAAAAACCCTCGGAGGTATCGCGAAAGGATGAGATTTTCGAGCATTCAAACGGGCTGCTATCGATCGCAGGTGGCAAGCTTACGGGCTATCGCCGGATGGCAGAAAAAATCATGAAAAGGGTTGTTGCGAGGCTAAAAGCCGAAGGCGTAAACGGTATTCCTCCCTGCAAAACAGAAAAGATTACCCTCAGTGGAGGTGAATTTAGTAACATGGCAGCGGTTGAGGAGTACGCCGGAATTCAGTTAGGAGAGGCCAAGCAAATTGGCGCGGATGCCAAAACCATTCACCGTTGGGTACTTCGGTACGGAAAAAACACGGAGAAAATCGTGGAGCTGGCTTACAGCATTTGGCCTATGATTGAAGATAAGTCGCTCGTTACTCGAATGGCCGAAATTACTTATTGCATTTCGGAAGAATCGGCGGTATTTGGGAGCGATTACTGGGTTCGTCGGAGTGGTGCTCTGTATTTTGGATGGCCTTCTCTTCCGCAAGACATTTCTCGTTTTGAGGGTGTATTTTTCCGATCAGGAGCGGCCCCTGAAAATGTGAACAAAGAGCAGAATTACGCACTCTACCGGGAGATTGATCAGATCATTGCTTTGCGCAAGCTCGAACAGTAAACCAATTCGTTTAATTTTGCGGCTGTGGAAGCATTGTTACTCCTGATTTCGACCCCATTTATGGCTGTTTTGATTGCTGCGGAGATGATTTACAGCCATTTTCACCAAAAAGAGCTTTACAGCGGAAAAGATACAGTCATCAACCTGTTATGCAGCAGCCTGAATTTTCTGAATGATTTGATTTTCAGGGTTATAACACTCGCGATTCTGACTTGGGCATTTTCGCTTCGCTTGTTCAGTTTTCAAGATAAGGGCTTGATTTATTGGGTATTACTGTTTTTTGCGCAAGATTTTGCCTATTACGTTTTACATTATGTCGATCACTACAGCCGTTTTTTTTGGGCTACTCATGTAACGCATCATTCGAGCGAGAAATTCAACTTTACGGTCGCCATTCGAAGCTCTGTATTTCAGCCTTACTATCGTTGGCTGTACTTTGTTCCCATAGCATTGATGGGATTTGAAGCGCTGGACATCATATTTATGTATGCCGCATGTCAGGTGTATGGGTTTTGGGTGCATACTGAAACCATTAAAAAGCTTCCGGCCTGGTTTGAGTTCATATTCGTAACACCTTCTCACCATCGTGTACATCATGCTTCAAACGTGGAGTATTTAGACTCAAATATGGGTATGGTTTTAATTATTTGGGACAGACTATTTGGCACCTTTCGTCCTGAAAAAGAACTTATTAAACCCGTGTATGGGCTTACGAAAAACATCGGTAGTTTTCATCCGACCGACGTTGTTTTTCATGAGTGGAAAGCCATTGGAGAGGACTTCAAAAAAGCTCCCGACTGGAAGAGTAAAATGAGTTATGTGTTCGGTCCTCCGGGTTGGAGCCATGATGGCAGCCGTCTAACATCCAAACAACTCAGAGAAAAAACCCAGGCCAAAAGTCCAAGCTACTCAAACCAGTTATGAACAACTGGTGGTAAATAAAGCGCAAACAACCACTAACTTATAACACTCACAATCAATTAATTAAATCGATAACTGGATTCGCACACTATTTTTTTTGCGGGCACTTGTTTCATTTTATAAAGTAATGCTTACATTTGCTCTAGAGAATTGAACACCACCAAACTAATAAACTGATCATGGCGAAGAATCTTATTTTGACAGCTGGCCTATTCCTTTTTGCTGGAGTTACCAGCGCAATTTTAGCCACCCCAGTTCCTCCAGGTGCATCCGTAATTCCGGTTGATGGTGGAGTATCCTTATTGGTAGCTGCTTGCGCAGGTTATGGAGTAAAGAAAATTTACGACGCACGCAAAGGGAAAAGCGCGACGAAATAATTTGTCCCTGAATACTGCATTCAGTGGAAACGAATTCAAAAGCCATAAATCTTTTTTTAATAAAGATTTTTGGCTTTTATCTTTTTTGGTTGGTCTCGGAGAACTTCTTAATTTATCACATCGAGATATACAAGAATCTTTGGGAATTCAACTATCATATTTTCCTGAAAGCCTTGCAATGGTCGAGTATTGCAGTGCTTGAAGCAATGAGTTATGACCTTGTCCATGGTTATAACAGTCTGGCTATTATTGGCTCATACGGAGTTATCATTGGCAACCCTTGCGTTGGATTTGGACTCACGTATGGTTTCGCAAGCCTAATTATTTCTTATCCAGGCCCACTTAAATCCAAGTTATGGTTTATTCCTCTTGGTGCCCTACTCATTCTGGCTATCAATACTACAAGAGTTGTTTTATTGACAAAACAAACATTTGCCTCGGGAACATTTGTTCAGATGGAAGCCCATGACTTGTTCAACAACCTCATTTACATTGTAATCTTTATTCTCTGGGTTGTCTGGGTGCAATTTATTCTCAAGAAAAAGCCTGAAGCCCAAGCTTAACCTTGAATGCGATGAGTCGCGTACGTTTGCCACTTCTCAATGGCAGCCTGCATATCGGCAGGCAATTCCGATTCAAAAAACAACCGTTTTCCACTCACAGGATGCGTAAATCCCAGCGACTTAGCATGGAGCGCATGTCGGGGTAATACTGTAAAACAATTCTGAATAAAGGCCCTGTAAGAGGCCGATGTTGTGCCTTTCAGAATCTGATCGCCTCCATAGGTATCGTCGTTGAACAGTGGATGACCTGTGTGCTTTAGATGCACCCTAATTTGATGCGTACGACCGGTTTCCAGCTTACATTCGACCAGTGTTACATAAGTAAACCGCTTCAATACCGTGTAATGAGTAATGGCATGCTTTCCTTGAGAACCATCAGGGAAAACAGCAAACAGCTTCCGATCGCGGATATCGCGTCCGATATGACCGGTAATGGTGCCGGAATCGTCTTGGAAATCGCCCCATACCAAGGCTACATACTTCCGGTCAGTTGTTCTCTCAAAAAACTGACGGGCCAAATGAGCATGTGCAAATTCGTTTTTGGCCATCACCATAATACCCGAAGTATTCTTATCGAGTCGGTGCACAAGTCCCGGGCGAGGCTGCTTATCCTGAAACAAGGGTAAATGCTGAAAATGGTAGAGCAGGGCATTGACCAATGTTCCGGTGTAGTTGCCATAGCCAGGGTGAACAACCATACCGGCCACCTTATTAATCACCACCACATCATCGTCTTCATACACGATATTGAGCGGTATATTCTCGGGCAAAACCTCCAGCACTCTCGGTGGATGCGCAAAAACAACAGCCACCACATCACCGGGCTTTACGCGGTAATTCGATTTTACCGGCTTGCCATTCACATGAATATTTCCGGCATCTGCTGTATTCTGAATGCGGCTTCTGGAGGTTTTCTCCAGACGGTTCTGTAAAAACTTATCGACCCGGAGCAACTCCTGCCCTTTGTCGGCTACAATCCGGTGATGCTCAAAAAGCTCATCCTGCTCACCGTCATCGCCTTCAGGCAATCCATCCGGCAATTCCTCTTCATCCCAATGACTCATCGTGCTGAACGAATAAACTTCTTCCAGGTAAAGCGCCCTGTGCCAACACTGCTTTCCAATCCCAGAAAATACATTCCAACAGGAAGTGAAGAGACATCCAACCGCAGTTGTGATTCATACTCCCCACTGAGCAAAACCCGACCTTGTAAATCGCGAATTATCCATTGTGTTCCGGCAGCATGATCGCCTGAAATCTGCACAAAATCGCCGCTTGGATTGGGAAAGATATGCCAATCCATCGGTTTCTGCAGAGGTTCAGGTGTGCTCACATAAATGTCGAAAGGGTAACGGAAAACAGGACGAAGCATCAGCGTACCTTCGGCAGCGGCGTAGTTATACCAATTACCATCGAGGTTGTAGTAAATGCGGTCGTTGCTGTTAATGTTGCGGTCAAAGCCGACGTTTAACTCAAAATTAGAGGTTTGAGCCCAACCCACATAATAGGATCCGGAGGGGAGGAACAATGGCGTTGAAAGCGCAATGGTGGAAAACTGATTGAGACCAGGAGAATCGGGATACGTGAGGGCTTGCTGATGCAGAAGCTGCCCGGGCTGATTGTTTCCGGCAGCCCAAATCATCAGAAACCACTCCTGCCCTGCTCCATTCATCACTGTACGGTTAAAGTAAAACTGAACTGCCTTGAGTGTGTCTGAAATGTAATTCTCAAACCTTTGGGCCACAAAGCCTCCACCGTTGTTGTTGAGGCTCACGCGGGCCTCGGCAGAGCCATCATCCAGTGCATAATAATTTGACAGCACTTGAATGTAGGTTACAGTATCGTTACGGGCCAAACTGTCGGTATTGTCGCTGAGGAAGTGTTTCAAATTATAAACAGTCCATTCCGTTCCCGGATCTTCATATGTGTACTTTACCGGCTCCTCCAAGGTGTATTCCTGGCGGGGAATGATTGGCCCCTGATTTTCAAATTGAAGAAAGTCGACCAAATCGCCGTTGGCATTAAAAAAATCATACCCATAGAAGCGATTAGCCGGAAAGGCATTTAATGTGGTGAGCGATAGGTTGTATACCTCGTCCATATTGTCGTTGGCCTGCGGAAGGAAATGCCAAAGCGGCAAAGCCTGATAGGTGTGCAACAAACTTTTGGGTGGGTACATGAAGGCAAAATCGGTATGAAGGGTGTCGAAGCGATTGCGAAACCGGTCAATCTCGATGTAGTCGATATGCCAATGGTCCCAACTTCCATTCAATTGGGCATTGTTCCTGAAGCGAAACTGAAAGCCGTTCTTGAGGAAGAGGGTATCGCGGATAGGCAGCATCACTTTGCGAAAAGGCCGCAAGGTTTGAGGGTAATCTTCGCCTTTTGAGCCCCAAACCCAACGCCAGATACTATCAACAGGGCTGTAGAACTCAAGCAAAAGAGAGTCGACGAATTCCGGGAAGTTACCCATTCCTCCCGGCTGAACATAGAAGCTCATGTAAAGCGAATCGGAAGGCGGAAAATCAAGGCGAAAGGGCCTAGACAATAAAGTATCTGCCTCTCCATTTTGAATGATTGACGCGTAGGGCTGTCCATCCCAGCGTAAGCCATCCAGGGTGGCCACGCCTATTGTTGGTGGCAGGTAAGGCAGTGTTTCACTGATGAACACACTGGGACTAAGCCACAAACGGCCGTCGGGGTAAGGCCCGGGGTAAGAAAAGTCTTCTACAAACGGGAGTTGGAGTGAGTCGGGAAAATCGCGGGTTGACTTGAACTCGCTGCTCTTCTGACTGAACGGCATCGAACCCAATGGCTCTACTTTGAGGCCTTGTGCCATCCCCATAGTGGCCCATAAAAAGGGCATACAAAGCAAGAGCTTATTCATTTTCCAACGTCTGATTTTTTTCATTTTCAAGAACCTCCGGGCTACCGGTTAGCCATAGATTAACAGGAGCACCGTCGTACAAACCTTCGGCCCCGGGCAGAGGATCTTGACGATAAATTTGGGCACTGAGTGTATCTCTGCCGGTGGCATCCTGGAGTACCACACCCACCAGCAAGCTTTTTGAAACGAGGATTGCCCTGGCTTCAGGAAGCGTTAAACCAAACAAATCGGGAACCGGAATCAGTCCTTTGCTATCGCCTAAACCGGCCACCAAATCGATGGAAGAGCCTTTGTCGACCATGGTTCCTGACGCAATCCGTTTCCCTTTATAGAGCTGCTCCATTACCGGCGGCAAGCCTTCACGATACCGAATTGCTCCTACCTTTAAGCCGTAGGTTTCGAGTAACGATGTTGCCTGACGGAGACTAAGGTCGACCAGATCGGGCATTTTCACTTGTTGGTTGAGCATGGCATTTACCGTAAGATAAATGGTACGCCCTTCTTTAACTGTAGAACCCGGAGCCGGGTCTTGTTCGATCACCGTTCCTTTGTCTTTCTTCATGTTGTAAACCGAATCGACAATTTCGTAGCTCACATCGTGGCCTTCCACGAACTTGTCGAGATCGCTGATGTAGATGCCTTTAAAGTCGGGCACCTCAACTTTGCTATCGTGTAAGGTATAAAAGTTAAGAAAGACCATTCCCAAAATCACCAACAGAGCAACAACGCTGTTAGCCAGCAAAAAGTGCTTCCAAAAGCTTCGAGATTGGAGAAATTCTTTGAACGACATGTATATCAGGCCGGCTGCATTCCCGGGAGGGCCGACTTTTCTGCAAAAGTCATGATTTTTTCAATAAAATCGTAAGGCTTGTAACCATTGATTGCAGTTTGGTGAAAGATACAGGTGGCCGGTGTCATTCCAGGCAGTGAGTTTACCTCGATAAAGATTACCTCGGTGCGGTCGGTATCGAAAACCCTAACGAAGGCGTCGATGCGGCAGTAGCCTTGTACATGGAGGGCTCTGGCGGCTTTTTCGAGCTCTGCTTTCACTTGATCGGAGATGCGTTGCCGCACTTGTGAATCGCGGGCGTAACGTGCGGGCGTGATGTTTTGCCCCTGACCGGCCAGAAACTTCTCTTCGAGCGAGAGCACCTCGCCTTCCGAAAGCGCTTCGGAGGCCTCAAAAACCTCGTACCGCACAGAGCCGTCGGCCTCACGATGTGTGAGCATTCCTCCAGTGATTTCAAGGAATGTGTGGGCACCATTGGCCGAAATCAACGACTCAACCAGAAACTGCCGTTTTTGCGGGAATTCTTCTTTGGGTTTGATTTTCAACCGTTCGGCTGCACCGAGATCGAGTGCGTCATCTTCCCGAAAAATCAATCGGGCAAAAGCCCTGAAATCATCGGCATTGTGCAGTTTTTTTACAGCGGAGGAGCAGCCATCGTCGACAGGTTTGGCAATTAACGGATAGCCAATATTTTCGGCCTTTCGCAGCACTTCATCAGGTTGTGAATTCCATTCGGCTTCCTGCACCAGAAAATGCTCAGCCACAAGCATCCCGTGGGCTTTCAGAATTTCGTTGGTTCTGAACTTATCAATGGTAATCGAAGAGGCATCGGCATCGGAACCATTATAGGGCAAATTCACCTTTTGAAGTTCGCGCTGCAAAGCACCGTCTTCGCCTGGACGGCCATGCAAGGCGATAAATACTTCTGACACCAAACCGGCTAAATCGGTGTAACTGATACGGGTCGGTGCGCGCAGATTATTCACATCGCCAAACTTTCGGGTTAGCTCTCCGCATTCGTCGATAATTTCCCGAATAATTGGATGGATGCGGAAATGCTCGATTTTTTCCTTGATATCATCGGCATTATCCTTGAGCATCAGGTTGATAGGCAACGTGTACAACTCGTGGTTGTTGTCGCTGCCGGTAAGAAAAACCGGAATTGGTTCGAATACATCCGAAGAAGAGAGTTTTTCATACACATTCCGGCCGCTTTCCACAGAAATATGCCGTTCGGAAGAATACCCGCCAAACACAACGGCTATGCGCTTGTTGTGCCGGGTTTGTGCGCTAAGGTGATGCATACGCTCATCGAGCCTTGCCAACAGGCTTTCGGCGCGCCCATTGAACTTGAATTCGATACTCCTTCGCCGGAGTGAAGTGTAGAGAATATAGGTGATAAATTGTGAAGGGTTGAACCCAATCTCGGCGGCCTGGTGAAAAAAGAAAGATGACGGCATCATTCCCGAGGTGGTGTTTGGGTCGTTCAGGAAAATTTCGCCCTTCGGGCTGATGAATCCATCGATACGGGCGTACACTCCAAATCCAAGTTCGGTGAACAGGTGTTCGCAGGTTTTTCGAATGCGCTGTAAGTCGGCATCGGGCAGTTCGATGGGTGTGATTTTCCGGCTCAAACCGGGCAGGTATTTCGAACGGTAGTCGAACACCTCTTTGCCTTTGCGAATCTCGGTTGGGGGAAGGCAGATTGGTTTACCGTTCAAGTCTTCAATCACGATGGAGGAAAATTCTTTGCCTTCGATAAATCCTTCGAGCATCACCTCGCTTTCGGCATCGAGCGATTCGAGCAGGAGCTCGTTTTGACCGTGGGCAAAGGCAGATCGAATGGCGGTTTCGAGTGTATCGGGGTGGAGGATTTTAACTCCATTCAACAACAGTGGAATGCCTATGCCTTCGCGAATGTCGCAGGTTTGGCGTACCCAATTGTTCTGTTCCGAAGGGGTGAAGGCGTTCCATTCCAAGGCACTGAGTTGCCGAATAAAGAAACTGCGGTCGATGGCTTTGCTAAGGTCATCCGCCTGGGCGGCCTGAACTACACTAACCCCAATGGAAGAGCCTTGAGTGGGCGATTTAACGACAACCGGAAAGCCTGAATGGGCCTCGATTTGAGCGATTACAGAGGTTACATTTCGGTGCCTGATCCACGTCTCGCGTTGGAGTGTAAAAAACCGCGGACTGTTAAATCCGGCTTTGAGCATCAGTTGCTTCTGTACAATTTTATTGATTCCAACAGCACTTGGCAAAATGCCTGAGCCCGTGTACGGAATTCCCAGAAACTCCAGTAAACCTTGAATGCGGCCATCTTCGCCGTTTGGACCATGGAGACAGAGAAAGGCGACATCGATTAGCTCGGAAAGCTCGCTGAATTCGAGTTTTCGTCCCAATTTATCCGACATGGATCCGCTTTGATCATCGGGGAGCGATTCGGCATAAATTTGATAATCGCCCGGGCTGGGTGGAACTTCTGATGGAATGGGGTAAAAATCGCGGATGCTTCCTTTGTAGATGTATTCCCAGTTGAGCAGAATAAATTGATTGAAGCTGTCGACAAAGAGCGGCACGGCTTCGAAGAGGCTTTTGTTGAGGTTATCGTAAACGGTGCGACCACCGGCAAAAGAGATTTCGCGTTCTTTGGAGTTACCGCCAAAGAGAATACCGATTTTAATTTTCATGTGTCTTGCAAGATACGCGGTAAAGCTAAACGGAAATGGGGAGGTGAATTGTGTGGCAGCTGGCAACTTTTCAAACCTCGCGGGTTGATAAAGCGTTGCACCCTCGCCCAATTAACGCAGGTTTTTCATTTACCTTGGCAGAAGATATTTAAGCCCGATTATGAAAACACATCTTACGCTACTTTTTGTCGGATTTCTTGGTATTCTCTCAGTACAGGCTCAAAAGGGAATTGAGATTGGGCCGGCTTTTCAGGTTCAGAGCACCTGGATGTTGAATGACTATGATTTTGACTTAGGTCCTGAACTCGACTTTGAGAATACCATTCAATTTGCTTACGGAGGCTACCTTTCTTACGGTTTTGCTCCACGTCATGGATTTAGAACGGGCGTTTTGCTCTCACAGCAAGGTCAGAAATACGTTACCTCAGGCGACTTTATAGAGCTGCCTTCTACAGCGTACCAAACGCTTACTGAGTACATTCAAATTCCATTTCTATACCGCTACAATGGCGATTTAGGCAAGGGCAACTCTTCGTTTTTGTTGCAAGTTGGCCCGCAGTTCGGCATGTTGCAGAGGGCAGAAGGCACTGATTTACTCAGGAATTTCGTAGACTCTACGGCGAACATCAGCGCTGTTCAGGATTTATCGGGGCGTTACAATTCAATGGACATTTCGGCCCTTTTGGGTGTTGGGCTAACTGCCCGGTTTAGCAAGCACTGGCACATGAATGCCATGCTGAACATGAGCTACAGTTTGAGTGGTATTGAACAAAACCCCGACCGGATTACAGGACGTGGAATTACCCGAAACGCTGTTGTTGGGCTCAACATAGGCGTATTTTACCTGTTTATGGGTCCGGAATTCGTGAAGAAACCCCGTCTCAATACTGCACCCGCACAATAATTTCGATTCATCATTTTTTAAAAGGCTTCCATGGCAAAAGGAGGAAAAAAACACAAGAAACATCAACATACCCTCCTGCTGGAAGCGGTAATGGCCTTTTTTAAAAGTCAGCCAACCGGTTTGCACAACTACAAGCAGGTGTGTGCGGCCCTGGGAATTCAGGATGCAACTGAGCGACTCGAAATTCTTGAGTTGCTTGAGGCCTTGGTGGCTAACGGTCAATTGGCTGAGCCTGAAACCGGCCGTTTTCGCTACCTCTACAACGGCAGCAGTTATGTAGAAGGCCGCATTGAATTAAATCAACGTGGAACCGGATATGTAGTCACGCCTGATCACCCGGAAGATATTTTCATCCGCGAAGGCGACCTGAAAAACGCTTTAGATGGCGATACCGTAAGGGTTCATTTGTTTGCCCGCCGTAAAGGACGCAAGGCAGAAGGTGAGGTGGTTGAGATTTTACACAGGGCCCGAACCGAATTCGTAGGCATTGTAGATTTAAGTCCAAAGTTCGCCTTTGTTGTGCCTTCGAGCCAGCGAATGCCCATTGATATTTTCGTGCCGCTTCAAGACCTCAACGGGGCCCGACAAGGCGAAAAAGTGGTGGTTAAAATGGTCGATTGGCCTGAGCACGCCAAAAATCCAGTGGGAGAAATTGTAAAGGTTTTGGGCAAACCGGGCGACAATCAGGTTGAGATGCATGCCATCTTGTTGGAGTATAATCTACCCATTGAGTTTCCAGAAGCAGTTGAGGAAGAAGCCAACCGAATTCCGATGGAAATTCCGGAGGCGGAGCTCAGCAAACGGCGTGATTTTAGAAACATTACCACATTTACCATCGACCCTGTTGATGCCAAAGATTTTGACGATGCCCTTTCCATTCGGAAATTAGACAACGGCAATTGGGAGATTGGTGTACACATTGCCGACGTTACTCATTACGTAAAGCCCGGGAGTCTTTTGGAAGAGGAAGCCTTCAAGCGTGCGACCTCAGTTTACCTGGTTGATCGCGTGGTTCCAATGCTTCCGGAGCATTTGAGCAATGGCGTGTGTTCGTTACGTCCGAATGAAGATAAGTTAACCTATTCGGCGGTTTTTGAATTGAACGAAGAGGCAGAAGTACAACAGGTATGGTTTGGGAAAACGGTCATCCATTCGGTGAGGCGATTTGCCTACGAAGAAGCCCAAAAGATTATTGAGGGCGAAGATGGCGATTTGAAAGCAGAAATTTTACAACTCAATGCGTTGGCCAGGAAGCTTAGGGCCCGACGTTACCAACGGGGTTCGATTGCCTTTGATAAAGTGGAGGTAAAATTCAGACTCGACAAGCAGGGCAAGCCTTTGGGCGTGTTTTTCAAAGTCCAGAAAGAAGCCAATGAACTCATTGAGGAATTCATGCTTTTGGCCAACAAAAGCGTGGCGGAACACATTGGCAGGCCACCCAAGGAGAAATCGGGTAAAGGCAGTGGAGTGAAGCCTTTTGTGTATCGGGTTCACGACAAACCTGACCCTGAGAAGCTCAATGAATTCGCCCGGTTTGCCAGTCAATTTGGGTATAAACTGAAGTTTAACAATGAAGCGCAGATCAGCAGTTCGCTCAACGAGCTGATGAAGCAAGTGAAGGGCAAAGGGGAGCAGAATGTGATTGAAACCCTGGCCATCCGAACTATGGCTAAGGCCATCTATACAACAAAAAACATTGGACATTACGGCTTGGCTTTTCCGTTTTACACTCATTTTACTTCGCCCATCCGTCGTTACCCCGACATGATGGTTCACCGCCTGCTTTTTTCCTATATGGAAGGGCTGCAAGCAGATCGGGAAGCGCAATTAGAAACCCAATGCAAGCACTCTTCCGACATGGAAAAACTGGCTGCTGAGGCTGAGCGGGCATCGATCAAGTATAAGCAGGTTGAGTTTTTGCAGGACAAGATTGGAGAGGTTTTTCAAGGTGTAATTTCCGGGGTTACAGAATGGGGCATGTTTGTAGAGTTGGTGGAGAACAAGTGCGAAGGCATGATTCGTTTGCGCGATATGCATGATGATTTTTACTCTTTCGACGAGCAGAGTTACTCGATTGTGGGTAAGCGCTCGAGAAAGCGCTACCAGCTTGGCGCAGAGGTGATGGTGAAAGTAAAGCGCGCCGATTTGGTGAAAAAGCAATTGGATTTCGCCTTGTATGAAGAAAACCTCTTCAGTGCTAAACCAGAGCCCATGCAAAATCGTTCGAAACGGAATAAATACCGGCGTTAATCGAGCCGGTCGCTTATTTTTGCTCGATGGAGCCAGCTCCACATCTTCAGACCCTACTTAAATCGTTGCCCGAGAAACCTGGTGTTTATCAGTACTTCGACCGGGAAGGGAAAATTTTGTATGTCGGAAAAGCGAAAAGCCTCAAGAAACGGGTAAGCTCCTATTTTCAGAAGGAGCATTACGAAAACCACAAAACGCGGGTATTAGTGTCGCGTATCCACGACATCAGAACCATTGTTGTAGATACGGAGCTCGACGCACTCTTGTTGGAGAATAACCTGATTAAGAAATATCAGCCTCGGTATAATGTGGCCTTGAAGGATGACAAGACCTATCCATGGATTTGCATCAAAAACGAGCGTTTCCCGAGGGTTTTTCCTACCCGAAAGATGGTTCGCGACGGCTCAGAGTATTTTGGCCCCTACCCGAGCGGGAAAGTGATGAACACCCTGCTCGACTTAATCAAAAGCCTGTACCCACGCCGCACCTGCAATTTATCGCTGGAGCCGGAAGCCATTGCAAGGGGAAAATTCAAAGTGTGTTTGGAATACCACATCAAAAATTGCATGGGCCCTTGTGAGGGCTATCAGGACGAGGCTTCGTATTTACAAACCATTCAGGAAATCAGGCAGATTATCAAAGGCAATATTGGCGAGCTCATTGTGCTGGTGAAACGCCGGATGCTGGAGGAAGCTGCGGCCTATCGCTTCGAACAGGCGCAAGTGCTCAAGGAGCGGATTCAGCTTTTGGAGAAGTTCCGCAGTAAATCAACCATCGTGAACCCATCCATTACCAATGTGGATGTGTTTTCTATACTTAGCGATGAAAAGGCCGCCTATGTGAATTACCTCAGGGTGCTCGACGGCTGCATCATTCAAGGACATACACTGGAGCTGAAAAAGCGCCTCGACGAAGACGACAGTGAATTGCTATCGATTGCCATTGCAGAAATGCGGCAACGATTTCAAAGCACAGCCAAGGAATTGATTGTGCCAATCTTGCCCGACGTAGAAGATTTAAAGTTGCAATTGGTCATCCCCCAACGGGGCGATAAAAAAAAGCTGCTCGATTTGAGCATGCGTAACGTTCAAAACTACATTCGGGAGAAAGAAAAGCAACAGGAACTTGTTGACCCTGAACGCCATACCAAAAGGGTGTTGGAGCAATTGCGCAAAGACCTCAGAATGCCTGAAACACCGCGCCACATTGAGTGTTTCGACAACTCAAACTTTCAGGGTGCTTATCCGGTTTCGGCCATGGTTTGCTTTAAAGATGCGCGACCGAGTAAGAAGGATTACCGGCATTTCAATATTAAAACCGTGGAGGGGCCCAACGACTTCGCCACTATGGAAGAAGTGCTGGAGCGCAGATACAGTCGTGTACTCAATGAAGGTGGCGAATTGCCTCAACTTATTGTTATTGATGGCGGTAAAGGCCAATTGGGTGCTGCTGTTTCGGTGCTCGACAAGCTTGGTCTTCGCGGTAAGATCACCATAATTGGCATTGCGAAAAGGTTGGAAGAAATTTACTTCCCCGGTGATTCATTGCCCCTTTACATCGATAAAAAAAGCGAGAGCCTGAAGCTTATACAGCATTTGCGCAACGAAGCCCACCGTTTTGGCATAACGCATCACCGAAGTCGGCGCGACAAAGGCACCCTAAAAACCGAACTTCACGATATTGAAGGCATTGGACCCGGAACTGCCGAAAAACTACTGAGCACTTTCCGGTCGGTAAAAAAGGTAAGAGAAGCCGGATTGGAGGAGATCATCGGCTGCATTGGTCAGGCCAAGGCCAACCTGATTTACAAGCACTACCATCCCGAAAGCTCAGCACCTCAAGGGTAAAGCTGCTCTCTGTTTTGGTTAAGGTTCCGAAGAACCACCGGATTGGTAATGCGGTCGATGTCGGTGAGGTAAATTGGGAGGCCAAAGAGCAGCTCCAGCGCATTGCAAAGCCCGTAATACAGCTCGAAATAATTCGGCGTGTTGGGGTTTTCAAATTCAACTAGAAATTCGAGGCACAGGGGGCTCAGGTCGGGATCGTTTACGACTTGACCGGTGAGAAACAGGCGTTTCACCTTCATTTTCTCGCAAAACTGGCGAATTTCCGATTGGTTTTGAAAAACGGTAAGCATGACTTTTGGCGGGCCGCAAATGTATTGGGTTGAATTCGGAATGCAAAGAAAAACCGGGAAGATTGTCGAACTTTGCGGGCATGGAATTTCTTGATCCGGCCTTATTGCAGTATGCCGAGGCTCACAGTACTGAAGAACCCGAAGTGTTAAAAAAACTCAGCAGGGAAACGTACTTAAAAATCATGCAGCCCAGAATGCTTTCAGGGCATCTGCAGGGTCGATTTTTGAGTATGATCAGCAAGCTGCATCGCCCAAAGCTGATCTTGGAAATTGGCACCTACACCGGCTACTCGGCTTTGTGTTTGGCCGAAGGACTCCAACCCGGCGGCATGCTCCATACGATCGACAACAATCCGGAGCGGGAGGCCTTTGTAAATGGGTTTTTCCGCGAAGCGGGGATGACACATTGCATTCAGGCCCATATTGCTGAAGCCCAAACAAAGATTTCGCAAATACCGGGCGTTTTCGATTTGGTATTTATTGATGCCGACAAGGCCAATTACAGTTTGTATTACGATTTAGTCATCGACAGAATGCCGTCGGGCGGCTTAATTCTGGCCGACAATGTACTGTGGAGCGGAAAAGTGATTCAAGCTGTGAAAGAGACCGATGTAGATACCATCGCGCTGATGGAATTCAACCGAAAAGTGAAGATGGACCCACGTGTGGATTGTTTGTTGTTGCCTCTGCGCGATGGCATCAGCATGATCCGCAAGCGATAGAATCAATACCGGAGTTTCAGCTTTTTAAATCCATCCGAATTCATTTGCCGAAGCGCTTCCTGAACAATTGGATTGTTGTCGTTAATCACCTGATAGAATTCACTAACTCCCCAAAGCTGGTTGGCCATTAAGGCTTTGAGCTGACGGCGAATGAAATTTCCGGAAGTTTTTAACCCTTCCTCGTCACGTTTAATGTCATCCGCTTCAGCGGCCGCTATAAACTCTTCAATCAGCGTTTCTGAAACGTTAAAATTGGCCTTGAATTCCTTTACATTTCGGTAACTGGAATTGAGTTCTACCCTATGCTGATCGACATATTTCAGCGTGAACTTATTGAAGATGCCTTTTCGATAAATGTCGGTGAGGTACTTTGAATTCTCGGTAGTGTCGAGTGGAATGAAAATGTCGGGCATAATTCCTCCACCGCCATACACGAGCCTTTTGCCTGCAGTGTAGTACTTCAGCGAATCGGCAAAATGGATGCTGTCTTTGTTGGTGAATTCACCATGTCGGAATCGTTTATTGAGGTCGTCGTAATAGTCGTCGACGCCTTCTTCGTAAGGCTTTTGTATACAACGACCTGAAGGCGTGTAATACCGGGCGGTGGTGAGACGCATGGCCGAGCCATCGGGGAATGGAAATGAGTTTTGAACCAGCCCTTTCCCGAATGAACGACGACCGATAATGAGTCCGCGGTCGAGGTCTTGCACCGCACCCGAAACAATCTCAGAAGCGGAGGCTGAACCCTCATCGATAAGTACGATTAGCTTACCCTTTTCAAACAATCCGGAAGAAGTAGAAGTATAATCGACCCTAGATGCAGCGGTTCGTCCTTGGGTATATACAATGATATTTTTATCGCCCAAAAACTGATCTACAATGTCGGTGGCCGCTTTTAAATAACCACCGCCATTTCCGGTGAGGTCGAGCACGAGGTTTTTCATGCCCTGGTCGCGAAGGGTATCGAGGCTTTTCACAAATTCTTCTCCCGAGGTTGCCGAGAAACGAGAGAGCTTTACATAGCCTGTTTCTGCGTTGAGCATGTAGGTAGCATCTATACTGGTAAGGGGAATTTTATCGCGGGTAATGCTGTAATCGATTAAATTTTTTGAGCCTTTTCGGAATATGCTAACCCTTACAACGGTTCCACGCGGACCGCGAAGTCTTGTCATCACATCTTTATTCTTCAGTTTTATTCCTGCCACATTTTCGCTTTCAATTTTCACGATTTTATCTCCGGCAAGAATGCCCAACTTTTCGGAAGGCCCACCCACAATGGTATTTACTACCACAATTGTGTCTTCGAGAATGTTAAACTGGATTCCAACACCATCGAAATTGCCTACCAGAGGTTCGTCCATTTCGCGGAGCTCTTCGCGAGTCATATATATGGAGTGCGGGTCAAGCTTTTTGAGCATGGCGCGAATGCCTTCTTCGACAATCTCGTCGGTTTTGATGGTATCGACGTAGTTGTTGTTGAGGAAGTAAAGCAGGTAATCTAGTTTTTCGGTTTCCTTATTGGCGTAACGCTGGGCTGATGCGGCATTAACAATAAGCAGAAGGAAGGCAATCCAGATAGAACGCATGTACAAACAATAGAGGTTGCAAAGTAAAGGAATGCGCTTCATCTGACCAACGGGTAAAAAAGAACCCCGGCGTGGAGCACCGGGGTTTGAAGGGCAATCAAATCAAAACGTTAAGCTATATATAGCAATCAGATCTTCTTCACGTTGACAGCATTCAAGCCTTTGCGACCTTCGATTACCTCGAAAGATACGCGGTCAGCTTCCTTCACTTGATCAACCAGGCCGGTGATGTGCACGAAAATTTCCTGGTCGGAGTTGTCTACTTTAACGAAACCAAAACCTTTGGTTGCGTTAAAGAATTTAATGGTACCTGTTTTCATTAAAAATGTGTTATGCGACAAAGGTAGGCTAT
The DNA here is from genome assembly GCA_027483445.1 of Bacteroidota bacterium. GTDB lineage: Bacteria > Bacteroidota > Bacteroidia > M30B66 > M30B66 > CAMCXT01. The sequence goes on along the minus strand of JAIXUS010000018.1, from coordinate 220,098 downwards.
TCCCAAAGCGAAACACACCGATTTACAATTTCTTTTATTTATCAGGATTTTTTCCTGCTTCCCGCATACAACGAGTAGTGAAGCAGTTGGCACTCCAGTTTGCCATTGTATAGCTTCCACCGTTTGGATGGCTTAAGCCCGATTAGCCGAACTACATCAGGATGCGAGGTGAAGATGAAGGCCTCACAACCCGGGTACTGGTGCTTCAAGGTTGAACCAATTTGCTGGTACAACTGCTCAAGGTTCTCGGGCTGAAGTCGCTCGCCGTACGGTGGATTGATAAAGATGAACTTTTTGCTACCCGCACTGTCATCAGGCCAATTGGCCGACGACGACTTGGTAAAATCTTGCAACTCGAACTGGATTTCGGAAGCTACTTCAGCCCTTGAAGCATTCTCGCGGGCAATGCTGAGGGCTCTTCGTGAAATATCGGCCGCTTTAATCCGCAAAGGGTCATCACTAATGCGTTTTACCAAACTTTCGCGAACTGTTTCGAAAAGTTCAGGATCAAAATCGCGCCAGTGCATGAATGAATAGCGTTCACGAAACAAGCCCGGTGGAACCTGCGAGCCCATCAGCGCAGCTTCGATAGAAAATGTACCCGAGCCACACATTGGATCAATCAACGGAAAGTGGTGGGTCCAGCCGCTCAGCTTAAGAATCCCTGCTGCCATCACCTCGCTCAGAGGAGCTTTCACCTGCTCGGTTCGGTAGCCCCGTCGATGCAGCGATTCTCCACCGGAATCCAAATAAATTGTGGCTTCCTGTTCTCTCACATATACAGATATAGAAATTTCAGGCTCACGGGCATCTACAAAAGGACGTTTACCGCTGTGCTTCCGAAATCGATCTGCAATGGCATCTTTAGTGAGCTGCGAAACAAACATCGAATTGTTGAACATCCGGCTAAAGACAATGCTGTCGATGGCAAAGGTTTTTTCAACATCAAAATGGTCTTCCCAAGCGATTGAATTGACCTCCTTGTAAAAGCTATCGTTATCGTTAAACGTGAAGGAACGTAGCGGCTTGAGAACCCGCAGTGCCGTGCGCAAACCAAGGTTAAGCTTGTATACGAAGCCTTTGTCGCCGGTACAGCTTACCGCCCTTGTCAAAATCTCGGTATTGGCACCACCCAAACTGGCTATTTCTCTGAGCAGTACCTCTTCCAAGCCTGCATAGGTGCGTACTAAAAGAGGAAACTGTTCGGGCTGGGTTTCTAAGTTCATTTTATCTGTTTGATTACAAAACGATTAGCCAATTATGTTTAATCATTCAAGCAGAAGATTAAACAAAACGCAATTCAGTTGTGTTTTGATGGGCAATGTTAACTCTTTAACCTCAAAAAAATCATGAAAAAATTACTCTTTACGCTCTTCGCCGTTGCTGCGACGCTTCACATGCGAGCGCAAACGGTGGTTGATGTGATTGTGGGCAGCGATGTTCACAACACATTAGAAACTGCTGTAGTAACTGCAAATCTTGCCGGGACGCTCTCAGGTCCAGGGCCATTTACAGTTTTTGCACCAACCGACAATGCTTTTAGTGCCCTCCCAGCTGGAGTATTAGACGCATTGTTAGCTGATCCATCAGGCGCACTTACAGATGTACTGTTGTACCATGTTGTAAATGGCGCTGCACTTTCTTCAGGTTTAAGTGATGGCGACCAAATCACTACTCTGTTCGGCCAGAACATCGCCATTACAGTGAATGGAAATGGTGTTTTCATTAACGAAACAGTGCAGGTTACTACTGCCGATATCGAGGCCACCAATGGTGTTGTACACGTAATTGATGCGGTACTTGTTCCGACTGTTTGGAACGCTGTGCGTAACAGCCCGGTTCACAACACCTTAGAAACAGCTATCGATTTAGCTAACCTCGAAGGAACACTCAGCACCGGTGGTCCATTTACACTTTTTGCACCCACAGACAACGCATTTTCGGTTATTCCTGCAGATGTTCTGCAAGCATTGTTAGCAGATCCAACAGGAGAGTTAACCAATATTTTGTTATATCACGTTACCGACGGAACTGCACTTGCTGCAAGCTTGTCTGATGGCCAAGAGATTACTATGTTGAATGATGGTATCGTTAACGTAGTTATCAACGCTAACGGAGTATTTGTAAATGATGCACAGGTAACTGTTACCGACATACCGGCTCTAAACGGTGTTGTGCATGTAATCGATGCGGTTTTGTTGCCTGAGGCTGATGACGTTTCGGTATTCGACATTATTGCCAATAGCCCAGACCACAACATTCTCGAAGTTGCAATCGGAGAGGCTGGTTTAACCACAACTTTAGATGAAGAAGCAGGACCATTTACGGTATTTGCTCCAACTGATGCGGCATTCAACGCCCTTCCTCCAGGTACAATCGATGCCTTGTTGGCCGATATTCCTACACTTACATCTATCCTTACCTACCACGTATTAGGTGCTGGAGTTCTTTCAACTGACCTTCAGAACGGACAAGTTGTTGCAACCTTAAATGGTGGTTCAGTAGTAGTGACTATCAACAGCAATGGTGTGTTCATCAACAATGCAAAGGTAACCGTAGTAGACCTCGAGGGCTTTAATGGTGTTGTTCACGTAATTGATGCCGTATTGCTTCCTGCCGAAGAAGGCAGCACAGTTTATGGTATCATCAGCACAAGCGAAAACCACAACACTCTTCAAGCTGCAATTGATGCGGCAGGTTTGGAAATTGCCTTGAGCGGAACTGGTCCATTCACTGTATTTGCGCCAACCGACGAAGCATTTGCTGCATTGCCAGCAGGTACTGTTGACGCGCTTTTGAATGACATTCCAACGCTTACGGCTATTCTCAATTACCATGTTGTAGCAGCCACAGCTTATGCAGCTACGCTTACCAATGGCCAAACTATTACAACTGCCAACGGCGAAGACGTAACAGTAACTATCAATGCCAATGGCGTTTTCATCAACAATGCTCAGGTAACTGTAACTGATTTGGTAGCTGAAAACGGAATTGTGCACGTGATCAACGCGGTATTGTTGCCTCCATCTGATGAAGCTCTGGTTCAAATCATCCACAACTGCGCCGATGCAGCAGCCGACACAGTAGATATTTATGTTGGTGGTGAACTTCTCCTCGATAACTTCACTTTCCGCAGAGCAAGTCAGTTTGTTCCGGTACCAGCCGACACAGATGTTGAAGTAGCAGTGGCTCTCGCCAACAGCCAAAGCGCTGCAGATGCTATCTTCACTACTACCATCAACTTACCTGTAGGTAACCACATCGCCATCGCAAACGGTATCGTAAGCGCAACTGGCTACAGCCCTGACCCAGACTTTACCCTGCACACATTCTCTGGCGCTAAATTCCAGGCCGATATGACAGGAATGCCAGAAGTTCTTGTATACCACGGCGCAACCGATGCTCCAACAGTTGATGTATTGGTAACTGCACCTGCATCACTTACTTTGGTAAACAACATTTCTTACGGCGAATTCGATGGTTACAACGCTGTGGCCTTGGCCGATTACACAGTAGCAATCGCTCCAGAAGCAGGAAGCCCAATCTTAGCTTCTTACTTGGCTCCACTTCAAACTTTGAATGGTTCAACTGCAGCACTCACTGTATTGGCATCAGGATTCCTTACCCCGGCAAACAACTCCAATGGTCCAGCCTTTGGTTTGTACTACACATCAGCGCTCGGTGGCCCATTGGCTCCACTTCCAGTGGTAACCAGTGTTTCACAAGCTGAAGCTGCTGTAAATACATCAGTTTACCCTAATCCGGCCAATGGAGAAACTATGCTTGAGTTCACCCTCAACCAACCAACTGATGTTTCTTACCGCATTACCGACATCAGCGGTAAAACCTTAATGTTCCGCGAACTGGGTACACTTACCGGTGTTCAGCGCGAAGTACTTAACCTTAACGGTCTGTCGGCTGGTATCTACCTCGTAGAGCTCAATACCACCAACGGAAGAACAGTACAAAGAATCAGTGTGAAGTAAAATTTCCGGCCTCCTGTTAAGCAGGAACGAGGGGTTAGCAGAGGGGGACGGAAACTATCACTGAACGGTCGGCACAGTATTGTGTCGGCCGTTTTTTTTTGGATAGAATCTGAAAATCAATAAACACTGCTCTTCAACGGTACAACTTTCTTGCAATGGAGTAGGACGACTCTACTCTCCGGACTAACTATCTGTTTTACAATTTTCTAGCACAAAAACACACGCACGAGCCTAATTTGCCTATTTTTGCGGCCCATGAAGGAAAAACCCTCCGGAGAGTCTTGGTTCGAGGTCTGGTTCGACTCCCCTTACTATCACATCTTATACAGCCACCGTGATGATGAGGAAGCCGTGTTTTTTCTCAACAATCTGCTTCAGTTTTTAAATCCGGAAAAGGCATCAAAAATGCTTGATTTAGCCTGTGGCAGAGGCCGTCATGCCCTCTTTCTTCACGCACAAGGATATTCGGTTACCGGAGTCGACCTCTCACCCAGCAACATTCAGTTTGCACAAGCCCTGGCCGAAGATGGGCTTGAGTTCATGGTTCACGACATGCGAAATCTATTGATTTCTAATTATTTCGATTACGTGTTTAATCTGTTCACCAGTTTCGGATACTTTGATCATCCGCATGAGCACTCGAAAACAGTGGTGAATATGGCCACCTCATTGAAAAAAGGCGGTAAAGTCGTTCTCGATTTTTTGAATATTCACGCCATCGGCCTAACCAACGAAGTGCAAACGAAAAGCTATGAGGGATACACTTTTCACATCACCAAGCACATTGAGGGCAACACCATTGTAAAAACCATCGTGGTTGAACGTGAAGGCGATAGCCACACGTATCAGGAGCGCGTAGCCTTGCTGGGAAAAGCAGATTTTGAAATCTTGTTTGAGCAAGCCGGGTTGCATATTGAGCAATTTTTTGGAAACTACGCCCTTGAGCCATTTGATGAATCCACCTCAGATCGCCTTATTTTGGTAGGATGCAAACGATGAATCCTCTTGTTCAGCTATCCATTTTATTGGGGGCGGTGATGCTCACCGGATGGCTTGTCGTTCGCGCTAAGAATCGTCATCCATACCTTCAAAAACTGATACTTTCCTTTTCGGGAGCCTTCATTTTGGCCCTCTCGGTTTTTCATTTGTTGCCTGAGGTTTATCACCACAGCGGACATTCGCAAACTGCCGGGCTGCTCATCTTAGCCGGCTTCCTGCTGCAAATCGTTTTGGATTACTTTTCGGGCGGAGTAGAACACGGGCATATACACATAACAGGGCATGCACATGAGCATCAAGGCCATGACCACGGGCATTCGCATGCTGATGTGCATCCGGGCATGAAACGCTTTCCGTATATCATGATGTGTGGACTCTGTGTACACGCCTTTATTGAAGGCTTACCCTTGTTCACCGCATCGAGCGGAAATGGCCTTTTTACCGGCATTTTACTCCACAACATTCCCATCGCATTTACCCTTGTCAATGTTTTTCTCGCGGCCGGCCGGAGCGCTAAGCAAGCATTACTGGCATTGCTTGTTTTTGGGTTGATGACACCACTGGGCGCCTTAACTTCTTTGGCCATACCCTTCGATACCGAACACTTTGGGCATTTAGCACTGGCACTTGTAATCGGTGTATTCTTCCATCTATCCACGACCATTCTGTTTGAATCAGACCAAAACCACCGGTTCAACCTCATGAAATTCCTCACCATACTGGCCGGAGCCGCACTGGCATTTTTACTCAGCTAAACAAATTGATTTATTCGGCTGTTCTGTGCCTGTTTAACTAACTTGCACCCCTCAAAAAAACCCATAAAACCAATTACAAATGTCGACACTTGTTGGAAAACCAGCACCCGCATTCACTGCTCAGGCGGTGATCAATGGAGAAGAAATCGTTGAAAGCTTCAGCCTCGACCAGTATCTGGGTAATAAGCATGTAATACTGTTTTTCTATCCGAAAGACTTCACCTTTGTTTGCCCTACAGAGCTGCACGCCTTTAATGAAAAGCTCGCCGAATTCGAGCGACGCAACGTAGCAGTGGTGGCCTGCTCAACAGACACCGAACAGTCGCACTGGGGCTGGTTACAAGTTCCTAAAGAACACGGCGGAATTAAAGGCATCACCTACCCTATTGTGGCCGATACTACCAAAACCATCTCGTTAAATTATGGTGTGCTCTTCGGCGAATACGATTACAACGAAGACGGTGAAATGACCACAACAGGTCCCATGATTGCCTTCCGCGCGCTCTTCTTAATCGATAAAGACGGAATTGTACGCCATCAACTCGTAAACGATCTTCCTTTAGGCCGCAACGTAGATGAAGCACTCCGTATGGTAGATGCACTCCAGTACTTCGAAGAAAACGGTGAGGTTTGTCCAGCCAACTGGAAAAAAGGAGACAAAGCCCTGAAAGACACCCACGAAGGCGTGGCCGCTTACTTGGCAAGTCACTAAAAATCAAGATTCTGTAAGAATCCCTGCCATTCCGGCGGGGATTTTTTGTTTTTTTGCCCCATCAATTCAACATCATGGCCGAAACCAATTTTGTGGATTATGTAAAAATCTGCTGCCGCTCCGGTAAAGGTGGAGCAGGATCAGTGCATTTCCACCGCGACAGAACAACGGCCAAAGGTGGCCCCGACGGAGGCGATGGCGGGCGCGGCGGGCATGTAGTGCTGCGAGGTAATGCCCAATTGTGGACGTTACTGCACCTTAAGTACCGCAAGCATGTTATTGCAGAGCCCGGCGGGAACGGAACCAGCGCCCTTAAACATGGTAAAAACGGAAAGGATGAAATCCTCGATGTGCCACTCGGTACCGTAGCCCGTGATGCTGAAACCGGTGAAATCCTCATGGAAATTACCGAAGATGGCGAAGAACGTGTGTTGGTCAAAGGTGGCCGCGGAGGTATGGGAAATGCTCATTTTAAATCGGCTACTCTCCAAACTCCCCGATTTGCACAACCCGGTGAACCCGGAGAGGACAATTGGATGATTTTGGAGTTGAAGATCCTTGCCGACGTTGGCCTGGTCGGCTTTCCAAATGCCGGCAAATCAACCTTGCTTTCCAAAATTTCGGCAGCTAAGCCCGAAATCGCCGATTACCCATTCACCACACTGGTTCCTCAATTGGGCATTGTGCCGTACCGCGACTTTCGCTCTTTCATCGTGGCCGATATTCCGGGAATCATTGAAGGCGCTCACGAAGGTCGTGGCCTCGGTTTACGCTTTCTTCGACATATTGAGCGAAATTCACTGCTGCTCTTTTTAGTACCGGCCGATGCCAACGATATTCACAAAGAATATCAGATTCTCCTCAACGAGCTCCGCCAGTATAACCCCGAACTCCTCGATAAACGTCGGGTTTTGGCCATTTCTAAAGCCGATTTGCTCGACGAAGAACTAGAGCTTGAGCTTCAAAAAGACCTTCCCAATATTCCCCATTTATTCATTTCGTCTCATACCGGTAAAGGGCTGGTACAACTAAAAGACCTGTTGTGGAGAGAACTCAATCCACAGCCAGAGCTATGATTGAATTCGATACATCGCTTTTCGATTGGTTGAATACCGATGGAGGCCCCTTCCTCGATGGTGCCTTGGAATTGATTTCGACACGGTACTTTGCCATTCCGGTGTATCTCTATTTAGCATTTAGGTTGTTTAGTCGATTTAAACCCCTATTTCTCAAAAGCTTATTCAGTATTGCACTCCTCATTTTGGTGAGCGACCAGCTCAGCGTTGCCGTAAAAAACACCGTTGAGCGAAAAAGGCCCTGCCACGAGGCTGCTTTGCAAGCCGATATTCACCTTGTAGATGGCCGATGTGGCGGATTGTATGGGTTTTACTCCTCTCACGCCTCCAATACCATGGCGCTAACTGTGTTTTTGAGTCTTCTTTTTCAAAACCGCTGGGTAACTGTTCTGCTAGGCACTTGGACCGTTCTTGTAGGCTACAGCCGCATCTATTTGGGGGCCCATTATCCACTTGATGTACTCAGCGGATGGGCAGCCGGGGCGACACTCGCATATTTGGCCTTTCTCCTTTTTCGACGTTTTAGTTTTTCCGAATCATGAAATGGAGCTCATTTCTCTACGTCTTTCTAGGCGGTGGGGCAGGAAGTCTGGTTCGTTATGGCCTTTCAGTGGCAATCCAAAACCGCTCAACAGGCAGTTTACCGGCGGCTACGCTGGCTGCAAACGCAATGGCCTGCCTTATCGTTGCTGTTTGGTTAAAGGTGTTTCAGGGTGATGGCATTTCGGAAGGCGTTCGCCTGATGATCCTTACCGGATTCTGTGGTGGCTTAAGCACTTTTTCTACGTTTAGCCTCGAAACCGCACAACTCATCAGGCAAGGCGAAATTCTTTGGGCATTAATCAACATTACATTAAGTGTTGTGTTGTGCACAGTCGTTGTTATTTGGGCATTGAAGAAGTAAGCACAGATGTTTAACCGGGTTCTGAATTTATCAATTATCGCCATCGCCATAACAACAGTATGGCTGATTGTATCGGCAATGAACCTGAAGTTCGACTACAACTTCGAACACTTCTTCCCGGTTGAAAGTGACGAAGCCGAGTTCTACTTTGCCCATCGTGAACGTTTTGGAGGCGACAACGACTTCCTCATGATTGGTCTGCTCAATGAGAAGGGCGTACTCGACACGGCAAGCCTTCGAAAGGCACACCGGCTTAGCCTTCAACTCAGCGCATTGCCACATGTAAAAAGAGTGAATAGCCTTACAACGGCCGAAACTCCCATAATCAACTCATTTGGCGTCATCCAAATTCCATTGCTGCGGTTCGAGGCCGATTCACTCCTCCAGCTCGACCTCCCACAACTGGCCAATTATCCGGAAGTGTATGGCAATCTCGTTTCGAACGATCAAAAAGCACTGTGTGTTTATGTTTTCCACGACGAGCAGCTCGAAAAATCGGCTGCCGACTCCCTTCTTGATGCTGTAGAATCAAGCATCCAAAATCTGGGGTTCGACGAAATTAAGGTAACCGGTAAAATAAAGTCAGAACAAGCTTACCTCTACAAAACCCGCTACGAGCTCATGCTGTTTATGTCGCTGGCCGCTGTGCTGGTGGTTATTTTCCTATGGTTTACCTTCCGAAATGCTTGGGGCGTAGTAGTGCCGGTGTTGGTGGTCGTTTTGTCGATCGCGTGGACCATCGGCATCATGACGGTTACCGGTAAATCCATCGACATCATGATTATTCTTATGCCCTGCATTTTGTTTGTGGTGGGGATGTCTGACGTCATACACATTGCCAGCCAGTTCTATGAAAAAATCGACGAAGGACACGAAAAGGTAAATGCCATTAAGCTGGCGCTGAAAGAAGTTGGATTTGCCACTTTTCTCACCTGCATCTCTACAGCAGTGGCCTTTCTAACTCTAAACACTACCGACATTCAGCCCATTCGTGATTTTGGAACTTACACAGCTGTTGGTGTAGTGGTTGCGTATCTTTTATCGATTACCATTTTACCCTGGATGTTGCTCAGGGTGAAAAACCCCAATCGGTTTAAAATCCACACGGTCAACGAAAAGTGGGATCGGGCATTGCGCAAGCTGTTGATGAAGGTGTATCGCTACCCAATGCAAATTTTGGCCGGGACAGCAGTTGTTATTGTGCTGTCGCTATGGGGAATTAGCCGGATTGAAATCAACAACTCTGTCTTGGATGATCTCAAGCCAGACGACCCCATAAAAAAGGAGTTTGAGTTTTTCGATGCCCATTTTGGTGGAGTCAGAGGTTTTGAACTTTCATTAAAAAGTGAGGAAAAGCAGGGCATTTTAAGCTGGAATTCCACAGAGGAGCTTCGAAAAACAGAGCAATACCTCATCGATACAATGCATATTGGCGGTCTGGTGAGTCCGCTGTCGTTCCTTCGGTTGATGAATCAGGCGGTTCATGATGGCCTTCCGGAATGGAACAGACTGCCCGGATCGCAGGCTGAACACGATAGTTTACTTAAAAAAATAAAGCCCTACCTTAAAGAGAAGGCTGTTCGTCAGCTTATTACAACCAATGGCGAATATGGGCGCATGGCCGGAAGGCTGAAAGAAAAAGGCAGTAAAGCGGTTGAACTCAAAAACGACAGCCTGCTTGCTTTTTTGGGCAAACTGCCAAATTCGACTATAGATTATAGAATTACCGGAAGCTCCGACCTGATTGACAAAAGCAATCTTTACCTCACTCAAAACATGCTCGAGGGACTAAGCCTCGATATTGCGGTGCTTATGCTCATTATCTGGCTAATCTTCCGCTCATGGCGAATGATGGTACTCAGCGTGCTACCCAACATTGTTCCGCTGTTTGTTATTGCCGGAATTATGGGCTTCGCCGGCGTTGAAATGAAAGTAACAATATCCATCATTTTCTCCATTGCCTTTGGCATCGCCGTCGATGATACCCTCCACGTAATTAGCCGACTCAAAATCGAGCTTGAAAAGGGCTACAGCCTCCCGATGGCCTTGCGCATCACCTTTTTGTCGACCGGAAAAGCCATGATTCTCACCGCCATGGTCATCGCCTCAGGCTTTTCTACCCTGATGCTCAGCGATTTCAAATCGACCTTTTATGTAGGATTGCTCATCTCACTCACCTTAGTAATTGCACTGTTGGCTGAGCTCATTCTCATGCCTGTTTTGGTGTTAAGTGTGTATGGAAGGCATTACCGAAAAAAGAAAAAAGAAAGTTGATATACACAACAGACCTTTTTGATTATCAATTGATTTACTCCAAAATAGTTATTGATTCGTTGATAAAAACCGAATCAGATTCAGCAAAAACAATTACAAAAGTTGCTCAAGCTAACTGAAAACCTATATTTGCCCTTGGAACAATAAAGCTAACATACCATGATCAAAAAAGTACTCTTTAGTGCTGTTCTTGCTGTAGCCTGCAACTTTGGCTTCGCGAATACCAACGCTGAATTATTTCAGGTTGACGAACAGGAAATCAATGCGGAATTTGCTCAACTCAATGAACTTGAGCAGTTTGTAAATGCGAATGAAGGCGTTACACTCTCTGAGATGGGCACTGACAATCCACTCACTGCCAATGTAGTTAACTCTGGCGACGTATTGGGAACTTTGTCAACCATGGGCGAACCACCACTCGGAATTCCTTCTTTCCTTTGGGGTTTCTGCTTTAACGTAGCGGGTGTTGCTTTGGTTTACTTTGTTGCCGATGACCGCGACGAGACCAAGAAAGCCTTTATTGGATGCGCCGTTTCAGGTGGTCTTTACCTGTTGTGGTGGGTATTCTGGGTACTCGTAGCCGGAAACGCATTCCTGTTCTTCTAAGTCAAGCCTATGAAGTTGAGCCGGATTCTTTCCGGTGCAGGATCACTTTTAATCTTTTTGATGATGTTGCCCAATCTTAGTATTGGGCAACATCGTTTTAGGATGAAGGCTGATTTCAGCATCAAGGAAAAAAACCAAAACGGGCAAATGAGCCTCACCCTGGGAACAGTATATTACGACCGTACCCATAAAAAATTGGTGTACCAGGTGCGTTTCCCAGAAAAAGAAACCTGGGTAATCACCGATACCATTTTTCACAAAATCGTAAATGGAAAACTGGTTGGGAAGCAATTTATTCCTATGCTTCCCAGTTCGACTATTTTCGACTACGCTTTGAGCAACAACCTGGGCAACTTCGGTCTTGAAAAATCATTCTACAAAGCCGGTGAAGTCAAAAAAGACGCCGACCAGGTTATCACAACATGGATTCCTGATGAACGCCTAAAAAAGGCCATGGGAAATGTGGTAATCTCCCGGAAAAACAACCAGCTTTACGGAATTGCCTTCTATTCGCCCAAAAATGAGCTATTGAAAAAGCAACTGTTCAAAGGCATGCTGAAGTCTGGTGGAATCGCATTCCCCGAAGAAATCACCGAGATTATTTATCCGGTATCCGCAACCGGAACCCAAAGCGGAAAAAGCACGAAAATTTCTACCTTCAAAAACCTGAAGGTGAACGAGAACGGAGAAAATGAAATCTATAATTTTCCTGTGCCTGCTAAGTAGCACCCTTCAGGCCCAACTTATCGACGACAATCATTATTCAGGCTTGTACCACCATCCTGTTGAGCCCGTGAAATATCAGGCTGCAAAAAACAATACCAACGAAATCCAAATGGTGTTCTCAGGACTTTTCCTCTTTTACAAGTTTGCCTTCTCCTCTCAAGACTTCAACAAGTGTACGTTTCACCCATCTTGCTCCGAATTTGGTTTGCTGGCCGTCAAAAAGCACGGGGCTTTACTGGGTATGCTTGCCACCCTCGATCGACTCCAGCGTTGCAATGGCATGAGTCCGGAACTCTACACCATCGATCCGGAACGGATGCTGCTCATCGACCATCCGTAAATATGCCACACTGCTCTCGTTTTATTGTTGCGACGCTGTTTGGGTTTATCTGGTGTAATCCCCTGCAAAGCCAAAACCTCTACGATGCCGAAAATTCGGCCGCCTTTGCCCGATACCTTAAGCAGTCGGGGCAGTTTGTGCTGGCCACTGCAGAATTGGAACGATTGGCATTCATGCACCCCGATTCCGATAGTCTTAAAATTGAGTTGGCTGAGAGCTACCTGCTCCAAAACGATTTCCCGCTGGCCATTCGAAGAATGAATCAAATCCAGGCCACTGCGCCAAAACCGATTCAGCGCATTGATCACCTGCTGTGTTGGTCGTTGATTCGCTCCGGACAGTTCGAGCAGGCGGCACAATTCATGAGCGACGCTTCCAGAATAAAGCCGAATGTGAAGGCGTATTACCAAGGCTGGTCGCTGCTGATGCAACGCAAAACGGCTGCCTCCATTGCAGCCATCTATGAAATGCCGGTCGACTCAATGTTTAGTCCTTTGCGCAAAAGCCAGGAACAAGCCTCAGCCCTTCGACTCAAAAAACCGGCACTTGCCGCTGTAATGTCGGCCATTATTCCGGGAAGCGGGAAATGGTACGCCGGCGAGAAAAAAGATGCTGTTATTGGGTTTGTCACCATAGGTGTGATGGCCTACCAGGCCTGGAGAGGCTTTAACGACAAGGGAACGAAATCGGCGTACGGCTGGATTTCTGCCGGATTAGGTGCCGGATTTTACCTGGGCAATATTTATGGGGCGGCCCGAAGCACGAAAAGGTACAACGACCGAAAATGGAAAAGTATTCATACCGATGTTGAGAATCGTTTTTGGGCTCATCCTTAGTTTCCTTGCGCAGGTCGGATTACAAGGCCAAAACCTGGAAGAAACTTTTCAGTTGGGAAAGACGAACTTCCTATTGGGCAATGACCAGACGGCGTCGCTGGCACTTGAAAGGGCAATCTTTTTCGGACAAGGAAAATACGATGCTGAAGCTTTTGAGATGCTCGGACAGATTGCCAATCGGGCCTCACAATTTGAGCAAGCCGCTCGGTACTTTGGTTCTGCCACCCAGACTGCGATCGATGAGGTTGTAATTGGAAGGAATACACTTTTCAAGGCATCGGCTCAAATTCGAAACGAAGATTTTCAACTCGCCCTCATCGAATTGCTGGGAATGAGCGATGCATTGCCCGACAGCCTCATTCAGGCCCGTGAATTTCTGCTGGGTGTAAGCTATTTCAACATTCAGAATTTTACCGACAGTCGTATACACTTTCGCCAGGCCATCCCGCCGGAGGCGAAAAATCGAATGGCCCAAATTGATAGTCTGTTTAATGCCTTAGAATCGATTAAGCACCCCGATCCCAAGAAGGCGAAACTGATGAGTATTTTCCTCCCCGGTCTTGGTCAGTTTTACGCGGGCGACATAAAAAATGGACTTAATTCGTTGCTGCTAACCGGCGGATTTTTCACCATTGGTTTTATTGTAGCCATTAATTACTCGCTGGTTGATGCGATGGTAGCAGTTGTTCCTTGGATTCAACGGTATTATGTGGGCGGATATAACCGGGCGGCGGGAATCGCCGAGAACAAGAAAAAAAGCAAGCAGGACAAGGTGTATCAGGCTATTCTTCAGACTGCGGTTCCCAATTAGTCATCCGCATATTTACGAATAAGCTTTTCAGCCAGCAATGGCATGGCCACTCCAGCACGTTCCTGGATGAAAACAAGCCCCGGAATGCCACCTGGATTGTGCTCACCGGGATCGATTAAATATTTTTCGCTCCGGCGAGGGGCATAGTGGAGCAAACCAGCCGCAGGATAAACGTTTAAGGAGGTTCCGATAACCAACAGGATATCGGCTTTACTCACCCACTCCACGGCCTCTGAAATGAGGGGGACCTCTTCGCCAAACCAGACAATATGTGGACGCAAAACAGTTCCTTTGGCGCAGCGGGCGTCGGCCTCCACTTCGCGATACCCGACATCATAAACATCAGCCGGATAAACTGTTGACCTCATTTTGGTGAGCTCGCCGTGCAAATGCATTACTGCCGATGAACCTGCACGTTCGTGAAGATCGTCGACATTCTGGGTGATAATCTGCACTGGAAAATGTTTTTCCAGCTCGGCTAAAGCCTGATGAGCAGGATTCGGTTTTACAGTGCCCAATTGTACGCGACGCAAATTATAAAAACGGGTTACCAGTTCTGGATTTGCCTTCCAGGCTTCGGGTGTGGCCACATCCATCACATTGTACTCCTCCCACAAGCCATTGTTATCGCGGAAAGTTTTAATTCCACTTTCTGCACTCACCCCTGCCCCGGTTAACACCACCACCATGGGGCGGTTGGCATGCTTCGAAGATGTTTTCATGGTTTGTAAATCGTTTCAAATCTACACAAAGCGCTAGGAAATCGAACGAAAGCCATCGACATTGATAAGGCCAAATTGTTGAAAAGATAGCATGTTGCCGCGCTCCTTTTCATGTATTTTTGCCCACTTGTATAAACCGGTTTGAGCAATCAGTCTGGATAGCACAGTTATGGACGAATACAGAAAAAAGCAAGCCCTGGATTACCATTCGAAAGGCAAACCGGGAAAAGTTGAAGTCATCCCAACAAAACCTACTTCTACGCAACTCGACCTCTCCTTGGCTTACTCGCCGGGTGTTGCCGAGCCTTGCAAGGAAATTCACGCCAGGCCGGAGTCGGTTTATGAATACACCGCCAAAGGCAATTTGGTAGCCGTAATTTCAAACGGAACTGCAGTGCTGGGCTTAGGGAATATTGGTCCTGAAGCCTCTAAACCCGTAATGGAAGGGAAAGGGGTACTGTTTAAAATTTTTGCCGATATCGATGTGTTTGACATTGAAGTAGATGCCTCCGATATCGATCGCTTTGTAGATACCGTAAAAGCCATCTCGCCGACCTTCGGCGGAATTAATCTTGAAGACATAAAAGCGCCGGAGTGTTTCGAAATTGAGCAAAGGCTAAAAGCCGAACTCAAAATTCCAATCATGCACGACGACCAACATGGAACGGCGATCATAACAGGGTCGGCCTTGCTCAATGCCTTGGAACTTGCCGATAAACAAATCGGCGAAGTGAAAGTGGTATTCAACGGTGCGGGAGCTTCGGCCATCTCTTGTGCAAGCCTCTATTTGCAGCTGGGCGTGAAGCCTGAAAACCTTACCATGTGCGATAGTACGGGCGTGATTCGCAGCGACAGAACCGACTTGGACATCCAAAAGCAAAGGTTTGCCCGCGAAACTCATCTTACAACCCTTGCTGAAGCCCTGGTTGATGCCGATGTTTTCGTTGGATTATCGAAAGGCAATATCGTTTCAAAAGAAATGATTCGCACCATGGCGCCCAATGCCATTGTTTTTGCCCTGGCGAACCCGGATCCAGAGATTTCATACCCCGACGCCACCGAAGCTCGTCCCGATATCATCATGGCCACAGGTCGTTCCGACTTCCCCAACCAGGTTAATAATGTATTGGGTTTCCCCTTCATTTTCCGTGGAGCACTCGATGTGAGGGCCAATTGCATTAACGAGGAAATGAAGCTGGCTGCGGTTTATGCCATTGCCGAATTGGCGAAACAACCTGTTCCCGAAAGTGTGAACATGGCCTACAACAAGACCAATTTACAGTTTGGTCGCGATTACATCATACCCAAGCCGCTCGACCCGAGATTGATTACCACCGTAGCGCCGGCGGTGGCTAAAGCCGCTATTGATTCTGGAGTTGCATCGGCACCCATTCACGATTGGGAGGAATATAAGCTTACCCTGATTCAACGCATGGGGCGCGACAATACCTTAATGGATCGCCTCAGCACCCGCGCCAAAACCTCTCCGAAAAGAGTTGTTTTTGCAGAAGCCGACCACTTTAAAATTCTCAAGGCGGCACAAATCGCCCAGCATGAAGGCATCGCCATTCCCATTCTTCTTGGGAACAAAGAAAAAATTGAAGTCATTGCCGAGGAATACGGGATTAATATCTCCGGACTGGAAATTATCGACCCACGCCATGAAGGACAATTACAAAAGGTAACTGAGTTTGGGGAGTTGTTTTATGAGCTTCGCAAGCGCCGGGGATTCAACTTCTTCGAGGCCCGTAAAATCATGCGTGAGCGAAATTACTTCGGCTCCATGTTGGTAAAGACCGGTTATGCCGATGCCCTTATTTCTGGCCTCACCCGAAAATACCCCGATACCATCAGACCTGCTCTGCAAGTAATTGGCATTCGTGATGGGGTAAATCGTGTAGCCGGTTTGTACATCATGATGACCAAAAGAGGGCCGTATTTCTTTGCCGACACCACGGTGAATATGAATCCTAGTGCAGAAGAACTGGCCGAAATAACCGTTTTGGTAGCTCAAGCAATAAAAAACCTGAATGTTGAACCACGCATTGCCCTGCTTTCTTATGCCAATTTTGGCTCTGCAGAAGGCACCGACTCTGTAAAGGTTCGCGATGCGGTGAAAATCCTGCATGATAAACACCCCGATTTGATTGTAGATGGAGAGCTTCAGGCCAATTTCGCCTTGAACAACGACTTATTGAAGGAGCAGTTCCCTTTCTCCAAACTGGTCAACCAACGGGTAAACACCTTGATATTTCCCAACCTGGCCTCCGGAAATATTGCCTACAAGCTGTTGCAGGAAATTGGCGAGTCAGAAGCCATTGGTCCTTTCCTGCTCGGAATGAAGAAACCCGTGCACGTACTTCAGTTGGGAAGTTCGGTTCGGGAAATTGTGAATATGGTCACTTTGGCCGTTGTTGATGCCCAATCCAGAAGCTGAGTATGTTCGACTATATTGAAGGAAAACTGGTCGAAAAGACCCCGACTTATGCTGTAATTGACTGTGGAGGAGTGGGCTACCTTCTGCATATTTCGCTCACTACTTTCAGCCAGATTGGAAATCAGGAGTTGTGTAAACTCTTTGTACACCAAGCAATTAGAGAAGATGCGCATCAACTTTTCGGCTTTTTCAACAGGGCTGAGCGCGAAACCTTCAGACTGTTGATAAATGTATCGGGCGTAGGCGCCTCAACTGCAAGGATGATTCTATCTTCGCTCAGCGCTACAGAAATTGCCGAAGCTGTGTTCAACAACCAGGTTGCCACCTTAAAGGCTGTTAAAGGAATTGGTGAAAAAACCGCTCAACGAATCATTATCGACCTGAAAGGGAAAATCGATAAGGAAAATATGAGTCCGGATCTTTTTGCAGGCACACACAATACTATCCGTCAGGAAGCGTTAACTGCTCTGTCTTTGTTAGGATTTCCTAAGAACGTTGCAGAGAAAGCGCTTCAAAAGGTGCTCAGCTCCGGCAGTGACACACTCACTGTGGAAGCCCTGATTAAGCAAACCTTAAAAGTGATCTGACGTACAAAGGGAGTCTTAAATTTGAAGGTTACTGATTGAATACGCTACCTAAATACCTTTCCTTCAGCATATTTGCCTGCTTGTTCGTACTCTTCGTATGGAGCGCAAACAGCAGACCGGTAGGCATTTTGCGTATTGCTCACCCCTTCGGCGGGCCCGGCGATACGACCGATACCGATTCGCTGTCGGACCTGCCTTTCCCGTTCAATGATGACAACCTCGACCCGCTCGACCCTAACCCAAGCCCGTTACTGCTTAAAAATCCGGAGAACATCACCACCAACTTCGATTTAAACCCGGAAACCAACGAATTCGACCTCACCCAAAAAGTAGGCAACCTCAATTACCGCTTTCCCGATTATCTCACCTTCCAGGAGTTTGTCGACAAAGACTTCAACGATGCCGTTCGGAAAAACTGGCGCGACCGCATTGCCGGTGATGACGTAACCAAACAAAAAGGATTTCAACCCAAAATCATCGTGCCGGGCGAGGCCTTCGCCGGAATTTTCGGGTCTAATGTAATCGACATCCGCCCGCAGGGCTCTGCAGAATTGATTTTCGGAGGTAACTTCGTCAGAACCCAAAACCCTGCACTCCCCATTCGCCAGCAGCGTGTTGGAGCGTTCAACTTCCAACAGAAGATTCAAATGAACCTCGTTGGAAAAATCGGCGATAAAATTCAACTCCAAACCAACTACAACACCGAAACCGGCTTTAACTTCGACAACCGGGTTAACCTCAAATACGAAGGCAAAGAAGACGAAATCATCCAATTGCTCGAAGCCGGTAACGTAAATCTCCCACTCACCGGAACACTCATTACGGGCTCGCAAAGTTTGATGGGGGTAAAAAGTAAGCTCAAATTCGGCCGCCTCACCGCCACGACCATTTTCTCCCAGCAACAAGGCGACCGAAAAAATATTACCGTTCAGGGCGGTGCTCAAGCCCAGCAATTCGATATTTCGGCATCAGCCTACGATGCAAACCGACACTTCTTCCTATCGCAGTGGTTTAAAGACCGCTACGACGCTTCAATGGCCACGCTTCCAAACGTGACTTCGCCATTTAACGTAACCCGCGTTGAAGTGTACATCACCAACCGTACTTACGCGACGACCAATGTGAGAAATATCGCTGGTTTCTCCGACCTCGGCGAATCGAACCCGGCTTATTTTAACAACGGCACTGCTACCTATACCGCTCAACAGCCCGGCGCCGTGCTCTTTCCGCGAAACGAAAACAACAACCTCCAGCCGAGTCAGCTCATCGCATTGCACCCCAATTTCCGCGACCAAACCAACGACGTACTCAGCAATCCCGGCAGCTTTACCCCGCAAATGGTGCCGGCCATCGACTTCGAATTCCTCCAAAACGCCCGACTCCTCAATCCAACAGAATATACCTTAAATCCACTTTTGGGGTATGTCTCTTTAAATCAGTCGCTGAACGCGGATGAGGTGCTCGCTGTGGCCTTCCAGTACACCGTTAATACCAGCCAGGGGCAGCAAGTGTATCAGGTGGGTGAATTCTCTACCGATATTCAGGGAACAGGCTCACTTGTATTGAAGCTCCTCAAGAGCACGCAGGTGTTCACCCGCAAGCCGATCTGGGATCTGATGATGAAAAACATCTACTCCCTGAATGGCTTCCAAATTAGCAAAGACAACTTTAAGCTGAACATTTTATACCAGGACGAAAAAACCTCGGTCCGCATGAACGTCATCCCCGAAGGGGAAAATGTAAACGGACGAATACTCTTACAGCTGTTCGACCTCGATAAGCTGAATAATCAGAATGACCCGCAAGCGGATGGCTTTTTCGACTTCATTGAAGGCCGAACCATACAGGCCGACAAAGGCAGGATTATTTTCCCCATGCGTGAACCATTCAGGGGATACCTCCGCAATAAGTTTCAGTTGCCGCAGGAATTGGCGTTGGCCAACAAATATGCCTTCGACTCGCTGTATGTTACCACTCAACAGTTAGCTCAGCTCGATGCTCAGCATAACCGATTCTACCTCCAAGGCTCATATCAATCGGCCTCTGGCTCGGAAATTTCGCTCAATGCGATGAACGTTCCACAAGGCTCTGTTGCCGTTACTGCCGGTGGTGTGCCGTTAACCGAGAACGTCGACTATACCGTTGATTACGCGCTCGGTCGCGTGAGAATCATCAACCAGGGGCTGCTCAATTCACAAACGCCCATTAACATCTCTCTCGAAACCAATACGCTCTTTGCCATTCAAAGTAAGCGATTAATGGGGGCGCATTTCGATTACATGATTGATAAGGACTTCGGACTCGGAGCCACAATCATGAACCTTACTGAGCGCCCAATGACCCAGAAGATTAATATTGGCGATGAACCTATCTCGAACACAATAGTTGGTTTCAACGGGAATATCAAGCGCGATTCACGCTGGCTTACCCGAATGGTCGACAAGCTTCCCTTCTACTCTACCAAGGAAACTTCAACCATAACAGCCAACTGGGAAACGGCACGGCTTATTCCGGGGCACTCCAAAATTATCGGCCGTGATGGACTTTCCTACATCGACGACTTCGAAGGGGCAGAATCAACCATCGATATCCGAAATTTTGGTAACTGGTTCTTGGCTTCAACTCCGGCCGGCCAAGGCAACCTGTTCAAGGAAGGCGATCTATTCAACGACCGCGCCTACAACTTCAACCGCGCAAGGCTAAACTGGTACACCATCGACCCTCTGTTTGCCCGAAACGGAAACACCACTCCCGAGCACATTCAGGATTCTCCCATGCAGTCGAACAACTTCATGAGGCAAATCATCGAAACCGAAATTTTCCCCAACAAAGCCCGTCCAAATGGCCAGGTTCAGATCATGCCTGTGCTGGATCTCCACTTTAACCCAAACATTCGCGGCCCATACAACTACGACATCTTAGGCGGAGAGTACTCTTCGGGGCTTAATGCCGACGGATCCCTCAAAAACCCACGTTCTCGCTGGGGCGGTATTATGCGTCGCGTAGAAACAACCGACTTTGAATCTGCCAACATCGATTACATCGAGTTCTGGATGATGGATCCCTTTGCCGATGGCCTCGGACCGGGAACAGCCATCAATACGGGAACCGGTGGCGACTTTTACCTGAACATCGGTAACATCTCTGAAGATGTATTGCGCGACGGTCAACAAAGCTTTGAAAACGGGCTTCCGATTACTCCCGACAACACCAATTACAACTACACCACCTGGGGCAAGTACCCAACTTCGCCACCACTTGTAAACGCTTTTGACAACCTTCCGGAAAGCAGGCCTTTACAAGATGTGGGTATGGATGGCCTTCCGAGCGATTCTGAAAGAGTATTCTTCCAGGATTACCTCAGCCAGGTGCAAACCGTGCTAAATCCTCAGGCATTCGCTGAGTTTGAAGCCGACCCCTCAGCCGACGATTATCGCTTTTTCCGAAACTCCGCAGTTTGGGATGCTACTGAAGCAGATATCCTTACCCGTTACACCCTCTACAACGGATTAGAAGGCAACTCCAGACTGGGCGACGACCCCATCGAATCGTACCCAACAGCCGCCAATCCACTGCCCAACATCGAAGACATCAACCGCGACAATACTTTGAGTGTAGCGGAAAGTTATTTTCAATACAAAATCAGTCTGCGCCCTCAAGACATGGTGGTGGGCCAGAACTACATCATCGATAAAGTGCCCGGAAAAGGAAAGTTGAGCAATGGGCAAGATATCAATGTCGACTGGTATCAGTTCCGCGTTCCAATTCGCTCTTTCACGTCGAGGGTAGGTTCAATCTCCGACTTCCGCTCAATCCGTTTCATCCGGATGTTCTTCCACAACTTCTCCGAGCCGGTAGTGGCCCGCATGGCCCGCCTCGAATTGGTTAGAGCCGAATGGCGTCGCTTTGAGTATAGCCTCAAAGAACCCGGTTTGTTTATCGGCAACGACCTCAATACCACTTTCCAGGTTTCGACCGTAAACATTGAGGAAAACGGCGAGAAGATTCCGGTGAACTATGTGCTTCCTCCGCAAATTCGTCGTGAGGTGGATGTAACTACCACCAACCTGCAACAGCTCAACGAGCAGTCGCTTCAAATCCGCCTTTGTAACCTCGAAGACGGCGAAGCACGCGCGGTGTACAAAAACACCAACCTCGACGTTCGGGCCTACAAACGCATTAAAATGGAAGTACATGCCGAATCGATGAACGGCAATCAGTGGCCCGACAATCAGGTTACTGCCTTCATCCGATTGGGTACCGACTTCGTAAATAACTATTACGAATACGAAATACCGCTCAAACGCACACCCGATGGCACAACCAACCCCGAACAGGTTTGGGCCAACGCCTTCGACTTCGCCCTTGAAGCCCTCACGGCAGCCAAGATTAAGCGAAATCGGGAGATGATATCAAATCCCAACATTCAGATTAACAATCCTTACTACGCCTTCGACCCTGATCAGCCAGCCAACCGAATTACAGTTGTCGGAGTACCGCAAATCAGCGGTGTAAAAACCCTCATGATTGGTATCCGCAATCCGCAAAACGATGAGTTTAACCCCTGGCCTGATGATGGCGCTGTGGCTTGCGTGGAGGTGTGGATGAATGAATTACGCGTATCGGAATACTTCGAGCCGGGTGGATGGGCCGCCAATGCGCGCGTAACAGCCAAACTGGCCGATTTGGGAACCATCGCCCTCGCCGGAAGCCGAAGCACCTTCGGATTCGGCTCTATCGAAAAGAAACCCATCGACCGAAGCCGCGATAACAACACAGCATACAGCATCATTACAAACCTCGAATTGGGTAAATTCTTCCCCAAAACCTGGAACCTGAGCATTCCTCTGTACTATGAGTTTGGAGAAATCTACAGCAACCCTCAGTTCAATCCGCTCGATGCCGATGTGCGTTTCCGCGATGCACTCGATTACCAGATTAGCGACAACGCCCGGGACTCTCTCAGAAATCTCTCCCAAACCTACCAAAGACGACGAAGCATCAACTTTACCAATGTGCGGAAAAACAAAGGGCAAGGGCAAACCAAAAATCGATTCTACAACGTCGAGAATTTCGACCTTACTTACGCCTTCGCCGATAACTTCCAGCGAACCCCTCAGGTAGAGTTTAACTACACCAAAAATTACGATGTAGGCTTGGGCTACACCTACTCGCCCAAAGCCTGGAGCTTCGAACCTTTCAAAAAACTGAAGTTTCTCGGTAAGTCAAAAGCCTTCGACCTGATTCGCGATTTCAACATCAGCCCCGTTCCATCACGCATTGCGTTCCGTTCCGACATTGCCCGCGACTACAACGCCCAAAAACTGCGCAATACCTCTGATGTAGCCCTGTTGAAAATCGACACCACCTACTTTAAATCCTTTACCTGGCAGCGGATCTACGACATCAAATTACCGCTCACCAAATCCATCCAAATCGACTTCCTCGCCACCAATCAAAGTCGTGTGGATGAAGAACCCGGTCAGATTAACACCGCATCCAAGCGCGATTCTGTGATCCGCAACCTGCGTCGCGGTGGCCGAAATACGAATTACCAGCACAGTATGAATGCCTCGTACAATGTGCCCTTCTCAAAAATTCCGCTCATCAACTTCATGAACGGAACCATTGGTTATGCCTCAACCTACAGTTGGGTTGCCGCGCCATTGGTTCGCGATCCGGTTGACCCTGATAAATTTGCTGCGAACCCCTTCGGAAACTCCATTTCGAACTCAGCCAACATCAACATGAGCGCCCAGGCGAATTTTGTTCAGCTCTACAACAAAATTCCTTACCTGAAGCGCATCAACCAAAAGAAGCCGGGTCAAAAAACCCAGAAAAAAGCAGCCCCAAAGAAAGACGCTGATCCTAACGCACCGAAAGATCCAAAGGCGAAAAAAGACGCGAAGAAAGATTCTACCAAAAAGAAGGAAACGCCATTCAGCCTCGCCTTGGAACAAACCGCAAAGGTGTTGATGATGCTGAAAAACGGCTCTGTTACCTACACCGAAACAAACGGTACTGTTTTGCCGGGCTTCACCGAAAACAGCCGATACGTTGGTCGCGATTGGGAAAGTCGAACCCCAACCGTTGGCTTCCTCTTTGGCGACCAGTCAGATATTCGCAGCCTCATGGTTCAACGAGGTGCCCTCACCCGCGATACCAGCTTCAATAACGCTTTCACCAAATCGACTGCCCAAAACCTCACCTGGAACGCGACATTAGAACCGGTGCCGGGCATGCGCATTACCCTCAATGGTAACCGGAACTACACCGAAAACTTCACCACCATCTACAAATACAACGCGGCTACCGATGTGTTTGAGGAAGTAAGTACCTTAAAAACCGGAACCTTCTCTGTATCTACAAACACCTGGGGAACAGCCTTTGGGCGACTCGATAACCGCCTGCACAGTTCGGGCGACTTCGACCGCTTCCTGCAAAACCGCCGGACAATCGCCACACGACTCAGCACCAACAGCATCGACCCATTAACGGGCTATCCTGTTGGCTTCGGAAGCACCCAGCAAGATGTAATGCTGCTCTCGTTCATTTCCACCTACACCGGAACCGACCCGTTTGAGCAAGACTTAACCTTATTCCAACGCATTCCGCGACCCAACTGGCGAATTACCTACGACGGACTCACCAAAATCCCGTTCTTTAAAAAGTACTTCAAATCGATTTCACTCGGCCACGGCTTCCGCTCAACCTTCAATGTGGGCTCATTCACCACGAATTTGCTGGCGCTTCAGGATCCGAATGCCATCGACCCGACCGGCAACGTTATTCCACAACTCAACATTCTCATGGCCTCGATTTCTGAGCAATTTGGTCCATTGCTGAACATCGATATGACCTGGAAGAATAGCCTCATTACCAAGGTGGAATTCCGCCGCAACCGCGACCTTTCACTCAGTTTGCAAAACTCACAGATTACCGAAGTTACCGGCCGTGAAATCACGATTGGAACCGGTTATATTGTGAAAAACTTCGAGTTGCCATTCACCATTCAGGGCTCCGGGAAGAAAATCAAGAGCGACCTCAATTGCCGCGCCGATGTTTCCATCCGTACCAACAAAACCGTGGTGCGCCGTGTGCCCATCGAAGGACAAACACTCTTCGACCCAATCCTCTCAGCCGGTCAACGCAACATTTCCATCAAGATTTCGGCCGACTATGTGGTGAATCAGCGCGTTACCGTGCGCCTGTTCTTCGACCGCATCATGAACACCCCATTCATCTCCAACCAGTTCCCCAATTCGAACACCAACTTCGGAATCAGCCTGCGCTTTACACTCAACCAGTAAACGCACAAAGCCACCATTTTCAGGGCTTGGAGCATTCCAGGCGTGCTAAAATCGAACCTTGCCTTCAACCTTTTCTTTAGGGCGCCTGCCTCGCTGGGTCTTCCGGTACATGTTAGGCTGTATCGCCGGGCACCGCGCCATTCGCCTTTAGTCCCGCTCGCTCCACTCACGGGCGCTGCCGGCTGCTGTCGCTGGCGCAAAACCGGGGGAAAGGGAGAAAAGCGAAACCCGCTAGCCTTCATTTTCAGGTAAAAAAGCTATGCTAACCAAGGCCTTCTGAAAAGGTCAGAAATACATACAATAAGAGCCCAAGGCAGCAAAGTAGAGCCCGCGATGAAGGCTAACGAAAAATTAAACTGCATGAATTCAACGAAGAAATGGTAAAGCCTTCTCCCAAAACAGCCACATTTTAAAAAACTTACTTTAAAAAGCGTATGCGAAAGAGAAAATTTGCCGAGAAACAAATCATTTCGATGCTGGATCAGTATGAAAAAGGAGTAAAAGTGGTTGATATTTTCCGCGAGAGTGGCATTAGTCAGCCTGAATGCGTAGCGTTCGCGCAAGCGGGTGCAGCGGATACCCCGCAAAACAGAGTGAGTGTGGGAGTAAGAGCGAGAGGGAAATGCGTGTGTAGGTGAACGTGAGCGGAAAGGAGCGCGGAGGCGGCTCTGTTTTGGGGAGTATGAGCGAAACACGCGGTGCCCGGCGAGGCAGTCTCAGTGTACCGTGGTGCTCAGCGAGGCAGGCGCCGAAAAACCTACAAAACTCACTGTTGTGTACCGGCTTTTTTCTTAGGTTTGAGGCCTCAAAAAACTGTCATGAACTTTCCGCAAGACCTCCTTTACACCAAAGACCACGAATGGATTAAAATTGATGGCGATATCGCTACCATCGGCATTACCGACTTTGCACAGGGCGAACTGGGCGATATTGTGTTTGTTGAAATAGATACCGTTGGCGAAACCATTGAGGCCGGTAAAGTTTTTGGCACCGTAGAAGCGGTGAAAACCGTGTCGGACCTGTATATGCCGATCACCGGCGAAATCCTCGAGTTTAATTCGACCCTCGAAGGCGCACCCGAAACGGTGAATTCCGACCCATACGGCGAAGGCTGGATGATTAAAGTACGCATCACTTCCGACAACCGCGAAGGTCTGCTCAACGCCTCCGACTACCAGGCAATCATCTGATGCGCATTCTCCGGAGCCCGTTTCCCGCGTTGCTCTGGACAATCACGGTGAGCATCCTCACCCTGATGCCGGGCAAGGATTTGCCTAAGGTTGAACTTGTAAACTTCGATAAAGCCGCCCACCTCGGGGTGTTTGGCTTGCTCAACCTGCTTTGGCTGCTCTGGCTCGCCGTCGATGCGAATCAAAAACAATGGATTAAAAAAGTTACCATCGGCTGCATGGCCTACGGAGGCTGCATTGAACTGCTTCAAGGCGCCTTTACCGACCGTGCCGCCGATTGGATTGATTTTGTGTTTAACATTGTTGGATGTCTGCTGGCTTTGCCTTTGTTCCATGGAATGAAGGATTGGTAAAGCCGCATCTCTTTGTACTTTTGACTTTCAATCCCAGGATTATGGCGCATACGAGCACCTTATATCATCCTTCAATCTCTCCACCTGTCGATCAAATCGGTGTGGAAGAACGCTGCGCACGGTTTCAAACCCGCAGCATTAAAAATGAAACTAAAACCGAAATGCTCAAACTGGCCCTGAGCATGATCGACCTCACCACCCTCGAAGGCAAAGACTCCGAAGGCAAGGTGAAGCAGCTCTGTTACAAGGCCATGCATCCGCACGATATTCTGCCCGGCATTCCTCAAGTGGCGGCAGTTTGCGTTTACCCAACATTGGTGCGCACTGCACGAAAAGCCCTCAAAGGCAGCAATGTGAAAGTAGCCGCCGTAGCCACTGCCTTCCCAAGCGGCCTCGCGCCACTCAAGGTGAAGCTCGACGATACCCGCTTCGCCGTTGAAGAAGGAGCCGACGAAATCGACATGGTCATCTCCCGCGGAAAATTCCTCCAGGGCGAATACAATTTCGTGTTCGACGAAATCGCCGCCGTGAAAGAAGCCTGCGGTAAGGCCCATCTGAAAGTGATCCTCGAAACAGGCGAACTTAGCACACTCGACAATGTGCGCCGGGCTTCTGATCTGGCCATTTATGCAGGTGCCGACTTTATCAAAACCTCCACTGGGAAAATTCAGCCCGCAGCCACAATGCCCGTTACCCTCGTAATGCTGCAGGCCATCCGCGATTACTACTACGAAACCGGCATCATGATCGGTATGAAACCCGCCGGAGGCATTGCTAACTCAAAACTGGCCCTACACTACCTCGTGATGGTGAAAGAAACCCTCGGTGCCGAATGGCTCAACCCGGATTGGTTCCGCTTCGGGGCCTCCAAACTGGCCAACGACATCCTTATGCAACTGGTAAAGCAACAAACCGGCGTTTACCAAAGCCTCAACTACTTCTCCAACGACTAACCGGTTCAAGCCATGTCGAAAAAACATTCCAAAGAGCAGAAAGCAGAGCCCACGCTCGATTTCAACTCCAAACTGAAATATGCGGCCGCACCCGAGTCAGCCTCCATTGCCAACATCAAAAAGCAATACGACCTGTACATCAACGGAGCATGGGTGAAACCGGCCAAAGGACAATACTTCGAAACCCACAGTCCGGCCAATGAGCAATTGCTCTCCAAAGTGGCCATGGCCGGCGCCGAAGATGTCGACAAAGCCGTAAAGGCAGCACGCACAGCCTACGAAAAAGTATGGTCGAAAATGCCGGCTAAGGAACGCGCCAAGTACATTTTCCGCATTGCCCGCATCATTCAGGAACGAGCGCGCGAGCTGGCCGTGGTAGAAAGCCTCGATGGCGGCAAGCCCATCCGCGAAAGCCGCGACATCGACATTCCGCTTGCGGCCAACCACTTCTTTTACTACGCCGGCTGGGCCGATAAACTCGAATATGCATTTCCCGGTCGTAAACCGGAGCCGCTGGGCGTGGCCGGACAAATCATACCCTGGAACTTCCCGCTGCTCATGGCGGCCTGGAAAATCGCTCCGGCCCTGGCCACCGGAAATACCGTAGTCCTGAAGCCCGCCGAAACCACCCCGCTCACCGCATTAAAACTGGCTGAGATTATCCACGATGCCGGATTGCCTCCCGGAGTGGTGAATATCGTAACCGGCGCGGGTGCCACTGGCGCTGCCCTGGTAAACCACCCCGACATCGACAAAGTGGCCTTTACCGGCTCTACCGAAGTGGGCAAAATCATCCAGAAAGCCCTCGCCGGAACCGGCAAGAAACTCACGCTTGAATTGGGAGGAAAAGCCGCCAACATCATTTTTGAGGATGCAGCCATCGACCAGGCTGTTGAAGGTGTGGTAAATGGTATCTTCTTCAACCAGGGTCACGTGTGCTGCGCGGGCTCCCGACTGTTCGTGCAGGAAAGCGTGGCCAACAAGGTTATTCGCAAACTCAAAGATCGCATGGAGAGCCTCGTGGTTGGCGATCCACTCGATAAAAACACCGATGTGGGAGCCATCAACTCGGCTGAGCAGCTCAAGAAAATTCAGGAATACCTGAAAATTGGCGTGAACGAAGGGGCGGAGATGTTCCAGCCCTCCTGCAGCATTCCTTCCAAAGGGTATTTCTGCAAGCCTACTTTGTTCCTTCACACCTCGCAAAGCCACCGCATCGTGCAGGAGGAAATTTTCGGTCCGGTGCTCGCCATCCAAACCTTCCGCACCGTTGAAGAAGTAATCGAGAAAGCCAACAATACACCGTTCGGGCTCTCGGCAGGTGTGTGGACCGACAAAGGCTCACGCATCTTTACCCTCACTACCCAAATGAAAGCCGGTGTGGTTTGGGCCAACACATACAATAAGTTCGACCCTGTTTCGCCTTTCGGAGGCTACAAAGAGAGCGGTTTCGGCCGCGAAGGAGGTCTGCACGGCCTTCTCCCCTATTTAAAACTTGCCTAAACAGAAATCGCCATGGCCGTAAAATCGAAAACGCCCGCAACAGAACCCAAAATCGTAAGCAATGGCAATGGAAGCGCCAAGGCTACTGAGCCTCGCATTG
Organism: Bacteroidota bacterium; assembly: GCA_027483445.1. Classification (GTDB taxonomy): domain Bacteria; phylum Bacteroidota; class Bacteroidia; order M30B66; family M30B66; genus CAMCXT01. Next base: position 190,918 of record JAIXUS010000018.1, on the reverse strand, counting down.
CTGTTTGGAAAACATACAAAATATACATTGGTGGCGCCTTTCCCCGCACCGAGTCGGGGCGCTACTACCCCATCACGCTCAGCAACGGAAATGTGGTCAATGTTTGCCTTTCGTCGCGCAAAGATTTCCGCAATGCCATGACCGTCGCACGTGAGGCCGCACATAAATGGGCTTCTAAATCGGCCCTCATCCGCGGACAAATTCTCTACCGCATGGCCGAAATGCTCGAAACCCGCGGAGCCCAATTCCGCGAGGAACTGCAGTGGATGGGAATGACTGAGGCCCAGGCACGCACAGAGGTCGAGCAGGCCGTTGATAGACTCATTTACTATGCAGGTTGGGCCGACAAATACCAGCAGGTGTTTTCAAGCGTAAACCCCGTTGCCAGCAGTCATTTCAACTTCTCAGCCCTCGAGCCTACCGGCGTTGTGGCAGTTGTGGCACCCGAAGAATCGCCATTGCTCGGTTTGGTATCGGTTATTGCGCCGGTATTGGCCGGAGGCAACAGCTGCGTGGTACTCGCCTCCGAATCGCGCGCCCTCAGTGCCGTAACCCTGGCCGAAGTGCTCAGCACCTCCGATTTACCCGGCGGCGTTGTAAACATGCTCACCGGCAACCTCAAAGAGCTACTGCCACACATCGGCGGGCACATGGACCTCAATGCATTTTACCTCCACACAAGCGATGCGGCACACATCAAAACCGCCGGCGAACTCGCTGCACTCAACGTAAAGCGCCTCATCACCGAGAGCCAAACCAACTGGAGCAGCCCCGATGCCCAATCGCCGTACCGCATCCTCGATTTCTGCGAAACCAAAACCACCTGGCATCCCATCGGAATTTAATTTCGAACCCATAGATAAAGCGGTCAGATGTTTTTCATTTGACCGCTTTTTATTTTCAGGGCGGCTAAACCGCGCTTTCTGCTGCAAGTCCTCGCCCGCTACGCTGCGCTCCGCGTTCTGTGGGCTTTCCGCGCCAATCGCTGCCGCATGGCGGTACCAATGAGTGATTATTGGAAAACTTGAATTGGTAGATAATTTAATTCCATAAACCGGCAATCATTGAAACTAATTTTTTCCCAAAAGCGCCTATTGCCAAAATTTTTCCTTTATTAATTGGTTTTTAATCTCAATTTTAACTCGACTTAATTCTGTCAATCTTACTTTGGGAAAAAGAAATAATTATGAAAACAATCGCTCTTGTCTTTTTAACTTTCTTGTCAATTTCAGCTCTCGCCCAAACAAATTCAAGTAGAGGTAAAAGCCCTAACGTCCTAAGTGAAAGCGGTAAATCCGTAAACACCAGGAATGATAACTCTGGGCTTAACCCGATGCTTTCTAACCCCAAGGCAACACCACCAGCTCCAAGATCAAACAATGAAAGCAAACCTGTTGCTCCTTATGTAAAAGGAAGTCATTATGGAGGAAAATCAAAAGTTGAGGGAGGGGTTAAAATTGCGCTTCCAGCAGACTAACTGAAAACAAAGTAGTTTTTTTGCGGAATTAAGCGGCTAAGTTAAATAACTTTGACTTAGCCGTTTTTTTTCACTTATCTCTATCTAATCAATCTGCCAAACTAAATAACGTAGCTCATTCATCGTTGCAAGAAAGGCAATCATGTGCCGCTCAGTTTACCGTAGTCTCTGGTAAATGACTGGGCTTTGTCCATTATTCTCCCCAATTAACAAATCTATCTAACAATTGAACAGGACACATGAAGAGTCGAGTCCAACGTATCAAAAACTCATTTATGATTTAACCTGAATTGACCAAGTCAAACATCAGAACAACGAATATTGCGAGTTGATTTTTAAACAAAAAATATACCTTTCGGGAATGATTCACAATAAAGTATTAAAGTGCCACCTCCATTACAAATAAAAAAGTTTTTGAAATACAGGCCCCAAACTGTACTGATTTTTATTTCTCTTTTAACTACACTCAACACCTTTGCCCAACAAACAGGCATCAAAGTGCTAATCATACCGCTGCCCGGGTCACAAATCCATTTCGACAATTTCGCTCAGCAAATTTTAAATCACAATCAGGTTAGTGCCGACAGTGCGATGAAGTACTGCATGGCCAGTAGCTTTGACATTTTAACGGCCAAGCTTGGGAAAGCTACCGCTATTGACATACGCACACTAAAGACGTATGCCTTTCTGGCCGACTCTCTTCAAGAATTTACGCAGTTCGACAGCTTTAGTATCGGAGCAAAACCCAAAAACGGAGGCAGTAAAACGTCAGACCTAAGCAATCCTTTTAACAAATCGCTTTATTCTGGCAGAATTCTTCCGGTAAGACATCAACCCAGCCTCAAGCAGTGCATTGAAGAACATACATTCGACTACGTCATTCTACTAAATCGCTTCGAAGTCATCACCCCAAAACCATTTGATAACAAGACGCACTTTAGCCTGCATGCTGAAGTCTACAACAAGCAATTGGATAAAATTTTCGGTCACCGAAGTGATGTACTTGCCAGCCTTACCAGAAAAACCAACTACAGCACTTTCAAATACTTAGTTAGAAAAGCTACGGATGAATTAATGATTAACCTTTTGCCAAGCTTACAACGCTGATTGGCAGTTTGCTTTTCAATTGGATGGATTTACGCATTTTTTACTCCTAACATGGGCATTTTGAAATGTCAGAACTCTACCCAATGCAAGGCAACAACACGAAGCTGTGTATTGAATACTGAAAGCCGCAGGCAACGAAGCAGATGCTGTATTTCTGACTTGATGAAATATTGAGTTCCAAAGATTCAGACGAGCATAAGCCTTAGAAAGACGACCTAAAAAACCATACACCAGCTCCAATTAAAAGAGGGCTTAAGGTTCTGTAAAAGCAGCTATTAAATGTTTTTCAGCAGGCCCTATTTGATTTCAATAGGTCCTTGCCTTAAATCATTACTCAACACTTCTTTGATGCTTGGAACCAAGCTTTTTAATGTTAAATAGGAGTTATCGTCGGCATGTAAAATCAAAATGGGCAATGGATATTTCTTGAAGTTTTGTTGATGCTGAAGATTCTTGTCAAAAGTTAAAAGAGCGCTAAATTTTTCCTCCAGCATCAAGGATATCAATTCTCCATTTTTCTTACCACTCCAACCTTTATCCCTTACTGTGTAAACATCGAATTCTTTGAAATCTTGCTTGAGCTTTTTGGGTAAATTTTCATCAAGCAGCAGCTTCATACAATTTTTCTATATTTTTAGAGGTGACGAGTTTTTTTGCCAATGCCAGAATTGCTGTTGCTTGATCTCTCGATACGCTGGGAAAATCATCCAAAAATTCATCCAATGAAATTCCTTTCTCTAAATGCATAAATAAACTCTCGATAGGAACCCTTGTGTTCTTAAATACGGGCTGACCTCCAAGAATTTCCTCGTCAATACAAATTAACTCTTTGATTTCCATAGCAAGTCAAAGTTATGAAAAACATGGCTAAAGAGATTACTTACAGCAAATAGATACATAGTTGTTCCTCCTGCCTTCACTTATCAATAATTACTGTTTGCCCTTGAAGTATCGTAACTCTCCCGCGGAGAGAGAGGTTCTACTTCCCTTCTTCCATCTGCTGATCCAAACGCTGTAACTCGTTTAGCCTTGCGCGAAGGGTGAAAATGTATCGGTCGGCCTGGCGAAGCCCGTACTCATCTGCAGAACGGCGAGCCCAGTTCAAGGCTCCATCCAGATCGCCTAAAAACTCTGCAGCAACCGCCCTGTTATACATTGCACGCTTCGCAACCTTAGGCCTGGTCGATTTAGAAAGCCGCTCATACACAACTGCTGCATTTTCCCAGTCGCCCCGGCGTGCCATCCGACGGGCTTTCTTCAACTGAGAAGATCCTCCCGCGCGCCCATAAATCTGGCGTACATAATTTACCCAGCTCGGCGAAACTCGTATTCCATAAGAGTCGCCACCCTGAAAAGCGGTTTGCATAATGGCATCCACAGGAAACAACAAGGCTCGGCGCGCTAAATCAGGCGTATTTCCATTCGCAGAAAATGCCCTTTGAGCCATCAAGGTGTGCTGGTCGAATACGGCTCCTGTACTGGCCAAATAAAGCCTCCAACTCATATTGATGCGTACCAGTTCCCTGGCCTCAAAAAAATTCTCCACGATTTGCTGACCGTTCACCGTCCGCTTCCGCTGACGAGGTTGTGTACTCACCTGAATATCGGAGTCAAAACCCTCAATGGCAATTAAAACCTGTGCATTGTAACGGTTGCAAAGCATCTGAACCTCTCCTACCGGAAGCGGCGGAGGTAAAATTCCGGTACCTGTTCCGAAAAGCTGTTCTGATGCGATAGAAACGCCGTACTTAGGCCCGCTTTGAAGCCGATTTTGCAGTGCTGCCAAAGCTTGCTCAACGCCACGCCGGTCGGCAAACAGCATCTCACCGGTGAATATACCTTCCACCACATTCATCCACTGATTTTGCCGATCGGCCTTGTAACGGTTCACAAGCACCACCGATTGCACATCCTTGGGCAGGGTAATATCGGCCGGACGTAAGCCCGAATAACTCACCGTTGTTCTGCAAGCACTTAGGCCCAAAAAGGGAATAAGCAGTAGAAAGAAGTATTTTTTCATCGCCGCTAAACTTAAGAAGATTCAACAAACCGATTTCACGCTGAAACCGTAAGTTTGCGAACCGGCAACGAAAAATCGTGCCCCATGAGCTCAATCTCACCGCGAAATACCTACCCAGCCTTTTGGAAAAGGGCTTTGGCCGATTTGATCGACGCAGCCATCATGAGCATCTTCAGTAACCTGTTCATTTACCTCATCGTTGGGAATGTGGGTTCCGATATCGCTCAACGAGGCATTGCATGGATGTTCACTTCCGGAATTTTCGTGTATTGGGCTATTTGGGAAAGCTCTGCGCTTCAGGCTTCACCAGGAAAGTGGATAATGAGGCTTCGCATTCAAAGTGATACTGCTCAACAGACAGATGCTTTACAGGCAATCTTCAGAAATGCGGCAAAGTTCGTTTCTATCGCTGCTGTATTTGGTGGAATCCTTGCCATTCTTTTGTCGCCACAACGCAAGGCCTGGCACGATGGCTGGTCGAAAACCCAAGTCGTAAACCGATAAAGCCGCGCTCAAAAAGGCTTACATTTTTTCTCCTAATTCAAGCCAGCGCAACGACTTTAATTCTAAAGCCTCACTGAGCGCTGAAATCTTAGCGCTGATGCGCGAAAGCTCAGAATGGTCGGTGATTCCGGAATTTAATTGAGTGCTGAGTGCGGCAATCTCCTCTTCTAACTTGGGTATCTCCGAATCGAGTTGTTGGAATTCATGCACCTCTTTAAACGAAGGCTTGCTCCGCTCCTTCTTTGGTTCTGGTTGTGCTTCCACAACTTTCACCTTCACCGGCTCGCTTGCCTTTTGTTGGGTCGCAAGCTCATTGCGGTAATCGGTATAATTCCCGTTAAAATCTCGAATGTGACCATTGCCCTCCATCACAAAAAGGTGATCGGCTAGGGTATCCATAAAATAACGGTCGTGCGTAACAATGAGCACACAGCCTGAAAAATGCTCCAGAAAATCCTGCAAAATGTTGAGGGTTTCCAGGTCAAGGTCGTTCGTCGGCTCATCGAGAATCAAAAAATTCGGATTCTTCATCAACACCGTTAACAAATACAAACGGCGACGCTCGCCTCCGCTGAGCTTGTCGACCACGGTGTATTGCATTTGTGGCGAGAACAAGAATTGTTGCAGCAACTGCGAAGCCGTAAGATTACGCCCATCAGCCAAAGGAATCACATCGGCCACCTCACGTACCACCTCAATCACCCGCTTGCCGGGCTCAGGCTTGAAGCTATCTTGCGCATAATACCCAAACACAACGGTTTCTCCGGTTTGAATTTTTCCGCTATCTACCTCAAGTTCTCCCATAATCATTTTCAGCAGTGTCGATTTTCCACTGCCATTTTTGCCGGCAATTCCAATCTTTTCACCCCGCTTGAATGTATAGGTAAATGGCGCAATAATCTGCCGATCACCAAACGATTTGGAAACCTTGATGAGTTCCAGAATCTTTCCGCCTAAGCGGTTCATCTTCACACTCAGCTGCACCTGTTCCTCTTTAAGACGCTGCGAGGCTTTGTCTTTGATATCGTAAAACTGATCAATTCGTGCTTTGGCCTTTGTGCCTCGTGCTTTCGGCATTCGGCGCATCCACTCAAGCTCCTTCGTGAATAAATTTCGTGCTTTCTCTACTTCACTGTTGAAGGCCTCTTTAAATGATGCTTTCTTCTCGAGGTAATATGCATAATTACCCTTGTACCGCTTCATTTCCTCCCGATCGAGCTCCAAAATATCGTTGCAAACATTGTCGAGAAAATAGCGGTCGTGGGTCACCATCAGCAAGGTCATGGTGCTTTGACGAAGCCAGCTCTCCAACCACTCAATCATGTCGATGTCGAGGTGATTGGTGGGCTCATCTAAAAACAACAAATCAGGCTCCTGAATAAGAATGGCAGCCAAGGCCACGCGCTTGCGCTGCCCTCCGGAAAGACTACCCATCTGTTGGTCAAGGTTGTGCAAATCGAGCTGACCTAACACTTCTTTAACCTTGGCCTCCATGTCCCAGGCCTTGAGGTCATCTACCAACCGAATTGCCTCCTGCAATTGATCGCCATCAGCCCCGGCTTCTACCAACAATTCATAGTTTCGAATAGCCTCTAAGCGCGGGTCTTTCCAGGCGAACACCGCCTCCTGAATGCTTTGCTGAGGGTCAAAAGATGGTTCCTGATCTAAAAAAGCGACCCGTAAATCTTTACGAAATACAACCTCGCCGGAATCGGCTATTTCTTTGCCGGCAAGGATTCTCATCAATGTTGATTTTCCGGCACCATTGAGGGCAACGAGCGCCGTCTTTTGCCCTTGTTGAAGTCCAAATGAAATTTGATTGAACAATACCCGTTCGCCGTATGCTTTCGACAAGTTGTCGACCTGTAGATAATTCACGCGGCAAAATTAGCGATTCGCTTCGGGTTCTTCAGGTTTAGTGTAGATGTAAATAATCCGAACACCCGGCGCAGTGGTGCTCTGTGGAGTTGTATCGGGCGTCTCTACGCCTTGCTCGGCGGCCTCTTCAGGCTCTTCGTCCTCATCGAGGAAATACTGCGGCTTAGGTGGGCCTTCATGCCGATAAACAATCGCAGAAATGAGCCCAACCAATGCACCCATCAAGTGCGACTCCCATGAGACATGTTTAAACAGCGGAAGAACACCCCAAATCATACTTCCATACAGAAAAATGGTCAGCAACGATACAGCCATCAATCGGGTATCGTTGCGGATGACCCCGCTGGTAGCCAGAAATGCGGCAAAACCATAGAGCAGACCGCTTGCACCAATGTGATAGCTGTCGCGACCGATCAGCCAAACCCCTAATCCACCAAAAATCCAAATCCAAACAAGCACCCGAAAGCCAATTCCCCTGTAGAAATAAAGTGTACCGCCAAACAACAAAAGCAGGGGAAGGCTGTTCGATAGCAAATGATTCCAGTCGCCGTGCAGCAGCGGAGCAAACAGAATTCCGAGCAATCCATTTAACGTTCTTGGCTCAAGCCCAAATCGCGACAAGTGTAAATCAAAGGCCCAATTAAAAAGGTGAACAATCCAAATGACTGTCAGTAAAAAAGCGGCAAAAATGGCACTAAACCATAGTTTGCGCCGGTCGGCCCTGACATCTTCCTCACTCCATCGGTTTGGGCTGTATGTCCTGAATTTACGGTACTCTCGGACATTCTCACTGGAGTTTGGCAGATCTTCCATGCAGTGGGCCGGACGAATAGCATGCCATTTGACAAGATATCAGTAATTCCTCCAAAATGATTTTAAGATTTCTTTTTTTCCTTGTCCTTCTTTTACTGATTGACCTTTATTTTTTTCAATCCATAAAAACCATTTTCAACCCCTTACAAGAAGTTAAGCGGTATTGGGCTTATAGAATTTATTGGGGAATAACCGTTGCCGGTTTGCTTTTCACCTTATTCAGTCTGATTACCTATCAAAACCCGGTTGTTCCGCGTATTTATTACCTCTACGTGTTTTGTTTCCTGCTCATTTTATTTGTTTCAAAGCTCATTGGGAGTCTTCCACTTATGCTTGAAGATGTGAGCCGCTTATTTAAATGGTTGATTGCTTTCTTCCAAAAAGGAGGCATGCCGCAGAACACCGCAGGAATGAGCCGCGGAAAGTTTATCAGCTATTCAGCCCTTGGCCTTGCGGCAATTCCATTTTCGACCATGTTATTTGGAATGGTAAAAACGGCCTTCGACTTTAAACTGCGAAGAGTAAAAATCCCGATTGCCAACTTACCGGAAGCTTTCGAAGGAATGAAGATTATTCAGATTTCTGATATCCATTCGGGTTCATTCATCAGCGCAGCGCACTTTAAAAATGCGGTTGATCTCATCAACCAAGAAAACCCCGACGCCGTATTTTTCACCGGTGATCTTGTAAACGACCGTGCCTCAGAAGCCGAACCTTTCATCGAAGTTTGGAAAACGTTAAAAGCGAAGTTCGGCGTGTTTTCAATTCTCGGCAACCACGATTATGGCGATTACGTGATTTGGGAAAATGCGGAAGACAAGAAAGCCAATTTTGCCCGCCTGCTCGAAATTCACAAGGAAATGGGTTGGGACCTTCTTCGCAACGAACACAGGATTATCGAAAAAGATGGCCAAAAAATTGCCCTTCTTGGTGTGGAAAACTGGGGGAGTTCGCTGCGATTCCCCAAAAAAGGCGATATGCAGGCCGCTCAAAATAACCTAGAAGCCGTTCCCGTAAAAATTCTACTCTCACACGACCCCTCACATTGGGATGCCGTGATTACTCAAACCTACAAGGATATAGACCTTACCTTATCAGGGCATACTCACGGCTTTCAGTTCGGTATTGAGATTCCGGGTATAAAATGGAGCCCTAGTCAATATGTGTACCCTCATTGGGCCGGGCATTACACCCAAAACAATCAGCATTTATATGTTAATCGTGGCCTTGGTTTCTTGGGCTATTTGGGCAGGGTGGGCATTCACCCCGAAATCACAGTGTTGGAGTTAAGCCGCAATCTGGCCTGATTGACTCAGGTTTGATTACCTTCGCGGCGTGAAGAAAGTGCTCATCACCGGCGGTTCCGGATTTATCGGAAGATATTTCACCGACAGGCTGAAACAAGCCGAGGTGGTGTTGCTCGACCTGAGAAATCCCGATTACACCTCGCATGCACAATACATCAAAGGTGATGTGCGCGATGCCCACGCGGTGATGACTGCAGCGCAAGGTTGCGACCTGATCATTCACCTTGCCGCCATGCACCACGATTTTGGCATTGAGCCCTCTGCCTACTTCGATACCAATGTGAATGGCGCACGGCAAGTAATAGCAGCGGCAGAGAAGCATGGCATTCAACAAATCATAAACTTCTCATCGGTAGCCGTATACGGAAACAAAGGCAATCCCGGACCAACCACCGAAGAAACCCTTCCAGAGCCTACAAACGCCTACGGACAATCTAAGCTGGAGGCTGAAAATTTATTTTTCCGCTGGTCGCAGGATGGCACGAACCGGAAACTTGTAAATGTGCGCTCTACCGTGGTTTTCGGACCGTTCAACCTGGCCAATGTACTCAACTTGATTAAAGCCATCGACCAAGGTTTATATTTTCACGTGGGTGATGGCAAAAACATCAAATCCTTAGCCTACGTCGAAAACATTGTTGAGGCCTCCTTTTTTGCCCTCGAAAATGCTGCACCCGGGGGCTTTACGTTTAACTACGTGGATGAGCCCCAATTGTCGAGCCGCGAAATTGCCACAATGCAGGCCCGAATGCTGGGCAAAAAGATTCGTTTTCGTTTGCCACTTGGCTTCGCCTTATTGCTGGCAAAACCATTCGATTGGGCCATCCGCTTAAGCGGAAAAAACCTGAAAATATCCTCTAAGCGCGTGCTTAAACTCAATACCCAAACCTATCATGAAGCTAAGGCCATCAAAGCCTTAGGCTTTAAAGCCAGCCACCGCGTGGAAGATGGAATGGAACGAATGATACGTTGGTATAAAAGCGGTTTGAAAAAGCCTTAATTTCGCCCCGTTAGCTAAGGGAAATTGCTGTCGTTTGTTGTTTCATTTTTACTGTGCTTCATCTTAAGCCCTGCTGTGATTCGCTTTGCGAGTCAGCGGCGATGGTTCGATATTCCCGATGAACGAAAAAGCCACACCCACGAAATTCCGAGATTGGGCGGTGTGGCCATCATCAGTGCTACGCTAATTAGCATTTTATTGGTTGCCGGGCCCGATACCATATTGCATACCCGCTACTTTCTGGCCGGCTTACTGATTCTTTTTTTTGTGGGTTTATGGGATGACCTTCAGCCTGTTAAGCCTTTGGTCAAATTAATTGGAGAACTCATTCCGGTCGCTTTACTCACCTTTTCGGCTCGATTACCCATTTGTGAGGCCTTCCCCGAAATTCAACCATACGCCTGGATTGAATGGCCAATTACCATCGTTGTTGTTTTCTGGGCAGTAAATGCCTTTAACCTCATTGATGGAATCAATGGCCTTGCCGGAACACTAGGCATGATCGCCTTGCTCGCACTGGGCCTGCTTGATGGAATTGATTCGGCCTACCTCGCCTTCTCATTTGCAGGTGCACTGCTGGCTTTCCTTTACTACAATTTCCTCAAACCCCGCATTTTCATGGGCGATAGCGGTTCGCTGCCGGCGGGGTACTTTTTGGCCTACGGACTTACACAATTCGGTAATGCCAACTCGGTGGAAGTCTGGTTTCCCAATGCACTGCTGGCTTTTTCGGTAATGAGCCTTCCCTTGTTCGACATGGCCCGGGTTTTTGTGATTCGCATACGACAAGGACAAAACCCGTTTTTAGGCGACCGCAACCATCTGCACCATTTGTTGCTCGAAACCGGCCTTTCCCACGTCGGCGCCACTTTACAGCTAACATTGCTAACCCTGTTAACTGGTGCTTCGGTTTTTTTATTGATACAATTGCCCTTGAACAACCTCCAGCTTTTGAGTTTTGCCATCACATTAATGACTTTACTCCCCCTAGGCTTCACCGGAATTTTGTGGCTAAAAGTTAAGAAAATCAGAACCATTAAGGCCGAAACTAGCACCAAGGAATTCGCCTGCCCCAACCCCAGTCCAAGCTCCCTCTTATGAAATCACGGTTCCTTTGGTTGTTTCTGCTTTTTGGTTTGAATTGGACTTCAGCACAGCAGTTTAACCTACTGCACGACAATTTTCGATATGCCGCCATCGACGAAGCCATGAATGCCAGAGGTGCCGGCACACACACTGCGGTAAAACCCTTCAGGATGAGTGATGTGCGTGCAGTAGTAAACCCCGATAGCGTGTTTGGAGCGCGATTGCCCTCAGGTAAAGCATTTAGCCGGAAATGGGCACAAAAGGTATTCAACGACCATTTGTTGCGCTTCGAAGGCGAAGGTTACGCCTTGTTTGTTGACCCGCTTTTTTCCTTCGAAGGCGGTCAGGATCGCTTCACCGGAAACGGTACCTGGGCAAACTCACGCGGTGCCCAGGTAATGGGGAACATTGGCTCTCAAGTGTCGTTTTACACCTCCTTCTGGGAAAACCAAAGTGTTCAGGTAAATTACGTCGACAGCTTCGTACAGCGGAATAATGTCATCCCCGGACAGGGGCGCGTAAAACCTTTTGGCACCAACGGTTACGACTACGCCTTTGCCACCGGATATATCTCTTACACGCCTTCTCGTTTCTTTAACTTTCAGGTTGGCAACGACAAAAACTTTATTGGCGATGGCTACCGATCTTTGCTGCTGTCTGACAATGCCTTTAATTACCCTTTTGCCAAGATAACTACCACCTTTTGGAAGCTTCGGTACACGAATTTGTTTATGTCGTGGCAAAACATTGGAAATGCAGCCAACAGTGGAATTGGAGGCTATTTGCAGAAGTTTGCCACCATGCATCATTTAAGTCTGAATGCAACTCCATGGCTGAATATAGGGCTTTTTGAAAGCATTGTATGGCAAGGGGGCGACACGCTTGGAAATCGCAGAGGCTTTGATCCGAACTACCTAAACCCCATCATTTTTTACCGCCCTGTAGAATTCTCACGTGGTTCGCCCGACAATGTGATCATGGGCCTGAATTTTAAAGCCACGATTTTAAAAAAGTATGTTTTATACGGCCAGCTGGTGCTGGATGAATTTTCGCTCCGTGAAGTGCGTGCCCGTAATGGCTGGTGGGCCAACAAACAAGGCTTCCAGCTCGGCTACAAGTGCTTCCGGCTTTTTGGAATTCCCAATTTAAGCTGGCAGAATGAAATCAACGTGGTTCGCCCCTACACCTATGGACATTTTACCGGAGAACAGAGCTATACTCACTTTGCCCAAACCATGGCCCATCCATTGGGAGCCAATTTTGTGGAAAATGTGCAATTCCTCCGGTGGCGCTACAGGCGAATTGGCCTCGAGGCAAAATTCCTCTACGCCCAATATGGAGCCGACTCCTTAAAAGCCGACGGCACCCGTTCTAACCTGGGGCAGAATATTTTTGTAGGTACAGCCGAAATCGTTGGAGGCCCAACCGAAGTGCCATCCATTTATGGCAATAAAATACTGCAAGGGGTGAAGAACACCGTGATGTTTGCCGACCTCACCTTAAGTTACTTAATCAATCCAATAACCGGTATGCGCTTGGAATTATGCGGAAGCAGACGTATGCAAGCCTTCCCGGGGGGAGAACGCAATACAACATGGGTGTTTTTGGCCTTCAGAACACAACTGCCTAACCGCTACTATGATTTTTAACCCGGAAGCGAACAAATTATCCTCAAATCGGGTTAACAAGGGGCTTTGAATTCGCTACTTTTGCGGCGCATTTTACAAGGGTGTTGACACAGGAAATCGCATATAAAACAGAGAAGAAGTCGAAAGTAAAAGACTTCATGCAGCTGCTCAAACTCAGATTGAGCTGGTTAGTGGTATTTAGCGCGCTCACCTCCTTTTTTATGGGAACCCGGAGCTTCGAATGGTATACACCACTCCTGCTCATCTTGGGTGGTTTTCTGGTTACAGGGGCCTCAAATGCGTTTAATCAAATTATAGAACGCGACCTCGATAAGTTAATGTCTAGAACCGAGAATCGCCCAATGCCTCAAGGCCGTTTAAGCCATACTGAGGCGCTCATTTTCTCGGCCATCACCGGTGCTTTAGGCATTTGGCTGCTTTGGGAATTTATGAACCCACTGAGCGGCATCCTAGGGCTAATTGCGCTCCTTTCATACGTGGTGATTTACACGCCCCTCAAAAGAGTCACTCCTTTTGCCGTTTTTGTTGGGGCCTTCCCCGGAGCCATTCCACCCATGTTAGGCTGGGTTGCAGCTACCGGTGAAATCGGAATTCAAGGGCTCATTCTTTTTGCCGTTCAGTTTATTTGGCAGTTCCCTCATTTTTGGTCATTGGCCTGGGTAATGCACGACGACTATAAAAAGGCAGGCTTTGATATGTTGCCTGCGGCGGATGGCCGATCGAAAACTTCCGCTTTACAAGTGCTTATTTACACCGCCGGACTCGTGCCTATTGGTTTGTTACCATTCATGTTTAGAATGATCAGTCCAATCGCAGTGGTCATCATTACCCTGAGCGGCGTATTCTTTTTGATTAGGGCGATACACCTTCACCGAACATTAGAAATCAGCGATGCCCGGAAAGTGATGTTTGGCTCTTTCATTTACCTGCCGGTTGTTCAATTGGCAATGATGTTTGATAACCTTTATTTGTTGGAAAAATGGCTTCAATGGTAGATTCCGAAAACGTACTACTCAAGGAAAAAGTAAACCGGAACATGCTGTATGTCGGGATTTTCAGCATTGTAATGCTGTTTGCCGGCTTAACTTCAGCATACATCGTACGCCAGGCTGATGGCCAATGGCTAAGCTTCTCTTTACCACCTATGTTTTGGGTGAGTTCGGTGGTAATACTCTTGTCGAGCATTTCGATGCATTACGCCTTGATAAGCGTTAAAAAAGACAACCAAAAGGGGCTTAAACTGGGGCTTTTACTCACAATTTTATTGGGAGTAGGTTTCGGTGTGTCTCAATTCCTTGGATGGGCCGAACTGGTAGATGGTGGAATTTATTTCGCAGGAAAAAGTGCAAATCCATCAGGAAGCTTTCTGTATGCACTTTCAGGATTGCACCTCGCACACATCATTTCAGGGCTTATTTACCTGCTCATCGTTTGGGTGAAATCCCAGCTTGGCAGGTACAATTCAGGACGAATTGGTCCCGTAAAGAATGCCGCATTATACTGGCATTTTCTCGACGGACTATGGATTTATCTGTTTATCTTCCTGCTTTTCATGCAGTAAGCCGAAGCAGATTAAAGATTTTTAAGTTCAAAATTCCCGTTTTTGAATTCAAATTTTTGGGTTAAACTTGCAACCGAAAAAATAGAAACTACATGGCTCAGGCAACTATCGACGTTCCCGCTAAAAACCTTTGGGGAGGTGGCACCTCACCCTTTGGAGCGAGTTACGGAAAACTCATGATGTGGTTTTTCCTCATCTCTGACGCATTCACCTTTTCTTCACTCCTCATTTCGTTGGGCTACGCACGCCACGTGCACGCCGACACCTGGCCATTGGTAGAGAAGGTGTTTTTCCACTTCCCATTTACCCATGCGCATCTTCCACTACTCTACGTAGGTTTGATGACATTTATCCTCATCATTTCTTCAGTAACTATGGTGCTGGCAGTAGATGCGGGTCATAGCAATGATAAAAAGGGTGTATTATTTTGGCTCGGACTTACTGTGGTCGGTGGCTTGGTATTTCTAGGCTCACAAGCCTGGGAATGGTACACATTTATCGTAGGTGGCGAAGGCGTTATGAAGACCGTTGTAATCGACGGAGAAGTCAAGGACGTATTAATCCAAGGGGCCAACCTTCAATACAACGAATACGGGCATACGCTTTTTGCCAATTTCTTCTTCTTTATCACCGGTTTCCATGGTTTCCACGTATTTTCAGGTGTGGTTATCAATGCCATTGTTTGGTGGCAAGCCGCTGAGGGCGTTTATGAAAAACGAGGGCACTACGAAATGGTTGAAAAAGCGGGCTTGTATTGGCACTTTGTAGACCTTGTTTGGGTGTTTGTATTTACCTTCTTCTACTTACTCTGATTCTAACACAGAAAGCGCTATGGAACATACGCACGATCAATCCTACGAATACAGCCACGGTCACGCCAGAACGCCAGAGCAAAGTCGCGCTGTTCGCCGCAAAATTGCCCTTGTAACACTTTTGCTTTCCGTTATTACGGTAGTAGAAATCTTGGTAGGTGTTTATTACTCCAAAACACACGTTACTCCGGGTACATGGACGCTCATCAAGTGGTTTTACATTGTACTTACGCTCGTAAAGGCCGGATATATTGTAATGGTGTTTATGCACCTTGGCGACGAAAGAAAAAACTTACGCACAACAATTCTGCTCCCAATGTTGTTTGTGATTTATCTTATCTTCATAGCACTCTTTGAAGGAGAGACAATCATACAATATGTGGAAGAATTGATGAAGTAGTTGTGCGAAAGATTGGACTGTTATTCCTAATTCTATTGGTGCCCTCGATTGGGTACATATTGCTGACCACCGGAAAGCACAACATTAAGCCATTGGGCTATTTTGGTCCAAAGAAGCTTTCGGCCTCCGGAGATACAGTTTACCACAGCATCCCACCGTTCAGTTTTATAGACCAGAACGGCAAATCTTTTGGCAGCGCAAATCTTGAAAACAAGATTTACGTTGCCAATTTCTTTTTTACCACCTGCCCTACCATCTGCCCTGAGATGCAAACCCTCATGAAGATGGTTCACGATGTAGACGACTTTGAGCGCATCAACGACTTTCGCCTACTCTCATTTACAGTCGACCCTGAAAGAGATTCAGTTGGCGCCTTGAGAGATTTCGCCCAACAAATTAAAGCCGATAATGACCGTTGGAAATTCTTGACCGGAAATCGAGATTCCATCTACGCCCTGGCTTACAACGGCTACATGGCCAACGCGGCTCAAGACTCGCTCGCTCCTGGAGGGTTCCTCCATAGCGATTTGATTTTTCTAATCGACCGGGAAAAACATATTCGAGGCATCTATGAAGGCACGAATATGAAAGATGTGAAGCGCCTAATCGACGAAATCAAAGTCCTCGTAGCCGAATATAACCTCGCATTGAAGAAAAACATCAACCCAATCCGATGAGCGACTCCAATTCATCTACGGAAAAAAAATACATACCCTTCATCGTGGCGGCGACTCTCGCCATTCCGGCTGTTGTAACGCTCCTTGCTTTTGCCCCACAAATAAGCATTTTAGGAGACTTTGATTATTATTTGCTGCCACGATTTAATGCCATCATCAATGGTACTACCTTCTTATTGCTCATCGTTGCAGTAAGTGCAATCAAGAAAGGCAATATTACCCTGCACCGTTCATTAATGACCACAGCCATTGCGCTCTCGGTGATGTTCCTGGTCTCTTATGTATTGTTTCACGCGGCTACAGAACCCACGAAATATCAAGGTGAAGGTTTTCTACGATACACCTATTATTTCATCTTGATTACCCACATCCTTTTATCAGCTGCCATCGTGCCTCTGGTACTGATTACCTACGTGAGAGCATTGGCCAGCCGTTTCGACAGACATAAAAAAATTGCCCGAATCACCTTTCCCCTTTGGTTGTACGTTACCTTTACAGGGGTGTTGGTTTACCTCATGATTGCACCTTACTATCCTTCCTGAACCATGAAAATGCGCAGATTCATCCTTTCGATTTCTGTTCTTGTGCTGTTGATGATTAGCCCTGTTGCAAGCTTTGCTCAGTGTGCTATGTGTCGTACACAGGTTGAATCCAATATCAACGGACAAGGCAAAGTGGTAGGCCGTGGACTAAACGACGGCATCCTTTACCTAATGACCATGCCTTACCTAATTCTTGCAGGCTTCGGTTACATGGCATACAAAAACTGGAAAAACAGCGAGAAGCCAACCGCCTAGGTCTCTCAAAATTCCTCGATTTCGTCTTCAGGCTTCCTGTCAGGAAACTTTCCTAAGGTGTAACTGATGCCTAAGGATGCTTGAAAGTAAGAACGGGTAAAGCCCAAACCACCCAGGGCTTGTGAAAAGCCAAATACATAGCGAAAATCAGCTACAGCACCCCAATTCTTGTAGATTCGGGCATGTGCCCCAAAAGGCAACACTAAGCCCGTATTAAAATATGATACTCCTTTGATCTCCTCAATATTGGGAATGAAAGTAGTGGCCGAACTATCGCTGGTTGTGTAAATAAACGATCGGTTGGTGTTCTCCTCCAGAACGCTTGAAAGACTCATTCCCAACTGCAAACCAACTCCACCGTAGGCATAAACCGCACGCTCTACATCGGTACGGAGAAGATAAACGCTCTCCAGTATTACAGCCCTTTGTCTTCCAAATACAAAATAATCGCGCGATAAGCTGCTATCAGGAGTGCTGAAAATCTTCTGATTAATCGAATAGGCCGCCTCTAACGTTGATACCTCCTGATAACCCAAACTGAATTGAAGCATTCTTCGGGTGTTAATCGACTTTTCAGCAGCATTACCGGGACTGTATCCGGCCGAAGCCCACAAAACCAAATTCCCCAAGGAGCCTTGCTGAGAATCATCGCGCCGGTTAAACAAGGCAATATCAGTGGGTATGTTAAGGTCGGAACTCGATTTAGCCAGCTGTGAAATACTGGAATAATCGGTTAACTGAGGCGAATAAGCGTTATACCCACCAACCAATTTAAACTGCTGCAAACTCCACTTTTTAATCGGATAAGGATACTCCACCTGTGCCTGAACAAGAACACAAAACAAGAAGGAGAAAACGAGTAAAGATTGCTTCATGATATTGGTTTTGAGAGCAAAATACAAAAACCCGGTGAGAAGAAACAGGGTATCCTTCCCACCGGGCCATATAAGATATAGTCGGTTAAACGAGCTGGCCGGCGCTACGACGAATAAACCGGGTGAGCTCCTCGCCTTTCAGCAAATTCTGAGACAACAACGCCAAGTCGGTGGCTTGCTGAATCAAACGAGCCTGCTCCTCTGAATTCGCCTCATTGAGAATACGTCCGGCCAGAGGATGATTGGTATTCACCACCAAATTCAACGACTCAGGAATATCGCGCATAAATGCATTGGGACCACCCAAAGCCGACATATCCTTCATTCGCCGCATAAACTCAGGGCGGGTAATGAGCACCGGAAGATCGGTCTCACTCATAGGCTCAAGCTGCACACTAAATCCAGATTTGCCTTGCTCCTCCACAATTTTCTTAAGCGTGTTCTGCTCCTCCTCACTTAGCTTCGAAACCACAGGTTCATCTTTAACAATCAACTTGTCGGGCGTATCGGCATCTACACGAACAAAGCGTGTCTTTTCCCACTTGCTCTCCAACATATTCAGCAGGTGTGCGTCTAAGGCCGAATCCATCAACAACACCTCATATCCGCGTTCAGCGGCAGCCTCGATAAAACTGTGCTGATCTTCCTTGTTAGAAGCATACAACACGATGAGATTACCATCCTTATCGGTTTGCAAAGATTTAAGCTTTTCCTGAACCTCTTCGGCAGTATGAAAACCACCTTTCACATCTTGAAAAAGATTGAACTTGGGTGCCTTCTCCGCAAACTTCTCGTCGCTAAGCATGCCATACTGAATGAACAACTTCACATCGTTCCACTTGCTTTGATAATCCTCACGGTTGTTCTTAAACAACTCCTCAAGCTTATCAGCGACCTTTTTAGTAATGTGACTGCTAATCTTCTTCACATTCGCATCGCTCTGCAAATACGAACGCGATACATTTAGCGGAATATCAGGCGAATCAATAACACCATGCAACAGGGTGAGGAACTCTGGAACTATGCCTTCTACCGAATCTGTCACAAAAACTTGATTGCAGTAAAGCTGAATCTTGTTCTTCTGAACCTCGAAGTTCCGCTGCATCTTCGGGAAATAGAGAATTCCCGTAAGATTAAACGGATAATCTACATTCAAATGAATGTGAAACAGCGGCTTTTCGGCAAACGGATACAGCTCCTCGTAAAACTTCTCATAATCCTCCGCCTGCAAATCCGACGGCTTACGAGTCCAGGCCGGTTGGGTGTTATTAATCTGTTTATCCTCAAAACAAACCGCTACAGGCAGAAACTTGCAATACTTATTTAAAAGCGTACTGATCCGGGAAGACTCCAGAAACTCAAAAGAATCTTCATGGATGTGAAGTACAATGTCGGTTCCTCTCTCTTCACGAACGCCTTCCTCCAAAGTAAACTCAGGACTTCCATCACACTCCCATCGCGCAGCAACAGCGTCTGTTTTATACGACCGCGAAAGAATCTCCACCTTCGAGGCCACCATGAATGAAGAATAAAAACCCAAACCAAAATGACCAATAATAGCATTGGCCTCCGGTCTGTCTTTATACTTCTCAACAAACTCTTCAGCACCCGAAAATGCAATCTGATTAATGTACTTGTCGATCTCTTCGGCTGTCATGCCAATTCCACGATCCGAAATCGTAAGTGTCTTTTTTTCAGCATCAATGCGAACATCTACCCGCAACTCTCCCAAATCGCCCGCAAATTCGCCCGTCGAGCCAAGGGTTTTTAACTTCTGACTCGCATCTACTGCGTTACTGACCAATTCACGAAGGAAAATTTCATGATCAGAATACAGAAACTTCTTGATAATGGGGAAAATATTCTCAGTATGAACGTTGATTCTTCCGGTTTGCATAGGTTTTTTCGTTAAGTGATGCGCGGTTTTCAAGCCCTGTGCCAGCTCCCCGAAACTGCCAAATTGGCGCAGTAAGCATTGCTCAATGCAACGTACTTTATTCATCAGGCCCCACTACCTTTGTCCCATGAAAGTTTCAGCGAAAAGGGTAATCGCATTAACCGGACATCAAGGAGCAGTTTACACGGTAACCCAAGGTACCGCTGCAGGAAGTATCATTTCGGCCGGTTCCGACCGCCAAATCGCCGAATGGCAAATCAATGGTATTAACGAAGCCAAACTCATCGCTCGCTCAGCCGGAGTAGTTTACAGTTTACTCATCCTGCCAAACGAACCACTGCTGCTCATTGGTAACGACCAGGGCGGAATTCATGTGGTCGATCTTCAACAAAAAGCCGAGGTGAAGTACCTGCTCGCGCACACCAAAGGCGTCTTTCACCTCAATTTCGACGCGAAACGCAATCAGGTAATCGCAGCCGGCGCCGACGGAAATCTTACCGTTTGGCAATCCTCAGTATTTCAATGCAGCCGCGAATTATGGCTATGCAACGCTAAAATTCGCCGAACCGCCTTCAACCACGATTACTCCATACTCGCGGTGGCCTGTGGCGATGGTCAAATAAAAATACTCAACGCCGAAACACTCGAACTTATACACAGCTACCAGGCTCATACACAAAGCGTAAACACTGTTTCATTCAGCCCCGATGGCCGCTTTTTGCTCAGCGGATCCAAAGACGCACACCTTTCGGTTTGGGACGTCGGCAGTTGGACACTCATCAAAACCATCCCCGCCCACAATTACGCCATCTACGAAATTGTTTGGCACTCCTCAGGCCAATGGTTTGCCACAGGAAGCCGCGATAAAACGATAAAAATCTGGGACACCGACCAGTTCGAAATACTGCTGCGAATCGACAAAGACAAGCACCAGGGACACGTCAATTCCGTAAATAGCCTGCACTGGATACCAAATACCAACATCATCGCAAGCGCCTCCGACGATCGCGCGGTAATGCTCTGGGAAATTGAATTTTCAGTCTAAAAACGAAAAACAATTCCCGGCCCGAATCTTAATTGGCCCTAAAAAGTGGCAGTCGGCCTCCATGGTTCGCTTTGGGCGCCTGCCTCGCTCAGCCTTTCGATACCCTGAAACTGTATCTCCGGGCACCGCGTGTTTCGCTGCTACTCCTCAAACAGAGCCGCCATCGCACTCCTTTTTCATTCACCCTCGACACCCACGCTCCTCGCTCTCATATTCACACTCGCCCTCACCTCCCACTCCCGCGCTCACTCTGTTTTCCGGGGTATCCGCTGCACCCGCTGGCGCTAAATTTACTCAGCACTTTGAAGCCAATACTTAACCCCAGCAAACCGCGCCATTATTTGGCCACAACCTGAAACTCAGTTCTGCGATTTAAGGCTTTGCCTTTCTCTGTTAAATTGGAAGCCACCGGGCGCGAAGAGCCAAAACCCTTGTAACTCAAACGCTCAGAAGCAATTCCATTGAGAATAAGTAAATCAAAAATCACCTTTGCCCTCGCCTCCGATAAACGCTGGTTTTCAGCCGGATTACCAACATTATCGGTATGCCCCTGAATAGCAATTTTTACCGACTTATTCATTTGTAGAAATCGAGTGAGCTCCTCAATAATCACCAGAGTTTCTCGATTCAACATCGATGAATTGGTTCCAAACCGAATGTTATTCAGCTTGTAGGGCTTTCCAACCTCTATCGACTCTACCTTCATATCCATTTTCACAGGTTTGCCCAGCGAAGAATCGGCCTTTGAAAAGTATTGCGAAGTAAAGGCCTTCCCCTCTTTTTGCACAGTAACAATATGGTCATCATTAAACGCTACCACAGCAACATATTTTCCGGTTAGCGAGTCCACATCGATGGTCTGTATTTCCTTGGTTCTCACGTTTTTAATTTCCACCCGTGCATCTGAAATTACCTTGTTGTTTTCATCCTTCAAAGCGCCGGAAACAAACAATACTTTCTCAGGTCTGGCCTCTTTGTACAAGTCGAACGAATAGACATCCCAACCGCCTTTACCTTTCATTTTATCAGAAGCAAAGTAACCATGTTGACCATCTGTACTCACAAAAAAGCCCAGATCATCTTTCTCAGAATTAATCGGGTAACCAATATTCTTAGGCTTCGCCCAAATGTCATCCTTACCCAACTTCGATAAAAAAATATCATAGCCACCAAACCCCACATGACCAGTAGATGAAAAATACAGGGTTTGGCCGTCAGAGTGGAAGAAAGGCGACTTTTCGTTCCCTGGCGTGTTAATGTCAGGGCCTAAATTCTCCGGAATTCCCCAATTACCCTTTGCATCGCGTGTGCTTTTCCAAATATCAATTCCACCTTTGCCGCCTTCGCGGTTAGAGGCAAAATACAAGGTGCGACCATCACTCGAAAGGCTTGGCTGCGACTCCCACGAAGTCTTCCCGTTGATGGTAGAGCCCGCATTTTTAATTTCAGACCATTTCCCGCCCGAATTTACGCTGTAATACAAATCGCAATTGAGCCCTTCACCGCCCTCATTGCGGCAAATGGTAAAAAACATCAATCTGTTATCAGCACTAAGGGTAGCTCCACCCTCATTGTTATTACTGTTAAACGGCGCCGGCAAGGGCTCACCCTTCGTAAACGAATTGGAGCCAACTACACTGCTCAAACAAAACCGCTCCTGCCGCTTTTTCTCAGTGTTGATTCCACCGGTAAACCTGTCTTCAATAAACGTGCTTCGTGTAAAATACGCAAACTCCTGGTCGGGCGTAATAATAGGTAGATACTCGTCGGCCTCCGAACAAATAGCATCAAGGGTGGATGGATTAAACGGAACCGGATTGGCATAGCCATCCAAATAAAACCGACACGCCGTAATCAATTCCCTTGATTCACTTTTCTCAGCCTCCTTCCTCGATTTACTGTCTACAAACTGCTGAAGTACCTGCGATGCCTCTTTCCATTTCTTTTCTTCAAAATAAATGAGACCCAAACGGTAAAATGCAATAGGCTCAAATTCAGGACAAATACGTGTAACCGTTTCCAAATACACCTTTGCCTCTAATGGACGTTTCTGCTTGTACAGCATGTCGGCAAGGACCCAATTGGCGCGTGCAAACCCCGGGTCTATCTCTACGGCCTCTTTTAACAACACTCTAGCCTCATTCTTATCAGTTCGAGCCACATCAAGGGCCTTTTCATAGAGCTTACGGGCTTTCTTGTTCTCCGAAAGTGGACACAACTCTTCTTTATCCTGACCAACAACGCTATGCTGAATCAGGAAAATTCCAACAATTAAAAAGACCAGTCTTACTGCTGTCATTTACGCTTTAAAAGATTATTCAATCCCTTCTTAGCTTCTTCCTCCGCTTTACGTTTGGCCTTCTCAGCTTCTTCCTTGGCCCTGCGTTCAGCTTCAGACTTGGCTTTGTCCGCTTCAGACTTCAAACGCTCCTGCTCCCTTTTTAATTTCTCTTCAGCCTCTTTTTTCAAACGATCTTTTTCTGCATTGGCTCGGTCCTCCAATTCCTTTTTCCGCTTCTCAAGCTCCTCACGGGCTTTCTCCTCGGCCTGCTTTTTCAAATCATTCATCACATCATTCGCTTGCTGGCGAATATCGGTAGTAACTTTAGGATCCTTGAAAGTACCACGGATTCGAACTGCAACCGGCACTTTATCACCAATTGACCCTTTAAACCCGGCAGAGTTGGCTTTAGCAACCATTCCATTTAACACCGAGTTCGCCGCCCCTCCGAATTCCGCCCTGGGTATTTCAACATTTACTGCATAATCAATGCTTTGATCCAATCCGGTCTTCCCGCCAATTCTTGCCGGATAACCCACCAACTTCGTATCAAAAGGCTCGAGAGTTACCGTGCCATCAGTAATGACAAAGCCGGCGTTAATTTGCTCCAACTTCCATTTTTTCAGCTTATCGAGCTTCAAGGCTTCAGCAGTGCGCTTTACCATTTCAAACCCTTCAATTTCGATAACCGAAGTAATGAGTCGACCGCCTCCATTCACAGTATTCAAAATCGGATTAAAGGCCTTATCTGACTTACAGGCAAAATGGAAATCCTTCACAGAAATAGTCCCTGTTGCATGCTGAGCCACTGGTGCAAGTTGCTTAACTGTATTAAAGGTTGTGGCGCACTGACGGACGTCAAGGTTTTGCATGTTTAACATGAAATCAACAGCCGGCCCTTTCTCATCGCGTGTATCATAAAGCCCCGACATATCAATGGTTCCTCCCAAAGTTTGCATACTCAATCCGTTCAAATCAACAGTTTCGTCTCGCACCAGAAGCGTACCTGCAACATTACTCAGCTGCATATTGTCATAAATGAGCTTGTTGATTCTTGAATTAAGCCTGAAATCTATATTGGCAGGTACTCTGATATACCCTGCTACATCTGATGCTGCCGGAGAAGCAGCCGTTGAACTTGTTGCAGAGTCTGTAACCATGAAAGGATTGAGATCTAAATAACTGGAATTCAACGTTAACTCACCCCGAATTAATTCATCGTTGAAAACATACGCCAAGTAATTACTCAGCTTTCCACTCGCCTGAATATCACTTTTTCCGGTGGTGAGATTAAGCTCTGTCAACTCCACAAACTGCGGGTTAAAATTCATGGCAGCTCTGGCAATTTTCACATCCTGAGGAAGATCAGCGCTCTGATAAATGAAGCTACTTAACAGGGCGCTTCCGCGAGCCTCAAATTCGTTGTATTTCTCGCGTTCAATCGACGACAATCGGCCTTTAAAACTCGCATCGGCATTGAGCATTCCGCTTAAGGCTGTTTTGGCATCAAGGGGAACAAATTCCTTAATCGAAGCCAAATTCATATTTGTTTTAATGCCGATATTCATGTCAGGATCCGAAACTGGCGTTTTTACAAAGGCCTTCATATCAAACGGAAACGGCCCGAAATCCAAATGAAGTTTACGCAAATCAATAGTAGTGGCATCCGGAATTCCATTGCTGCACAATACGCGCAAATCAGTTTGAATATTGCTGATTTTTTTGGGCAAGGCAGGATATTGAATAGAGCCGTTTTCAATGAGTAAATTGAGCCCAAATCCAGGCATTGTCTTCTCATTGTAAACACCCTTCAAAAAACCATTAAAGGCAAGCTTTCCAGATGATTTAACATCTTTAAAATCTTGAGTAAATGCCCCCGGAACTAATGAAATAAAGCTCTTCACTTCATTCTTGAGTGTCTCAAACTGTAAATCGAAACCGATATCATCTGAAGGCATCATTACCTTACCGCTGAATTTCAATTCGAGGTCGTTTAACCTCAATGCATTCTCTAAAAACGCATAAGCACTATTTTTTAAATCCAAATCGAAATCAGCATTGTATTCAACATTTACCTTGCTTAAATACTGAATTCCATCAAAGCTCAAATCCATAGAATCAATCGTGGTTTGAGTCTTTAAGGTCGTACGATCCGCTGTGAAATCTCCTGAACCAAAGTGATTTAAGCCTTGGAGCCTGGTAGAAAAGTTCAATATCTCATCAATGTAATCTACCTGAGCATCAGTTATGGAATACTTCTTTAAAGTGATTTTAAAATTGGTGGGCTCAGCCGGCTTTTCAGGCTTCACTTCTGGCGCAGGTTTCGTAATATCCCAATTGGCCTTCCCGTCAGGGTTTACCTTCAAAAATACTTTGGGGCGATTCAATGAAATATTGCGGATGCCAATCTCCGAACCCTTAAAAACACTCATTAAATCGAGTGTAAATCCAATCTGATCGGCGCTGATTAATGTATCACCCTTAAAATCACCCTGGCCCTCAATTGAAAAATCATCCAGCCGCAGGCTAAAATTTGGGAATGATCGAAACAAATCTAAGCCTACATCACTAAAATGCAGTTTAGCATTGAGATTTGCATTGGCTTGCTCCTGAATGGTTGAAACTATCTTTCCTTTAAATGCAAAGGGAAGCAAAATCAACAACAACAAAAGAAAACCTACAATGATACCGGTAATTTTTATCCACTTTTTCATAGTCAATTTATGAATTTAGCTTTAGAGTTTGTGTTCGTAACGCATGATCGAGCAATACCATTGCAGCCATCGCCTCCACAATAGGAACCGCCCGAGGAACAACACAAGGGTCGTGTCTCCCTTGAATCGAAATCTCGCGCGAATTTCCGCTTTCATCAATGGTGCTTTGAGTCTTTTTAATGGATGCAACCGGTTTAAAGGCCACATCAAAACGAATGTGTTCCCCATTGCTAATCCCTCCCTGAATTCCACCTGAATGATTAGTAATTGTTGATGTCCGACCTTCAATGCTTTCAAAGGCATCATTGTGTTGCGAACCTTTCATAGAAACGGAGGCAAAACCGGAACCAATAGAAAAACCTTTCACGGCATTAATACTCAACATGGCCTTTCCTAAATCAGCATGCAATTTATCGAAAACGGGTTCGCCCCAGCCTGCTGGAACACCCACGATCGCGCAGGAAATGATTCCGCCGGTAGTGTCACCCTCATCAAGCAGCTGTCTCAGATAATCCTCCATGACTGGAGAAATCATTAAATCGGGACAGCGTACAATACTTTGGTCAACCTCATCGCGTAACCATAACTTTTCATTTTCAGGCATCACCACCGGACCGATTTGGCTCACCCAGGCTACAATGCGAATCCCTAAAGTTGAAAGAATTTGTTCGGCAATACTCCCGGCTACAACTCTTGCAATGGTTTCACGGGCAGATGCACGTCCACCACCGCGATAATCTCTTAAACCATAACGAGCAACATAGCTGTAATCGGCATGCGAAGGCCTAAAAACATCTTTAAGTGAATCGTAGTCAGAAGAACGAGCATCTTTATTCCGAATCAAAAAAGCAATAGGAGACCCTAGTGTAAATCCTTCGAAAATACCGGAAAGCCATTCCAATGAGTCCTCTTCCTTTCGGGGTGTTGAAAGTGCACTCTGCCCAGGTTTTCTGCGCTGAAGCTGACGCTGGATAGCCTCAATATCCAGACGAAAACCAGGTATGCAGCCGTCAATTACACCTCCAATTGCCTGCCCATGCGATTCACCAAAACTGGTTAACCTAAAAATCTGCCCAAATGTATTGCCCGCCATACAACAAAAATACATTGTGAAACTACGCATTCTAACGGGCTCATTAAAAAGTTATTTTTGATGCCATGTTCATGAAAAAGAGAAATCTCATCATTGCATTGATTGCCTGTTTTCTATTGCTTGAATCCATCTCAATTGGTCAGTCAAACAACTGGGAGAGTTTAACTCATTTTCTGAAAACAAACCCGGAATATCAAAAAGGACAAGTTTCCTGGTCCATTGTAGACTTAAAAACAGGGTTAGAGGTGGAGGCATTTCAATCAGAAAAAAAACTGATTCCGGCCTCAACACTCAAATTATTCTCAGGTGCAATGGTATTAGACCGACTAGGGAAAAACACACAATTGGAAACAAAAGTCCTTTCAACCGGAGAAATTAAAAGAAGTAAACTCAAGGGCAACTTAATCATCAAAGGCTCAGGAGATCCTTCTTTAGGAAGCGGACTGGCAGGCGCAATAGATGCCGACAGCGTGCTTGCCCAAATTGCAAATGCACTAGAGAAAAAAGAAATTGAAAGTATTCATGGTGACATGATTATTGATCCATTTATACTGCCCTATGACCATACCGCAATTCCACGAAAGTTTATTTGGGAAGACATTGGGAATTATTACGGTGCAGGCTCATGGGGCTTGAATTGGAGAAATAACGAGTTTACCGTTAAATTTACTGCGGATACCATGTCAGCAAACGGTCTTTGTGTAGATTCAATTTCTGCCTGGGCAAAAAAATTAGTAATTCATCCACAAATAAAAATTGTTAAAAACAGTCCCAAAGAAATCTACTTTTACGGAGGCCCTTTCAATCGCGAAATTTTAGCAAAAGGCGAACTTGAAGCTGGCAAATCAATAAGTGAGAGAGGATCTTTACCAAACCCACCACTTATTTTTGCAGAGGAGCTAAAACAGTATTTGTTAGCCAAAGGCATAGAAATTCACGGAGAAATTCGTTTTGAAAATACAAATGATTGGAAAACTGATTCGATAACTTCAATAAAATCGCCCTCCATTGAAAGTCTGGTGAGAGAAATTGAATTCCAATCAAATAACCTGTTTGCTGAGACTTTATCCAAGTTAACGAGCGATTTCAAATCTGAAGAATATCCATCAGGAAAACAAATCAGCGAATGGCTTAAGGCCAAGTGGGGCAATCTATTTTCAGATGCCTTATTTGTTGATGGCTCGGGACTATCGAGGAACAACCTCCTGAGCACAAAAATTCAAACACAACTATTGTATAAGGTAAGTACCGACAGTTTATTGTTCTCGACCTTTTACAATGTGCTTCCAGAGTCTGGAAAGGAAGGTACTGTAATAAATCTACCCAAGATTGAAGGAATGCGCCTAAAAAGTGGAAGCATGGCGAATGTGCGAGCCTATAGTGGATATTTTAAAGATACAGGAAATTCGACATTTGCTATTGCCATTATTATTAACAACGTTAGCCTTCCTTCACAAACCATCAAGTCGCATATTCTCGATTTTCTAACACTTGCTTCAAAAAAAGCATTTACTTCAGTTGAGTTGAAAAGCAAATAATAATTATTCGTTAGTTACAAGATGTTAACCCCAATAACTAAAATCGACGGGAACGGCATTAATCTGAATGATGGCAAACAATAAGTGAATCAGAAATGAGTGATGGGGAACTTTTCCAATGTTAAATTTTAACATTCCGGACTTATTACGTTAATTTTTCTCTAAACTTGCAAACGACTGTGTTACATGGAGAAGAAGACAATAATTTTGGTAAGACATGCAAAATCAAGTTGGGCCGACGAACAACTCGAAGATTTCGAAAGACCGCTGAATGAACGTGGGTTAAAGGATGCTCCATTCATGGGTCAAAAGCTTCATGAAAAAGGTATTTCGCTGGATCTCATCATCAGTAGTCCGGCATTTAGAGCCATCTCAACCGCAAGAAGAATTGCCCGTGAACTTGCCTATGACCTTAGACACATTCGTTGTGAATCGACCGTTTACGAAGCCTCAAACAACCAACTGGTTGAACTTATCCGTCAGCTTCCAAACGATTTGGAAACAGTGATGCTCGTTGGGCATAATCCGGGAATGCATGAATTGTGTTACTATCTAACCTTAAAGCTTCCTGAAGATTTTCCCACTTGCGCTGTGGCTATCCTAAAACTTGAAACCACACAGTGGAAAGATATTAAACAAGGAGCTGCAATTCGAAATGAATTGATGTTCCCTAGAAATTTATAATCCCATGCCTAAACGTTTTTTCAATCGCGATTTAAGTTGGTTGGCCTTCAACCAAAGGGTGCTGCAGGAAGCGAAAGATCCTTCAGTTCCGCTTTATGAACGAATGAAGTTTTTGGCTATCTTTTCTTCAAACCTGGATGAATTTTACAGAATTAGGGTTGCTGAATGGAAACGTTTGAATTTACTGAGTATCAAAACAAAAAAAGTACTCAAAGAAAACCCAAGAGAAATTCTAAAAAAAATAAATCAAACAGTACAGAAACACCAATTAGAATTTAATCGTATTTTTTGGAATGAAATCCACAAAGAATTAGAAGAAAATAAAATCCGCATTATTAACGAAAAAACATTAACCAGATCTCAAAAAGAGTTTGTGCGAAGTTATTTTTTCGATAAAGTGTTTCCACTAATTAAACCAACATTAATACAAGAAAATAAAGAACCACCGCAGCTCGATGAAAAATCAATTTATCTTGCGGTTAAACTCTGCGATTACGACAAACCCGGCCCGAAAACTTTTGAATATGCAATCACTGAAATTCCATCTAGAAAAATAAGTCGTTTTCTCGTTTTACCCGAAGAAAAAGGAATTCACAACGTACTCATTTTAGGTGATGTAATTAGGCTTTGCCTGAAAGATGTGTTTCCCGAATACGAATGGCTAGAGGCCTACAGCATCAAAGTAACAAGAGATGCAGAACTCGTTTTAGAGGATGAGTTTACCGGAAGTTTACTAAAGAAAATAAAAAGAGGCTTACACAACAGACAAAAAGGGATTCCAACTCGCTTGCTCTATGATAGCAACATGCCTGAGGATTTTCTTCGTCACCTGAGAAAAGTATTTCGGATCGGAAAGACCGACCTTCAGCCGGGAGGCCGATATCATAATTTTTCGGAATTAATGACTTTTCCCAATTTTAACAGAAAAGATCTCTTTTATGAACCAATTACACCTTTGAATATCCCTGAATTGGATTCAGAAAAAAGCATCTTCGAAGCCATTTCTAAACGCGACTACCTGTTGCATTTCCCCTATCACAGCTTCGATTATGTAATTCGTTTATTAGAAGAAGCAGCAATGGATTCAAGCGTCAGAGCCATCAAAATGACGCTCTATAGGGCAGCTCACAATTCTAAAGTAATTCAAGCACTGCTAAATGCTATAGAAAACGGTAAACAGGTTACCGTATTTATGGAGTTAAAAGCACGTTTCGACGAAGAATCGAATATTCAGTATGCCCGCGCATTAGAAGATGCCGGAGCCCGAGTGCTATACAGTTTCCCCATACTGAAAGTTCATGCAAAAATGATTCTTATCGAAAGAATTGAACAAGACAAGCTTCGTCGCTACACTTATTTAGGCACCGGTAATTTCAATGAAAACACCGCAAAACTTTACAGCGATAGCGCACTTCTCACCCGCGACAAATATATGGGCAGAGAGGTTTCTTCAGTGTTCGATATTCTCAATGATACACGCATAAAGAGAGAATTCAGTCATCTTTTAGTAGCCCCTGATCACATGCGACATGACCTCTTTTCATTGATTGATCAGGAAATTAAAAATGCCCTCAAGGGTAAAAAAGCACTACTGTTCCTAAAGCTAAACAGTTTGCAGGACAGAGCAATTATTGAGAAACTTTACGAAGCGAGCCAAGAAGGTGTAGAAGTGAAGTTAATCATTCGAGGGATTTGCTGTTTAATTCCCGGTGTTAAAGATTTAAGTGAAAACATTAAAGTAATTAGTCTTGTTGATCGTTTCCTTGAACACTCAAGAGTGCTCATCTTTGGCAACGATGGTAATCCAAAAGTATACCTCTCCAGCGCCGATTGGATGGAGAGAAATTTAAGCAGACGTTTCGAAGTGGGCTTTCCCATTTATCAAGAAGACCTGCGCAATGAAATGATTCACTTAATGAATCTACAGTGGAAGGATAACTGCAAAGCGAGGACAATCAACAAAATTCAAAACAACGCCTACCGTAAGTCTAAAGCCATCGAGAAAAGACGGGCTCAAATGGATATTTACCAATATCTTAAAGAGAAGCATCAAAATCAGGCCTGAATTTTCAACCGCTTTTCATTTCCCCCAACCCCCAAAAGAACGATTAGGTGAAACATGATTTTCAATGAAATTCGTGTAGATTAATTCGTTGCGACATTGTACCTTTCAAGCCTTATTTCAAGCTTGCTTATGTCCACGAAAGTTGTCATTGATTTAGAAGCCGAAAAAAAGGAAATTCTCAAGCGATATGGCGCCCTTCTGCGATCTCTGGGCGAAAAAATCGACAAGCAAGAAAAACTACTCATCCGTAAAGCATTCAATCTGGCCCTTGATGCGCACAAAGACATGCGCCGAAAATCCGGAGAGCCATACATCTATCACCCGATTGCAGTTGCGCAAATTGTTTCCAGTGAAATAGGCTTAAGGGCCACAGGTGTTATTTGTGCACTTCTCCACGACACCGTTGAAGATACCGATGTTACTCTGAACGACATCCGAACTATGTTCGGAGAAACAGAAGCAAAAATTATTGATGGCCTTACAAAAATCGAAAATGTTTTCGACCAGAGTTCCTCTATCCAAGCCGAAAATTTCAGAAAAGTATTACTAACACTAAGCGATGACGTTCGAGTTATCCTTATAAAACTGGCCGATAGATTACACAACATGCGAACCTTGGAAAGCATGGCCAGAGACAAACAACTAAAAATTGCTTCAGAAACACTATTCCTCTATGCACCATTAGCCCATAGATTAGGTCTGTACAATATAAAAACCGAAATGGAGGACCTTGGTCTGAAGTACACCCAACCGGATGTATATGAAGAAATAACAACTAAACTCAAAAATACCGATGAAGTACGTCGACGCTTCATTTCACGATTTATTTACCCTATTCGCAGTAGTTTAATGCAAATAGGCATTAATTTCGACATTAAAGGTAGACCTAAATCAATATACTCAATCTTCAACAAAATCAAAGTCAAGGGAATTCCCTTTGAAGAAATCTTCGATATTTTTGCCATTCGTATAATTATAGACTCTCCACCAGAAACTGAAAAGGCCGACTGTTGGCGCGTATATTCCTTGATTACAGATATTTATCAGCCCAACCCTGATCGTTTACGTGACTGGATATCCACACCCAGAGCAAATGGGTATGAATCTCTTCATACAACGGTAATGTCGCCAACCGGAAAATGGGTAGAAGTCCAAATCCGCTCACGTAGAATGGATGAAATAGCTGAAAAAGGCTATGCTGCACATTGGAAATACAAAGAGAAAAATGATTACGAAAGCTCCATTGATGACTGGTTAGGAAGAATCAGGGAAATGATGGAAAACTCTGATTACAACGCCCTTGAATTTATCAATGATTTTAAACTGAACTTATTTTCAGAGGAAATTTTTGTATTTACTCCCAAAGGCGAACTAAAAACACTTCCATCAGGTTCTTCGGCACTGGATTTCGCTTTCGATATTCACTCTGAAGTTGGAATGGCTTGTATTGGAGCTAAAGTGAACAATAAACTAGTCCCACTTTCGCATAAACTAAAAAGTGGAGATCAAATTGAAATTCTTTCTTCGGTTAAGCAAAAACCCAAAGAAGATTGGTTGAATTTTGTTGTGACAGCCAAGGCAAGAAGCAAAATTAAGTCTGCTTTAAAAGAGGAAAAAAGAGCCATAGCTGATACGGGTAAAGAAATACTGGAAAAGAAATTAAAAGCGCTGAAGATAAACCTTGATACCACAGTTGTAAATAATCTTATCCGACACTTTAAAGTGAATAGTGCTCTCGACCTTTACTTCGGCATTGGTGAAGAGGTTATTAAATTGGATAATCTAGCGAAAATTGCGCGCGGCGAAAAAAGTGAAAGCTGGTATAAAATGCTGCGCAATAAATTCACAAGGAGCTCAGGTAATGATGCCTCACCCGCAACCCTCGAAAACATAGTTAAAGAAATTCGGGGAAAAAGCGATATGCTTGTTATCGGCGAAGATATGGAGAAGATAGATTACAAGCTCGCCCCTTGCTGCACACCAATCCCCGGAGATGAGGTATTTGGTTTTGTGACAATCAATGAAGGAATTAAAATTCACAAAACCAATTGCCCGAATGCTATTAGCTTAATGTCGAATTATGCATATCGCATCGTAAAAGCCCGATGGATGAATCAACATCAATTGGCATTTATGGCCGGAATTCGAGTTAACGGAATCGATGATGTTGGAATCGTGAACAACATCACGCGTATCATATCCAACGAACTCAATGTCAATATGCGCTCAATTAGCTTCGATTCACTCGATGGCGTGTTCGAAGGAAACATTATGGTTTTCGTTCACGATACCCATCACCTCACAGAACTGATGAGCAAAATTAAGCAAGTTAAAGGTGTTACCTCTGTATTGAGAGTAGACTCAAACTAGAGGCAACAACCTTGAGAGCTCATTTTCAATATATTGAAACAATAGTTTCGCCAAAGAAGAGAATGTATTACTTTTACCGCTCAATCGAACTGGATGTCTGATCAGGAAACCAAAGACACGGTAAAACAAATTTTTTCAGATTACCTCGAGCAAAATGGACACCGGAAAACTCCGGAGAGATTTGCCATACTCGATGAAATCTATTCGCATAGCGGGCATTTCGACATTGAATCTCTCTATGTGTATATGAAAAATAAAAAGTACAGAGTTAGTCGCGCTACCCTGTACAACACGATTGAATTGCTACTAACCTGCAATTTGGTTACTCGGCATCAATTCGGAAAAAACCAGGCACAGTTTGAAAAATCATACAAATACCGGCAGCACGATCACCTAATCTGTTCCGACTGCGAAAAGGTATTCGAGTTCTGTGACCCACGAATTCAGCAAATTCAAAAAATGGCCGGCGATCTACTCAACTTTAGCATCAAAAGCCATTCACTTACCTTCTACGGCAAATGCAATAAATTGAGTTCCAATGGTGCTTGCGAGAATAAATTAAATGAAGAATGACCACTTTTTCCTTTGATTTAATCGTCCATCCTAACTACTTGCAAATAAACCTTGTTGGGTCCTTGCTGGATAAACAGCAGGCAACGACATTAATGGAAAATATTGAATACGCTATTGAAGAAGGTAATCACTTCTTGCTCCTTGATTTTTCTGCACTCGAATACCTCAACAGTTCCGGACTGGCTGTTGTTTTAGGTGTTTTGACCAGGGCAAGAAAAGCAGGTGGCGATGTGGCGATCTCGGGCACAAATTCAAAATTGAACAAGTTACTTGTGATGACTCGCCTCGACCAAGTGTTTGCTAAGGTAAACAACCTCGAGCAGGCTGAAAATCTCTTTGAAAAATCACGCATTTCAACCATAAAACATAAACCGGAAAATGGCCATTGACGTTCTCCTTGGGCTCCAGTGGGGCGACGAAGGAAAAGGAAAAATTGTTGACGTACTCACTCCCCACTACAAGGCAATCGCACGATTTCAAGGTGGGCCTAACGCTGGACACAGCCTTGAATTTAATGGTACAAAACACGTTTTACATACCATTCCTTCCGGTATTTTCCACGAAGGAACATTAAATATTGTAGGAAATGGTGTGGTCATCGATCCGGTTGTGTTTCTTAAAGAAACGAACGCCTTGTTGGCCAAATCTGTAGACGTGTTTTCACGACTTCAACTTTCCAAAAAAGCCCATCTGATCTTGCCTAGTCACAGACTACTAGACATGGCCTCTGAAGCCGCTAAAGGCCAGGCCAAAATTGGCTCCACGCTCAAAGGTATTGGTCCTACATACATGGACAAAACCGGTCGTAATGGACTAAGAGTCGGCGATATTAACCGTGACGACTTTATGGACCGCTATCGCTTTTTGGTCAAGAAACATGAAGAAATGCTTGGCCACTATGGTTTCGAATACAATCTCAATGAAATGGAAGCCGATTTCTTTGAAGGCATTGAGAATCTTCGCAAATTCCAACATGTTGATAGCGAACACTTTATCGACAATCTACGCAAGTCCGGTGAGAAAATCCTCGCCGAAGGTGCGCAAGGTTCTCTGCTCGACATCGACTTCGGCTCATACCCATACGTAACTTCATCGAACACAATCAGCGCCGGTGCTTGCACAGGTTTAGGTGTAGCTCCTTCTTCCATTGGCGAAGTGTACGGCATTTTCAAAGCCTATTGCACTCGCGTTGGAAGTGGCCCATTTCCTACCGAACTCGACAACGAAATCGGAGAGGAAATTCGACGCATTGGAAGAGAGTTTGGCGCTACAACAGGGCGCCCACGCCGTTGTGGTTGGATTGATCTTCCGGCGCTGCGCTATTCAATTATGCTCAACGGTGTTACACAATTGATTATGACAAAGTCTGATGTCCTATCAGGTTTTAAAACTATTCAAGTATGCACCGCTTACCAAACAGAGGACGGCTTAAGTAAAAATCTACCATTCGACATTCATCCTGAATTCGTTACTCCGGTTTATCAAGAAATGGAGGGTTGGAACGAAGACCTCACAGGGCTTAAGGAAGAATCGCAGTTTCCGGAAAGCCTGAAAAAGTATATTGAATTCCTTGAAAAAGAGTTGGAAATCCCTATAACCATCGTTTCTGTAGGGCCCGACCGAGATCAAACAATCTTACGGAAAGGATTTAAAGTCGGATAACCCATCCAAAAGGATCATCAACCTCCCCACGTTTAAGCGCGTCGAGGAAGGTGAGTGCTTTCATAGAGAAGGTATCGGCTGTTGGTGCTTGTATTCTAAAGTCTTCACCCTCATGACAAATAAGACTGATAGGTGCAATGTTAGCCGCTGTTCCAGTTCCAAATGCTTCTGTAAGCCTTCCGCTACGTAAGCCTTCCACTACTTCCGTTACAAAAACATCACGCTCCTGCACAGGAAAGCCCCAATATCGAGCCAGCTCAATAACGCTGTCGCGTGTGATGCCCGCTAATTTCGAAGGACTTAAAGAGGGAGTCACAAGAACACCATCGATCACAAACATGAGATTCATTGTTCCACTTTCTTCGACCTTCGTGTTTGTTGCAGCATCAGTCCAGATTACCTGATTATAACCTGCTTGCTGAGCCAACTGTGTCGGGTAGAGCGCGCCGGCATAATTTCCTGCCGCCTTGGCGTAACCGGTCCCACTTCGGCTGGCACGCGAATATGTTTTTTCAATACGCACCTTAAGTTCCGACGTATAATATGGTCCCGTAGGACTTGTAACAATTAAAAAGGTGTACAAATCAGATGGATGAACTCCAATTACTGGGTCTGTAGCGAAGTATACGGGCCTAATGTAAAGCGATTTGCCATCACCCGAAGGGACCCAATCGGCATCAAGTTTTAACAGTGCATGCAGCCCATCCATGAAAATTTCTCGGGGCACCAATGGCATGCTCAGGCGTACGGATGAATTCTGCATCCGCTTAAAGTTCTCTTCAGGTCTGAAAAGCAGCAGTTCTCCCGACTTTGCACGGTATACTTTCATGCCTTCAAAAACAGACTGCCCATAATGAATCACCGCCGTTGAAGGCATCATAGAAAGAGGACCATACGGCAAAATTCTTGGGCTGACCCATGATCCGCCTTCATAATCAGCCTGAAACATATGATCAGAGAAAATTCTTCCAAAAGGCAATTGATTAAAGTCAACCTGAGGAAGGCGAGATTGCGTGGTGCGGGTTATTGAAATAGCCATAACAAAAAGGTGTGTAAAGCTAAAGTATATCTCCGAAAAGCAAGATTGCCATGAAAAGAAACCTGAACTCTGAATTTCATGCTATTTTTGCGCAAATGTCGGGTAAGCTCTCAACCACTCTCACTATTCTATTCCTGGTATTGGGGATGACCCCTCGTAAAGGTTGGGCGCAGGAAGAACGTAAGATTAGAATTGTAAATGCCAATGTCCTCGAATTTAACGAACGCATGCCCGATGCCCGCAGGCTGATTGGAGAGGTCGTTTTTGAGCATGAAGGCACATACCTGTATTGTGACAGCGCCTATTTCTACGAAGGAAGCAACAGGATGGAAGCCTTCTCAAACGTTAGAATTGTTGGTGATAGTGTTACGGTTACAGCCAACAACCTCAAATACAACGGTGCGGAGCGAGTTGCCGACCTTTTGGGAAATGTTCAACTTACTGATCCCGGCAGTAAACTGAATACAAATGCGCTAAAATATGATTTGAAAAATAAAGTTGCCACTTACACCACAGGAGGGAAAATTATCAGCACTAAGGAAAATAACGAACTCACAAGTGTTTTCGGGCAATACAAGTCAGAGAGTAGAATGTTCTTTTTTAGAAATAAAGTCCAACTCAAAAATCCCGATTATACCATGATCGGAGATACATTAAACTACAATACAACTACAGATATAGCATACTTCATTGGCCCAACTACCATAAAATCTGAAGAAAATACCATTTATTGTGAAAATGGATTCTACAATACAAGAACAGATTATTCAGAATTTGGGAAAAATGCGTTTATCGCTTCTAAAGGAAGAACCATTAAAGGCGACAACCTTCAGTATGACCGAAAAACAGGAAAGGGAATTGCTCGTAAAAATGTTGTAATCACTGATTCCGCAAACTCGGTTGTTCTTAAAGGGAATTTAGCGGATTATCTAGAGCCTCAGGAAACAATTATTATTACCGATAAAGCATCTATGGAAAAAACCTTCGACAAAGACACACTTTTTCTGGCAGCCGATACTTTAAAGTCGATTACAGATACTGTAAACAAGGTTCGAACTCTATTTGCCTATCAAAAAGCCAAGTTTTTTAAATCCGACTTTCAGGGGAAGTGTGATTCTTTAGTATATTCAGAAAAAGACAGTACCATGAGATTATTCGGAATCCCAGTATTATGGAATGAAGAAAATCAGTTAACTGGCGACACGGTGAGAATTCAACTTGCCAATGAAGAACTTAAAACGCTTTTTCTAAACCAATCTGCATTTATTATTTCTGAGGAAGACAGCCTGAATTACAACCAGATTAAGGGCAGAAATATAGTGGGTCACTTTGTAAACAGTAGCCTCCGAAAAGTTGATGTTTTTGGAAACGGGCAATCATTTTACTATGCGCGCGATGAAAAGGGAAAATACATAGGAATAAATAAGGCTGAATGCTCCGACATGATTATATACATCGACAGCAATGAGGTGCGAACAATCTCATTCCTCAAAAAACCCGACGCAACACTCTACCCAATCAATAAACTCAAGGGAAAAGAATTAAAACTAAAAGGTTTTTCCTGGTTCGGCGCCATACGCCCAAAAAGAAAAGAAGATATTTTCCTACCTTAGTTTATTGCTTTTATGCTCTCTGAAAAGAGTTCAATTTCAATACTCTTACAGGTTGTTTCAAATGCATATTAATCCTTGCCTGGTATGGGTACTTATACCTTCAAAAAGGCAATCCGCTGCTAAATTGGGGAGCTTTTGGTTTAATTCAATTAAATTGGGGATTAGCTTTCTTGGAATATTTTATCCAGGTACTGGAAAATCGGATTGGACATGTTGATCTGGGAGGGCTGTTTAGTGTTGTGCAATTAATGATAACTCATGAAGTAACTTTAATTGATACATTCATGTAATTGCTGTATTTATTTAAAACACCAAGTCTACAATTAAACATCTATGGGCTTTTGTTTGCTTGATAATGACAGTGTTTGCATTTAGAAAACAACAAAAAGTTTGAAGATCAATTCATTTTTAATCATCAGATTAATTTACCATTTAGATTGGTCACAAAAAACAGAATCCACCCTATTGTAAAGACTTTCGTCTGATTGAATATCCTGATTGCAAGTAAACCTCTATAAAACGAGAAAGGGTCGAAGATTACTCGACCCTTTCTTAATGAATTTACGATTCTTGCAAGAACGGATAGAGATAATCAGTGGGAGGAACAAATGTTTCCTTGATTGTTCTGGGAGAAACCCAACGAAGCAGATTAATCATAGAGCCCGCCTTATCGTTGGTTCCGGATCCTCGTGCACCACCAAAAGGCTGTTGCCCGACTACCGCGCCGGTAGGCTTGTCATTGATGTAGAAGTTTCCGGCCGCATTTCTTAGCGCATACGTAGCTTGATCAACTACGTAGCGATCTTTTGAGAAAATAGAACCGGTAAGTGCGTAAATAGAAGTTGAATTGACCAATTTTAATGTCTCCTCAAATTCATGGTCATTATACACGTAAATTGTCACCACCGGACCAAACAACTCCTCACACAAGGTAACATACTGCGGATTGGTGGTAACGATAACAGTGGGTTCAATAAACCAACCTTTTGATTTATCGTAACCACCACCCACAACAATTTTGGCGTCCGAAGCGACCTTCGCAGCATCAATGTAAGAGGCGAGTTTATCGAATGATTTCTCATCAATTACTGCGTTAATGAAATGATTAAACTCATCGACGGGGCCCATGCTAAAGGAAGCCAGATCGGCTTTAACAAATGACTGAATGTCTGGCCAAAGCGATTGTGGAATGTAACAGCGTGAAGCTGCAGAACATTTCTGCCCCTGATATTCAAAGGCACCACGAGAAATTGCAGTAGCCACTTCTTTAGCATTTGCTGAAGGATGTGCAATGATGAAATCCTTTCCTCCGGTTTCGCCAACAATGCGAGGATAAGTTTTGTAAGTGTGAATGTTTTCGCCAATCGCTTTCCAAACATTTTGGAATACCGATGTAGATCCGGTAAAGTGAATTCCAGCAAAGTCGTGGTGACTAAAAATCACTTTGCCGGCCACAGGCCCTGGAACAAAAATCAAGTTTATTACCCCATCAGGTACACCGGCTTCACGAAACACTTCCATAAGTACATTTGCCGCATAAATTTGAGTATCAGCAGGCTTCCAGACCACCACATTACCCATCATTGCAGCGGAAGTTGGCAAATTGCCTGCAATTGCCGTAAAATTAAAGGGTGTTAAAGCGAATACGAAGCCTTCAAGAGGTCGCTGCTCAACACGATTCCATATACCTGGCGAGGAAATGGGCTGTTGAGCATAAATCTCGGTCATGAACTGAACATTAAACCGCAGAAAATCAATGATCTCACACGCCGAATCAATTTCTGCCTGATACACATTCTTGCTTTGCCCAAGCATGGTTGCCGCATTAAGCCTTGCGCGATAGGGACCTGCAATCAATTCAGCAGCCTTCAAAAAGATTGAAGCTCTGTTTTCCCAACTCATCGATTCCCACCTTTCTTTGGCCTCCAAAGCCGCATCGATCGCTAATCTAACATGCGACTCATCGCCCCGAGAAAACTGACCTAATACATGAGCATGCTTGTGAGGCTGACGGATGGAGATTTTTTGATCCGTAAATATTTTCTTCCCGCCAATATACATAGGAATATCAAGCTCTTCCGCTTGCAAGCGGACAAGCATTTCTTTCAATTCCTTGCGCTCTGCACTGCCAGGAGCATACGATTTTACCGGCTCATTATGAGCTTTCGGTACTTGAAAAAAGCCTTTTAACATGGAAAGATATTTTGAGCAAAATTAAGAATAGACTATCAGGTTCAACGTGTGACAAATCATCCCAATATTCTTTTGATTTTCAAGATGTATTTATGTACTTTCGTTTTCAGTATAGAACATCGAAAATGATAAGGGAAATCTCAGACTACTTTGAAAAACAAGCCTTTGGCGTTTGTTCTTGGCTTGGCGACAAACTCAGAATGAAGACTTCCAACATCCGATTCTTCTTCATTTATGCCTCATTCCTCACTCTGGGTTCTCCACTCATTGTGTATTTACATCTGGCCTTCATTCTAAAAATTAAAGAGTACATTCAAAGCAGCCGAACTAGGGTGTGGGATTTGTAAACCTAAAAAGCCTCTTTCAGCTTGCCGAACTTAAGCAGCTTCGGATTGCAATTGCACTGATTCTATCAGTTATTCTTGGTGGAACATTTGTGTATGTTGCCCTAGAAGGCTACACGTTTTCAGAAGCTTTCTACATGACTGTTATTACCGTCGGAACAGTGGGCTTCATGGAGGTTCATCCACTTTCAGAGTTTGGCAGATGGTTTACCGCAATGCTTATTTTGTTTAGCCTTGGTACTTTTGCCTATAGCCTTTCAGCGATTACATCCATAATTGTTGAAGGCCAATTCCAACATTACATCAAAGGGTTTAAAGTGAACGCAGAAATCGAGAAATTAAAAAACCACGTAATTGTTTGTGGCTTTGGGCGTAATGGGAGCCAAGCCGTTGCGAAACTTATAGAGTTCGACAATAAAGTGGTTATTATCGAAAAAGATGAGCAAATCTGTAAAGCGCTTTTGGAAAGCAAAAAGCACCTTGTTGTTCAAGGCGATGCCACCGACGACCTCACCCTTACAAAAGCAAATATCCTTCATGCCAATGCATTAATTTCTACACTCGACAATGATACCAACAATGTCTTTGTAGTGCTTTCCGCCAGAAATCTAAATCCAAATTTGAATATTATTTCAAGAGCTTCATCAGAAATAAACGATTCTAAACTTCGCATTGCCGGAGCGAATCATGTCATCATGCCCGATAAAATCGGAGGCGCGCACATGGCAGCACTAATTGCTCGATATGAGCTCATTGAATTTATCGACTTCCTCTCCAGCCAATCCGATAAACAAGGCGCCAAACTTGAGGAAGTATTGGTTTCCGAATTTAAAACCGACTACCTAAATATGTCGCTACTTGATTCGCAGATTTCCCAAAATACAGGGTTAAATATCATCGGAATCAGAAATAAACTTGGCCAGTTTGAGGTTAACCCTTCGCCACAGACTCTGCTGGGTGAGCAATTACAACTATTCGTTTTGGGCAAAAAACCTCAATTCGACGCACTTAAAAACATCTACCTTCACAAAGCATGAAAATACTTGTAACCGGAAGCAATGGTCTATTGGGACAAAAAATCGTGTATGCTTGCCTTGATAAATACCACGCTAAAGTTGAGCTTATCGCAACTGCCAGAGGAGAAAACAGGTTACTTCAAAAACAAGGTTATGAATATGTGCCTCTAGATATTACATCAAAAACCGACGTTTTAGAGGTTATC
The DNA here is from genome assembly GCA_027483445.1 of Bacteroidota bacterium. Lineage (GTDB taxonomy): Bacteria > Bacteroidota > Bacteroidia > M30B66 > M30B66 > CAMCXT01. Next base: position 148,622 of record JAIXUS010000018.1, on the reverse strand, counting down.
TCCCGCTTTAAACCTGATGTGGTTATTCACACCGCAGCAATGACCAATGTAGATGCCTGTGAAACCGACAGAACTGGTTGTAAGGCCAACAATGTAGATGCGGTAAGTAATATTGTAGAAGCATGCAATTTAACAGGTGCTCATTTGGTTCATGTTTCAACCGATTTCATTTTTGATGGCGAAAATGGTCCTTATGATGAAGAAGCACAAGCTAATCCGGTTTCCTATTATGGCTGGTCAAAAGCCGAAGCAGAAAACATCATTCAACAAAGCTCACATTCGTGGGCTATTCTAAGAACGATTCTTGTATTCGGCGTTGTAGATAATGCAAGCCGATCTAACGTTGTGCTTTGGGCCAAATCGGCTCTCGAAAAAGGGAGCCCGATAAAGGTTGTAGATGATCAATATAGAATGCCCACACTGGCCGAAGACCTGGCCGAAGGTTGCCTTTTGGCTGCCACTCAAAAAGCCAAAGGCATCTTTAACATCAGCGGAAAAGAATACATGAATATTTACGAGTTGGTTCATAGAGTGGCCAAGTATTTCAACCTCGATACTTCGATGGTTGAACGCTCTGATTCGAGTACGCTTAATCAACCTGCAAAACGACCACCTAGAACAGGTTTTACTTTAAATAAATCAAAATCAGTATTGGGTTATGAACCTCATTCTTTTGAGGAAGGACTAGCTGTTGTAGAGAAACAATTGGCAAAATGGAAATCCTGATAAATGTGTTCCGGTGCTTTTCCGGTGATGACATTCTACAACCCATTATTCAATTACTCGAAAATCTGATTTTCTGGGATCCGCTCAAATCACTGGGCATTGAAACCGGCGCAGATGTTCCGATAATCGTACTATGGCTTATTGGAGGAGCACTCTTCCTGACTTTGAAAATGAGATTTATCAATGTCCGAGGCTTCATCAAAGCCATTGAACTAGTGAGGGGGAAACACGACAAGCCCCATGAGAAAGGTGAAGTAAGCCACTTTCAAGCTTTAAGCACTGCACTTTCTGCAACTGTTGGTCTCGGAAACATCGCTGGAGTTGCAGTAGCCATTTCGGTAGGAGGGCCAGGTGCCACTTTTTGGATGATCATAGCGGGTTTCCTGGGAATGGCATCAAAATTCACAGAATGTACCCTCGGCCTTAAATACAGAAAGTTAAACACCAAAGGAGAAGTGTCTGGCGGCCCAATGTACTACATACCTGTTGCCTTTGAGAGAATTCGAATGCCCAAGACAGGTAAATTGATGGCAGGCTTTTTTTCTGTTTTGTGCATTGGAGGTGCACTCGCAGGGGGAAATATGCTGCAATCTAACCAAGCCTTTGCGCAAGTTTCGGGAATGGTGCCTATGGTGCAAAGTCAGGCCCTACTCTTCGGAGTATTGTTGGCTCTCCTAACCGGTTCGGTAATTCTTGGAGGCTTAAAAGGAATTGCTCGCGTAGCAGAGAAAATTGTCCCGTTAATGGCCCTCATTTACGTGGGAACAGCCCTGTACATTATATTTAGCCATACCTCAAAAATCCCTGAGGTATTTAGCCTAATCCTAAGAGAAGCCTTTGGTCAAACCGCAATTGCAGGAGGTTTTTTAGGGGTAATGATGACCGGCTTCAGGCGTGCCGCTTTTTCATCCGAATCGGGAATTGGCTCAGCATCTATCGCTCACGCTGCTGCAAGAACATCAAAACCAATCAGTGAAGGCCTAGTAGCCCTATTGGAACCCTTTATCGATACGATAGTCATCTGCACTATGACGGCCTTAGTAATTGTTTTCACCGGGCAATATACAACAGGAAATATGGAAGGAACCATGCTTACCAGTAGAGCGTTTGGAAGCGTTATTAGCTGGTTTCCTTATGTGCTAACATTATCGGTTTTCCTTTTTGCTTTTTCTACGATGATATCCTGGTCGTATTATGGACTTAAAAGCTGGCAGTTCTTATTTGGTTCGAGTCGAATTGGAAACGTATTGTACAATGTGATATTCCTAACATTTACTGTTTTAGGCTGTACCATGAGTCTGAAAGCAGTAACCGACTTAGGCGACATGATGATACTTTCCATGGCTATACCTAACTTATTGGCATTGTTCATCTTATCATCTGAAGTAAAGCGTGACCTCCAAGATTATCTGAAATCATCTAAACCTTAAACACCTAATAGCCTCATTCATATACACTTATGTTTTAAACGTTTATAAACGAGTATAAACGTTTAAAGAAAGTCTTAACCAGAAATTCAGCGCTAACATTATCGGCATGAAAGACTGGCTTAAACATTTTTTTACATTCTCGCCTACCGAGCAGAGAGGTATCCTCATTTTAGGGTTACTGATGATGGCGGTCGGATTTTACAAGAATATACTTCCAGACAAAGCGCCTGAACCTATTGAGATTACAATAGAAACGAGCGAGAAACTGGCCGCTTTTGAGTTGGACGTACCTCGGTTCAATTCAAAACCAAAAGGGGCTAAACGCGTATTTAAAGGAACAGACAAACCATTCGACCCGAACTTACTGAGCAGGAGTGAATGGGAATCGATGGGCTTTAGCCAAAAAGAGGCCGCTTCAATACGAAAGTTTATAGAAAAGGGAGGCCGCTTCAGAAAGCCGGAAGACTTGAAAAAACTTTACTGCATGAGCCCGGAGCGTTACGTTCAGCTTGAACCCTTTATTCAACTCGGGCAGTCAGAAAGAAGCGCAAACAATGTCTCTGCGGCAACCCAAAAATCGAAACAAATCAAAACACCAATCGAACTCAACACCGCCGATAGCCTGAAGATACTTACTCTACCGGGCATCGGAGCATATCGGGCATCGGCAATTCTTCGACAAAGAAACCGACTCGGTGGATTTTACTCTACAGATCAACTGCATGAGATAAGGAGCTTACCTGACTCTGTTGTTCAAAAGTTAAAGTTGGCCTGTTGGATCGATAGCCATCAGGTTAAAAGATTCAACATCAATACGATTACCTTTGAAGAGGTGCAAAATCATCCATATTTCTGGAAAGGTGTTGCAAAATCCATCGTAAATTACCGCAGTAAACACGGACCCTTCCGTTCGGCGGCTGATCTCAGTAAAATTTATGCATTGAGCGAAGAGCAGAGAAAGAAGGTCATCCATTATCTGCGATTTGAATGACTATTGAAGAAAAAACAAAGGCGGTGATCCGCGATGTGCCCGACTTTCCTAAGCCCGGAATTTTGTTTAAGGACATTACGCCAATACTGGAAAATCCGATTTTGTGCCGGGAAATCACAGAAGAGCTCGCAAAACCCTTTGCAGATGATGAAATCAACGCGATTGTTGGCGTTGAAAGTCGCGGCTTTTTATTTGGAATGTTATTGGCTCAACACTTTAATGTTCCATTTATTCCTGTTAGGAAGGCAGGAAAACTACCATACAAAACGATTTCTACTTCTTATGAATTGGAGTATGGAAAGGCTGTAATTGAAATGCATACTGATGCCATTCGGCCGGAATGGAATGTGCTTATCCATGATGATCTTCTGGCAACTGGAGGCACAGCAGCCGCAGCAGCGCAGCTCATTAGAATGCAAAATGCCAGAGTCAAGGGATTTTCATTTCTAGTAGAATTAGCCTTCCTGCCTGGTCGAGCAAATCTCGAAAAACACTGCGATACCGTACATTCATTGGTAAGCTACACCTAAGTGATGAAATCGCTCCTCAACATATGGCTATTCCTTTTCTGTGAGATACTCTTCGGGCAAACTACGCAAATTGGTTTAAGCTACACCAATAGTTTCCCGGTATATGAGCTAAATGCAGCTGCACCGCTAAGGAACCCATGGACAGGAGGAATGAATGCTGTGAAAGTAAATCAACTTGACCTCAACAACGATGGTTCAAATGATTTGCTGATAACTGATAGAACAGGGAATAGTATTCTAACCTTTGAAAAACAAGGTATTTCACAATCATGGATATTCAATCCAGAGCTCAAGAAATCGCTGCCGCCAATTCAGGATTGGGTTGTTGTTAAGGACTATAATTTGGATGGCAAACCAGATATCTTTAGTTCTTCTGTAAATGGCATTCGCGTTTATCAAAATAAAGGATATATCAATAATACTTTGGACTGGGAATTAGTAACACCATTGATTTTATCAGATTACGGTCAATCAAATCTCAATCTGTTTGTGAGTCGTGTTGATATTCCGGGCATCGAAGACATTGATAATGATGGCGATCTAGATATTCTCACCTTTTACATTTTAGGGACTTGCGTGGAGTATCACCGTAATATGAGTATTGAACAATATGGGCACGCCGACAGCCTCGTGTATCGGCTTGAAAGCGACAATTGGGGAGTATTTACAGAGAATGCTACCTCCAATAGCATCCAGCTTAACGACAGTTGCGGCCGCTTTGCAGATGGTGAACGACACGCCGGCTCAACGCTTCTGCCCTACGATTTAGACAATGATGGTGATAAAGACCTGATTCTGGGAGACGTCTCCTACAGCGAGGCACTTTTTCTGATTAACGAGCCACAAAATGGAAGAGATATCATTATCAATACACCCGCCACCTATCCAATGGCATGGAATAGTGTTGGGATCCCCGTCTTCCCTACCTTATCAGCCATACAAGCAAACAACGATAGCTTACCCGATTTGATTATTGGGGCCAATACCGACAATCAATCCAGAAATAGCGGAAGAACCTTATTGATGTTTCGGGGGGAACCGGGAAACTTCCATTTTACCGGAGGCGAAACCCCTTTCCTTAGCGATGAAATGCTCGATTTTGGAAGAAATTCGTTCCCGCATTTGTGCGATCTGGACAATGACGGGGATCAGGATTTACTCGTGGGCTCCGGAGGACGATTTATTCCATCGAATCAGCCCGGTGAGGAAGGAAATTACCTAGCATCAATTGCATTGTTTGAAAACACTGGAAATCAAAATGCTCCGGAATTCAGACTTCGCCAAACCGATTTAGCCTCACTTTCAACCTTAAACGCGCAGCATTTAGCCCCGGCATGCGCCGACCTCAATGGTGATGGGCGAAAGGATATGATCTTAGGACTAGCAGATGGCCGATTTAGAATTTATTTCCAAAACAATGGGCCAATACCCTTTCAATTTAATACAACGAATGCTATAGAACTCCAATCGGACGCTGGAGAATTAGCAACACCTCTACTTTACGACCTCAATGCCGATGGACTTTACGATATCATCAGTGGTTCACGTCAAGGCGACTTTAAAGTGTTTTATAATCAAGGCAGTACGAGTGCACCAGCCTTTTCAGGAAGTCCAAATATAACGGGGTTTGGAAATGCCGAAACTATAGAAGAAGGCGTGAGTAACAATGGCTTCAGTAGTCCCGGGTTGATTTCGATGAACGGGAATATTCAATTAATCAGTGGTTCTGCACGAGGCAGCTTTTTTCTTTGGCCAAACCCGTTGAATACTCAAAATTTAGGGATACCAGACTCTCTGATTTCATTTATTGATGAAGGACGAAATACCAGTGTGAGCACCGCAGACCTCAACGCAGATGGTTTTCCAGACTTTATTTCTGGCAATGGTCGTGGTGGATTAACGGCTTACCTTGGTGGTATTCCAACCTCAACCACCAATATTGAACAACAGGTTGTGAAATTATTCCCAAACCCAGCGAAAAGTCACTTTAATATTCAACTCCCCTACTCTATCAACAATAACAAATTGACCATTTTAATAAGCTCAGTGACCGGAACAATTGTTAAAGCTTTACCTTGGGATGGCCTGCCTATTCATTGTGAAAATCTTGCACCCGGTGTATATGCAGTTACGCTCATCAATTCAGATGGGCAAACGCTTTTCACACAAAAGTTACTAAAGCTGAACCAATAAGCTGATATTCAAACACGGTCTAGCGGGCTATAAATACAATAACTAAGGGTTATTAGGGCTGATTGAAAAAACATTCAATTGTTTTAATCATAGTACTTTAGCATCATTTCTGAATAGGCTTTCTGAAAGGAATTTTAGTTCGGCTTTCGAAAAGCCATATTTAATACTCAATGTTTCATTAGCCAGAAATACAACATCTGCTTTTGTTGCCCGCGGCTCGATTGATTAAACATACGGCTACATTTAGCGCTAGACATCTAAAGCATTTCCGACTTTTTCAGTGCGCGCTAATGATGAGGTCCAATCAAAACCTCATTGAAGATTCACAGTAATCCAAATCTCAAAATTGAATTTTTTTTTACGGCCAACTACATTTAGGTGGTAGTAGAGTTCGGGCCTCAAGCAGCAAAGACGTTGAGAGAAAAAACTATTTCACATTCACGAAAACTTGCTGAACGTCATCGTCTTCCTCAATTTTCTCTACAAGTTCGTCGATTTCTTCTTCTTGTTCCGCGGTAAGCTCAACAGTAGTGGTCGGAATCCGGACCAACTCTGAACCGGAAATATTCAGGTTTCGGCGCTCAAGCTCAGTTTGCATTTTATGATAATCAGTGAAGGCTGTATAGATATAAAGTAACCCTTCGTCTTCGCTAATTTCTTCCAAACCGGCATCGATCAATTCCAATTCTAACTCATCTTTATCCAAGCCTTCAGCATGTACTTTAAACAGAGCCTTTCTTTCGAAGATAAAATCTAATGAGCCTGTTTTTCCTAAAGATCCTCCCGATCTGGTAAGATACATTCTCACATTTGCAACGGTACGGGTAGGATTATCGGTTGCAGTTTCAATAAGTATCGCCACTCCATGAGGGGCATACCCTTCGTAAACAACTTCAGCAAAATCACCCGCCTCTTTAGAGGATGCTCTTTTCACAGCGGCCTCGATGCGGTCTTTGGGCATGTTGACCGATTTGGCGTTCCGCATCGCGGCGCGAAGTCGAGGATTACCATCAGGATCTGCACCACCTTGTTTTACCGCAATGGCAATTTCCTTTCCGATACGGGTGAAGGCCTTCGCCATCTTGTCGTAGCGGGCAAACATCTTATGCTTTCGCTTTTCAAAAATCCGTCCCATGACTTGGTGATTTGGGGATTCAAAACTACATTGATTCTTCGTAATTCAAAATTGCATCACGAAGCAAAAAAATACCCGCATATCGCGGGTATTTGTCGGGATGGCGGGATTTGAACCCGCGACCTCTCGCCCCCCAGACGAGCACTCTAACCGGGCTGAGCCACATCCCGAAATGGGGCTGCAAACCTACAAAAATTAAAAATCCATCAAAACACCCTTCCAATTTTTTAGGTACTTTTACCACAGTTGCCCTAAGAATGAGAAGCCTGGAATCCTGGTTAGCAGAATATGGTGAAAGTCATCAAAACACCTTGAATAAAAAGATTCATTGGATTTGTGTGCCGGCGATTTTGTGGAGCATTCTCACTTTGATTTCGGAAATTTCATTCGGCGCATTACACGCTGGATGGATTGCTGTATTCCTGGCAACAGTGTATTATTTGCGGCTGAATAAGTGGCTGGCAGTCGTATTTCTTTTTACATGTTCGATGCTACTATTCATCAATGGATGGCTTTTCGATTTATTGAAAGTTCAAGCCTGGTTGCCGGCCACCGCAGTGTTTGCTGCCGCCTGGCTTGGCCAATTTTATGGCCACTCCTTGGAAGGCAAAAAACCTTCCTTCCTTAAAGATGTTCAATTTCTGCTGATTGGTCCGCTTTGGCTAATGCACCAAGTAACAAGACCATCCATCCTATAAATATGAAAAATATTCGTTTTACCCTTTCCATACTTGTTGTTCTGTTCGCTTTCTCCTGCAGTAAAGATGCGCCAGTGCCTCCAGACGAGGTCGATGAAAACGGCACCCTTGAATTGTTGTTTGAGCCAACCATGAATGGAGCACCATATCAGCCGAATCAAGTTTTTATTGGGCCCAATGGATTGAGAATGAACATGGAAACATTTAAGTTCTATCTGTCCGACATTTGGTTGTTGAATGATAACGACAGCCTTTTAGCCTCAGATATTGAGCTGGCCGACATGAATACTTCGAATGGGAAAAGCTTGCAATTCCGTCTTAAACCGGGTTCTTATACTGCAATGCGAATCGGTATTGGTGTGACTCCGGCGCTAAATGGCACAAACGATCCAGACTTTAACGAAGCTCAATTTAGCATTGATCATCCGCTTAGCATCTATAACAACATGTATTGGACATGGGCTACAGGATACATTTTTGCAAAATTGGAAGGGAAACTCGATACCAGTTCAGCCCAAAACCAAACTCCGACCTTTACTTGGTTTTACCATTCAGGAATGGATACCACGTATACCAAACGAAAGTTTGAAAACCTTGACTTTTCGATAGAGAAAGGGAAAACCACAACGTTAAAAGTTGGCCTTGAGGTGAATCAAATATTTGTTGAAGATGGCGACACTTTGAACATGGTCGATTCATACTTTACCCACACCACCGACAATCTCCCGTTGGCCCGACGAATAATCGAAGGGCTAGGAAAGGCTCTCGTGATTCAATAGTTGTATCCATGCGGTATTCAGTTGTTTTTATTGGGCTGATATGCGCGCTTATATGCTCATGCAGTAATGACACTGAAACGCTTGAGGAATCGTTTATTGAAATCCAATCACCTGAAGGCTTCCCCGAATTCAACTCTTCAGCCGGCGAAGAAATAAGCCCAATAAGAGTAGCCTTAGGCAGGCGCTTGTTTTTTGATACAAGGCTATCCATCAACAACTCTATTAGTTGCGGTAGTTGTCATTTTCAGGGGAACGCATTCAGTGACCCTCGCACTGTTTCTGAGGGTGTGAATGGCTTACCGGGTGAAAGGAACGCCCAGCCGCTGTTTAATCTGGCCTGGAGAACACGCTTGTTTCGCGACGGCGGTGTTGATGATTTGGCCTTGAGCGCCCTAAACCCAATCAACAATCCACATGAGATGCGTTTCAATATTGTGGGAGTATTGAAACGGTTGAATGAAGATCCGTCATACCAAACTCTTTTTCGGCGAGCCTTTGACGATACGGCAACAGCCCAAAACACCATTCGAGCACTGGCTATTTTTCAACGCCTGCTCATTTCCGGACACTCCCGATATGATCAAAAGTTTATTCAAAACAAGCCAATACCTTTTACAGAGGCTGAACAAAGAGGCTATGAACTATTTTTTGGCCCTAAAGCCCGTTGTTCTTCCTGCCATGGAGGGTTTAACTTCAGCAATGAAGAATTTCGCTGCAATGGATTGTTTGAGAGCTATCCCGACAGTGGCCGTCAACGCATTACATTTTTAGTTTCTGACCGGGGAAAGTTCCTTGTGCCATCACTCCGAAATATTGCGGTAACAGCTCCTTACATGCACAATGGGAGTATAACCTCATTGGAAGAAGTACTTGAAAGATACAATGAAGGCGGCACAGCATTTTTCAATAAAGACCAGCAAATTCAACCACTTGGGCTAAACGAAGGAGAAAAAGCCGACCTCAAGGCCTTCCTACTCACACTCACCGATAGTAGTTTTCTAAACAATCCGGCATTTCAGGCGTACTAATGTTTGTCGTTATCGTTGGTTAGCGAACTAGCGCACCAAAGAAAGGCATCGTATATTTGCAAAAAAAATTCAGGTTGGGCATGTGTAGAATTGCATGTTTTTTTTCGCTGTTGATTGCCTTTGCATCCATTGGTGGGTGTAAAAAAGAAAGCCCTTACCCTGATTTTAACCCTACACCTTACCCACTGGAGATACCTGTTGGATTTCCACAGATGATTATTCCAACAAACAATCCGCTTACGAAGGAAGGTGTTGCTTTAGGCAGAAAGCTATTTTACGAAAAACTGCTTTCGGGAAATAACACGCAATCCTGTGGAAGCTGCCACAATCAAACGTTGGCGTTTTCCGACAATGGTAATCGGTTTAGCCGCGGGATTGATGGCATTGAAGGCCATAGAAATGCCCAACCAATCATCAATATTGGGTTTAACTTGCACTTTTTTTGGGATGGCCGTGCGTCGAGTTTGGAGATCCAAGCCCTGGAGCCGGTACCGAATCCTATTGAGATGCACCAATCGTGGCCGGCAGCCGTGGCTAAGCTGAAGCAGAACGAGAATTACAAAAAAGAATTCTACAGCGCTTTTGGAACGGATGACTTTGATTCTACCCATGTGGCTAAAGCGCTTGCCCAGTTTATGAGAACATTGATCTCTTCCAATTCACGGGTAGATAAAAAGATTAGGTATGAGATTGATTTAAGTCCTTCTGAATTAAATGGACTGGTAATCTTCCAAACAGAACGTGGCGACTGTTTTCATTGCCACAATATGGATGGGGGGCGTTTATTTACCGACAATCGCTTTCACAACAATGGCCTTGATTCTGTTTTTACCGATCAGGGTAGATATACGGTTACCGGGAATCCGGCTGACATGGGGAAATTTCTCACTCCTACCCTTCGTAATATAGCACTCACAGCGCCATATATGCATGATGGGCGCTTCCAGACACTCGAGGAAGTTGTTGAGCATTATAACTCCGGTGGAAAGCCTTCAGCAACGGTTGATCCACTTATGAAACATGTGGGTACCGGCCTAAACTTAAGCGATCAGGAGAAAGCCGATCTTGTTGCCTTCCTGAAAGCCCTTACAGATAGCACATTTATCACCAACCCAGACTTCTCCGATCCTTTCAAGTGAGGCTCTGTAACTGATTTTGGTTAATCGTTTTTCTTAGAGCCAAACTGTTCACATGCCCATCAGACTTGCGGTAAACTGGTGCTTTGCCTGCATCCAGATTTAGTTGGTAATATGGTGCGACTATTCATCCAATATTGTAGGGCTTACTGAAAAACACTCATTAGTCTTATTTTTAATGCTTTAGCCCATGTTTGAATGAGGCTTAATGCAAGGGTTTTGAGTTCGGCTTTTGAAAAACCATGCACGCTTGAATTCCTGGAGCTCAGCTTTTCTTTAACCAGAAATGCAGCATCTGCTTCGTTGCCCGCGGCTCGCGATACGCAATATACAGCTTCGCTTGTCGGCCTTACATCAGTTGCATTGCCGGCTTTTTACCGGCCTAATGCAGAGTTAAAACAGCCTATCCAAACGAGTAGCTGATTCCACCCAGCACATTGAATCGTTGTGTTGGATAGTTCAGGTAACGAAAATAGCGAACGTTTAGAATGTTATTTAGCTGCAAGAACATTCCCAATCTTTTGGTGTACCGGTACTCTGCTCCCAAATTTATATCGGCTAAACCATTGATTCTTCGGGCTTCCTGAACAGGAGGAGCGGTAGTGGAGTATAGAAACTCTCGGCCAAACTGACGATTGAGTGTAAGCACTGTGGCTGAAAGCAGAATTTTGTCTTTAAGATTATACTTGCCTGTAAATGAAATTCTTAAAGACGGAACATGCCAGGCTCTTTCCTCACCGTCGGGTGTAAATCCAAAGTAATCGACACGACCGATAAGGCGGAGTTTCTCGTGTTGTTGCCAGGTTAGCTCTCCGTTGAATTCGAAGAGAGAGGCATTGTCCCAAACCACGTTCATTTTATTCCAATTCCCAAGGCTGGTATCGTTTACAAAGAAGTGTTGATTGGTGATTTGAACGTAACTGGCTTTCAGATTAAAGGCGAGACGGGAGCTAACAGCACCTCGCAAACCGGCATACCAGCGGAACGGTTGCCAGGTATTCCGAAGCTCAATTGTGTTAATCAGGAATGGGTTCTCCGTTACCATGTCGCGGTATGAAATGCGACTGTAACGCGAATCGGTTCCAATATTCAGAATAAGAATGTTTCGAAAGAGATGTAAGTCAAAATCGAGCTCAGGCGCGAATTTAAAATCCGACTCATCGCCACCGGCACCCTGAATGGCGAGACCTGCAATAAGTCGCCATTTGTCTTGTTTAAAGCGAATACCGGGACGCAGGTTGAACAAGGTTACTTGTGATTCAAAATCACCAACATTATTTTTAAAGTAGTTGAGGCCTCCTTTCACAAACAAATCGTATTGCTTGTAATAAAACGAGACGTTTCCTTTCACTGAAAATTGGTTTTCCTGGGCACCGAAGCGATCGCTAAAGTTGTAGTAATTCAGTCCTGCCTGATATTTGGTCGCTTGCGAATCTACAGGGTAGTTATCGTTGATTCCGGCTGATACAGAAACCAGCTGATACCGTTGTCGAATTCCGTCTCTTTCTAAGTTAAATGCTTTATTCACGTCCAGTGTATCCCATTTGGGATCAATCGGATTGGTGTTAAAGCCATAATAATGCATCACATTGCGATCATAATCAATGGCTCCTGAAAGCGTTGCTTTTTTGATGAATGATTTTCCCTGTAAATTGAGGGTGTTTTGGCTAAATCCGGAATATCCAACTTCTGCGATTTGTCCGGCCGATGACAAATGTCGGTAATGCACGCCTGATGAATGCTTTTTTGAGCGGGCGGTATTGTAAAATAGTTCGGCGTAAGGAGTTGTGTATGTTCCAAAGCCCCCTTTGGCATACCCACGATACAGCTTTGTGAGTTTTTCGCCACGCATGGTTGCCGCCTTGATGGGGTCAACTTCATAGAAGGTGTTTATTCTTCGGCTATGCAATTCGTAGTCGATGGCAAATTTGGTTGCGCCACTATCGGTAATGGTGGGCTGTTCGGTAATTTTTTGAACATCCGGAATTTTGGGTCTGTAAGCTCCAATAATGTCCACGTTTGAGTGGCCAGGCTGCGCGAATATTACGTTGATGCCGGCTACACTGAAAACCAAGAGCAATAAACAAAGGCGTTTCATAAGGGGTATCTGCCGGATTAGTTTTGTGGTTCAACAGGGTTCGCGGATGGCGGAACGGTTTCAGAAGGCGGAGTATCGAAGAGCTTTTCGTCGCGTTCATTTCCCATTGGAATACTCTCTGATTCAGTATTTCTGATGGGATCCGGTTTCGCTTCTTGTTGGTCAATTGCAGCCAACTTTTGAATGGCCAGATTTCTCAACTCTTCACCTTCATGGTTATCGATTACACTTTGAAGTGTTCGACGTGCCTGAAATATGTTCCCAAGCTTCAGGTAGTTTTCCGACAGCAATATGAAGGCCTTGGCAAGCCAGTAATCGTATGAAGGCATTTCATCTACGAGGTCGAATACCGCTTTCTCACATTTTTTGTAGTCGCCGCTGTTGTGATGAATTTGAGCAATGTAAAACCTTGATTCAGCACCGATTTCGCTGTTTACCTTTTTCAGACGATTAAACTCTTCCATGGCTTGTTTTTCCTCACCCCGGCGAAAATGCCCACGGGCAATAATCAATCGGGCTTCTTGTCGCAAATCCTCATTGGCCTTATCGGCTTCTACCAGTTTACGGGCATACTGTTCTGCCTCTGTTTCATTACCGGTTCGAAGTGCAATCCGCATAATATTGCTTCGGGCGGTAAGGGTTTGTTCGGCATTTTCGGCCGTATTTTCCAAATCTTTGAAGTAGCGCAAAGCCTCCGTGTATTCTTCCTTTTGACGGAAGTAAATTCCCAGCATCTGATTGGCTTCCGATGTATACTTGTTTCTGGGTCGTTGCGTAATTAGCTGATAGGTTACAGCTGCACTATCAATTTGGCGAAGCTTCATTTGGCAATCGGCTTTCATTCCCAAGGCCTTCAAGGAAAATATACCCGTTGGAAAATTTTTCAGGTATGCCTCGAAACGGGTGATGGCCTTATTGCAATCTCCATCTTTCAGGTATACGTTCTCGGCGGCCTCCCAAGCTGTTGAGTCGTAGCTTGCTCCACTCAATTGCTCAAGGCCCTTTTCTTTGGCGAACTCTTGGTATTCAATCACTTTTCCTTCATCGGTATAAATTCGCTTGAGTCCAATTTGGGCGTCGGTAAACTGTGGTGTTCCCGGATATTGCTCAATCACCTCAAGGAACAGCACTTTCGCTTCCTGATCGCGATTTTGGTTGTAGCGAATGCCGGCCATTTGAAGCTTAGCCATGGGTACGTAAGCCGAGGCTTCGTGATTGATTAGAATTCCGTTGTACGTTGAATAGGCTTCCTCGTAACGGCCCATATTTTCATAGGTGCGGGCTATTTCCCATTTTGCATCATCCACAAACGAGGATTGTGGGAAATCGGAGAGTAGCTGTTGATGCACTTTGATTTGAGCCTCAGACTTCCCCATAACGGCCAAGGCCATCCCGCGCTGATAAAGCGCATAATCTGTTTCACCAATGCGCATGGTTACAGCCTTATCGTAGCTTTCAGCAGCTCCAGAATAGTCGCCTTTCATGAAAAAACAGTCGCCGGAACGGATAAATGCATCGGCGGCAATCTTTTGCTCGGCGGAAGCATAACTCGCAGTGTATTTTCTAAACCAGGTTAAGGCATTGGTATAATCGCGCTGTTTAAAAAATGCGTAACCAAGATTGTAATTGGCTCTGTTAAAGGTTTTTTGGTTGAAGGCATTGAGTGAGTAAATAAATTGCTGAAACCCTTTAACAGCCTCGGCATAATCGCCGCTTCGGTATTGCGCTTCTGCCTTCCAATAATTGGCAAGGCCTGCCAATTCTTTGTTGGTTGCGAACTGAAGAGATAAATCGAAATGGCGGATGGCTTCTGGATTATTGCGATCGTTGAGCAATTCAATACCACGATAAAAGGCCACTCTTTGATAAGCCTCTTTGAGTTTATCGTTTTTGCTTTTTATGCGATCGAGCGACATTAAAGCTGTTCGATAGTTCCGGGTGGTCATGTAGATATTGGCCAAAAAGGTATAGGCCTCATCCATTCTTGTACTCTGCGGGTAGGCGTTGATGTAATCCTGCAAGGCTCTAACCGCCTCATCGTAAGGGTCGTGCCCCAACTCGTAAGCCAACTTTGCATAGTCAAAGAGTGTTTGCTCTTTTAACAGTGTATCAAAAGAAAGCTTAGCCGCTTCGGCCCAGGCGCTGCGTGCAAACTTTTTATTGCCCAGTTGAAGTTGACACCAACCTAAGTGATACCAAGCGTTTTGGCCTAAAGCATCTTCAGAACCTGTTGCCTTTTCGAAAGCCGTAACAGCCTTTTCATGGGCATTTACTTTAAAGTAAGCGAACCCGAGTTGGTACTCATCTTCACGGGAACGGATGGCATTGGCTTCATCGCGAAAGCGCTCCAAGTAAGGAATTGCTTCTTTGTATCTGTTTGTGTTGTAGTACGATTCGCCGATTAGTCGCGCGATTTCCGGTCCGCGCTTACTCTTAGTTGTATCTAAAACCGGCTGCGCGTAATTAATCACCTGATCGTAACGCTTTTGCAGATAGTAAATCTGAGAGATATAAAAGGGAACGATTCGTCCAAAGGTTTCGTCGTTTGAGAGCTTTAAGAAATGTTCCAGAGCCGACTCAAAATTCCCCTGATGATATTGCACATGCCCATAGTAATAGGTGGCCACGGTGCTGTACTCAGAGTCCTGGTCTTTGACGGCCGCCAATTCGGCTAAAGCGCGATTGTAGTTATCTACTTTAAAATATGCGTAGCCCAATTTGAAGTGATACTCCGCTTGCTCCTCTTCGGTAAGCAACTCGGGATCGCTCATTTGCATCCACTCTACAGCCTTTTTGTATTTCTTATCGCGGAAGAAGAATTTCCCCAATTGAAACCAAGCTTGTTTAACTAGTGGGCTTTCAGGATGTTGAGCCACAAACTGAGTGAGCAAAAATTCTGCATCAGGATTAAAAAGCTCAACAGCACAAAGAGCGGCATAGTATTGCGCTGCCTTGCTCACTTCCGACTGTGGAGTATTCCTCTGTTCGATGAAGTTACGAAACGTATTCTGTGCCGCACCATACTTTTCTACATCATACAATTCAAGGCCTTCGCGAAAAGAAAAATCGGGATCCAGCCAAACAGTTGACTGTTGAGCCTTTATCACCAAACTTCCTAAGCAAAGCAGAATGAAAGCCGCTATACGCATAGATACACTTTTACAAACTGTAAAAATAGGACGTAGGTATGCGGCAGATTTTAGGGTTAACTGAACTTATGAACGTTGGGATGTTAGCGTGTATTGCACCAATCCAAAATAAAGGATTAAGCGCCTCCTCTGTAAGGTGTGGCTAATCAATCATCCGCTCGTCGCGGTTCCGCTTTTTGGCTCCAATATAGGTCTTGATGACCGGAATGGCTGTAATTAGGATTAAAGCGATTATGATGTAACCCAAATATTCCTCCGCTTGCGGCCAAACCTTTCCCAAATAGTACCCTATGGTGACCAAAGAACCGACCCAAGCCAGAGCACCGGCAATATTGGCTAACATAAAGCGTCCAAATGGCATTTGTATAACTCCAGCGACTATGGGTGCAAATGTTCTTACAACAGGCAAAAAACGGCCAATAACGAGCGTTCTCATTCCATAGCGGTTGTAAAATCCCTCAGCGGTTTTAATATGGCTTTTCCGAAAAAAGAATGTGTCTTTTCTGGAGTATAGTGAACGGCCGGCCCTTGCCCCAAAATAGTAACCGAAGGCACTTCCCAGAACGGCGGTAATAAAGATGCTTGAAATCACGAGTGAGAAAGGGTGATTCAATACACCAGTTGCACATAACAACCCTGCGGTAAACATGAGTGAGTCACCCGGAAGAAAGAACCCGAAAAAGAGCCCATTTTCGATAAATACAATGCTCAACAATAAAATCAACCCTCCATATCGGATAATATTCTCTGGTTGAAAAAAAACAAATGCCTCTTTAAGGGTCTCCCAAAACTCTGTCACAAAACTTAGCGCTAATACAGGTGCAAAATAGAGAATTAATTCGCAGGTGGAAATGGCATTTGAAATAAGGTTTTTCTCCAATATTCTCCACGATCGCGCACACCATACGCCGAAATTTGAACTGTGCCGTTAGACAGAAAATCCAACTTAAAAAAACCATGTTGGCGGTCTTCCATGAACAATGCAGGGTAGCGGTACCGATCGGTGTAACTTAATTTCGAGCCCGAACCACTGATAATCTGATAATTAACTCCGACTTGAAACAGCTGTAAATTGTGCTCATGACCGGAGGCATAAATCACACGCTCGTGCTTATCGAAAATTTGTGTTAATGCCTTTCTGAGTCGGCGGTAGCGAGGCTGAAACAAATCCTGACTTAACCAACGATCAAGTCCAAAGGTCTGGAAAAGGGCCAATGGAGTATAGTTGAACAAAAAGCGAAAGGGTTCTTTTGTATGCGCATGTTTTCCATTGCTCATTAACGGATGGTGCCCTGCGACAATTGGCACTTTCCCTTGTTTCCGAGCCTCCAGAATTAAACTATCCATTGAGGCCAAAAAAAAACGTTTCTCTTCGGAGTAGCTTCGATTTCCTGAACCTTTAACCGTTCGAAATATGCTTTTGTGCAGCCACCATTGCGTATCAATCAAAATCAATTGAAAAACAGAATCAATGGCTATTGAAACGGGACCTGGCAGGCCTGCGCTTGGAAAATAAACACTCCCGGCATTGCTAATTAAAGTGCTACGGCGGGTAAAAGTATCGGCCAATGCTTTCTGACGAAGCGCAGCCTGCTTACCTTTTCCTTTGCCGTTGGCCCAATCATGATTACCGGGAATCATATAAAGCTGCCCCGGGTAAGTACTAAACAACTCAAGCTGCGACTCCAAAATGCGCTTTTCGACTTTTGCGCGGGTACCTGAAATCGCCGAATTGCCGGCCGGATAAACATTATCACCCAAAAACACAACAGCAGAGTTAGATTGATCTAAGGCTTCATAAGCCAACAAAAACAACACTTCCGATGGAATCGTATCGCTTCCGGTGTCGCCAATCAGATACACAGAAAACAGCACCTTGGGCTCATCGGCCGCAAAAATCACACTCGAAATCAGCGTAAAAAAGGTCAGGAAAAATCCCCGCATATTGGCAAAGGTAAATCAAAGGGTAACAGAACCTACTCGTCGGCCAAAAGCGCGTTAGAAAAGCATAGACCCATCATTCACATTCATTGAACGAACGCTTAGTTGTGGGCAAACTGCCCATCAAACTTCAATTGCGCTTAAAAGCATCTTTGTATGGCTGATTCAAGTTGGGGCGCCTGCCTAATGAGCAGCATCTTACCATTTTGGCACTAACTTCTGGCACCGCGTTTTTCGCTGCTACTCCTCACCCGGATTGCGATGCATCCGGGCTGCGGGGTATTCGCTTCAACCGCTGGCGCTTTACCCACTGCTATCATTCGAGAATTTACATCCTTTTAAATTTAGGAATCTTGACCAACTGAAAGGTCTGAAATTCAGCAAATAGGCAGCTACAAACCGAAGCTACAGGTTGTGTGATTATCGATTAAACTTAAATCAACATATCTGATTGGCTTAGGTGGTAGAAATCAGTCAAAATCGTTTAGATCATTTCTTCATTTAAGGCCGGCATTCGAAATCCAATTCCCCTTTGGTGGGCGATGACTGGGTAAGATTTTTATTTGTCGGGCGTTAGACTTGATGAACATTCCACTAAACGCGTACATTTGAGCAGCCATGAAAAAGATTGGTGCCGAAGTATTCAGAAAAATCATGTTTGGGCTTAACATGGCGGCAGTCATTGGCTTATTGCTTTCATTGCTAGCTTTGCTTATCAGCCCGGAACACTTCTGGATGTTAGCTTTCATGGGCTTGGCCTTTCCATTTTTGTTTGCAGTGAACGTCCTATTCTTAATGTACTGGATGGTCATCCAATGGAGAAGAGCCTTTTTTTCAGGTATCCTCGTCGTATTGAGTTTAACCAAAGTGGGTGATTTCTACAATTTTTCAGCGCCTGCAAATCGCGAAGAAATTGTCAATATTCGGGCAGCCGATTCATCCCTTCACATTATGTCGTACAATGTGCGATTATTCGACTTGTACAACTGGACAAACAACAAACTCACGAGGAACAAAATCATGGATGTGGTTCGAAAAGAACAGGCTGATATTCTGTGTTTTCAAGAGTTTTTTTATGACGACACCCGGAGTTTTAACACCCTAGATACTTTGCTTCAGATTCAGCCTGCGCGCTACAAGCATATTGCACACACTGCTACAGTAAAGGAGGTAAATCACTGGGGCATAGCCACCTTAAGTAGATTCCCAATCATCCATAGAGGTACTATCCCATTTCGTGACAGTACCGACAACATTTCCATTTTCTCCGACATTAAAGCCTACGGCGACACTTTTCGCGTCTACAATCTTCATTTAGAATCAGTTCGGTTTCGAAGAGAAGATTACAAAGCACTAAAGACCATAACAGGTAACGAAGATCAAACGAATCTTGATGGCCCACAGCGCATCATCTCCCGAATGCGCAGAGCCTACATCAGAAGAGCGAGGCAAACCGACGTTATCGCTGAACACATTCAAAAATCGCCACATCCTGTTATTGTTTGCGGAGATTTCAACGATCCTCCGAATTCATACACCTATCATCAGATTTCATCAAACCTCCATGACGCTTTTATAGAATCTGGTGCAGGTTGGGGTTCGACATACATTGGTATTATTCCGTTTCTTCGGATTGATTACATCCTCTACTCTCCTCAGTTTTTCAATTCACTATACTTCAAGGTACTCAAGAAGAAACTGAGTGACCATTACCCGGTGGTAAGCACACTCAGGTTAAAATCCAAAAGCCAGAAGAGCGAAGACTAAGCGGTGAATTGCAGAAAGAGATAATACAAGCCTCCTGCTAAAATCATGGTTACAGGTAAGGTCAACAGCCAAGCGATGGCAATGTTACGCACTGTACCGCCCTGTATGTTTTTTACTCCATCGGTGGCTACCATACTCCCGGCTACACCTGAGGAGAGAACTTGTGTCGTACTTACAGGTAAACCAGTAAATGTGGCCAGACCAATTGTTCCGGCGGCTACCAGTTCAGCACTGGCTCCCTGAGCATAGGTGAGATGGTTCTTACCGATTTTCTCACCAATGGTTACAACGATTCTTTTCCAACCCACCATGGTGCCAATACCCAAAGACAAAGCCACCATTAACAATACCCAGGTAGGAGAATATTCTGTGTAGCTACGCAATTGCTTGATACCAGACTCTACCTTAGCAAGTTGTGTTTTGTCTACGGTTTTAAAACCGCCCTCTTTCCTGATTTTGTCGAAGTTGGCGCTAATAAATAATATGTCTTTACGAAGCGCAATTTTGTCATCGTCTTGAAGCTTACCCAAGGATGCGCTTTTATTTATTACCTGAGAGATGTCTAGCAATTCTGCCTTTAATCTTTCGGTGGTAACCTTATAGAGCGGGTCTTTCAGTTGATTCTCCATGGATGAAATCCCGGAGAAAACTTCCTGAGCAGGCTTCGCCATTTGGAGCGGATCTTTTGTTGCATCCAGGGCGAAATGCAAAGGGGCAATGCTAATTAAAATAAGCATGATTAATCCAACTCCTTTTTGCCCATCGTTAGAACCGTGTGCAAAGGAAACACCGGTACAGGTTAGAATCAGTAAACCACGAATCCAAACTGGCGGTTCTTGCCCAGACTTTGGCGATTGAAAAATGATTTTGTTTTTTACATAAGTCCGTAACAGTGCTATAAGCCCCATGGTGAAGCCAAATCCCATTAATGGAGAAATAAGCAGAGAAAGTCCGGTGTCTTTGGCTTTCGACCAATTTACTCCCGACAGCGAATAATCACCGGCAAGCAAAGAAAACACGATTCCAACACCGAGCATTGATCCGATGAGCGTATGCGAAGAACTGGCTGGTATGCCCAGCCACCATGTAGCCAAATTCCAAATAATGGCCGAAATCAATAAGGCTAAAACGATAGCGATGTTATGTCCTACGGTTTGATCAACCAGTGATTCGGGGGGCAATAGTTTTAAAATACCAACGGCCACTGAAATACCTCCCAAAAACACTCCGAGAAAATTGAAGAATCCAGACCATACTACTGCCGTTACAGGCTTCATAGAGTTGGTATAGATTACTGTTGCTACTGCATTGGCGGTATCATGAAAGCCATTGATAAACTCAAAAGCGCATGCACAAACAATGCAGAAAATAAGAAGTGTGGTGGTAGCTGGGTCTAATCCGAACATGGCTCAAAACTAATCGGAAAATGAAAGCCCTAAAGAGGTTAACAATTCCTTAACCTCTGCAGTGGTTCGACAGCACTTAAAGAGGAGTATGTCTAGAGAGCATTTAATCTTTGCGGGTTCCACGCGGATGGGCTTTGGTGTAAGTGGATCGCAGCTTTTCAAAGGAATTGTGGGTATAAACCTGTGTGGCAGATAGGTTAGCGTGCCCAAGAACTTCCTTGATGGCATTTAGGTCGGCGCCATTGTTAAGCATTTCTGTTGCAAAGGAATGGCGAAGAACATGAGGGCTTCTTTTCTTTTGAGTACTTACAATATTAAGATGCTTTTTGACGAGCCTATAAACCCATTCAGGGTATAAGGCTGAGCCGTCCGAACGAAGAAGCAAATTTTCGGATTGCGTTTTAATTTGAACCCGAAAGCTCATGTATTGCTGCAGTAATTGAGCAAGATTGGGGAAAACAGGTACAATCCGTTGTTTGTTTCTTTTCCCGGTAACCCGGAGCTGTTGTGTGCCGGCCTCCCAGTCGGATAGTTTTAAACCGATCAGTTCTGCTCGTCGCATTCCGGTACCATAGAATAACTCAAGTATCAGCTTGGTTAATACACCATCATAGTCGTCTCCAAACTCAACGTTATCGAGCAGTTGATCGAGTTTTGAAGCTTCCACATACTCAGGAAGGCGTTTAGGAACCTTCGGTGAGACCACTTTAAGCATAGGGTTTTGGTTCAGCCTGCCATTTTGAACACTTAGTTTGTAAAAGGCCTTCAATGCTGTAATCTTTCTATTAACCGACCTTGCGGTTATTCCTGACTCCATAAGTTTCATCAACCAAGCCCTTACCAGTCCGGCGTCTGCCTCTGCCAATGCGGTTTCCCTGTCCAATCCTTCTTCATGCAAAAAGCTTTCGAATTGCAATAAATCTGAACGATATGCTTCCAGGGTATGCGATGAATACCTTCGCTCAAACTTGAGGTAATGCAAAAATGCTGCAATCGGCTCCATGTGTGCGAATAACGAGAAAAACGCGGTTAATCGGGTGCCGAAATCAGAAACAAATAAACAATACGGTTGTAAACAAAAAAAGGAGCTCCGTTGAGGAAGCCCCTGAATATATATGCGTAAACCCTGTTAAGGATTACCCTTGCTGCTCGGTGCGAAACTTAGCGCTGTAAATCGCGCGCTTAATCTCCTCACGACGCTCAACAGAAGGTTTGGTAAACTTCTGACGCTCGCGTAATTCCTTGATGAGACCGGTTTTTTCAACCTTGCGCTTGAACTTCTTCAGTGCTTTCTCGATAGATTCGCCTTCTTTAACTGGGATGATCAACATTTGATTTTCTCTGTTTTAGGGTTGCAAATATAGTAAATTCGAAAACAGTACAATCAATTCCTCAGAAATTTTTGAACTTTAGCCCCATCTTCATTCATTTACCCATGCCCTCATTTGATATCGTGTCTAAAGTCGACTTACAAACGCTCGACAATGCCATCAATGCCGCCAAAAAAGAAATTCAAACACGTTTCGACTTTCGGGATTCAAAATCGGAGCTTGAGCTTGATAAAAAAGCTGTTCAGCTCAAGTTACTCACTGAAAATGAGATGCGTCTCACCGCCATGGAGGACATTGTACGTTCAAGACTCATCAAACAGAAGATCGACCCCAATTGCATGGATTTCGGAAAACCACAATATGCCAGCGGGGCGATGGTCAGGAAAGACATTGCCATCCGCCAGGGCGTAGATAAAGAAGAAGCGAGAAAAATCATGAAGCTCATTAAAGACTCTGGAGTAAAAGTTCAAGCTCAAGTAATGGAGGATCAAATAAGAGTGATTGGAAAAAAGATTGACGACCTTCAAAAAGTAATCGGGATGCTCAGAGCAGCAACTCTGGACATCCCGATTCAGTTCACCAATATGAAAGGCTGATTACTTTCCGGCCTTCATTTCCTCAAGGGCTTTTTTCAACTGTTGGTCTTCAGGATACACATTCACTAATTTTTCAAGCCAAACCTGCGCTTGGGCTTTGTCTTTCGCAGTAAAGTTGTAGTATGAATAAAGATAACGGTATGCTTCACCGAGATCTTTCTTGTACTTGTTGGCGCTGGCTTCGTCGGCTTCACCTATCTCAACCACCTTTTCGTAAAACGGCTTTGCCTGGCCCTTACTTAAATCAGCGTCGAGACTTGAGTTTGCTTTGGCTCTCCACACATAGCCAGTAATCAGTTTAGGCTGTTGAATGGTGATTTGTTCAAATGCGGTGTCGGCCTTACCAAATTGCTGAAGCTGATAGTAAGCCTGGCCCATTCTAAAGTAATCGTTGGTGATGGCTTTGCCGGCACTAACTTTTTTCTGATACATGCGGATTGCATCTTCATAGCGCTTTTGCTTGGAGTAGATAACCGCTAAATCACTAAACAAATCGGTATTCGAAGAATCTTTCGACAGAGCGGTCTCTAATTTAACCACAGCAAGGGAATCCTTTCCCAGTGCGGAGAGAATTTTACCATAGTAGGTGAAATCGTTCGCTGTTATCTTGTTTTCCGGCTGGCGAGCAAGGAACTTTTCAATTGCGGCCAAACCTACATCAAACTTCTTTGCTTCAAATGCCGCATAGGCTGCTAAGCGATTGAGTATGTTGTACGAAGTGTCTACCTTCAACAATTCATCAACCTGATTAAGTGTTCCTTCATAGTCTTTGGTCAGGAAAAGGAAGGCCGCATAGCGACGCTTAGCAGTAGTATTTCCTTTCGACAGTTCGAGGTATTTGGTGTAATTCTCCTTGGCTTCAGGATAGCGCTGGGCAAGTGCATATAAGTCGCCTAATTCTCGGTAGGCCGGTGCAAAATCCGGACTTAGCTGAATGGCCTCCTGATAATACTCTAATGCTCCTTTCTGGCTATCTTTACCTTGGTAATTGCGGGCTCGAAGCCAAAGCTGACCAATTCTCAAGGTAGCAGCTGGCGATTTGGGATCTAAAGCCTTCGCCTTTTCGTAATACTTGATAGCTGAAGTTCCATCATTATTTTCGAGGAAAGCGTCGCCATTAAGAATTTGTATTTCCGGATTTTTAGGTTGGAGTTTTTCAGCCGATTGCAACAACTTAAAGGCTTCAGGTAAATTTTTCTTTTCCGCTGTGATATAAACCTCAGCAAGTCGAATTAAAGCCTCTACATTTTTTCCTGCACCTAAATCAAGTCCTTTCTTTAACAACTGATCGGCTTCTGCTTGGTTGCCTTCAGATAGAGCTACCTTACCCAAGCCGATAAAATTAAGTGGATTGGTTGGCTCATTTTGAACACCAAGCGTATACAGCACTTTGGCTGAATCAGGGTTTTCGCTCTTATACAGGTTTTCGCCAAAGTAAAACCAGTAATCTCCTTTAACCGGGAATTTAGCTACAAGCTGACGAAAAGCTGAGGAGGCCGCTTCGTGCTGCTCATTAAGGGTTAATCGCTTGGCATCCTCTAATGTTTGCGCCCCTGCTATGGTAGCCCAAAGTGTGAGAATCATTAAAACAAGTCGGTTCATGTGGATTTATTTCGAGTAAAAAATTCAGAATTCTGTATTTATTTCGACAAAGCGAACGGGCACAACTGCGGGCAAAAGCCCTGATTTCAAAATGATGCGTTGCCCTTTATCACTTGCAACAAAAGAGGCGAAGCCGGTACCAAGTCTCGTGCCTATTTCACGACTTACTATGTATACCTCTCTTTTAAATGGGTAAGTGCCATCCGCAATATATTCCTGGTAAGGCTGTCGATAACCCAATTTCCCATCAGGGTCTGATTGAGCCGAAACACCAACCACCTTTATTTTTGACGTGAATGCCTGTGTTAGTGTGTCGTCGGGGTCTGAAATCAGGTTAGAACCCACAATACCAATGGCGTTTTTATTCGCTTCAACATATTTAAGAACTTCTTCGTTGGTCTTCAGCGCATAACAGTGTGAAGGCAATTCCTTAATTCCGAAAAGGGCCCGCAGATAACGAGCATTGCCACTTTTGGGAGAATCAAAAACAATCTGAGGAGCATTATCAACTTTGACAGGGCTCGTAAAAAGCGCTTTCAAAGAATTAAAACTCATCTGAGTATCCGGGTTTTCTTTATTTACGATAAACGTAAGTGCGTCGTAGGCGATTAGCGTTTCTTTGGGAAAGATGTCCTTACTTTTCAAATAGCTGCGTTCGTTTTCATTGAGCTTCCGAGTAATTACCGCTAACCGCACAGAGTCATCCAGCAATAACTTCATGGCATCGCCTTCGGAAGTATATGTTGGATTCACTTTAGCATATTTATATTCAGAATGAAAAACGAAAAGCTCTGCATTCAGCATTTGTTGAAAGGCATCGTCAGCAGCGATTCGGATATTCCCACGGGTAGTGGTTTCTTGCAAAGTAGATGGATCACTTCCACCACAAGAGGAAAAACCGCAGGTAGAAATTACTAAGGCAATCAAAAACACAAGCTTATTCATCGGCTTGAGAGCTAGAGGAACGATTCATTAACCAACGAGCCAAACGGAAAACGCCGTAGGCTATACAAAGGATTCCGGTGATTGTCCGAAGCTGTCCTTGTAGAAGATGGTTAAAATAATGAGTAAAAATGAGTAATGAGCCTACAGTGATGTAAAGTACAATCACTATTAGGCTCATTACCCGTAAAATCGAGTCCAAGTGTGAGGATTTATCGGAGGGTAAACTTCACTGGAAGGGTGAACTGAACGCGAACTGGCTTACCATTTTGTTTACCGGAAGTCCAATTCGGCATCATTTTAACTACGCGAAGCGCCTCTTCGGTTAACCCGCCACCTAAACCGCGGAGGGATTTCACATCTGTAATTTTACCATCTCCTTCCACAACGAAAGTGATGTAAACGGTTCCTGAAATGCCGTTTTCACGGGCCATAGCAGGATACTTGATGTTTTTGGAGAGAAACTCACGGAGTTTTTCTTCACCACCTTGAAATTCGGGCATTTGCTCTACGATGGTAAAGATTTCTTGCTGCCCAAGGCCAAGGTCATCTCCACCTCCACCATCGTCTGGAAGATCGATAATGTCTTTAGAGCCTTCTTGAGTCTTATCACTCACCGTGGTTTCGTTGGTTTGTTCAACCGGAGGAGGAATGTCTTCTTCTTTTACCTCTTCTACGATAACAGGCGGCGTAAACTTGATAGTCTCCTGCACTGGTGGTGGTGGATCTGGTGGTGGTGGCGGTGGTGGTGGCTCATCCTTATCGAGTGGTGGCGGATCAGCCAGCGTAAGGTCAACTTCCTGAACCTTAACTTCCTCTGCAGTGAGTTCGCTAAGTTTATCAAGAATTGTAGGAATAGAAATGGCAAGCAACAAGGTGGCAATTGCTATTGCAAAAGCAAGATTCATGTTGCGGTTATACTTCTTACGGAGCACATATGCTCCATATTCTTTGTTTCGGTTCTCGAAAACGATTTCGTCGAACTCTTTTACTGCAAGTAACTCAGCCATAACGATACGATTTAATTGTAGGTTGAAGCGTTGGCAATCATCTGGTTTTCAACCTCGTTAGACTCAAGCAAAGCATAAATACCAATATTGCAAATGGCCATTTCATCGAGGGCATCAACAATATTCTTGTATTTGGCGTCCTTATCTGGTTTGAGTAAGACAGTAAGTACGGAAGTCTTGCGGCTTTTCTCGGTAAAGAAATCGATTTTCTTTTTTCCTAAAGAGTCTTTTGGAAGCTTTCCTTCAGCCACTTCTTTCTTCAGCTTTTCGATTTCATCGTAGGCTCTGTGGCGTTTGTTGTTTTCGTCAATGAGCACTTTACGGAGACCATCGGGGCCAAAGGTTACTTTGTTAAGCGCAGGAAGGGCACCTTTAGTCGGGTCGGCCATTCCGAAATAGTAGTACACCGTATTGTCTTTGGTTAGCAATACGTTTAGGGTATGATCTGCAGCAACCGTATTGGGCTTGACAGTTGGATCGTCGAGCTTTTTTGGCATTGTAAGCTGCATGGCTTGCGGCTTATTGAACGTAGTGGTCAGGATGAAGAAAGTCAGAAGAAGAAAGCCCAAATCCACCATTGGTGTCATGTCGATATGGGTAGACGTTTTTTTCGCTCTTTTCTTTCCGTGTTTCTTTTTCCCACCACCGCCGTCGTCTGTATTGAGTTGTGCCATGGTTTGATTTTTTGCTCGTTATGGTTAACGATGAATAAGGTTCAAAAATTTTATTCTGTTGGAGCCGGACCGGTTTCCATGTTTGTGATGAGGTTGAATTTGTTCACCTTACCGATGTTGTCATCCTGAAGGTAATCCATCACCTTTCTCACAACTGGATAGCTGGTTACCTGATCGCCCTTGATGGCCACACGGAATTTCGGCGCGATTCTTCGGGCATGGTAAATCCATCTACACAACTCACAATTGAGCGAGTCCATAGGGATTCCTGTCGACTTCTCCGCGAGCTTTTTACGCTCAGTAGAGTTAGCATCGAGGTAAGATGGCATTTGCTTGATGGGAACTCCGAAGGAAGCCATGTTAGAGAATTCCTTTCTTTGTTTGTCGTTGAAAGTAATTTTGTACTCTTTCGACATACGCATCAATAACGAATCGCGCTCAACCTGACCGGTGAGGTTAAAGAACACACGATCTTGCTTGTCGACAAGAATCATGAGCAGTTCTTTTTCTGGAATTTTCAGGTCAGACACTGAGGAAGGAATATCGATAACCGCGGCCTCCTCAGCGCGGAACTGAGAAATCAACATGAAGAACGTCACCAGCAGAAACGCCAGATCCACCATCGGCGTCATGTCGATGGACGGACTGTTTTTGGGCATTTTTATTTTCGGCATAGCCTAAAGTGCTGGAGAGATTACTTGGTTGAGGCGGTAAAGCTTTGTACAAGAGAAAAACCTGATTCATCGATTTTGTAGGTCAGGTTATCAATTTGTGTGGTGAAATAATTGTACATGATGATTGCCACGGTAGAACCGGTAATTCCAAGGGCAGTGTTGATGAGTGCTTCAGAAATACCGTTTGCAAGAGCAACTGCATCCGGGGCACCTGCCTGTGCAAGGGCCGAGAAGGCCTTAATCATTCCCAATACTGTTCCGATCAGACCTACGAGAGTAGCAATTGATGCACAGGTAGAGATGATTACTAGATTCTTGGAGAGCATAGGCAACTCTAATGATGTAGCTTCTTCGAGTTCTTTTTGCATTGCCGCCACTTTTTGATCTTTATCCATGGTGGTATCGCTCTGAAGAATGCGGTAACGCTGCAAACCGGCTTTCATTACGTTTGCCAATGAGCCTTTTTGCTTGTCGCACTCTGATACAGCAGCTTCAATTTGATTGTTGCCAATCATGTTTTGTAGGTTACGGATAAATACGTTCAGGCGTCCGCGACCTTTGGCCTTAGTAATTGTAATGAAGCGTTCAATGGAGAAAGCGATGATGATTACAACGATTGACATCAATATAGGTACAATAAAACCACCTTTGTAAACGATACCCAGCACATCACCAGGTTTGGGGTGACCATTAACGGGGTCGCCACCTTCGAAGTGTGAGGGATCTCCCATCACAAACATATAGACGAGCGAACACGCTACAATGGAAAGTAAAATTACTGCAGATGCGAAGAAGGCGCCGATCGGATTGTCTCCGGTTTTCTGATTGTTACTCATTGCTGGTAAGATTGGTGAAGGGATTGGGTTGTTAATTGAATGGTGCAAAAATTTTGAATGCGGGCAAATATACAGAAACTTGTTTTCAAACAAAGACGAACAAATTTTCGGGTTTATCGGGATTGATTCCATAACTGAATTCTTCCACCTACAATTAAAAAGTGTGTGCATTGACGCTTTGTGGATTCAAGAACTTTGTGTAGTTTTGCGGCGGCTAAAGAAAAAAAGGAAGGGGACCGTGTCTCCTTTTTTTATTGACAAACGCTGATGATTCAAAGAAATCAAATAGTACAATTGGCAGAGGCCTTTCTCAAAGGAACTCAGAACTACCTTATTGATGTTAAGGTAAGTTCGACCAATCGCATATCTGTATTTATTGAAAACGATCAGCATGTGTCTATTCAGGATTGCATTGCACTAAGCAGGCACATTGAACACTCGCTCGATCGTGAAAAGGAAGATTTTGAGCTGGAAGTCTCATCTCCGGGAATTGATCAGCCATTCAAGCACATTCGACAATATGTCAAATATGCAGGCCAGGCCGTTGAATTGAAAATGAAAGACGGTAGGAAAGTTACCGGCATTTTAGTGTCGGCCGATGAGAAATCGGTTCACATTCAACCTGATATACCCAAGAAAACGAAAAAAAACCCAAACCCGGAGCTTGGTATTTCGCCAGTGTATGCATTGGATGAGTTACTGGAAACCCGATTGATCATAAAAATTTAACCCCACAGCAAGCAGCACATATGGAACATGCCGCTCTTATAGAATCATTTGCTGAGTTCAAGGAATTCAAGAACATCGACAGAGCTACCATGATGGGAATTCTCGAGGATGTTTTTCGCAGCATGATTATAAAGAAGTACGGTTCGGACGAGAACTTTGATATCATCATTAACATTGATAAAGGTGACCTCGAAGTCTGGAGGAATCGTATTATTGTTGAAGATGGTTCAGTTGAAGACCCTAACAAAGAGATTGAATATTCGGCGGCGATAAAGGTTCAGCCAGACTTTGAAGTGGGTGAAGATTTTTCAGAAGAAGTGCACTTAAATGATTTCGGGCGTCGAGCGGTTTTGGCTTTTAGGCAGAATCTTGTAAGTCGTATCTCTGACCTTGAGAAAGATTCCATCTATCAGAAATACAAAACCCGGATTGGAGAAATAGTAGGTGGAGAAATCTACCAGGTTTGGAAAAAGGAAGTGTTGATTTTAGATGAAGACGGCAATGAGCTGATCATCCCAAAATCAGAGCAGATTCCGTCTGACTTTTATAAAAAAGGGGAAACTGTTCGCGCCGTGGTTTTGCGGGTTGAAATGAAAAATTCTAACCCACAAATCATCTTGTCTAGAACCTCACCGGTTTTCCTAGAGAAGCTTTTCGAACAAGAAGTGCCTGAAATCTTTGACGGTTTGATTACCATCAAGAAAATTGTACGTGAGCCAGGTGTCCGCGCCAAGGTAGCAGTGGAGAGCTATGATTACAGGATTGAGCCGGTAGGTGCATGCGTTGGGGTAAAAGGGAGTCGTATTCATGCAATAGGGCGAGAGCTTCGCAATGAAAACATTGATGTCATCAACTTTACCACCAACAATAACCTATATATAACGAGAGCACTTAGTCCAGCGAAAATCACCACGATCAAATTGGACGAGGCTGCAAAAAGAGCAGAGGTTTATCTAAAGCCCGACCAAGTTTCATTAGCTATTGGAAAAGGAGGCTTGAACATTAAGCTTGCAAGCCGGCTAACCGGTTATGAGATTGATGTTTACCGTGATTCGGAAGTGGACATGGAAGATGTTGATCTGGATGAATTTGCAGATGAAATCGAAGGATGGATTATTGATGAGTTGAAGAGCATTGGCTGTGATACTGCGAAAAGTGTGTTGGAATTGCCTGTTGATGACCTTGTGAAGCGCACCGACTTGGAAGAAGAAACCATCAAAGAAGTAATGAAGATTCTCCGTGCTGAATTTGAATAAGCATGGAACCCATTTGAATAACCCTAAAAACAACGGATGTCAGAAACATCACCAGTAAAACGCCTTATGAAGGTTGCCACCGAGCTCAACGTCGGTGTGCAAACTGTCATGGATTTCCTTTCTGCAAAGGGATTCAGCGATATTAACCGTAACTCAAAGATCACCGATGACATGTATTCATTGTTGATGAAAGAATACGGTAAAGAGAAAGATGTAAAGGAGGAGTCCAAAAAAATCATTCAGTCACGGATAAAGCGGGAGACTGTTACATTGGACGAAACGCAGCCTTCGCAAACTAAGGCTGGAGAGGTTGAGCATGAGCCTGAAGAAGTACTGGTAAAAAATCTGAATCCGGTTGTTGAGCGGCCTAAGCAAGAAATTCCAGTAGTTAAAGCGCCCGAGCCTGAAACTCCCCCTGCGCCAGCGCCCATCGAAGAACCTGTTAATTTACCGCCGGTTGTTGAGGTAAAACCTGAAGTAACTGAAGTTGAAATAAAAACAGATGTGGAAATTGGCACAAGCCCCGAAGTCAAAGGGCCAAAGGTTTTAGGCACGATCGATTTAGATGCCCTAAAAGGCAACAAGGGGAAGAAAAAGGAAGCTCCCAAGGAAGAGAAACAAAAAGAAGAGCCTCCCGCAACCGTTGAAGAGCCTAAACTTCCCGAAGGTGACACTCCGAAAGATATCGTTGATGCACCAATTGTTTCGGAAGCTCCCAAGCCTATTGCACCAGAAGAGCCTGCAGAAGCAAAAACTGAGGAAGCGGCCGAAGACGCCCTTTACAGAGCTCCACGAAGTGCGCTCACAGGACCTAAAATTCTAGGGACCATACAACTTCCTGATAAAAAACCCATTGCTTCGTCAAACAATACACAACAGTCTGCTAACCAGGCTGCTAAGAAGAAAAGAAAGCGAATTGAAGGACCAGTAGGTGGAAGTGGTCAGCAACAAGGAGGAAATCAGCAAGGAGGCAACCAGCAGGGCCACAATCAGCGCGGTCCGTCCCATGGAAAACCAGGCAATCGTCCGGCTCCAGCCCCTAAAGTCCAACTTACTGAAGAGGAGGTACAAAAACAAATCAAAGAAACTCTAGCTCGCTTAAGCGGCCAAAGCAAGCAAAAATCAAAATCAGCCAAACATAGAAAGCAGAAACGAGAAGATTATCGAGCGGCACAAGAAGAGGCCGAGCTGGAGAATCAGAACATGGTTATTAAGGTAACCGAGTTCGTTACTGCGAATGAGTTGGCTAAGATGATGAACGTGCCGGTGAATAGCATTATCGCCACATGCATGACATTGGGATTGTTTGTCTCGATTAACCAACGTTTGGATGCTGAGACATTAACCATTGTGGCTAGTGAATTTGGATATAAAGTCGAGTTTGTTAGCGTTGAAGTTCAGGAGGCCATTCGTGAGGATGAGGATACGGATGACGAATTGCAACCTCGTCCACCAATTGTTACGGTGATGGGGCACGTTGACCATGGTAAAACCTCGTTGCTTGACTACATACGTAAATCGAATGTCATCGCTGGAGAAGCTGGTGGAATTACACAGCACATCGGGGCATACAACGTAAAAATGGAAAATGGTAAAAAAATCACTTTCCTCGATACTCCCGGTCACGAGGCATTTACCGCGATGCGTGCACGAGGTGCGCAGGTAACCGATGTCGCGATTATTGTGATTGCAGCCGACGACAGTGTAATGCCTCAAACCGTAGAAGCCATCAATCATGCTCAGGCAGCTCAGGTTCCCATCGTGTTTGCCATCAACAAGATTGACAAACCAGGCGCTAATCCTGATAAAATCAGGGAACAACTTGCAGCGATGAATATTCTTGTAGAAGACTGGGGCGGTAAATATCAAGTACAGGAGGTAGCTGCGAAACAGGGTAAGAACGTTGATCTACTTTTAGAGAAAGTTCTTCTAGAAGCCGAGTTGCTTGATTTAAAAGCAAATCCAAACAAGAGGGCTGCGGGAACAATCATTGAATCGGAGTTGGACAAAGGAAGAGGTTACGTAAGTACAGTTCTTGTTACTTCTGGTACTCTAAGAATTGGTGATGTTGTGTTGGCCGGAGTGTATAGCGGTCGGGTAAAAGCATTGTTCAATGAAAGAGGTCAACCGGTAAAAGAAGCCGGTCCTTCGATCTCTGCACAAATGCTTGGCTTAAGTGGAGCGCCGGCCTCAGGTGATAAGTTCAACGTCATGTCTGATGAGCGTGAGGCCCGGGAAATTGCCAATAAACGGCAGCAACTTCAACGTGAACAAGGCATCCGTACGCACAAGCATATCACATTAGATGAAATAGGCCGCAGGATTGCTATTGGCGACTTCAAAGAATTGAACATAATTGTCAAGGGTGACGTGGATGGTTCGGTTGAGGCGCTATCAGATTCATTGCTAAAGCTTTCAACCGAAAAGATTCAAGTAAACATCATTCACAAATCTGTTGGTCAGGTAACTGAAAGTGACGTACTTCTGGCATCAGCTTCTAATGCGATTATCGTCGGATTCCAGGTTCGTCCATCCTCCAGTGCCAGAAAACTTGCTGAAAGTGAGCAAATCGATATGCGTTTTTATTCAATCATTTACAATGCGATTGAAGAAGTTAAAGCCGCGATGGAGGGCATGCTTGCACCTGAATACGAGGAGAAAATTGTTTGCAACGTAGAGGTTAGAGAGACTTTCAAGATCTCTAGAATTGGCACAATTGCAGGCTGTTACGTTCTTGATGGAAAGATAAACAGGAACACAAAAATTCGCCTAATAAGAGATGGCATCGTGGTGTACTCTGGTGGCCTTGGATCACTAAAGCGCTTCAAGGATGATGTGAAGGAAGTGAGCACAGGATATGAATGCGGGCTCAACATCGATGGGTTCAACGATATCAAAGTTGGAGACATCATTGAAGGCTATGAGCAAGTTGAAATTAAACGGAAGCTCTAAGGCATTTCCTCAACCTTAAGGAAGTCTTTTACTATGAAGGCGCCCGGATATTGGTAAGCAATTCGCTTTAGCAATTTCCGGGCTTCTGATTTATATCTGTAATTACCACAACGCACCTTGAAGTTAGGCTGCTGATAAGTCAAATACGCGGCAATTTCTGGAAAGCTAAGTTGGAATTCAGATAAGGCTACTGAAGCCTTCTCTTTAGCCTCGTTTCCGGCAGCAGTAAAAATTTGTACCCTGTAACCTTCCGGCCCTATTGCGCTATAGTTAACTTTCTTGTATCGCTCAATAAGTAGTTCAATACCTGGAGCATAATTGAGCACAAGAAATCCACCTTGAATGCTTGTTGAATCGGAATTCTGGGCTTTTGCATTCATTAACAATGCGTTAAATGAAAAAAGAAAGAAACAAATTTGCTTGCTCATAAGATGCAAATGTAGTTTCTGGCTTGAGTTTTAACAAAACAGTCTCAGATTAAGATTATTTAATAGTCATGAGAATCAGACAATTCCAAAGATAGAAAGCCGCACCACCATGGAGGAAAAATCGCAACTACCTGATTTTGTATACAATGCAATTTATTTAGAATCGTTCCAAATTGGCAAAACACCAAAAAAACGTTAACAAGGAAAGCGCGAACCGTTAAATTTGCAGCCGTAAAAAGTGAAATAGGTTTGTTAAACCTGTAGTTCCTATGCAAAGAATCAGCGCAAAAATTTTGTTGGGAGTAGCCGTTTTTCTGGCTGTTATTTTCCAAGCGAACACACTGCAGGCTCAGGATGCCGCTAAACTATTTAAGGCTAACTGCGCATCTTGCCATAAGCCAACCGACCAAAAATTAATTGGTCCTGGCTTAAAAGGCATCAGAAGCCGTTGGCCTGATGAAGCCAAACTGATTGCCTGGATCAAAAATTCAACGGAATTCCTCAAAACGGGGGATGCCTACGCCAACAAATTGTTTGAGGAGTATGGGCGCTCCGTGATGCCAGCTCAAAACCTAAGCGATGCAGAAATCATTGCCCTTATTGATTGGACAGACAAGGGCGGAGATGCTCCTGCTTCCGCGGCTGGCGATGGTGCTGCTAAGGCTGATGGGGCAGGCGCTGGGGCTGGGGCAACTGAGACTTCATCTGATTCTTATCTCTACATTTTAATTATTGTAGGTTTTGTCCTTCTCGTACTGATTAATGTATTGAACTCTGTGAAGAGCTCTTTAGAATCATTGGTAAACGAGAAGAAGGGAATCATAACTGAACCAGAACCCATAAGAACACCAACCGAGAAGTTCAGAATTTGGGCATCCAACAACAAGAAAATCGTTGCAGTAATTAGTCTTTTTTTGGTTATCTGGGTTCTCAAACAAGGATGGGATGGCCTTATGGGAATTGGGGTTTATCAAGGGTATGCTCCAGAGCAACCAATTAAATTCTCACACAAACTTCACGCAGGCGACAATCAAATTGCTTGTGTTTATTGCCACAGTGGTGTTGAAAAGTCGAAACATGCCAATATCCCATCGGCCAATGTGTGTATGAACTGTCACATGTACATTCAGGAAGGGCCACAATACGGAAAAGAGGAAATAGGCAAGATTTACGCTGCGCTTGATTACAATCCGGAAACACGAACCTATGGTCCAAACCAAAAGCCTATTCAATGGATTCGTGTTCACTCGCTGCCTGACCATGCTTACTTCAACCACAGTCAACACGTAGCAGTAGGTAAAATCGAGTGTACCTCGTGCCATGGCCCGATTGATTCAATGGAAGTTGTGCAGCAGCACTCACCACTTACAATGGGTTGGTGTATCGACTGTCACCGAAAGACGGAAGTCGACAAGGACAACAAGTATTACGAAGAGCTTCACAAGCAATTCGTTAATGATCCGAAGTATAAAAAAGGGGACAAGTTTACAATCGGTTCACTGGGTGGGCTCGAATGTTCAAAGTGTCACTACTGATCCATCACATCACCTAACAAGGACTTACAACGAGTATGAGCAATACGAAGAAATACTGGAAAGGGATGGAAGAACTTCAGGAAACTCCTGAATTCCAACGCCTGCAACAGAATGAATTCGCTGAGGAACTTCCCGTGGATCAGTTTCTCGGAAATGAAAGTACAGTTAGCACTCAAACTAACCGTCGAGATTTCCTAAAAGTGTTAGGCTTCAGCGTTACAGCTGCATCGTTGGCTGCCTGCGAAGCACCGGTAAGAAAAGCTATTCCATATCTAAACAAACCTGAGGAAATCACTCCAGGAGTCGCTAACTACTATGCCTCATCCTATTGGGACGGTCAGGATTTCGCCTCTGTTGTGGTAAAAACACGTGAGGGAAGACCAATCAAAGTGGATGGCAATGAGCTTTGCCCAATTACTAAAGGAGGATCAACGGCTCGTATTCAGGCCTCGGTACTTTCGCTGTATGACTCCAATCGTTTACGTGCTCCTAAAATCTCCGGTAAAGATTCGGATTGGAAAACGCTCGATAAAGAGGTGGTTAGCAAACTTGAGGCAATTTCTGCCCGGGGTGGTAATATCCGGATTTTAACTGGAACAGTAGTAAGTCCGAGCATTCGTGCGGCCATGACTGAATTTGCGACTAAGTATCCTACTGCACAAGTTATTCAATATGACGCAGTATCGTATAAGTCAATTGCCGACGCTCATCAGTCGACGCATGGTAAGAATATGATTCCAACCTATCGCTTTGACAAAGCTGATTTTGTTGTTGGGATTGGATGCGATTTCCTCTCAGGTTGGCTCTCTCCCGTTGAGTATGCCCGCCAGTATGCTGAGAAGCGTAAAGTGAACAAAGAGAATCCGAGCATGTCTCGCCACGTCCAAATAGAGTCTTTGATGACCATGACGGGCGCGAATGCTGACAAGCGAATCTCTTTAAAGCCATCCGAACTTGGACTCGCAGTATTGAATCTGTATGCTAAGCTTACCGGTAATTCGGTAGCTTCAAAAAGTACATCTAAAGATGCTGTTATTGCCAAGGTTGCTTCAGAGCTGAATAACCACAAAGGCAAAGCATTAGTCGTTTGCGGAATCAATGATCCCAATGTACAATTGGCTGTTAATGCCATCAATACATACCTTGGAGCCTACGGCAACACAATAGATACCTCAGTTGCAGATTTAACCCGCCAGGGAAATGATGCTGCAGTTTCAGGTTTAGTTGCTGAAATGGAAGCAGGAAAGGTTGATGCGTTATTGGTTTACAATACCAATCCGGTATACACACTTCCTAATGGGGAAACGTTTGCCAAGGCTTTAGGAAAAGTTGATTTGAGCGTTTCATTCTCAGATATCAATGACGAGACAGCTGCGGTGTGCAAGTTTAACGCTCCAGATAATCACTTCTTAGAATCATGGACTGATGCTAACCCCAGAACTGGTTACTTCAGCTTAGGCCAGCCAGTGATTAATCCGCTTGGAAAAACCCGTCAAGCCTTAGAAAGCATGTTAATTTGGGCTGGAAATACAACTAGCTCACATGATTATATAGCCAAAGTTTGGGAAACACAAGTTTACCCATCCGCAGGTTCAGCATTAACCGGTTTTCAATCGTTTTGGGCGAAGACACTCCACGACGGTTTAGTAATTGGTCAACAAGCTACAGCTGTTGAAAGTGCTGCTTCGACAGCTGCTAATGCAAGCCCTGCACCGGTTGTACCTGTTGTACAAGTTTTAGACATCAATGCAGCGGCCTCAGCGATTGTCGCAGCTTCGAATGCATCAGGTGTTGAGCTGGTGGTTTATGAGAAGACAGGTTTAGGCTGGGGACAGCAAGCGAATAATCCGTGGCTTCAAGAATTACCTGATCCAATCACTAAAGTAACCTGGGACAACTACGTGTTGATGAACCCGGATGAAATGGGGGAAA
Organism: Bacteroidota bacterium; assembly: GCA_027483445.1. Classification (GTDB taxonomy): domain Bacteria; phylum Bacteroidota; class Bacteroidia; order M30B66; family M30B66; genus CAMCXT01. The sequence continues at coordinate 111,118 of JAIXUS010000018.1, read as the reverse complement.
AAGGATTCAACGTACTGATGGGTCAGGAGCAACTTTCCGATACGGTTGAATTAAGCCTTGGAACTAACAAAGTAACCTTACCCGTAGTTCCTCAACCTGGTATTCCAAAAGGAGTAATCGCTATTGCAGTTGGATACGGGCGTAAGGGAATTGGTAAGACTGCTGAAGGAATTGGAGCTAACGCTTTCCGTTTCGCATCAGTGAAGAGTGGGTATATCCACTTACATGTCTCGGGAGTTTCTGTTTCCGGCAGCAACGGTAAATATCACATTGCGGCCACGCAAACGCATCACACGATGATGGGGCGCGAGATTGTGAAGGAAACCACCTTAGAAGAATACAAAAAAGACCGCAAAGCTGGCAATGAGGATATCCTCTTGGCTACCAACTCATCAAAAGTAGGTAAAGACGGGAAGGCCAAGCCTCAAGAGCTTGACTTGTGGCAAAACTTCGAGTATAAGAACCACTTCTGGAACATGGCCATCGATTTGAACAGCTGTATTGGTTGTGGTGCCTGTGTGGTAAGTTGTACTGCAGAGAACAACGTTCCTGTTGTTGGAAAGGATGAAGTACGTCGCAGTCGTGAAATGCACTGGATGCGTATCGACCGCTACTACACTTCTGATATGACCGAAGAAAAGGCTGAAAAAGATGGTGTAGGAGCAATCGACAAGTTCCTCAAAATGGAGGTTCCTGCGACGAACGATGATACCCTCGAGGTCGTATTCCAGCCGGTAATGTGTCAGCATTGCAATCAGGCTCCCTGCGAGACTGTATGTCCGGTGTTGGCCACCACACACAGCTTGGAAGGCCTTAACCAAATGACCTACAACCGTTGTATTGGTACTCGCTACTGTGCCAACAACTGTCCATATAAAGTTCGTCGTTTCAACTGGTTCCGTTACAATGAGAACGAGCAGTTCGACTTCAACATGTATGATGACATGGGTAAAATGGTGCTAAATCCAGACGTTACGGTTCGCAGCCGTGGTGTGATGGAGAAGTGCTCAATGTGTGTTCAACGAATTCAAGCCGGGAAGCTGGCGGCGAAGAAAAACGGAGAGCGTCCGAAAGACGGAAGCATCAAGACTGCTTGTCAGCAGGCTTGCCCAACAAACGCGATTAGCTTCGGCGACTTTAACGATAAGGAGTCGGTGGTTCGCAAGGCTTGGGAAAACGAGCGTCGCTATCAACTGTTGGAAGAAGTAGGAACGCAGCCATCGGTGTATTATCTCACCAAAGTGCGCAACAAATCAGTAAACGAAAAAGCATAAACCCAGACTCAGCATAGAAGGTATGGCAAATCATTCTTCATCGATTAGAGAGCCGTTGATTTTAGGTACTAAAACCTATCATCAGATTACGGAAGACATTTCGCGGCCCATTGAAGGTAAGGCGAATGGCATGTTCAAGGTGGTGTTCACCATCTCTGCCCTGATTGCCCTATGGGGTGTGGGTTGTTTTGCTTACACCATTGGAACCGGTATTGGCGTTTGGGGATTGAACAAAACGGTAGGCTGGGCCTGGGATATCACCAACTTTGTATGGTGGGTAGGTATTGGTCACGCTGGAACTCTGATTTCGGCGATTCTCCTCCTGTTTCGCCAGCGTTGGAGAATGTCAATTAACCGTTCAGCGGAAGCGATGACTATTTTCGCCGTAATCTGCGCGGCCCTCTTCCCGGTAATGCACATGGGTAGGGTTTGGATGGCATATTGGGTATTGCCTTTGCCAAATACCTTTGGTTCATTGTGGGTGAATTTCAACTCACCTCTACTTTGGGACGTATTTGCGATTTCGACTTACTTCAGTGTTTCCTTAGTATTCTGGTATACTGGTTTGATTCCGGATTTTGCTTCAATCCGCGACCGTCAGGTAAAGCCAGGCATGCGTAAAATTTACAGCATCCTTTCTTTCGGGTGGAGTGGTTCCGCAAAGCAATGGTCACGCTTTGAAGAAGTGTCGCTTGTATTGGCCGGGTTATCAACCCCGCTTGTACTTTCGGTGCACACTATTGTATCAATGGACTTTGCAACTTCCGTTATTCCGGGTTGGCACACCACGATTTTCCCTCCTTACTTCGTAGCCGGAGCCATCTTTTCGGGCTTTGCCATGGTACTTACGCTGTTGATTATCATGCGCAAGGTGCTTCATTTGGAAGATTACATTACCATTACGCACGTGGAAGCGATGAATAAAATCATCATTATCACCGGTTCCATTGTAGGTGTGGCTTACTTAACTGAACTTTTCATCTCGTGGTATTCAGGTGTTGAGTATGAGCAATATGCCTTCCTCAACCGCGCTACCGGACCATATTGGTGGTCTTATTGGTCGATGATGACTTGTAACGTAATTACTCCACAGCTCTTCTGGTTCAAAAAGATTCGCAAGAGTTTAATGGCCACCTTTATCATTTCGATTTTCGTGAACATCGGAATGTGGTTTGAGCGCTTTGTGATTATCGTAACCTCATTGCACCGCGATTATCTGCCATCCAGCTGGACTATGTTCCACCCTACTTTCGTAGATATCGGAATCTTCATTGGAACAATCGGTATTTTCTTTACGCTTTTCTTGGTTTTCTCACGCACGTTCCCAGTAATCGCGATGAGTGAACTAAAGACTATTGTAAAATCGACCAGCGAAAACACTAACCAAACGCACCACTAAGAATTTATGAGCAAACAAGTCATTTATGGTGTATTCGATGATGAAGAAATTCTTCTGAACAGTGCTCGTGCACTGCGCGGTAAGGGAGTTCGCATCAATGATGTTTTTTCACCTTTTCCTATCCACGGTTTAGATCCGGTAATTGGCATCAAACCTACACGTCTTTCAAATGCCGCATTTTTTTACGGCATGTTTGGAACATCAATGGCGATTCTGATGACCTGGTACATGATGATTCACGATTGGCCAATGAATGTGGGCGGAAAACCCAGCTTCTCGTGGTTTGAAAATATGCCTGCATTTATTCCGGTTACATTCGAGCTTACGGTTTTTTGCGCGGCTCACGGTATGGTGTTGAGCTATTTGTTGGTGAACAAAATTTACCCTGGTCGCAAGGCGCACAATCCTGATCCTCGCTCTACAGACGATAAGTTTATCATGGAGATTCAGGTAGCGGAAAATAAGAAAGTGGCTCAATCTGAAATCATTTCAGTATTGCAAAGTACCGGAGCCATTGAAATCAACCAAAAAGAACTGTAAAAATAGGCCCCATGAAGAAACTGATTCAAATTGTTTTTCCTGTTTCAGCAGTACTGTGTGGATTAGCCTTGCTTTCTTCCTGTAAGTCTGATCCTTTGAGTCCGGGCTTGGAATACATGCCTGATATGTACCGTGGGCCAGCCTACGAGACATATGGCGAGAGTCCTTTTAACGAAAATGGTTCAGCGATGAAGCCCGTTGCGAGAACAATACCGCGTTTCAATGCAGAAACTCTTCCTTTCCACGAAACATACCCATTTCCAAACACCAACGAAGGCTATGAGTTAGCTGGTGTTCAAGTTAAAAATCCTTATCCCGTATCTCCAGAATTTTTGGAGAAGGGCAAGAAGATTTACAACAACTTCTGTGTTCATTGTCATGGTGAAAAAGGAGATGGAAATGGCATTTTGGTTCAGCGCGACAAGTATGCCGGAGTTCCGTCTTACTATGGTGCTTCCATCAAGGATCTTCCCGAAGGTAAAATGTATCATACCATTTACTACGGTAAGAATATGATGGGCTCACATGCAGCACAAATCAACTTTGCCGAACGCTGGGAGGTTATAGAGTATGTTAAAAAGCTACGCAATGATGGCTTAGGCATTAGCTCTGACAGCAGCGCGGCCAAGACAGACACAACAGCGGCTGCGGCTGCAACAGCTTCAATCACCAAATAATAATTCTGACGCTTTATTTCAAGCCATCATGAGTAATTACACCTTCTCTTCCAAGACAAAAAACCTGAGCATTGCCTTAATGGCAATTGGTCTGTTGTCGATTGTGGGAGGATTCCTCGCCGATTCTCACAGAGCGTGGCCCACTTTGCTACACAACTCATTCTTTTTCATGGCTATTGGCTTGGGAGCTTTGTTCTTCCTTGCTGTCCAGTATGCTGCTGAAGTTGGCTGGTCTGCTGCTGTGAAACGACCTATTGAAGCTGTTTCAAGCGTTCTGCCTTATGGCGCAGCAATTTTCGGAGTTGTGGTGATTCTTTCTGCACTACATATAAATCATGTTTACCACTGGGCTGATCCCCATGTGCATGATCCTGCTAGTGAGCATTATGATTCTATCATAGCTGGTAAGTCTGGATTTTTGAATCCAGTATTCTTCATCATTAGAACCGTTGTTTATTTAGGTGGATGGGTTTTATTCTTCCGCGCCTTCATGAAGCGGTCAGAAATTGAAGGCCAAGGACTTAACGTTCAAAACTGGAAGGCAACACAAAGCCTTGCCGCTTGGTTTCTGGTGTTCTTTGCGGTTACTTCATCTACCTCTGCGTGGGACTGGATTATGTCAATTGACACTCACTGGTTCTCTACTCTTTTTGGTTGGTACACTTTCGCAGGCTTTTTTGTGAGTGCTCTAACTGTGATTACGCTTGTTGTGCTTCATTTGAAAGGACGTGGTTTACTGCCAGAAGTGAATGAGAATCACATTCACGACTTAGGCAAGTTCATGTTTGCGTTCTCCGTATTTTGGACATACTTATGGTTTTCTCAGTTCATGTTGATTTGGTACTCAAATATTCCTGAGGAGGTTACCTACTACATGGATCGCTTCGAGAACTATAAATTCCTCTTCATTTTCAACCTATTCCTCAATTTCTTCTTCCCTTTCCTCATATTAATTAAGCGTGGGGCAAAAAGAAGAACAGGAGTTCTCACCTTCACTGGTATAATGATTTTAATTGGACACTGGAGCGATAACTTTGTAATGATTACTCCGGGAGTTATGAAAGAACATTGGCACTTAGGCTGGATGGAAATCGGTACCATGTTAGGCTTCCTTGGACTGTTCCTCTTTATTGTTCTGAACAAATTGGCCAGCAAACCTGTTAGCAATCCAACACACGTCTTCTACGAAGAAAGTGTTCATCACCACATTTGATTTCATTCACTTCAAGAAACGATCCCATGACATTTTTAATTCTTGCAGTCATTGTTTTATTCGTCATTGCCGGTATACGGGTGATGTCCATTGCAGCGCTTTCGGCTGAGCTTAGAAACCGCAGGCAAGACGATATAGTTACTGATGCTGAAAACAGAAACCAAGGAAATTTTTGGGCCCTGTTTGTAATTGGCCTGTTTGCCTTCTTCGCTTGGCAGCTATATGCCTACAAAGACAAGCTGCTTCCTGAGGCAGCATCAGCGCATGGACCTGAAATCGATATGCTCTTCAATGTAACTTTGGTACTCATTACCATAGTGTTCATTGGAACCCACATTGTTCTAGCCTATCAGGCTTACAAGCATGCAGGCTACAAGGGGAAAAAAGCAGTTTATTTCGCGCACAGCAATAAACTGGAAATGATTTGGACAGTGATACCGGCAGTCGTTTTAACTGGACTCATCGCTTACGGTCTAACAGTTTGGAACGATGTAATTTACCCTGGTGCTAAAGATGCGACGGTTATTGAATTGTACTCGAAACAATTCGACTGGACCGCTCGCTACGCAGGTAAAGATAATGTTCTTGGCCGCTCAGATTTCCGCAGTATTGGCGAAGGAAATGATCTAGGAATGATGGAAGATGGAAAAGGCGATGATGATATCATTGTTAAAGGTGAATTTCACATCGTGAAAGACAAACCTGTGCTCTTCAAATTCCGTTCTCGTGATGTGATTCATAGTGCTTACATGCCACACTTTAGAGCTCAAATGAACTGTGTACCGGGTATGGAAACCACATTTGAATTTACACCTACCATTACAACAGCAGAGATGCGTAAAAAACTTGGTAACGACAAATTCAATTATGTTTTATTGTGCAACAAGATTTGTGGAGCCGCACATTATAACATGCAAATGGATATCATCGTTGAAACTCAGGAGGACTACAACAAGTGGTTGTCGGAGCAAAAAACGTGGGCACAAGTTCGCCAGCCGAAAACACAAACAGCAGAAATTTCCAACACCCCGAACACTGAGCCTGCTAGTGGGGTTGATATGTGATAGAAGAGTCAGGCAAAAACAATCAAAAAAAACAGTAGTTCGCTTATGTCAGCCATGGAAACAAACCTTCCACACTCTGAGTCAGACGTTAAGGCAGTAGTTGCCGGTCATGCTCACGCGCACGAACATGATGAAGATGAGCATCATCATCATGAGACATTCATCAGCAAATACATCTTTTCGCAGGATCACAAGATGATTGCCAAGCAGTTTTTGATAACTGCGGTATTCATGGGTGTGATTGCCATGTTGATGTCGGTTGTATTTCGCCTTCAGCTTGCTTGGCCAGGAAAAAGTTTTCCTGTACTTGAGGCCGTTTTAGGGAAGTGGGCTCCCGGTGGGGTTCTTGATCCCAATTTCTACCTTGCATTGGTAACCATCCACGGTACAATCATGGTATTCTTTGTTCTTACAGGAGGATTGTCGGGTACTTTCTCCAACTTGCTTATTCCATTACAGTTGGGAGCTCGCGACATGGCTTCAGGTTTTCTGAACATGTTGTCTTACTGGTTCTTCTTTGCTTCTTCTTGTGTGATGCTTTTCTCGGTATTTATTGAATCAGGGCCAGCGTCGGGAGGCTGGACTGTTTACCCGCCGTTAAGTGCACTTGAACAAGCCATGCCAGGATCGGGCTTAGGCATGACCTTGTGGTTGGTGTCCATGTCGTTGTTCATCGTGTCTTCTTTGCTCGGTTCATTGAACTACATTGTTACAGTGCTCAACCTACGCACAAAAGGTATGTCTATGACCCGCATGCCACTTACTATTTGGGCATTTCTCGTAACCGCTATACTTGGAGTTCTTTCATTCCCAGTTCTATTTGCAGCTGCTTTGTTGCTCATTTTCGACCGTTCATTCGGAACGTCATTCTACCTCAGCGACATCTACATTGGAGGTCAGGCCTTAGAGCACAACGGCGGTAGTCCAATTCTTTACGAGCACTTATTTTGGTTCCTTGGACACCCAGAAGTATACATTGTATTGCTTCCAGGCCTAGGTATTACCTCAGAAGTAATTGCAACCAACGCCCGTAAGCCAATCTTTGGTTACCGTGCAATGATCGCTTCGATTTTGGGAATTGCCTTCCTCTCATTCATCGTTTGGGGGCACCACATGTTCATCACCGGAATGAATCCATTCCTTGGTTCAGTGTTCGTGTTTACAACATTGCTTATCGCGATTCCATCCGCCGTTAAGGCGTTCAATTACATCACAACTCTTTGGAAAGGTAACATTCAGTTTACGCCTGCGATGCTGTTTGCGATTGGCTTGGTATCTTTCTTCATTACTGGTGGTGTAACCGGGCTAATACTCGGTGACTCTGCCCTAGACATCAACTTACACGATACCTATTTCGTGGTTGCTCACTTCCATTTGGTGATGGGTTCTGCAACAATTTTTGGCATGTTCGCCGGAGTTTACCATTGGTTCCCGAAGCTTTTCGGTAAGCTAATGAACAAGAAAATGGGGTATGTGCACTTCTGGCTCACTTTTATTGGTGCGTATGGAGTGTTCTTCCCAATGCACTTCCTAGGCATGGCCGGTGTACCACGTCGTTATTACTCGAATACCGAATTCCCGATATTCGACAATTTGGTAGACATCAATGTGATGGTTACCTGGTTTGCCATCCTTGCAGCAACAGCACAAATCATCTTCTTACTGAACTTCTTCTACAGTATTTTCAAAGGACAGAAGTCGCCGCAAAATCCATGGAAAGCCAATACTCTGGAATGGACAACTCCAGTAGAACATATTCATGGAAACTGGCCGGGAGCCATTCCTGAAGTTCATCGTTGGGCTTACGATTACAGTAAGCCTGGTATGGCTGATGACTTTGTTCCTCAAACGGTACCACTCACTCCAGAAGAGGAAAAAGAGGGTGCTCACTAATCATTAATCAACTGTCTGAAAACGTCCCGGCAAAACATTGTCGGGACGTTTTCATTTAGGGTATTCACCTAACTTTGTGCTGAATGAATCAAAGCCTGAATCCTGAATTTGAGCATCTTTCTCCCAAAGACAGAGAGATTGAAAAGGTGCTCAGGCCTTTGTCGTTCGACGATTTTTCCGGCCAACATCAAGTACTTGAAAACCTGAAAATTTTTGTAGAGGCGGCCCGCATGCGTGAGGAGGCGCTTGACCATGTTTTGCTTCACGGTCCTCCAGGCTTGGGTAAAACTACACTGGCCAACATCATTGCCAACGAACTTGGAGTTGGAATCAAGGTTACATCTGGCCCGGTGCTAGACAAACCGGGTGATTTAGCGGGCTTGCTGACCAACTTAGATGCGAACGATGTTCTATTCATTGATGAGATTCATCGATTAAGCCCCGTGGTGGAAGAATACCTGTACTCGGCAATGGAGGATTACCGAATCGACATTCTCATTGAATCGGGCCCCAATGCCAGAGCTATCCAAATCAATCTGAATCCGTTTACCCTGATCGGGGCTACTACACGATCAGGCTTGCTTACTTCGCCTTTGCGGGCTAGGTTTGGCATCAATTCACGACTTTCGTATTACGACGCCGGCTTATTGTCGAAGATTATTAAACGTTCGGCGGGCTTGCTGAAGGTAGAGATTGAAGATGAGGCCGCCCGTGAAATTGCAGGTCGAAGTCGAGGCACACCTCGGATCGCAAATGCCCTTCTTCGCCGTGTGCGCGACTTTGCCATGGTAAAAGGCGACGGCCGAATTGTCAAACAAATTACTCAAATGGCCTTAGATGCACTAAATGTTGATCGGTTTGGCCTCGATGAAATGGATAACCGTATTCTTACTACCATCATTCAAAAATTCAAGGGCGGACCTGTTGGCGTGAATACCATTGCGACAGCATGTGGAGAGGATCCTGAAACCATCGAAGAAGTGTATGAACCCTACTTGATTCAGGAGGGATTTCTCATGAGAACACCAAGAGGCAGAGAAGTTACAGATCTCGCTTACAAGCATTTAGGTCTTCCCCGTCAGGGGCGCCAAGGCGGTTTATTTGCTGATGACCATCATTTATGACCACAGCTGATCTGCTGAAAAGGGAAAGGGCCCACATTGTGAAAAGTCTGGCAAATACCCTTGGTTTTCAGTACTGTGGAATCTCTGAAGCCACTCAGTTAGAGGATGAAGCACGCAGGCTCGAGCTTTGGCTTAACCAATCGATGCATGGGAAAATGAGCTACATGGAACGGCATTTCGACAAGAGAATCGACCCCAGGAAGCTTGTTCCAGGAGCCAGAAGTGTAGTTTCGCTATTGTTTAATTACGCCTGCGAGCCAATCAAGCAAACGGAAGATGCCCCCAAAATTTCGCGCTATGCCTACGGCGAAGACTATCACCATATGATTAAAGCGAAGCTGTTTGAATTGGTCGAGCGCATTTCGGAGGAGGTGGGCGAGGTTCATGGAAGAGTCTTCGTGGATTCGGCTCCTGTAATGGACAAAGCCTGGGCGAGCAAATCGGGCTTGGGGTGGATTGGGAAAAACAGTAACCTCATCACCCGGCACTCAGGTTCGTGGTTTTTCATTGCCGAAATGATCATTGATCTGGAATTGGAAGCCGACGGGCCTATTAAGGACTACTGCGGCAGCTGCACAAGATGCATAGATGCTTGTCCAACTGAAGCCATTACGCCTTATGTGGTAGATGGCAGTAAATGTATTTCCTACCTGACTATTGAACTGCGTGATGCAATCCCCGAAGGGTTTAAAGGAAAACTGGATAACTGGGCATTTGGTTGCGACATCTGCCAGGAGGTTTGTCCATGGAACCGCTTTGCCAAACCCCATAAGGAACCGGCCTTTTCTGCTCATCCTGAATTGGCGGAGATGAGCAAGCAAGAATGGATGGAGCTAACGGAAGAGACCTTTGGTAGATTGTTTTCAAAATCAGCAGTACAACGCGCTGGTTTTGATGGCCTCTCGCGAACAATTCGCTTTCTCAACGATGAAGGCCCATCAGTCTGATTCTTGCCAACGCTTTGCTGAAATTTCGAAGCCTGCCAAATCCAAAACCCGATCGATGACTGTAGCGGCAAGAGCCTCAAAATCGGCTGGTTGGGCGTAGAAAGATGGGCTTGCCGGACAAACAATTGCACCGGCTTCGGTTACAGAAAGCATATTGCGAATGTGAATCAATGAGTAGGGTGTATCTCGGAGTACAAGAATAAGCTTGCGGCGCTCTTTAAGTACCACATCGGCGGCCCGGGTTATGAGATCATCTGACTGACCAGAGGCTATCCGACCAAGTGTTCCCATTGAGCAAGGGACGATAATCATTGTATCGTATTTAGCAGATCCTGAGGCAAAAGGCGCGAAAAAATTGTTTCGTTCCCATACCTTCCCGGGCAAGGAAGCATCGATGGGGAACCCCAATTCATGGTTCCAAACATCGGACGCATTGGATGAGAGTACAATGCCCAGTTCAGCAATCTGATCGCTTAACAATCTCAGTTTGTCGAACAATACCTTAGCATAAATAGAACCTGAGGCTCCGGTTACAGCAACTACGACCTTTTTTTTCATTGAAAACGGTATACAAGCCGGGCCATAATACTGGAGCTGTATTGCCCCTGATTGAGTCGGAATTTAGCATCCTGATCGTGGTTGCGAACCGGAAACATGCTATTGGCCGACCGAACATTCAGGCTCCACCTTTCGTGGAATTTCCAGGTTATTCCGGCATTGAATGAAATGTCGAAACGGGTAAATTGTTCCCGTGGGCCGTAAATGCCGCTCATATCGCCAAATTCGTCTTCTTCGGTGTGATTGATATAGACGCCGGCGCCAATCCCGGTTTCAAAGTGGAACTTCTTATAAACCCGAAGGGAGAGCATTATCGGGACCTCAATGTATCTGAGATTGAGGCGATATAGTGTGGGAATGGAATCTTCGGCTCTTAGAACGGAACGGGCACCGCGTGGAAGCCAGGCCATCTCCATGGTAACCGCCCAACGCTCATCTTTCCAGGTGCGATTTACCCAAACGCCGGCAGTAAATGAAGGTTTGTTGTAGCCTGCGAGATTGTCACCAGTAATTTGCGAGGTGTTAAGCCCTGCCAACCAACCCGCTTGAAAGCCCTGCCCAAAAGTGTTGTGAGCGAAAAAAAGCCCGGACATCAAAGCGAGCCGGGCAAAAAAATGTGTACTGAACATACTATAGCTTCTTTTCCTCAACTTGAACCACTTCTTTGGTTATCGCTTTATACACAACAGCTACGACCGACACTTGTTCTGCATTCCAATTGGAGGGCAGCGTAATATTTCCAGTTGTGGTAATGAGCTGTCCGTTGGTAAATGTCTGCCCAGTCGCCAATGCATTACCCCAAGCGCCGTTCATGCTTCCACGAAGCACATGGCGGTGGTGGTAATTTTCAATAAAACTATTGGGATAGTTAGGGTCGTTGTAAATAACCTGAGGTCGCTGAATGCTGTCTTCCAAAACATAGAGAGCAATATTGAGTGAATCTTCAACACTTTGAAGAAACTTGGTTTCTACCGAAGCGTTCAGCACTCGAGTGTCGGAAACAAAATCGAGATCAATGGTAAGCCATGCATCTGCCGGCTGATTGATGAGGTTTGTTACACGCGTAGACCAATCGGTAGGAGAAACAATACTTGTTCCTCCGTTGCTAATGCGATTTACTAGACCGTTAGGCAGACCTGCCGCCGAATTTCCAAAAAATTGGTCGAGCTGATTTCCTTCCGGAGAGCGGAAGTCATACACCATCGGGCCGTTTTGGTTCGGTGTTGCAAAATTTCCGGCATGAATAGCGATTGCAACGACTTTATCGCCGTAAAGCTCTTGAATTTGCTTGAGTGTGCGAGCAGCGTAAGGGCATTCGCCACACTTGTGACCGGTAAATTCATCAATGAGGATTTTCCTGAAAAAAGTTTGTGTAGTATCAGGATTGTTCCCATTTGAAGTACCTTCTGAGAATGGCCCTTCTACCTTGTCGCAGGCTGAGGCAAACCACAACAGACTTGCAAGGGAAAGCAGTAGCAGATTCTTTTTCATAGTGTACGAATCTAAAACGTTCAAAATTAAAAAATTAAAAACTACTCAGCACCGACAAGGTTAATCCATTTGAGGCGGGAACGAAACGGCAAACTCCACCCACACAGAAGATTCCTGCGCGCTGCCTTCCGTAGCCAACCATAATTCGATTTCCCTTGTGCATGTAACCGGCGTTAACCGTTACATAATGAATACGCAAATCGGGTGATTTGTTTCCGTAATTGTATTGATCAATAACACCGACAAACCAATTGGGAGAGTATGTATACTCGATTAAGCCCATCGCCCATGAGCCGAAATCTTGCTCAGTATGAAGGGTTTGGGCTTCAATGCGCACAGTATGTTTATCGTTGATTTTATACGCTACATCGAGCACTCCCATGGGTGCATAAACTGTCCCAAAGCCTTTTGTTCCTTGTACAACGTCTTTGTTGTACACCCAATAAAGCAACATCAGCGTTGCCTTCCACTGTTTACTGAACTTCTTGTGGATTTCGATGTGGTAGTCTCGGAAGTACACCTCTTTTCCGATGGAAAAGAATCGCGACTCGTAGCCCAGTGTATCATTAGAAGCCGGTGTTTTGGCCAAACCATTTGTACCTGAGGCATTGATGGTTACTTCAGTACCGTATTTGCCCCCCAGTTTACTTCCTTTTTTGAACCTCCATGAGAGCTCAATTTGGTAACCGACTTCACCATTGGGAAGAGTGGCATAAGGGTAAATGGTAGCTGGAAGGTTATAGGTATGCTGTCGGGTTGCAGCGGGCAGGAAATTGATGTTGTTTGCATTCCCTGTAGCAGTGCGGTCGGAACGAAAATCAAAGTTATCGAGACGTTTTGCAGCCACCAGGAGACCAAAGCCCTTTGTAGAGTAGGTTGCCGATAGATTTAAGGCTTGACCATCGCGGTAGATGAATTTGTTGACTGCAGCGGGATCATTGATTTTGTATCCATACTCTCCGAGGAAATTGAATTTTCCTCTAATCACGTTAAGTCTTCCGCCGAAGGCGGCCACGTTTTCAGGCAAAATATAAATCGGATCCTGATCTGACTGATAGCGACTGAGTGCGCTTCCACCGAAAATGACGACGGTTTTGTATTCTTTATTCCGAAAGAGAAGCTCGTTTACGTTCACCTCTAAATCTCCTCCGCGAAGAATTCCGGGACTAAGAGCGAAAAATGCTCTCTGTCGGCCAATGAATCCTTTGATAGTGAGGCCTTGTACGGGCTCATACTTAACCCGAATTCCCTCCAGAGCATTGTCAAAACCAAGACCTCGTTCTTCGTAAGCCCTGAGAATGATGCCTGAACCGAATTGTTCGTAAAAATTACCAACTGTGGCTTCGAGTTTTTCGTTGGTGTAGCTTGCAAAGCGGAAAGGAATACCGGAGCCCCGAAAACGCGGGTCGAAACCTTGCATCACATTCTGATAGCTCTCATAACGAAGACCTGCGGTGAAGTTTCCTTTGGTGTACCATAGATTCAAGAATCCGTTGGAGAGGATTTTTTCGGGTACGATGGGAGCTCCGATGAGGGTATCGACATTGTAGTATTGAGCATCCAATTGGAAGTTACCGTGAAGCTCGCCGTAATCGGTTGCTTTTTCGGTGGATTGCCCAAAGGCTGAAAAGCCATAGGCAAGCGCTGCAACGGTGCAGAGCTGAGTCAATTTAGAGAAATACATTGGGCTTACTCTGCTACAAATTTGCCTTCAGCCACTTTTTGAATATTCTCGAAGAGCTTGAATTCATCACCTTCGGTGTAGCTGTTGTGTTGCCATACAATTTCAAGCTTATCGTTAAGTAAAAACGTATGGGGAACAAGATTAATGTTCAAAGCTCTTTTTAGGTCAGAGTTTAAGTCAAGATACACTTCATAATCCCAACCCTTTCCATTAACAAAAGGAGCCACCTTGGTCATATTTCGGGCATCGTCGATAGAGATGGCGATAATCTTAACTCCGGTTTTTTCTTGCCACTCTTCATAGAGTTCGGCAATATTTGTGAGCTCGTTTACGCAGGGCTTGCACCACGTAGCCCAGAATGAGAGCACGATTGGCTTTCCGTTATTTTGAAAATCGGCTGTGGAGATAGTTTTGCCATCGAGGGTTTTTAGTTGCGCGATGGGCAATTCACGACTTTTTCCTTTCGTCTGGGCTAATAAAGCCGTAGGAATCAGTAGAAGAAAGAGGAGTAGATTGTTCATTGTTTTTAGAAGCGTAACGATTGATGACAGGCTAAACTAATTATTTTTCCTTTCAGACAAGCGGATGGGTGGTAACATATTCATGCGTTTGTCGGTTGAAATGGCTTTACTGTCTAACAAAACGCTGTGATTAAGTGGGGGTCTTTGGCGAAATCTGTGCAAAGTTGAAAAAATTAAGTGGTTTTCTTGCAGTTGAATTAACAACTTCCTAATTTTACCCTTCCAACTAAATCTTCAACATGAAAAAAATTATACTCTCCATTGTAACAATGGTAGTGGCAGGAGGAGCGATTGCACAGCAGCGTCTGATTCTTGCTGAAAGTTTTTCTCAGGCATCATGCGGCCCATGTGCGGCGCAAAACCCTGCATTTAATGCCCTGATTAACAACAATTCATCAAAAATTGTTACTGTTAAGTATCAGGTGAGCTGGCCTGGATTTGACCCCATGTACGAGCACAACCCTGCAGAAATTGATGCCCGCGTTGATTACTATGGCGTCACTGGTGTTCCTGATCGTGTAATGGACGGGACCAACTTAGATGTTTCTCAATCGGCCATTGATACGCGTTATGCTGTGGCGTCACCGATAAACCTGACGATCAGTCATGTTATTAACCCAGGCTTTTCTACTGCCAATGTAACAGTAACAATTACAGCGCCTAACACTTGGAACCCCACAAACACGGTTCTTCAAGTGGCTATGATTGAAAAGGAGATTGTTTTTGACGTTGCTCCTGGTTCAAATGGAGAAACCGAGTTCAGCAGTGTAATGCGTAAGATGGTTCCAAACCAGAACGGGTCTGCTGTAGTCGCATCTAACTTTGCTTCTGCAGGTGGGACGCAAACATTCACATTTAACAATGTTGCGATTCCATCCTATATATATGACCTCACAGAACTTGGCTTTGTAGCATGGGTTCAGGACAATTCTACGAAAGAGATTCATCAGGCTGCTGTTTCTGCACCTATCGATCTTTCTGATTATGCAGTTGTGAGCTCAGTTTCAGCGCCTACCGGATACTCATGTGCTACTGAATTGTCTGGTGCTTCGGTAACATTGCGCAATGATGGCAACACTCCAATTACTTCTGCAACCATCAATTACCAAATCAACAACAATACACCGCAAACAGCTCCTTTTTCAGGAAATATCGCACCCGGTGGAAGCACAAACTTCAACATTCCAACCACTGCTGTTCCTTCTGGAAGCCATGTGTTAACCACCTTCCTGACAAACATCAATAACTCAGGACAAAACTCGCCTATTGGCAGCCGCTCTGCTTCTTTTGCCGCAATTTCAGCTCCCGGAGCAACTGGAATTTTTAGTCAGAATTTCACTTCTACAGCATTCCCGTATGCTAATTACCACCTAGAAACTGAGAGCAATTCAAATTGGGTAAGAGTTAACGCGAACCAAGGTTCGATTTTCTTCAATAACTGGACATTCCCAGCAGGATCTTCAGGAGATGTGTATCTGGCTCCTATTGACTTAAGCTCAGTTCCAGAGAAACTTTTGAATTTTGATGTAGCTTACCGTCAGTATTCAGCTGAAAACGATCGTTTGGAAGTATTGGTTTCATCAGACTGTGGAGCAAACTGGACATCTGTGTTCGATAAACAAGGTGCAGACCTCGCTACATTAACCCCAGCCCAACCTCCTTTCACACCCACAGCAGCAAATCAGTGGAGAAGTGAGAGTGTTTCATTGAGTAATTTTGCCAATGCTACCAAGCTTATCGTGTTGTTCCGTGCGTCTTCTGATTTTGGAAACAACCTGTATGTTGACAACATCAACATCGGAACTGTAGGTATTAAAGAAGCAGAAAACGCAATTGGTCTCAATGTGTATCCAAACCCTGCTTCTGAGCTAGTGAACATTAGCTTTACGGCTACTGGTGCTGATTACACTCTCCAAATGACCGATCTTCAGGGTCGCGTTGTAGAGACTCGCTTTATGAACAACCTTAATGGCGAGCAATTAATCAACATTGCAACCGACAATCTTGCTAAAGGAAGTTACCTGATTAACATTCTTTCTAATGGCAGCACAACTACCAAAAAGGTAGTTATCCTGTAACATTCATCATTGAATATGGAAAGCGCAGCTGAAAACAGTTGCGCTTTTCTTTTTTACAACCTTTACAAATAAACATTGTTTATTACATTTGTAATTCGAAAGCTGTAATATGAACAGAAAACTACTCTTTACATTTTCAATGATTGTATGGGCGACCTTATCAATAGCTCAAAGTTTACAAATTGAAAATGTGGTGGCTAACTACTACGATCCGCTCCAGGATGCACTCGCCGTTAAAGGAAACATCCGCAACAATACCGGTCAATCGCTCAATGTATTGGTAAAAAGCCAAGCGCTTGAAGTACCCCAAGGCGGTGAGGTATATTTCTGTTGGGCGCAATGTTATAACCCAAACGTTATCGTTGCTCCGGTGGCCTTAACTGTCGAACCTAATGGAATCCTGAACCAATTTCATGGTTACTATAAAAACAATGGCGCGGAAGGTGAAGCACGTGTTCGCTATACCTTTTACTTGGAGAGCAATCCCAACGATTCCATTGATTTCATAGCCACATTTGACCCCGCAACAGTTGGGATTAGTGACGTAAGTGATCGTCAGGCTTCAGTAAGTCACACACTGAGCGGTGGCCAGTTCTCTATTGCATATTCCGGACTAGGTGGTAATGCCTATGTGGAATTATACAATATGTTGGGAAATAAAATTTATGGCAACAAACTGAAAGGCAGCCAAGGCATTGTTGAAGTACCTGTTTCTTCGCTTCGTCCGGGCTTGTACTTTTACACTATCCGTGAAAGAGGCAATAGCATCTACACTGGAAAGCTCGTCATTAGAAACTAATCTTTGAAAAATTGAGGGGGCCGGTTTACCGGCCTTTTTTTATGGACATTACTCCAGGACATTGGATTTTTGCAGGCCTGTTCATGCTATCGTTTATTGGCATTCTTTTTTGGTCGTTTCGTAAAGACATTCATGTTACCCGCAAGCAGTTTGGTAACATGGGCTTAGTGGCCATGATTGTTGGGGGTGCGGTGATTCTATTAATCATTATCAAGTTTGCCCTTCGTAATCTATCAGGCGAATAATTTCGAGTAGCTCGCTAATCATCATTGCGGTTGCGCCCCAAATAGGAATAGGTTGCCAATCAAAAGCAGGAACCTCAACCAAGTTTTCGCTATGCTTAATCGTGTAGCTAATTATATTTCGTGGGTTTTGGAAAAATTCAATTGGCACTTCCAACACCTCATTTACCTCACGAGGATCAGCTAACCATCTATTGGGCTTGGTGATTTTTGCTAAAACCGGATACACCAGCATTTTGCTGACAGGAATATACAACTCACTCATCATTCCCAACACTTCAACACGGCCAACGGGCAACCCAATTTCTTCTTCGGCCTCACGTTTTGCAACTTGAATAGGGTCTGCTTCGCCATGCTCAAACTTACCTCCGGGAAAACTAATTTGGCCGCTGTGAACACCCGGGTATTCTGCCCGGCGGGTAAGTACAATCGTTGTTTTCCCCTCTTGCTGTAACAAAGGAATCAAAACTGCTGATTTACGGAATTCAGCATCGGGCGGAGGAAGCACTCGACGACCAATTGGTGCCATCTGCAATTGCGCCTCTGCTCCCGGAAGGGCTTCGGCCAACTTTTGACGTAGTTTATCCCAATTCATCATGTATTGAAATCGTGGTTAAAGGTAACGAGAAGCCCAATGATGAATCTGTCGATATCGTGAATTTGCGATTATCTTTGCCCTGAGATGAAGTTTACGAATCCGGCGTTTTTCTGGGCATTGCTTGTATTGGCAATCCCCATCCTCATCCACCTCTTTCATTTCAGGCGATTTAGAACGGTTTACTTCACCAATGTTCGCTTTTTGCGTGAACTTAAGGAGGAAACCCAAAGTCGCTCAAGGCTAAAGCACTTGCTTGTATTGCTGGCAAGATGTCTTGCGTTGGCTGCCTTAGTTACTGCTTTTGCGCAACCCTTTATTCCTGCTAACCGGAAAAATACGGCAGCCCGACGTGCAATTTCAATTTACGTCGATAACTCCTTTTCGATGGATGCCCGGGGCGAAAGCTCTAATCTGCTCGATCTGGCTAAAAAACACGCCGCCGACCTTATCAGTGCCTACAAACCAACAGACCGCTTCCAGCTTATCACCAACGATTTTGAAGGCAAACATCAACGCCTCTTAAGCAAAGAGCAGTTTCTCGAAATGCTTCAGGAAGTTAAGATTTCCCCTGCCAGTAGACCACTTTCAGAAATTTACAGCCGACAAAGAGATGTTCTACTTGGCGACAAAAGCAGCCAACCCCTTATTTATTGGATCAGCGATTTTCAATCTACTCAAAGCGATTTCAATGTGATTCGCCCCGACACGCTGATTGGCTTAAACTGCATTCACATCAAAGCCCAACTAAGCGATAATATTTCAATTGACAGCATTTGGTTCGAGACTCCTTATCGGCAAAACGGTAAGGCCGACTTAATTCAAATTCAATTGCGCAACCATTCGACAGGAGGTGTTGAAAATCGCCCTGTTCAGGTAAGTGTAGATGGTAATCAGAAAGGATTGGGTTCGCTGACGGTTGGTGCCGATTCAAGCACCGTTTTGCCCGTTTCCTTTAGCGTGAGCGGTGTAGGCTTTCATTCAGGACAGGTAAAAATTACCGATTTTCCAGTCGTGTTCGATGATGCCTTTTACTTCAGCTATCCAATCCATGAAGCTGTTCAAGTACTCAGCATTGAAGGGGAGACTCCTAATCCATTTCTAGAAAGGCTGTACGCCAACGATCCTGCCTTTCGTTTTAAAAGCGTACCCTTTCAAAGCATTGATTATAGCGAGCTTTCCAAACAGAACCTTATCATTCTCCATGCTTTACCCAACTTATCGAGCGGTTTAATTTTAGAGCTAAACAAAGCCGTTAAAAACGGAGCCACACTGCTTGTTTTTCCCTCATTGAAAGCCGATTTAAACAGTTATCAGGCTTTGGCTTCCGACTTTCGGGCGGGCCTTTACCAACAAAAGATGGCTGTGAGCCAACAAGTGGGCAGCTTCAACTATCGTCACCCAATTTACGATGACGTATTTGAGAAAACACCGGAAGGCATTGATTTACCGAAAGTTAAGAATTACATCAAATTTAGCCCTTCGCCGGGAGCACGCGAAGTATCGATCATGAAACTTCAAAATGGTGAGCCCTTCTTTTCTGAGTTCGATGCCGGTAAAGGAAAAATCTACCAATGTGCAGTTCCGCTTTCAGAAGAAGCATCGAACTTCCAACAACATGCTTTATTCATCCCAACACTTTATAAAATAGCCCTTTACAGCGTTGTATCGAGTCCTTTGTATTATGTGTTAGGGAACAATGAGACCATTGAATTAAAAGGTGCGCAACCTGGAACTGACCAAACTTTAAAGTTGAAAAGCGAAGATGGCCGCTTTGAAGTGATTCCGCAGCATTTGGTTAGTGATGGCGTATTGAAGGTTATTCCCGGCGAACAACTTAAGGAAGCCGGGAATTACTTATTGACCCTTGGCGACAGCATTTTAGCGCGGGTCTCATTTAACTACAATCGAACAGAATCGGGTGGGAGCTTTCCGGAGCAGGCCGAAGTTGAAAAAGCACTAGACCAGGCCGGTTTTTCGGGCGCAGCAGTGCTGGATGGTAACCAAAAAGAAATCAAGCAAACCGTGCTTCAGCTCGACGAAGGGAAGCCTTTGTGGAAATGGTTTGTCATCCTTGCCCTACTTTTTCTGTTGTGTGAGATTTTACTTCTTCGTTTTTTAAAACCATGAATTCTTCGCGCCTTCACCTCAGCAATGTTCGACTTTGTGAACCTGGAAATCCGCTGCACAACCAAGCCGTGGATGTTGTAATTGAGGCCGGTGTTTTTCAAAAGGTTCAAGCCCATGTTCCAGGGGCCATCCCGGCAGATATGCCGGAAAATTTAACCCTTGCTCCCGGTTTATTCGACTTTCAAGTGAGCGGCGGAGAGCCCGGCTTTGAAGAAAGAGAAATCATGAGCACCTTGTGCAAGGCTGCGCTGGCCGGTGGTGTTACAGAAATAAACTATATGCCTGCTTTAGAGCCGGTTACAGATAGCCGAAGTGCCGTAGAAGCACTCCTCCACAAAACAGCAAGCCTACCCATTACCGTTCATCCGGTTGGGGCAGTTTCGGTAAAAGCCGAAGGTAAAGACCTCGCAGAACTCTATGATATGGCCCAAGCGGGTGTACTTGCGTTTAGCGACGATAAAAGTCCTGTAAAAAATACCTTGCTCATTCATCTGGCCTTACCCTACACCGAGATCAGCGGTGGCTTACTCATGCTTCACGCCGAAGACGCCGGCTTGCACCATGGAGGGCTTATGAACGAAGGCGAAATGAACGTTCGGCTTGGGCTTAAAGGAACTCCCGCCATCAGCGAGCATCTGGGTGTTGTGAGAGCCATCACATTAGCGCGTTACCACAATCGGCCGGTTCACCTCAACGGCATAAGTTCGGCCGGTTCGGTAGCCCTCATTGAAGCGGCTAAATCAGAAGGACTTGCGATAAGTTGCTCTGTTTACAGTCACCACTTGTTGTTCACCGAAAACGAACTCGCCGGTTTCGATACCGCCTTTAAGGTTTGGCCGCCGCTACGGGCGGATGACGACCGAAAAGCCTTAATTTCAGCGTTAAAACGTGGAGTAATCGATGTGGTTTGCTCCGACCACCGACCTTGGAACATCGAACAAAAGGAGGTTGAATTCGGATATGCCGCATTTGGAACTTGTGGAATCCAAACCCTTTGGAATGCAACGCTTAAAGCCTTGGGTGATGAAGAATTAACCATTGAGCTTTTGAGCCGTAAACCCCGGAAAATTCTGGGTTTACCGGAAACACGCATTCATGAAGGTCAGGCTGCCGACTGCTTCGCCTATAATCCCAATGCAGTTTTTACGTTTTCCGAAGCAATGAATCGCTCAAAATCAAGCAACAATGCCTTTTTTGGGCAAGAGTTCAAAGGGCAGGTTCAAATGGTTTCAACCTGGCGGGGATGGCAATACGTTCGCTGATTGTTTTCACTCTTTTTCTATCACTCAGCCTTAATCTAAAGGCGCAGTCGAAGATTTCGCTGCTGGGCCGTCAAATGCTTTACGCAAAAACTGAGGCTGAAAGGATGCTTAGCCAAGAAAGCCTGGCAAATGCACTTGATTCACTGTTGCTTATGCCTTCTGGCTGGGAAGCACGTTTTGACACCATTCGAAGCATCTCGGCCATAAAGGCGCCCGACGAAACCTTCTGGCTCTTTACCTGGAATGTACCTCAGGAAGATGGCACGTACTTGTTTTTTGGACGCATTCGGATGAAAAATCAAGGAAAGGAAGCCGGCAAACTCATCGTACTCAATGATGCATCGAGCCAGTTGACCAAGGTTGGTACAAAGGTGCTCAAGCCCGAAGAGTGGTACGGTGCCTTGTATTACAAAATCATCAAAACCCGTTACAAAAAAACGAGCTATTACACTTTACTGGGTTGGGATGGCAACACAGCATTCAGCAATAAGAAGCTGATTGATGTGTTGAGCTTTGGCTCTGATTTAAGCCCACGTTTTGGCGCTCCAATTTTTGATGATGGCAAAAGGGTTCGCCACAGGGTTTTCTTTGAACACGCCGAGAAAGCGAGTATGTCGTTGCGATATCAGGAAAAAACAGGGCTTATCATTTTCGACCATCTTGCGCCCTCGCAACCCAGCTTAGAAGGTCAGTACGAGTTTTACAGTCCCGATTTTACCACCGACGCCTTTCGATTTGAGAAAGGGAAGTGGGTTTTTATCGCCAACCATGAAGCCCGAAACGAAGATGAAGGTGCTGGAAAACCGGTTAAAATCGAGCGAGGGCTTCAGCCGCAGAAAGATTAAGACCCACGAAAAGGAGCGTCATTGCTTCTGCTCTTCCAGCAACTGTTTCCGATAAATAGAAGCATAAATGCCATCTTGATCTAGCAGTTCCTGGTGAGTTCCTTGTTCAGCAATCTTTCCTTGGTCTAAAACCAGAATAGCATCACAGAAACGTACCGAAGAGATGCGGTGCGCGATGATTACTGTGGTGCGACCAAGCATAACGCGACGAAGGTTGTTCAGCAGTTGCTCTTCGGTGGCCGTGTCGACGGCACTCAGGCAATCATCGAGAATAAGCAATTCGGGTTTTCTTAACAAAGCACGGGCAATCGAAACGCGTTGTTTTTGCCCGCCGGAAAGTGTAACGCCCCTCTCCCCTACCCGGGTTTCGAATTTTTCCGGGAACTGTGCAATGCTGTCATAAATGACGGCGTCGCGAGCAGCCTGTTCGATCAGTGCTGCGTCAGATTCAGACGGAATATGCTTGGGCTTAAATCCAAAAGCGATATTGTTGGCGATGGTATCGGAAAACAGAAATACTTCTTGCGGAACGTATCCAATGGCACTGCGCAAGGAGTTGAGATTGAGCTTGTTCAATGGAGTGTCATCCAGTTCAATTGTACCACTTGAAGGGTCGTACATGCGGGCCAGCAAAGCTGCAATGGTCGACTTGCCCGATCCAGTTCGGCCAATAATGGCCAACGACTTTCCGGGATCCAGCTCAAAGCTAACTCCTTTCAGGGCTTCAATTCCGGTATCAGGATAGGTAAAATGAACCTGGTTGAACCGAATGGCTCCTTGTAGCTGTTGTTCTTGTCCTCCAGGGTTGATGACATCAGGCCGGTAGGCCAAAAACTCGTTAATTCTCTGCTGAGAGGCCGCCGCCCGCTGCACGATTGAGGTAACCCAACCAATTGAGGCCACAGGCCAGGTGAGCATGTTTACGTAAAGGATGAACTCAGCGATGGTACCGGTGGTGATATCGCCCGAAAACACCTTCATGCCCCCAACATATACGGTAATGAGTGTGCTCAGGCCAATCAACAGTGTAATCATGGGTAAAAAGAGCGCGTTAACCATGACCAGGTCGATGTTGCGGCGTCGATACTGATCGGCTTCCTCTGAAAAGGAACGCACAGCCTCTTCTCCGCGGTTGTATGCTCTAAGAACACGAATTCCGGAGAAATTCTCCTGAACAAAGGAGGAAATTCTGGAGAGTTGGCGTTGCACTTTCTCGCTGCGCTGAATCATGCGACTCGACACAAAATAAATGCTCAGCGCAAGGATTGGAAGAGGCGCCAGCACATACAAGGTAAGCTCTACATGGATGCTAAGCATGCGCACCAGCACCAAAACAAAGAGGGTAACTGTACTGATGGCATACATGATTGCCGGTCCGATGTACATGCGAACCTGGCTCACATCTTCGCTGATGCGGGCCATCAAGTCGCCGGTTTTATTCTTCTTGTAAAAAGCCAGATCGAGCTTTTGGTAGTGTTTGTAGATGTCGTTCTTTAAGTCGTACTCAATAAGCCGCGACATAACAATAATGGTTTGCCGCATGAAGAACATGAACAACCCCTTCAATAGGGCTGTTGCAATTACGATCAATCCAAAAACGAGGAGCATGCTAAAAAATGCTTCCCGGAGCGACGACTGCAATGGGGCGCCTTCGAAGAGTTGATTTACACGAATGCCTTCGATCACCAGGTCGATGCCCTTTCGGAGCACTTCTGCCGGGTAAATGGCGAAAATATTAGATACGGTAACGAATAGGGTACCGAGCAAGAGTCGCACCCGGTACTTGTATAAATAAGGATTAAGAAATTTTAACGATTTCATGAATTGCCCGAAAGGCCGAATTTTGAGGGCTATAGAAAAAGCTCTACTTTTGTGCCCCCTTAAAAAATCAAGCTTTAGAACTGCGCTGCGAAAGTACCGATTTTCTTACGCACATTGCATTCCCAAACTCTCCCAAAATCAAAACTCTTCATATGTCAACAACAACCGACCTTGCAACAGCAACGGCAGCCGAGGTTTCTTCGGTGCTGAGCGGTATGCTGGCAGGAAACCACGAGCAAGTGGTGCACTTCTACGATCCATCAACCGGATTAAAAGCCATCGTGGCCATTCACAATACCCATCTTGGCCCCGCCTTGGGAGGTACCCGAATGTGGAATTACCGTACTGAAGCCGAGGCCTTGACGGACGTTTTACGTCTTTCGCGCGGAATGTCATACAAGGCCGCCATCACAGGACTTAACCTTGGCGGTGGAAAGGCTGTGATTATTGGTGATGCAAAAACCCAGAAATCAGAGGCTATGCTTCGCCGTTTCGGCAAGTTTGTCGATGGTTTAGGCGGACGCTACATTACGGCTGAAGATGTAAACATCAGCACGCGCGACATCGAATACATGGCTATGGAAACAAAGCATGTAACGGGCCTTCCCGAAATTCTGGGCGGCGGCGGTGACCCATCACCGGTTACAGCGTATGGCGTTTATCTCGGCATGAAAGCCTCTGCTAAAGAAGCATTTGGCAACGACTCCTTACAAGGCAAAAAAGTGCTTGTGCAAGGCGTTGGAAAAGTCGGGCAAAGCCTTGTGGAGTATTTAGGTAAAGAAGGTGCTAAGGTTTATGTGTATGACATTAGCGCCGAAAACCTAACGGCCGCAGCGGTTAAAAATCCGGCCATTCAGGTGGTAGAAGCGGAAGGCATGTTCGATCTCGATATCGATATTTATGCTCCATGCGCGCTTGGCGCAACCGTGAACACAGAGAGCCTTTCACGTTTGCGTTGTTCAATTATTTCAGGAGCCGCCAACAACCAACTTGCGGATGAAGATGTGCATGGGCAACTGTGCAAAGACAAAGGCATCCTTTATGCGCCCGACTTTTTAATTAATGCGGGTGGATTGATTAATGTATCCATAGAATTGGAAGGTTACAACCGCGAAAGAGCCATGTCGAAAACAGAGCGCATCTACGACGCTGCCCTCAATGTGTTTACCATTGCCCGCGAAGAAAACATTCCAACCATACAAGCTGCAAAAAGATTGGCCGAACAGCGCATTGAGTCGGTTGGTCGAATTCGTCTTTCTCATTCTATCCGCTAATGCTCAACCGAAGACACATCAGAGAAAAAGTATTGAAAACCTTGTATGCGTTTTTCCAGGCCGACCATCAGGAGATACGCATCGGTGAAAACGAGTTATTTCACAGCATCGACAAGGTGTACGACATGTATCTGATGTATCTTTCGTTGGTTGGAGCGTTCCAGCGTTCAGCTGAAAACCTGATTCAGGAGCGGAAACAAAAGCATTTGCCCACGGCTGAAGATTTGAATCCAAGTCTGAACTTCGTCAACAATGCATTGGTGAAGGCTATAGAAGAGCATTCAGAGCTTCAGAAAAGGCTTGAAAAAAGTAAAATCGGATGGGCCGATCAGGGCGATTTGGTGAAGAAGCACTTTATGCAGATGCGAAATCATCCGAATTTCCTAGAATACCTTGCCATTGAAGAGCCCGATTTAAAGCAAGACCGCGATATTCTGGTTTGGGTGTTTGAGGAAATTGTTTTTCCCTCCGAATCCATCGAGCAACTGTTCGAAGAACGAAGCATTTATTGGTTAGATGAGATAGGGGTGATTCAAGCCGGTGTTTTAAAAACCATCCGCTCCATAAAACCTGATGCGGATCCGAGTTTTGAGTTATTGCCATTGCATAAGGAGGCCGAGGCCGACCGTGTTTTTGCGACCGATTTGTTTAGAAAAACCATTGCACACAGCGAGGCTTTTGAAAAAGAGATCGCTTCCAGAACCCAAAATTGGGAAATTGAACGTGTGGCCAAAATGGATATGATTCTGATGAAGATGGCCATTACTGAGCTCACCGCATTTCCAAGTATACCGGTGAAAGTGACTTTGGATGAGTACATCGAATTGTCGAAGGATTACTCCAGTCCTCAAAGCAAAAACTTCATCAATGGAATTTTGGATAAAATTGTTGCCGACTATCGTCGGGATGAGAAAATCGTGAAAACCGGAAGAGGATTGGTTGAGTAAGCCTTCAATGGAGGCTTTGAGCCGTGCTGTATGCTTCTTCAATACTGTCCTGAATGATTTGACAGGCTTCCAGCAGTTCTGCAGTGCTGATAATTAAGGGTGGAGCAATCCTTAAACAATGATCGGCAAAGAGGAACCAATCGGTAATCAAGCCTCTTCGAAAGCAGGCTTCCATAGTGCGAAGTACTGCGGCATTGTTATCAAGCTCGGCGGCTAGTAAAAGGCCACGGCCCCGAATAGATCGAATGTGTTTGGAGCTTAGACTTGAACGGATAATGGCTTCCTTTTCAGGAATACTTGTCATCAAGCCCGGCTCAAGAATTACCTCCAAAGAGGCCAATGAAGCGGCACATGCCAAAGCGTTGCCTCCGAAAGTGGTGATGTGACCCAAAACCGGGTTATTGCTAAGACACTGCATAATAGCGGAAGGTGCAGCAAAGGCACCAATGGGAATTCCTCCACCCATTCCTTTGGCCATCAACACAATATCTGGAACAACACCATAATGGCGAAAGGCAAAACAGGCTCCTGTTCGTCCGAAGCCCGATTGTATTTCGTCGAGAATCAGCAAAGCCCCAACCTCGGTACATCGCTTTCGCAAGGCCTGAAGCCACTCGTATTGAGGAACCAGCGCTCCGGCTTCGCCTTGAATGGTTTCCGCCATCACACAAGCCACCTCTTCGGTAATTCGACTTAAATCATCAAAATTATTGAAGCGCAGAAAGCCGACATTGGGCAGAAGAGGTCCGTAGCCTTGCTTAAAGTAATCGGAGCCCATAACGCTAAGTGCGCCATGTGTACTTCCGTGATACGCATTTTGGAAAGCCAGGATTTGGGTGCGTCCGGTAAATCTTTTGGCCAGTTTGAGGGCTCCTTCTGCGGCCTCAGCACCTGAATTTACAAAATAGATGCTGTCGATTGGCTTGGGTAGAATTTCGGCCAGTCGGCTAGCAAGCTTTACCTGCGGAGCCTGAACGAACTCGCCATAGACCATCACATGAAAGTACTTTTCAGACTGCTCCCGAATGGCTTGAACCACCTGAGGATGACGGTGGCCTGTGTTGCACACGGAAATGCCCGAAATAAAGTCGAAATAACGCTTTCCGGAGGTATCGTAAATGAATACGCCTTCGGCCCGTTCCGGCTCAAGCATAGGAGGTGTTGGCGAAGTTTGCGCCACATGCCTTAAAAACAATGTACGGAGCGACAATCCTTGCCCGGTCGACATTTCGCTTAATACGGTGTAACAGAGTTGATATGGCCGGTTGTTGGGCGAATGCTCATTACCGGAATCTTTGAATGGTTTACGACCTGTTGCGCATAAGGGCCGAGGAAGAAGCCTGTTGAATTAATTTCCTGCTCGTTCATGATGATGATTAAATCGGCACCCTGATTTTCGGAAAAGTCCATGGTGGCCTTTGCGATATTGGAGCAAAAAAGTGTGGTCGACTCAAAATCCACCTGTCGCTCCTCGAGAAAATCTTCCACCTGCTTCATTTTCACCCGAAACTTAGCATTAAGCGTTTCGTCGTCGTGGTCGTGTGAACGAAGTCCACAAATGAGCAATTTCGCGCCGTAGGTATGAGCTATTCTAACGGCAATGCCCAATTTTTCGCGGGAATGGAAGGAGTTATCGATTGGCACAGCAATTTTTCTGAAGCCAACTTCTTTTGCCGATTCTTGAATGGAGAGTACAGGGCAACCTGCATCAGAAACGATTCTAAAGGCATTTGAACCCATAAAGAATTCTTTTAGGCCGCTCACACCATGTGTACCCAACACAATCATATCGGCGTCGCGTTCTTCGGCAAGCTTAACTACCTCCTCTCGAATGCGGCCATAGGCCATCTCGACAGAAACCTTCACTCCGCTTTCGCGGGTTATTTCAGCCGCCATCTCCTGCAAACGTCGATTAACCGCTGAATTAAGTCGATTGCTTTGCGCCTCATCTTCTTCAGCCTCCGGCAGATTAACCCGAAAGGCAAACGTAGAAACTACATGCAGCAGAACAATCTCAGCATCGGTTAGTCGCGCCATTTGAACGGCATGTTTTAAGGCCAAATTAGCAGTATCGGAAAAGTCTGTGGGAATAAGAATCCTTTTTACATCGAGCATTTGCATAATCCTGATAGCGTTTGATTTGTAGGGGAAGCTAAGAAAGATGATGGTCAGAAACAACAACGCCTTGCTATTCATCTGAATAACAAGGCGTTGATTTTACAGGCTTGTTTTAGTAGGGTCTAAAAACTACAACCGTTCGATTGTAGTTGGGTATGATTGAGCAAACCGGAATTCCCGAGTTATTAATTACGGTTTGCGCTGCAGAGCCGATAAACATATCCTTGAAGTCGTTTTCCTGTTGGGTCATAATCATAATCAGGTCGCCTCCTACTCTTTCGGCATACTTCAATACTTCCTCGCCGAGATCTTCGTGATTTTCAGGCACTTTAACCAATTCCGCACTGCACTTTACATTTGCTTCGGTGAGGAAGGCTTCTACCTGGTTGAGCAAAAACTCCAGACGGCTAATCACCTCTTCATCGTCGGTCATTAGAATGGAAACCACCTTAACTTCGGCGTTAAAATATCGCGAGAACGTGATGGCCAATTTCACCTTTTCTCGGGTTTCTTTGGTCAAATCGAGCGGAAGTACAATTTGACGGAAACCGGTATGGGCGGGCTTTCCTTTGATGGAGAAAACCGGAATTCGCGATTCGCGTACGACCTTCAGAGCGTTGGAGCCTACAAATCGGCGCACAAACGAATCTGAACCATTGGTGCCCATGATGATAAATGTGGAACCTACCAATTCGGAAACCTGAATGATTTCATCAGATACCTTTCCTTTGGCAACCAAGGCTGTTGCCTTTACTCCAGAACGTTTTTCTACATCGAGAGCGAGTTGCCCCAGCTTTTCCCACGCTTGATCGAAGGCTTTTTCATCCGAATCGGAGTTGGAAAATATGCTTGAAAGCATACTTTGCTCTGAATGTACGTAGAGCAGAAAAAGGTCGCTTGATGTTGTTTGGGCAATTCCTTCAGCGTACTGAAGGGCGATTAGACTCTGGTCGGAAAAATCAACAGGAACCAGAATGTTTTTTTTTGAAGTATTCATTCCCTTTCTTTGTCTTAAAGAAGCGCAAAACTAATCAATCCTGATGAAGCCCATACCGAGTTCAGAACTTGTCTTAAATCCCGACGGAAGTATTTATCACCTTCGGCTTCAACCAGAGCAAATTGCTGATACTATTTTGTTGGTGGGCGACCAAGGTCGGGTGGAAGTCATTTCGGCCCATTTCGATAAGATTGAACACCAAGTAAGCAACCGAGAGTTTGTTACCCATACCGGCATTTACAAAGGGAAAAGGATTACAGCCCTTTCTACCGGAATTGGCACCGATAACATCGATATTGTCATCAACGAACTGGATGCGTTGGTAAATATCGATCTAAAAAATCGGGTGAAGAAGGATGCCCATTCAGCGCTAACCCTGATTCGCATCGGAACATCGGGCACGCTCATGAGTCATATACCTGTTGATTCGGTGGTTGCTTCTACCCATGGGCTTGGTTTTGATGGCCTTATGCACTTTTATGGGTTTTCAGAAAACCCCAACGAAGAGCGCTTGTTGGCGGCAATCAATGCTACGCTTCAGCTTCCGACAAGTTTAAACAAACCATATTTGGTTGAAGGTGATGCTGCGTTATTGGAAAAACTGAGTAAAGGTTTTTTCACAGGTATTACGGCCACTGCCTGTGGGTTTTATGGCCCTCAAGGACGCACATTACGGCTCAATCCGGCTGTTGCGGACCTCAACGAACGTATGATGGCTTTTGAAGGCGAAAACTTGAGGATTACCAATTTCGAAATGGAAACTTCCGCGCTATATGGCCTGTCGCGACTTCTGGGACACAAAGCCTGTACGCTTTGCGCCATCATTGCAAACCGAGCTAACCTCGAATATAGCCGTAATTATAAACCTGTGATTGAAAATCTCGTTAAAACAGTTCTCGACAGGCTTGTGGCCTGAGTACAATGGAAACACTACCCGAAAAAAGCGAATTGCAGGCCATGATACGCTTGCTGGAAGATCCAGATGAGGAAATTTTCAGCAGTATCAGGGAGAAGCTGCTCTCTTTCGGCAGTATGGTTATCCCTGAATTGGAAAGCATTTGGGAAAACACCTTCAACAATGTGCTTCAATCGCGCATTGAAGACATCATCCAAACCATTCAATTCAATACGGTTAAGGAAGAATTGAGGTTATGGGCCTCAACAGGCGGAACCGATTTATTATCGGGAACTCTGCTGGTTTCCCGATATCAATATCCCGATTTAGACGAAGAGTATGTACGTCGGCAAATAGAGCTTATTCGTCGTGATGTTTGGTTAGAGCTCAATGCAAACCTAACGGCTTACGAAAAGGTTAGAGTCATCAACCATATATTATTTGAGGTTTATAACTACAGTGGGAACACCACAAATTACCATGCCCCTCAAAACTCTTACATCAACAACGTTGTAGAATCGAAAAAGGGGAACCCGCTTTCACTCAGTATTGTGTATTCGGTTATTGCCCAAGGGCTTAACATTCCAATTTACGGGGTTAATTTACCCGAGCATTTTATCTTGGCTTATCGCGACGAATACAGCATTCATCGCGAAGGAGAGGAAGAACCGATTTTGTTTTACATCAATCCGTTTAGCCGGGGCGCTGTTTTTTCGCGAAGAGAGATTGATACCTTTTTAAAGCAGCTCAACTTAGAGCCACAACGCTTGTTTTATGAGAGCTGTCCGAATGTCGATATTGTGAAACGGCAATTGCGAAACCTGATTTTCGCTTATGAAAAATTAGGGTACCCCAATAAAGTAGAGGATCTCAAAACGCTGTTAGAAATTCTCAATTACCACGGCTAGTCTTCTTTGAGTTTACGTTTACCCCGAAGCCTTACTTGAACGGGTAGTTTCACCTTTCGCGCCCTGCGTGGATATTTTCGTACAAAAGGTATTCGTGAAGCCTGTTTGCCTTCCAGAACCTCGAAGGTCCAACCCTCTTCTAACAGAAGTTTTCGGTACAAAAAGAAACTGCCATCCTGCAAGGCCGAAACAGGAGCAACAATTAGTGTTACAACCTCGGTCAATGGCGTTCGATATCCAAAAGAAGCGAACTGATTAAAGCCGTAAGTAATTCTCTCCGGAACCCGTTTTCGCCTAACTTCCAACTGAATGCTATCGGGCTGAATGTCGGTAATTTTAGCACTTCGTGGCATTTCAAGCGTGTCGCCAATGAGCTTAAAAAGAATGCTATTGCCCTCCCGAAATGTGGGTTTTCTCCTTTTCCCTGAATTTCGAAATTCTAATTGCCAAGTTTTCTGAACATTGGCTGTTGTTTGCAGCATTTCAGGGTTTTCCAGTAAAAAACCATAAATCTCCGAAACCGCAATTTCATACTCTTGCTTATCGTTGGGGTCTAGGGTTCGAAATACGATTAGCGAATCGTTTGCTTCGAGAATAAAGCACTCCAGAGTGCCTTCATCATTGCGCAGAAAAATATGGTCTTGAGCCCGCAGTTGACTTGCAAAAAGCGAAAAAATCAACCCAATGAAAAGACTCAATTTGTTATGCATTCGAGTGCAATAAACGTGTTCCGGAGAATTTCAGTACAGCGCTCAAAAGTAATACAATACAGTACTAACAGCCACAGCAGTCGTACTTTGGCCTTCGCGTGGGAGTTTGGAATAAAGCGTCTTTGATTGGATTGAATTTCAAAATTCACAACAGAAATCAGGGACTACTGAAAAGTCAGAAACAGTAATCAGAACCAATTCAGAAGTCCATGGATTTTAGAAAGCCCCACTAAATTTCATTGCTTAAACTCCTATTTGAATAAGGATTAATGTGCTATGAATACACTCAATCGATGTTTCTCAGCGGACTATGCATTAACATCGAACAAATATGCATGATTTCAAGGTTTTAATTCTACGCATCCAATAAACCCAAACTGCGCTTGCCTCAGAATGGAGGTTTAGTTCTAACTTGCACCAAGCGAATCCGATATTCATGAATAAACGATTAATTCTTGATGCTCAGCAGGTAAACCGAAAGTTGCAGCGTATGGCACTTCAGATTTACGAGAAAAATGCCGGAGAAAAAGTGGTGCTCGTAGGTGTGGCTCAGGCAGGCATTGCCATTGCTGAAACCATAGCTGCTTACCTCACAGAATTTGGAGCGTCTCAACCTACGGTTTTTCAAGTTTCATTAAATAAGACAAACCCCTTGGACGGAACAATACAATCGGGTGCGCGCATCGATGACGTTCGGCAAAAGGTGCTGGTTCTGATTGATGACGTTCAAAACTCGGGCAGAACACTCATGCATGCTATCCATCACTTTATTCCGATGGAGCCAGCCTCAATTCAAACTGCAGTGCTTGTAAATCGAGGCCATGCTAGATTCCCGGTGCATACCGACTTTGTTGGGCTAAGCCTTTCAACTACATTGCAGGAACACGTGAGCGTTGAGGAAAATAACGGCATGACTGAAGTTTACCTGTGTTGAGCCATCCACGCGCGACAAAGCGCGGCCATTTCTAACTCGCTCTGTTTTAAAGGACTAAGCACATTTACCACTTGCAGGTAGAACCACTTTCGTGCCTCCCACAAGGCGGGTATGCGCTCTTCAAGCGAGCCATTTGCAAGCAGTGGCCTTTGGGGCGTTGCTGATGACAGCCGTTGAATTAAGGTTGTGAGCGGCAAATCAATGCGCGCCACGATGCCTTGCTCAAACATATAGGCGAGATTCTCATGAAAACAGGGTGTTCCTCCACCACAAGCTACAACCAATGGCTCTTGAAGAGGAATTTCTCGTAAGGCCTTGGCTTCAGCTTCTCTGAAAGCCGATTCTCCGTATTGCTCAATCCATTCGGTAGGATTGATTCCGGTACGTTGAGCAATCCATTGATCAAGATCTATAAACTTGATTTTCAAGCGTAACGACAGCTTCTTCCCCAAACTTGATTTCCCGCTTCCGGGCATGCCGCAAAGGAATAATGCTGAGGCCATTTGGAGAATTGAAAATTTATCTATTTTTGCCGTCCCCTTGCCCAGGTGGTGAAATTGGTAGACACGCTACTTTGAGGGGGTAGTGAGCTCAGCTCGTGCAAGTTCGAGTCTTGTCCTGGGCACAGAAATCAAAAGCCGGAATTATTCTCCGGCTTTTTTGTTTTCAGCATACTTCTCATTCAAGTGCTTAAGCATGTCTTTGGTAATGTCTAAGGCAGGATCGGTATACCAAAGCTGCCCACCCGGAACATAGGAAAACACATAGGTAAAGCCATTCTTTTTAGCGTAATCTTTTAGGAAGGCTTCAATATTTTCGAAAATACGTTTGTTTACACCCGCCTCTTTGTCGGCAAGATCGTTACTTAGTTTTTGCTCAAGTTGCATCAGTTCCTGCTGCTTTTGACCCAGCTTTTTCTCCCGATTCTCTCTTTCGGTAAGGGTTAAAAATTCAGCTCGCTGCTGAAACTCCTGAACATCACTCTGAAAGCGTTTCTGCTCGTTTAAAAGGCGATCTTCAGCGGCTTTCATATCTTTTTCCATGGCATCACGCTCAACCTTGAACAACTCATAATTCTCACGAACAGTGTCGGCGTTAAAGTAAGCTACGCGTAAATTCTTACTGGCTGCAGCCACATTAGCTGCAGTATCGCTGGTATCGTCTTTCTTCCCGGAAAAATGCAAGGCAAAAAGTACAACTACCGCCATTGAAAGCAGAACATTGAAAATCAAATTGATATTTTTCATAATCGAATTAGGAAGGGGCAAATATAGGCAAAGCCGCTGTGGGGCAACAGAGTGCCTTGCAATTCACTTTCCTTTTTGATTCTCTGTATTTTCGCAGGCCCGATGGATGACGCCAAACTCATTGAAGAAATCCGCAATGGCCACACAACAGCCTTTGAAACCGTTTTCAGAAATTGGTATGAACCCTTGTGCAGATATGCCTTTTCATTGCTGAAAGACGAAACCCAGGCTGAGGAGTTTGTCCAGGAGGTTTTTGTAAAATTGTGGGAGAAACGGCTTCAACTCAGCATTCAAACCAGCCTGAAGGCTTATTTGTACCGATCGGTGCACAACCGTTGCCTCAATTGGATTGACCATCAAAAAGTGAAGGGGCACTACCGCGAAGATTGGAAGCTGCAGTTCGACGAAGCGCAGATGCCTCAAGAAAATGCAGAACATCGTCAATTGCTTCATCAGTTTTCACAAGCCTTGCAGAGGCTTCCCGGTGAATGTCGACGAATTTTCCAGCTAAGCCGAGAGGCCGGGTTTTCGTACCGAGAAATTGCCGAAACCCTTGATATTTCTATCAAAACAGTAGAAAATCAAATGGGAAAAGCCCTTAAAATTTTGCGTTCCGAGCTCAGAGACTATTTACCGGTGCTGGCGGGCCTCGCTGCAGGAGCATTGCAATTTCTTCGGCCCGGCGTAGGGGTGATTTTCATGTTAACGGTCTTAATGTAAATGCCATGTCAACCAACCCCGAACCCAACGAAGCCCTGATTGCCCGCTATTTGCTGGGAGAGGCCTCTCCATTAGAACGGGCCGAACTCGAACATTGGCTGGCCGAAGATCCTGAAAGAGCGATTGAAATAGATCGTTATAAAAAGGTTCTGGAGCTGGGAACGTCCGCTCCAAGTCATAAATTCGATACTGAAAAGGCATGGCAAAAGCTAAAACCGCAATTGACCAATTTGCCGACGAAAGAAGGCCAAACCAACAAAGGGCGAGTTGTTAGGCTGGCCTTAGGTTTATCCGTTGCAGCAACATTGCTCATCGCTTTTGGGCTGTTTTTCCTGTTCAGGGATGACCCTGCGAAAACGGTGCAGTATGTTGCGGAAATATCAAGCGGAACAACTTACAAGGAATCAATGCTTCCCGACAGCTCGGTTGTTACATTAAAGCCAGGGTCGAGCGTGCAATACAACCTTTTTGAAACGGGAACGGAACGAAGAATATTACTCAAGGGCTCTGCGCGCTTCAAAGTGAAACGTAACGAGTCTAAGCCATTCGTTGTAGAAAGCCAACAAGGATTTATACGGGTTTTGGGAACCACATTTACTGTAGAAACAGATAGTCTCGGTGAAGCCATGAAGGTTTCGGTGATTGAAGGGAAAGTGCTTGTATCGAATACCCCGGCCAAAAAAGCAAACGCCGACTCCAGTGCTGTGGTGATTGTGCCCGGACAAACAGCAGTGATTGGTCATCAAGGAAAAATCAAGGTGCAAATGGGAACTGCTCAAGCGCTTGACTTTGCCTTCGATAAAACACTGGTATTTGAGAATACCGATTTGGGAAGTGTAGCGCTTCTGCTGGGCGATTTGTTCAGAACGCGGATAACTCTGCTGGGTACCGGACTGGAAAATTGTAGGCTTACCGCTTCCTTTAAGCAGCAGTCGCTCGATGAAATTCTGAGCATCATCGGAGAAACCTTTGGATTAACGATTATCAAAAATGGCCATGAATATTCGCTTAAAGGCATTGGTTGTTAGGGGTTTCGCCGTTATTCTGACTTTCCTTTTTCAAACGGCCTTGGGCTTATCACAAGACAATCCCTTACAGCGAAGAATCAGTGTACAATTGCGCGAAGTGACCATACAGGAAGCCCTTAAAGTCATCGCCGCAAAAGGTGCCTTTCTTTATTCATACAATGCATCAACGGTTAATCCCAACGAAAAGAAAAGCCTCAGAGCCGAGCAGAAAACGGTAAGTTATTGCTTACAACAAGTGTTGGGTGATGACATTCAGTTGCGTTCGGGAGGCAATCACATCATTATCATTCCCAACAAAAACAAAAGATCCGAGCTGGGCAATCAAAAATATGTGCTGGAGGGTACCATTACCGATAAACTAAGTGGCAAGGCGGTGAAATATGCCTCTGTGTATGAAGCCGGTCAGCTCAAAAGCGCCCTTAGCGACCAAACTGGACGGTATCGAATCGAGTTGGACAGAGAGCCCGAATATGTTCATCTTTTGATTAGCCGAAAGAGCTATCGCGATACCGTAATTGTCATCAAGCCGAAAGGCGACACCCCATTAAATATTCGCATCAGGCCGGCCACAATTGATGAATTACAACGCATCGAACCGGAAATCCCATCCAACTTGGCTACCAACGGTCTGTTTCAGGCTGTGGTTTCGGAAGAGCAAGTGTTCCACACCGAAAACCGTATATTCTTTGAAGAACGCAGTATCCAGGTTGGATTTCTTCCCACCCTTGGTAGCAACCGGCAATTCGGCGGAGTCATCCAAAATCATTTTTCCCTGAATGTTCTCGGTGGGTACTCAATGGGGCTGAATGGCGCAGAAATAGCCGGTTTGTTCAATATTACCCGACGCGATGTTTCGGGCTTTCAACTTGCCGGATTCATGAATATTACCGGGGGTGCCACAAAAGGGATTCAGTTCGCCGGATTCATGAATAACAATATTGGCCGGGTTGATGGGGCCCAATTGGCAGGATTTTACAACCTTTCGCTCGACACCTTACGCGGTATTCAAACTGCGGGCTTCTTTAACTTAGCCCGCGGCCAGGTAAAAGGCTTGCAGATTGCCGGGTTTAGCAATTTCTCCGGGAAATCGCTTCGTGGAATTCAAATGAGCGGATTTCTGAATTGGAGCGGTAAAAAAGCCAGCGGCGTGCAGGTGGCAGGATTTACCAATATCACCAGTGGCGACTTTCAGGGCGTACAATGTGCAGGTTTTATGAACCTGAGTGCAGGCGACATGAGCGGTGTTCAGTTAAGCGGCGCTGTGAATGTGGTAGCCGACAGCTCACAAACCCTCCAGATTGCAGCCCTCGCAAACTTTGCACATACGCTTAGAGGCTCCCAAATTTCCGGTTTACTCAATATTGCCGGCACAGTGAGCGGTTCACAAGTCGGACTCATCAATGTATCTGACACCGTTAGCGGATTTACCTTTGGCCTGATAAGCCTCGTGAGACGAGGTTACCATAAGCTGGAACTCTCCACAGGCGATGTAAATCCACTGATGGTTCGTTTCCGCACCGGAACGTATGGATTGTACAATATCGTTAGCGCCGGACTTTTTCAACTCAACAATGCCCAATTCTCGAGTTTTGGCTATGGCCTCGGTACCGAACTTCGAGCCAGAAAAAAGTTCTTCTTCGGCATCGACCTTGAATTGGCTACCGTTTTCCAGGGGCAGTTTCTTCCTAATGTTTTTCCCGATCTCTGGGCCAAGAGTAACCTATACCTGGGCTGGCGACCTGTACGTGGAATACAACTCTTTGCAGGACCATGCATCCACACTTATCGTATCGATGAAAATAACCTAAATGGCGAACGCCCCGGTATACATCGTAGCGATCTGTTCAGCGAAATCCGTCCCGACGCGCAGTTTTTTGGCTGGTTAGGCTGGCAAGCCGGCATCCGATTTTTCTAGTATCATTTGATATACAATTAGTTATGTTGACATCTCAAATATATGTACGTACATATGTTTTTCTAACTTTACCCCATGAAAACAACCCAAAACCGAAGCGTTCAAGCCTTGCTGTACGCCAAGGAATACCCGATGGGTAAGCTTCGGGTACGTCAGCCATTCCCTTCTCACTACGTTGATTACCCCGACCCTTTTCTGTTGCTACACCATGCCGATATGAAGATTTCGGAGTTTTTCGACCCCAAAAACGACGGCGTTGGTCCACACCCGCACCGTGGGTTTTCGCCGGTTACCTTCATCTTCAAAGGGGGTGTGCATCACCGCGACAGTTTCGGTAACTCATCGGTTGTGCTCGAAGGCGGTGTTCAATGGATGAATGCCGGCCGAGGCATCATTCACAGTGAGCGACCTCCGGCCAACATTCACGATTTGGGAGGTCGGCAAGAAATTATCCAACTCTGGGTAAACACTCCGGCGAAGCATAAAATGGATACTCCGGCCTATTTTCCGCTACGCGGGGATGACATGCCGCGCATAAATGATCCTCAGGGTAAATACCAAATAAAACTGGTGAGTGGGCAGCTCGCCGGTTTAGAAGGGAAAATCCCTACCCTTTCGCCAGTTACTACAGCTACCATCGACGCACAGCCAGGGGCAAACATAGCGCTCAATTTACCCGCCGCTGAAACAGTAATCCTGTATTTACTCGATGGAGAAATCGAAATTCCCAATTATGGTTCGGCCGAAATGCACCATGCTGTTCTGTATAAAAACGATGGTGATGGCATTTCATTCCAAGCCAAAAAGCCTACGCGCTTGCTTTTGCTCAGTGGCTTACCGTTGGCCGAACCCATGGCCTCTCATGGTCCCTTTGTAATGAATAGCGAAACTCAACTGCTCGAAGCCATGCGCGACTATCAAATGGGAAAAATGGGCGTCCTGATTGAGGAATAATTTTTTTTCATTCACATAGGGGTGCATGCCCCCTGACCTGTCAAAAGGGAAATGACCAATATGAAAACTGGAATTTCCCTTTTGATTTTTTTAGGACTGTATACAGCCGTTAAGGCCGGCGACAGCACAATAACCCAAACAAGACCCTTCCAAATCACCCTTGTTCATCCCTTGGGCACCAATGGAATTGGCAACGCTCGCAGCATCAACACCTTTTCGCTGAACTTAATATCAGGCTATTCGGGAGGTGTTGATGGCTTCGAGCTGGGTGGTTTTGCCAATGTGGTAAAAAACGATGTTCGCGGTGCACAAATCGGCGGATTTGTGAATGTGGTTGGGGGCCAAAGCGATGGCCTTCAAGTCGCTGGCTTCAGCAATGTAACTCGGCATGGAAGCAGAGGTGTGCAAGCCGCAGGATTTGCCAACGTTGTTAACGACACTTCATCAGGCGTGCAGGCTGCAGGATTCTGCAATGTGAATAATGGCTCGTTCGAAGGATGGCAGAGCGCTGGGTTTCTAAATGTGAACAGCCAGTCGTTCAATGGAATTCAAACGGCAGGTTTTAGCAACATCGCCACGGCACCGGTTAAGGGAACTCAAGCCTCAGGCTTTTACAACCACGCTCAGGATTCGTTGAATGGAGTGCAGGTTGCAGGTTTTATGAATCTCGCAACTGGGAGTACAAAAGGGCTGCAAATAGCGGGATTCCTAAATATCACAAAGCGACTAAAAGGCCTGCAGGTTGGATTTATCAATTACACCGACTCTTTAGAAAGCGGCACTCCTATTGGTTTTTTGAGCATCGTAAGAAAAGGAGGATTTACCGCCTTTGAACTCACAGCCAACGAAACCTTTCCATTGGGCATTCAGCTGAAAACAGGCTCAGATCGGTTTTACAATTTGTTTCACTTTTCTGCCAGACCGGGCAATGCCTTTGCCTGGGCCTGGGGAACCGGTATTGGGGTCAACCTTAAGCCGAGGGGCCGCTTTCGGATGAACATCGACCTGTTGGCCTCGCACATTAACGAAGGTCAGTGGTACACCAACCACCTTAACCTCCTCAGTAAGGCACAATTTGGATTTACATGGCAAGTTGCAACCCGTTTTGCCATCTCGGCGGGGCCGAGCTTTAACTGCCTGATTGTAAACAAACAATCGGTCGGAGAGCTAACTACCGACCAAACCGTGGCTCCTTACAGTGTTTTCGACAAAGTTTACAACCAAACCCGTGTGCAACTCTGGCCGGGCGGATTTCTCAGTATTCGATTCTAATCCATCAAAACCAACAAATCAATAAGGCTTTTATGACAAGCCTTCCAAATCCTATTTCATCGATGAAAACCACATCAATTCTGATTTTTCTGCTTAACATCCACCTTATTTGCCAAGGCCAAACGCTCAGCCAAACCATACGTGGTGAGGTTCGCGATCAAATTACTGAAATGCCCATTCCCGGTGCGAGCATTCTGCTGATACCCAGCAATCCAATCATGGGAACAATAACCGACCTCAACGGTCAGTTCCGACTTAACGCAGTTCCAATCGGGCGCTATACCATTCAGGTGAAACTTTTGGGGTATCAGGAATTAAACATGCCTAATGTCGTGGTCGGAACCGGAAAGGAAGTCATTCTAAACCTTAAACTTACTGAGAGTACGGTAGAAATTGAGGCTGTGGAAATTTCGGCTCAAGGCGCTAATAAAACAGAAGCCTTGAATGAGTTGGCCACGGTAAGTGCCCGTCAGTTTTCGGTTGAGGAAACCAAGCGTTATGCCGGGGCCTTAAACGATCCGGGCAGGATGGCACAAAGCTTTGCCGGAGTAACGGTGAATGCTGATGGAACCAACGAAATCGTGGTTCGGGGGAACTCGCCCCGGGGCCTACTTTGGCGTATGGAAGGCATTGAAATTCCAAATCCAAACCACTTTTCCAACCAGGGAGCATCCGGTGGAGCCATCTCCATGCTGAGTAACAACATGATGGCCAATTCCGACTTCTTCACCGGAGCCTTTCCGGCCGACTATGGAAACGCAGCTTCAGGGGTCTTCGACATCCGCTTGCGAAAAGGCAATAACGAGCAGCGTGAAAATGCACTTCAAGTTGGAGTAATCGGTACCGACATCGCCCTGGAAGGGCCATTCAAAAAGGGAAAAGCGGGCTCCTACCTCTTCAATTATCGTTACTCCTCCTTGGCGCTTCTTCAACGCATGGGGGTAGAAATTGTGGGGGATGCCATTCCGGTTTTCCAGGATTTATCGTTCAACCTCAACCTTCCAACTCAAAAAGCCGGTCAGTTTACCCTCTTTGGCATTGGTGGATTGAGCAGTATCAATCAGGATTTTGAAGGTATGAAAACGAATTATGCTGATCGTTTCAGGACCTATCTCGGCGTTGCCGGCCTCACACACAGTTATTTGTTCAACGATAAAACATGGATAAAAACCGTAGTTGCAGGCACGCTCACATCGAACGAATATGAGGGCACTGTGCTCGATACCAATAGTGTTGTACTTTACAAAGCCTCCGAAGAAGGCCATCAAAATATGGCATACCGAGTGTCATCAACCATTAACCACAAAATCAACCGCAAAAACAGTCTTCGTGCTGGCGCTATTGGAAGCTTACTGAAATATAACCTAAAAACGGTGATTTTTGATAAGCCCAACGACATGTACAGAACAGATGTAGACCAACGCGGTCAAACAGGTTTGCTGCAAGGCTTTCTCAATTGGCAGCATCGCATCAACGAGCAAACCACCTTGAATACGGGCATCCACTACAGTCATTTTTTGCTCAACAATAAAAGAGCATTGGAGCCACGTGCGGGCATTAAGTGGAATTTCAAGGGTTCACAAGTCCTGAGTGCCGGCATTGGTTTGCATTCACGACTGGAAGACTTAGCCGTTTACTTTGCCCGAATTCCCGACTTAAGCGGCATGAACACCATACCCAATACCCAATTGGGCTTTTCGCGAGCTTTCCACACTGTGATGGGTTATGAATGTTTGCCCGGAAAAAACCTGCACTTCAAAACCGAAGTGTACTATCAGCATTTGTATGATGTACCTGTGGAAAAAGGTATATCCAGCTTTCGGTCGATGCTGAATATGAGTCAGGGCTTTGCCACATTTGCCGCCGAAAACAGCGGGCTGGGCCGGAACTATGGAATTGAATTTACAT
Source organism: Bacteroidota bacterium (assembly GCA_027483445.1). Taxonomy (GTDB): domain Bacteria; phylum Bacteroidota; class Bacteroidia; order M30B66; family M30B66; genus CAMCXT01. The sequence goes on along the minus strand of JAIXUS010000018.1, from coordinate 69,134 downwards.
TTGAAAAATATTTCTCCAACAGCACATACTTCCTTCTCACAAACTCCTTTTTCGACGCTCGCTACCGGGGTTCAGACGGCGTTTGGAGAAATACCGCTTTTAACAACCGCTATGCAGGAAGCTTTTTGGCCGGTAAAGAGTTCACTATCAAGGACAAAAACACCCTTAGTTTGAATGTACGGGTTGTATATTCGGGTGGACGAAAATTCACGCCCGTGCTTCTCGAGGAATCGCTCGAAGCCGGAACAGGAGTATATGATGAAGCGAGGGCATATTCGGCCTCGGCAGCCGATTATTTCCGAGCCGATTTAGGCATCAGCTACACCATCAATAAAAGGAAAACGGCCAGTGTTTGGAAAATCGACATTCAAAATGTGAGTAATCGTTTGAATGAGTTTGGCCGCTACTTCAACAACGACGCGTTAAAAGAGGAGGTTATTTACATGACGGGTATTATTCCAACCTTGAGTTACCGACTCGAATTTTGATCAGGTTTTTATCAATAATTATTTGTGAATGCGTAAGAAATAAAGTGCTTTCGATTGCTATTCGAAGAACTTCATGTAAATTTGAAGTTGCGTTAACATGCGCGTTCACTGACCACTATGAAATCTATCTATATTTTTCTCGTATCTATACTCTCGCTTGGCCTGCATTCATTGCGGGCTCAGGTGCTGATAAACGAAATTTCGGCGGCCAACAGGGCAATAGTTGCAGATGACTACGGGGACTATGAAGATTACATTGAGCTTTACAATGCCGGACCTGCCGCTGTTGATATAAGCAGTTTCTTCCTGAGCGATGAGCCTGCCAATCCCACAAAATGGCAAATTCCGGCAGGAACCGTGATCAATGCAGGAACGTACCGCCTTTTTTTCTGTTCAGGCAGAGACGAAAACAATGGTTTGGCTTTACACACCAACTTTAAGCTGAATCAAATGAACGGAGAAACCGTTTTGTTTTCCAACAGCATTGGTACTTTGCTCGACTCATACGCATTGAGTCCAATCCAGGTTAATCACAGCTGGGGACGGCAGCCTAACGGTGGGAATTGGCGAGTTTTCACAACACCTACTCCAGGTTCCGCCAATGGGGCAACATCATTCAGCGGATATGCAGATACGCCACAGTTTAGTTTGGCTCCGGGAATTTATGCCGGTGCACAAACCATAGATATTATTTCCGGTGATGCCGGTTATACAGTTCGATACACCCTCGATGGAGCAGAACCTAGCGCGACTTCTCCACAATTTACCACTCCAATTACTGTAAATGCCTCTACTGTAATTCGTGCACGGGCCTTCCCTGCAAACGGTAGTGGTTTTTTACCCAGCTTTATTGCCTCGAACACCTACCTGATTGGCGTTAGCCACGACATGCCAATTGCTTCGTGGATTTCTGACGAGTACGATGACTTGTTCGCTTCAGGTTGGCAAGAAATTCCAGCTGCGATAGAGTATTTTTCACCCACCGGTCAGCTTCTGTTTGAGTCGTTTGGGGAAGTAGATCGCCATGGGAATGACTCCTGGGCGTTCAATCAAAAAGGGGTTGGCTTTATTGTGCGCGATCAGTATGGGTACGATGATCAAATCGACTACCCAATTTTCCCGACATCACCCCGACAAGAATTTCAACGAATCATATTCAAGGCCGGAGCTTCCGACAATTATCCGTTTACCTGGGGGCCAGGTTGCCACCTTCGCGATGCCTTTATTCAGTCTTTGGCCGAACGGGCAAATTTAAATGTCGATCTGAGGCGGAATCAACATTGTGCAGTTTACATTAACGGGCAATATTGGGGTCTGTATGAAGTACGCGAAAGGGTGAATGACCCGGATTACACCGACTACTACTGGAACCAGGAAGAGGAAGACCTCGACATGCTTAGTTTTTGGGGAGGACTCGAGGTGCGCTATGGTAGCGCTGATGACTGGAACGATTTGTACAACTACATCATGACCAACGACATGACCGATCCGGCTAACTACGGTGCTGTTTCGGGGCGTTTAGATGTGGCCTCTTTGATTGATTACACCATTCTGAATACTTGGAGTGTGAACTCCGACTGGATGAACTGGAACACCATGTGGTGGAGAGGCCGTGGAACGCCACCCGTTCGTTGGAAGTACATCTTGTGGGACATGGACAACGTGTTCGATTTGGGGCAGAACTACAGCAATTGGCCCACCACCGATTTCAATGCTGACCCCTGCGATTTGGATGAGCAGTTTCAAAATGCAGGTCCAGAAGAAGGGCATCTAAACGTTTACAACCGCTTGTTGGCCAACCCGGAATTTAAACAGCGTTTTGTAAACCGATACGCTGAACTTATCAATACATACCTCGGCTGCGAGTATGCTTTGGCGCATTTCGACAGTATTAAGGCACACATTGAAACAGAAATGCCACGTCAGATTGCACGTTGGGGAGGAACAATGGCCGATTGGCAAGGCAACATTGATTATATGCGAGGCCAGATTGTTGGGCGATGCGAGTACATCGAAGAGCAGGGAGTGGTAAACTGTTATGAAGTGGATGGGCCGCATCGGATGGCCTTTCAGGTGGTTCCTGCTGGAGGTGGTACAATAAAGTTCAACGAGCTTACCATTCCGAATTACCCTTGGAGCGGCTCCTATTTTGGAGGTGTTGAGGGCGATTTAGAGGCTACACCAAGCAGTCCGGCTTATGTATTCGATTATTGGGAGGTTTTCAACTCAACCTTGAACGGTGCTACCACTGATGCCATCAACAGCTTCATGATTGCAGGTGCTGATAGTATTGTTGCTCATTTCAGGGTGGTTGAAACGCACGATATTACCTTCGTGATTGAACCTCCCAATGGAGGAACGGTCTCAATCAATGGAATTACCCCCGGGGCATTCCCATTCAGCAATACTTATAACGACGGATTCCCATTGAGCTTAACAGCTACAGCCGATCCGAACTATGATTTTGTGGAGTACGCAGCGGCGAACCATACTTTCAGTCCCGATCCTTTACAAACCAGTGTTTTCCTGGAAGCTTCGGCCGATGATACCATCTTTATTCGATTTATTCCTAAGCAAACATGGTTACTCACCGTTCAGGTGCAGCCGGAAGGTTCAGGTAAAGTGCTGCTTAATAGTGATTGGCTTCAAGAATATCCGCATACTGAGGTCTACTTCCCACAAACATTAATCAACATCGATAACTACGGATTCGAGGAATTCGAATTCGACCGTTGGGAGCTGCAATACCATTCATTTACCGACTCAAGCCTGAGTGTGAATTCGTTTGTCATCGACACCACCGATACCCTCATTGCACATTTTAAACTGAAAGAAGTAATTCCGCAAACGATGTATGTTCCAAGTGGTTTCACTCCTAACGGTGATAATCTCAACGATGTATTTGAGGTGTACCACACAGAAACCGTTTCGCAAGGTAACATCCGAATTTTTAATCGTTGGGGAGAACAGGTGTTTCAATCCGATAAACTCGATTTTTCTTGGGATGGCACAATTAACGGTCGCCCTTTACCAGATGATGTCTACTTTTACGTCCTCAATTATTTCCTGAAAGACGAGTATTTCGAAACGGCTCAAGGAAGAATTTCCATCACCCGATAAGCATGATTAAACCTCTAATTACTTCCTTGTTCAGCCTTGTGCTGACTGCTGGTGCATTGAATGCACAGTTACTCCTCAACGAAATTGTAGTAAATCCGCCCGGAGCCGACGATGGGAAGGAATTTATCGAGCTTAAAGGCAGTCCCGGAAGCACCCTTAATAACATTTTTGTCGTAGTCATCGAAGGCGACCCCGGTAGCGCCGGAAATTCCGATTTGGTTATTCCACTTAACGGAATCACGCTGGGCTCCAATGGATTGGTATTCATTGGAACAAGCCTTGGATATCCGAACATCGCACCACCAACGGTTTTCAAAGACACCTTAATTTTTGGTCTGCCCATTCTTGACAACGGAAGCATTTCGTTTCTCGTCTTGTTCAGTCCATCGCCGATTTTAACAAACGTCGATTATGACAACAACAACGATGGAGTGCTCGAATTACCGCAGGGAGCTATCATTCAGGACGCTGTAGGTTGGACCAATGGCGATGTAAATGCCCTCATTTACGGAGGCGTGATTTTAAGCCAAAGTGCGGGCACTCCGGATGCGGCAGTGCGGTTCTTCGACAACACTACGCCTTCCTCGGCCTCAGCCTGGTACAATGGCGACCTCATCAGCCCTAATCAATTTGATCCATTGGAAGTGAGTGCCAATTTCCCGCAAGGCGCGGGCATAACGCCCGGAGGCATTAACGTTCCAAACAATGGCGTTGGAGTTAGTCAGGCAGAACGTTCCAGTGTAGGGCTTTTTCCTAATCCAGCTACTGATTGGGTTCAGTTAGACGGAATTGATGCTCAACAAGCTTCGGCTCAACTCTTCGATATGTCTGGAAAAATGCAGCAAGTGGCTATCAGCCCTGAAGGTAGAATCAATGTGAGTGGTTTGCCGGCCGGACTTTATATGCTGATGGTTCAGGATAAGACTGAATTACGCAAGGCAAACCTGATGGTGATTCATTAGGACCGGCTTCCGAAAATAGAAGAACCAATCCGCACCATTGTGCTGCCTTCTTCCATGGCAATACGATAATCGCCACTCATTCCCATTGAAAGTACCGGAAGCTCAAGTCCTGTTGTTGCCTTAGCTTCACGATAGAGCTTAGCCAAGCCCGCAAGCTCACGGCGAATCAATTGGTCATCCTCAGTGAAACTGGCCATTCCCATAAGCCCATGAATGGCCACATTGGGAAAACGGTTACGTGCTGAGGACTCCAACAGCGGCAGTACTTGTTCAGGTAAGAAGCCATGCTTGCTTTCTTCCGTTGCGATGTAAACCTGAATGAGACAAGGAATAATCCGATTGTGTTTTTGTGCTTCTTTTTGGATGACATCAAGCAATGCTTCGGAGTCGACCGAATGAATGAGCGAAACGAATGGCGCGATATACTTGACTTTATTGGTTTGCAGATGACCGATCATGTGCCATTCGATGTCGGGCGGTAAAGCCGAAAACTTCGCGGCCATTTCCTGAGCTCGGTTTTCACCAAAAATCCTCTGTCCGGCTTGATAAGCCTCAAATATCATCTCTACCGGTTTCGTTTTTGAAACCGCTACAAGGCTAACACCTGGAAGTAATTCGGCCCGTATGGCCTCAAGTCGTTTTGCGATGGTATCCATGCGCTTCGTTCTCCAAATCGTAAATCACCAATCCATTCAATAACTTGGGCTCAAACCAGGTTGTTTTGGGCGGCATCATTTTTCCTTGATCGCTGAAGCTAAAAAACTGCTGGAAGCTCACAGGGAAAAGTCCGAGGGCCAGAGCATATCGACCGCTATCGACCTGAGCTTTCATTTCTTCGGGGCCTTTCAATCCGCTCAGGAATCCTATGCGTGTATCGTTTCGTAAATCGCTGATTTCAAACAAGGGCGCCAAAATCCGTTGGGTGAGAATATTGGCATCGAGCTTATCGCCTAACTGATTGTTTTGGGCGGCCAGCTTCAGGTTGAGTTTGAACCATTTGCCATCCATGTACATGGAAAACTCGTGCAATCGGCTTGGCTTAAACACCTCCGCATTCACCACATCTACCTCGAAATCTTCTTCGAGACGACCCAAAATTTGGGTGAGGGTCAGTTCTCCGGTATCCTTCACCAGACGGTTAAATTCGAAAAGCTGCAGGTTGTGATCGGGAAGAAAAATTCCCATGAACCTTTTCGCCGGAGTGTTTTCGGGTGACTCTTCGGCCAGCAGCACCGAAGAGGCTGAGCGATGATGTCCATCGGCCACGTAAACAGTGCTTAGTTTATCAAACTCTCGCTGAATAACCGAAATGTCTTCATGATGGCTTACCACCCAGAGTAGATGATCCTTGCCATCAAAATGAAACTGCGCATACGGTTCATTGGCGGTAAGCCGATTCATCAACTCGTCGATCTCCTGCTTATGTGGATAAGTAAACATCACCGGTTCGGCATTTATGCCAACAATGCTGAGGTAATCCTTCAACTTTTCTTCCTTGGGAGCCAGCGTTTGTTCGTGAATCTTTATTCGTCCATCGCGGTAGGCACTTGCGTCGATGGTGGCGATTAAACCTGTGTAAACAAAGTGAGGCTTTACCTGGCGGTAGATGTAATACACCGGCTCAGGTTGTTTTTCGAGAATGCCATCCTGCAAAAACCGCAAAAATTTATGTCGGCTTTTTTGCTGAGCCTCAGGGTTGTCGGGACGAGTACGCTTACCGTTGGCCAACTCGGGCTTAATGATATTAAGGAAAGATTCAGGGTTGGCCTTCACAACCGTTTCCACCTCTTTGGAGGAATAGGTGTCGAAGGGTTTTGAAATGACAGCTTCAACCCGATGCTTCGCCGGAACAAGTCCGCGGAATGGATGAATAAACCCCATAATTAGCGGGTGTAATACCGAATGATATACTGTGCCAATTCGGTGGCAATGCGTTCCTGAGCTTCGGCTGTAGATGCGCCGATGTGAGGACTCACGGAGATTTTGGGGTGAGTGAGTAAATCTTCACGGGGTGTAGGCTCATTTTCAAACACGTCGAGACCGACAAAGCTCAGATGCCCCGAATTGAGGGCCTGGAGCAGTGCATCTTCGTCGATCACCCCGCCCCGGGCGGCATTGACCACTCCGGCTCCTTTTTTCAAGCGTGATAACTCGTCGGCCCCGAGTACCGCTTTACCATTCACCTTTCCAGGGACATGTAAACTGAGAAAATCGCTTTGCGCAATTACAGTATCGAAAGGTGCGGTTTGGATTGGAATGCTAAGTTTATTGCCAGTTTGGGCAATATGGAGTTCTAAAGTAACTTCCTGAATGAAGGGGTCGGCGGCCATTACTTTCATACCCATACCGATGGCCATTCGGGCAACTGCTTGACCAATTCGACCAAAGCCAATAATTCCCAGCGTTTTGCCTTGCAGTTCGATTCCGGCTGAATAGGTTTTTTTCAGCCCGTTAAACTGAGTATTGCCAACAGTTCTCATGGTATGGTTGGCATCCTGCAGCCAACGAACACCGGCAAAAAGGTGAGCAAAAACAAGCTCTGCGACCGATTGCGATGAGGCGGCAGGCGTATTAAACACCTGAATACTGCGTGCTTCGGCGTGGCGCGTGTCTATGTTGTCGAGTCCGACGCCTGCACGGCCAATGAGGCGTATCCCAGGACATGCATCCATAACTTCGGAGGTAATCTTTGTGGCACTACGCACCAACACGACCTCGAAATTCCCTTCGTTGATGGTTTGAATCAGTTTACCTTCGGGGGCTTTACTTGTTTCAACGAAGAAACCGGCATTTTCCAAGAGGTTTTTTCCAATGGCATCGATGCCATCATTTGCCAAAATTTTTACCATAATCGCGTTGAATTAACCGTGATTTTTTTCGAAAGCTTGCATCACCTCCACAAGGGCCTGCACGCTTGATAGTGGCAGTGCGTTATACATCGAAGCGCGATAACCACCTACTGATCTATGTCCGGCCAAACCAGAGATTCCGGCTTCCTTAAGCATTGCATTGAATAGTGGTTCTTTGGAAGGATCGTTCATGACGAAATTGGCATTCATCCGCGAGCGGTCTTCTACATCAACGGTGCCTTTGAATTGGCTGTTGCGGTCGAGTTCGGTGTAAAACAGTCGTGATTTCTCTTCATTACGGGCTTCCATCACGGCAACGCCGCCCATAGCATCGAGCCAACGAAGCGTGAGCATCGAAACGTACACTGCAAACACCGGAGGGGTGTTGTACATCGATTCTCCTTCAACGTGGATGGCATAATTGAGCATGGTAGGCATTTTCCGCTGAATGCGTTGTAGCGCCGATTTTTTAAGGATGACCATAGTGGCGCCGGCGGGCCCCATGTTTTTCTGAGCTCCGGCGTAAATAAGGTCAAACTTGCTGGCGTCGAAGGTGTAGGAGAAAATGTCGGACGACATATCGCAGATTAAAGGAACCGGCGACTGGGGTACGGTTCTGATTTGCGTGCCATAAATGGTATTGTTTGAGGTGTAGTGGAAATAATCGGCGTCTTCCGGAATGAGGAATCCTTTGGGTATGTATGAAAAATTACGATCTTCAGAACTGGCCACGACTGCCGTTTCGCCATAGTGTTTTGCCTCTTTAATGGCTCTGGTGGCCCAGACGCCGGTATTGAGGTACGCGGCCTTTTGGTTCAGGAAATTGTGTGGAACCATGGCGAATTGTGTAGATGCCCCACCTTGAAGGAAAATTACAGCATAATCATCACTGAGGTTGAGTAGCTTTTTGGTAAGGGCAGCTGCTTCATCAAAAACAGCGATAACATCCTTGCCGCGGTGCGAAATTTCGAGCAGAGAAAGTCCGGTATTGTTAAAAGAAAGGCAAGCTGCTGAGGCTTGTTGCAGCACTTCAGCCGGGAGTATGGCCGGTCCGGCACTAAAGTTATGTACCATGAAAAATATTCTAAGTTGAACGGACCAAATTTAGTTATTCGCCTTGCCATTCAACCGAGACGGAAATAAAAAAACCCGGCTGTTCACCGGGTTTTCTTAATCAAAAATTAAACTATCGTGAAATGGTTTCCGCGATTTGTTGCCCTTGCTGATCAAGGCTTACCGCAGAAATCATTTTATTGTCTTTGTAATTCACCTTATAACGAACCAAGCCATCCTGGTCGTAGACCTTCCATTCGCCTACTTTAAGGCCATTTTCATAATTTGCCTCTCCAGCTTTAAGGCCATTTTCGTGGAAGTTGATCCATGTTCCGTTCATTTTACCCTGAGCAAAAGCTCCTACTTCCTTGAGTTTGCCATTCTGAAAGTAATTCTTTACAGTGTAGTTCTGAGAATCCGTGTAAACGTACACGCTTTTAAGTGAACCATTATCATGGTATGTCTTCAACTCCTGCTGAGCATTTAAAGTTAGCCCAAGTCCAAAAAAAATGAATGCAAGCAGTGTTTTCATGTTAGTATCCTTTACCAGTTTAACGTCTTTCAATAACACAAAGTTACGCATTAATTCATTCGCACATCACTTTTTGGTAACATTGGCTTAATATTTAACATTGGAAATCAATAGCAATTCTCTCATCTATTTGATTTTCTGTTTATTAAAGTATTCCAAGTTTAATTTAGTATTAACTCCCATGTTCCAAAAATGTTCTCAAAAAATTCATTGAGACCTACTCAAGTAAGGCTAAATGCTCGAAGAACATGGTGTTGTTTTGATACATTTGGGCAGATTTTAACCACCCCTCACATGGGAGATCATTCATACGCTTCACACATCCCTAAATTTGGTTTAGCAGGCTTACTGGTAACACTTGGAATCATTTACGGAGACATTGGCACTTCTCCACTCTATGTAATGAAGGCCATTGTGGGCGATCGTCCTATCAGTGAAGAACTGATACTTGGAGGAATGTCGTGCATCTTTTGGACGCTCACCCTTCAAACCACCCTTAAATATATCGTATTAACCCTGAGGGCCGATAACAAAGGTGAAGGCGGAATATTCGCCTTGTACGCCCTGGTTCGGCGCACAAAGGTGAAGTGGCTCCTGTTTCCGGCAATTATTGGAGGAGCGGCATTGCTGGGCGACGGAATTATTACTCCGGCAATCTCTGTATCGTCGGCAATTGAAGGACTTAAGTCGAACTACCCCGAAATTGAAACGATTCCTATTATTCTGGGCATTCTCTTTCTGTTATTTGCGATTCAGCAATTCGGCACCACTTTCATTGGCCGTTTTTTCGGTCCGGTAATGTTTATTTGGTTTTTCATGCTCACTGTTCTGGGTCTTGCGCAGGTAAGCCAGAATATGGAAGTTTTCAAGGCCTTAAGTCCACATTACGCCATCCAATTGCTAACGGCCTATCCCGAAGGATTTTGGTTGCTGGGTGCTGTGTTTCTGTGTACCACTGGAGCGGAGGCGCTTTACTCTGATTTAGGGCATTGCGGAAAAACCAACATACAGGCATCCTGGATTTTCGTAAAAACTGCCTTGGTAATCAATTATTTGGGGCAATCAGCTTGGTTGCTGGCCCGAGAAGGACAAATGCTCGACGGTAAAAATCCATTTTATGAGATTATGCCCGAATGGTTCTTCCTAATCGGTTTTAGTATTGCCACCATTGCTACCGTTGTTGCAAGTCAGGCCTTAATTTCCGGTTCTTTCACCTTGATTAACGAGGCCATCCGACTGAATCTTTGGCCGAAGGTAAAAATTGCCTATCCAACGATCATGAAGGGGCAACTTTACATTCCTTCAATTAATTGGCTTTTGTTTATAGGATGCGCGGGGGTCGTTTTGTATTTCAAAGAGTCGGGCGCTATGGAAGCGGCCTATGGGATGACCATTATTGTGGGTATGCTTATGACCTCTACTTTGCTGGTGTATTATATGGGCATGAAGCGTTACCGGACGCCGCTGATCTATGGGTTCATCATTGTTTACCTTACCGTAGAATCGGCATTCCTCATCGCTAATATTGAAAAAATACCAGAAGGCGGATTCATCTCCTTAATCATAGCGGCCGTAATTGCATTGGTGATGTGGGTTTGGTATGATGCCCGCAAAATCAGAAACTCGTATGTTGAGTTTGTGCACTTGAAAGATTATCTGGAATTGCTTTGCGAACTGAAGAAAGACTTAAGCGTTCCTAAATATGCGACTCACCTTGTTTTCCTCACCAGTGCTAACGATGAGGAGCAAGTAGAATCGAAAATCATCTACTCGATTTTGCAAAAACAGCCCAAACGGGCCGATATCTATTGGTTTTTGCACGTAGATGTGGTTGATGAACCCTACAGAATGGAGTACAAGGTGAAGGAAATTGTGAATGATGCCGTGATCCGCGTCGATTTTCTGCTTGGGTTCCGTGTAGCTCCGCGGATAAATGTGATGTTTCGAAAAATTGTACAAGACCTGGTGAAGGCGCAGGAAGTAGATATTGTATCACGGTATGAATCGCTCAACAAGAACCAGATTATTGGCGACTTCCGCTTCATCGTATTGGAGAAATTCCTCTCGAACGAAAACGATTTACCATTCTACGAGAAGATTGTACTCGATCTTTACTTCTTATTGAAAGATGTCAGTCTGTCGGAAGAAAAGGCCTTTGGACTGGACACCAGCTCAGTGCATGTGGAGAAGGTGCCATTAATCATTGCCCCGACGCGCGATATTCACCTCAAGCGAATTCCCTAAAGGAAGCCTTACGCTTCCTTGTAGAATTCGGCAATCTGTGCAGCGAACTTTTCGGAGATGATTCTTCGTTTCAGCTTCAGACTGGGTGTGAGCTCGCCACCGTCGATGGTCCACTCATGCTCAAGAATACAGAACTTCTTCACGGTTTCCCACTGACCAAAATCGGCATTGTAACGGTCAACTTCAGATTGGAATAATGATACAACCTTCGGATGACTGGCCATTTGGCTGCGGCTTAAGGTCAAACCATTGTCGTCGCACCACTTTTTGAGAGCATCATATGACGGAACTATGAGTGCGGAAGCATGTTTTTGGCCTTCTCCAACCACCATAATTTGCTCGATATAAATCGACTCCTTGAACTTATTTTCGAGCACTTGAGGCGCGATATACTTCCCACCTGATGTTTTGAAGATTTCCTTCTTACGATCTGTAATCCATAACAATCCATGCTCAAGTTTTCCAATATCGCCGGTGTAGAACCAACCGTCTTTCATTACCTCTGCTGTGAGGTCGGGCCGCTTGTAGTAGCCCTTCATCACATTAGGACCTTTGCAAAGAATTTCGCCGTCTTCGGCAATTTTAACCGAAACGTCATCCAACATTAAACCAACCGAACCAAAGGCTCTGTGGCCTTTAACCAGTCGGTTAACAGAAATCACCGGCGAAGTTTCAGTAAGCCCATACCCTTCAAGTACAGGGATTTGTGCGGCTGTAAACACGCGCGCTAAACGGGGTTGCAATGCGGCAGCACCCGAAACTATAACTCCAACGTTACCGCCTAAAGCCTCACGCCACTTGCTAAAAATCAGTTTATTGGCCAACTTCAACTGTAACTCAAACCAAGCACCGTTGGCCCCGTTGAGCTCATAACGATGGCCCAAATCAAGCGCCCAGAAAAAGAGCTTTCGCTTGATACCAGTGAGCTCGGTGCCTTTGGCCACAATTTTATCGTACACTTTTTCCAAGAGTCGGGGCACGGTAGAGAAGGCAAATGGCTTCACTTCCTTGAGATTGTCGCCGATGGTATCCATGCTTTCGGCATAATAAATACCGGCTCCTACATATAAGTATAGGTAAACGAGCATTCGCTCAAAAATGTGGGAAAGCGGCAAGAAGCTCAGCACTTTGTGCTCGTTGGTAACCGGACAAGCGCCTCTCGACCCGTGCACATTTGAAATCAAATTGTTGTGGGTGAGCATTACGCCTTTGGGAACACCGGTTGTGCCAGAAGTATAGATGAGCGTTAGAAGATCGTCGGGGCGAATGTTTTCTGTATAAGTCTTGAGTTGCTCCGGCTGGGGATTTGCTTTTCCCGCTTCAATCAATGCATTGAAGTGTTTAGCTCCACTCACTTTGTCGAAGGTATAAACTTCTTTAAGCTCGGGTAGCTCAGCGCGGATGGCTTGAATTTTATTGTAGAGTGCTTCGTCGGCAACCAGGGCAATTTTCACCCCGGCATCTTTAAGGATGAAGGCTGTTTCGCTGTTTCCCATGGTTGGGTAAACCGGAACGCTCACTGCGCCTATTGCTGCAATACCGAAGTCGCTGAAATTCCACTCGGGCCGGTTGGCTGAAATGATGGCCACCGTATCGCCGGGATTTATTCCTTGGTCCATGAGCCCATAACTCACGGCATCAGTAATTTCACAAAACTGCTGGATGCTCCAACTTGTCCATTGACCCTGAATCTTAGCATTCAGTACATCGGCCCGACCATATTTCTCGCGGATATACGGGAGAATATCGGGGATTCTTTTAACCTCCATACTCATGGTTTTTTTTCAAAAATACGACTATGACTGAAACGGCCAAGATGGCTGTTAGGGATTTGTTCCCAAATGTTTGGCATCCAACGCCCAGTAGGAAACCTTCTCAAAGGCGAGATCATTTTTCACCCGGAAAATCTGCGGAACACTTCCACCTGTTGCCCTATGAAACCAATCGTTATTGAGCATTACAGTTGGAACGTTGGCGCTTTGTGTCTTGCGTTGAAATGCCTCAACAAGCTTGGCATCACCGGTGAGCACCAGCAAACATCGAAGCTCAGGGTTAGCCTTTTTGATGAGGTGAAGCTTGTAGGCAGCTCGGGTACAAAACGGACAAGTAAGCGAGGAAAAACACACCAATATTTCTCCATCTGAGAGTGAGGCATCCGGCTGGATGTTTTGGTATTGCAGATCGAAATGCTGCAATGAGTCGAGCTGCAGCTGTTTGTTTACTGGCCGCGTAACATATTCCCCATAAATCATCCAATGCGCCGGATAATTCAGAATGAAAGGTACTGATATGCTCAGCAGTAAAATAAGGATAGAGACAACTTTGGGAACTTTGAAATTGAATATGGTTTTCTGGTAGGTTGGAAGCCAGCTCCACGCGAGTAAAGTCATCCACACAAAAAACCCTTGCCACGGGCTAAATTCAAAAACTTCCCAAAAACAGAAATAGCAACGTTCGAGTGGAATCCAAATCGCCTGGTAAAGGGCGACATAAATGAGAATCAGTAAAGGGAAACGATACAGCCACAACCAGAGTCGACTAGGCGGATTAAAGAGAAGAACCATGGCAGAGCCGAATACAAAACCCACCGCAAGGCGCGAAATGTATGTAGAAAGTGTAAAGCCGCCGAGCCCAGACTCATTGATGGTGTAGTCGAAAAAATCGATGTTATCGGCGCCCCAAAAAAATATAGCTCCAGTAACAAGCGCCGGAACTATACGAAGGAGACAGTGGAGCAGTTTTATTCCTGTTTGCATACTTAAAAATGAATTGTACCCTGTTCGTTAGAAATGGGATTTTGCAGATGAACTTGGGCTGAAACCTGAGGCATTTTTGCTTAGTGCTAACAAAAAACTTTTAATGGTTTAACACACTACGCCCGAGCCTTTATTAAAACTAAACTCGATGTTTGGCTTTATTAGTGAGATGTGTAAATACTGTGTATCTCTGTTTTTACCAACCTGATTTTTACTTAGCCAGCAAAACCGGCTTTTGAGTAAGCCCTAGATATGTTATTACACAAATGCGTCGATGGAAAAGCACCAGTAAATTACGCTTTAGCAACAATTGACACCTGCAAGCCATGCGCTTTGTGAGCTAAAACAATGCGAGTCAGATAAATGGAATGAGAAATGAAGCAAGTTTTAGTGAAACATGGACAAAAAAAAAGCTGACTAAGACTAGCCAGCTTTTTTTGAGTTATTTTAAAATCACTCGAGGGTGCAAGAACCACCCAAAAGACCGTAAGTAACGCCTGATGCATTGCAAGCATCTTCAGCATCAGCTTTCTTAGCGTCTTTGATTTCGATGTTAGTAGTAACACCAGCAGCAGTACACTTGCAAGTGTAATCTTTCTTGCAAGAAGCAAGCAGAGCCACAACGGCTACAACGGCAAATACTTTTTTCATTGTAATTTGATTGTTTGAGTTTTGACAAATGTAGGGTAAAAAACCAAAGATGCAATCTCAAACATTTCATAAACCAAAAAAAGTTAAAACCGTGGCCATCTGGGCTATATTTTAGAAAATCAAAGACTTGCAAGTAATTGGTACATAATTTTTTGGACTACATGAAGATTATTTCCCTCTTTATTCAACAACTGGAATGTGAAAGCGTTGTTTTTTTGTGGTCATGAAAAATATCGCGCTTCTCTTTGTTCTATTTATTGGTTTGTTTCAGGCCTCATGCCGTAAATGCATGACTTGCACAACCACGGTTACTTCATCTGGAGCAACTATTGATACCTACCCAGAAACCTGTGGCAGAAAAGCTACACTCGATGCGCAGGAACTCACTTACAGAAGTACGCTTCCCGATTCACTCACCCTTAAGTGCACCCGCGATTAAACCATGAAAAAAGCCTTCATCCTCCCAGCCTTCGTGCTGCTGATTAGCCTTGGCGCCTGCAGAAAATGTGTAATCTGTACAGTTTCCGACAGCAATGGAAATGTGTTGGTTGATAAGGAAGAAACCTGCGGAAGTCGGGAAGATAGAGACTTGGCCAAAGACAAAGCCCGCGATCAGGCCTTACTCATTTCAGGGAGCTATACCTGCGAAGAGTAAGCCTTTTTGATTTAGAAGCTGCAATGTACCTCAGGAAGGGACTTTGCACCCTTTTACGCATCTTTCCGTGCCGAACACTTTAACTTACTACAAAGACTTTAGTGCCTTTGAGACTCTTCGGGCAATCTCTACCGTAAAATAAGTTTCTGGCCCTGCCGTGTTTTGCCTTGCTCGGTAACCAGTACATACATTCCGCGCGGGAGATTGCCTAAGCCCGTCAATATGGCTTCCTGTGCTGAAACGGTTTGGGAGAACATCAATTTACCGCTTAAATCGTAAAGCCGAACCGCTGTAAGGCCTGGAGAAAGTCCACGCAATTGAACCTGATTGGTTGCAGGGTTCGGATAAACTTGCAGAGTTTGGGCAGCAGCTGTATTTATGTTCAGCGGACTGTTTATGCGGAAATCCCAAACGCCACGTCCATAAGTCGAAAAGCGGGCTGTTTTCATTGCCGGAATATATTCTACCCACCAATATGCCTGATCGGGTGCAATGTTGCCGCTTAAGTCGTACCATTGATTGTCGGATGGCACATACACATAAGGCCCAACTTCGGTGGCCGCAAATATAAACTCGTCGTTCGGTGCTGCCGCGAGGCGGAAAGCCATAGTGGATGGCAAACCGGCAGCAATTGGTGTAAAGCTCGCCCCATTGTTGGTCGACTTAAACACCGGAGCATTGGAGTAACCGCTGCCAGAAATGTACACCACATCAGGATTCACAGTAGAAGGCAAAATGCAGTTCCCATATAAATAGTTGGCTCCCGGGGCGCCGCTGATGGTAGTGAATGTCCATGTGTCGCCTCCATCTGTTGAGGTATAAAACCGTCCACTCTCTGTGAGCACATACCATCGGTTATTGTCGACCGGCGAGTAGGCCATAGCCGAAATTCCACCCAAGAAATTACCGGGCAATTGGCTGGCATTAATCTGGTCGCCCCCATATTGTAGCTTCATGATTCGCGAACCATTGGCCAGATAGCACTGTGCTTCGTCGAAGGGATCGGCCATGATGGGTGGCATCCAATAAATATTTCCTCCATCAAAATCCCAGCTCGCCGAAACATCACTGGAAGAATTGGGGTAAAAAATGGCAAAGCCGGGATACACCATCCAAACGCTGGCTCCTTCATTCGAGCTCACCAGATGGCCATAATCGCCGCTAATGACCTGCTCAAAGTTTCGAATGCCTCCATTTTCGCTTAGCGAACGCTGATACCCCTGATCCTGAGACCCCAAAAACAACATAGAGGTATCGTAAATGGCGGTGAGTGAGGAGTAATACTGGCTGATGTGTAAGCCCTGTAAGGAAATATTCCTTACCTGAATGAGGTTGTTGTTTGAATAATACACGCCACCGTCGGTGTTGATGAGCTGAAATTCGGAGCCATCGTCGCGGCGTAAGCAGTTCACCGAAGGAATATCGGCATGGAGCATAAAAGTCACATTGTCGTAATACTCGAACCACTCGTTTATTCGCTGAAAACCTTGCCCGCCGTTGTTGCTTCGGTAGCACTCAATATCGCCGAAATACAACACATCGGGTGTATTAACAGAGGCAGAGAAGCTGGTTTTAAAGAATGGATCGCGATCCAGATTCATTTGAAGTGTCCAGGTCTGACCTTCATCGGCTGAGCGATAGACAGAACGGTCGAAATAGGCATAAAGAAGTACTTCGGAAGCTTCAGAACGATAACCGGCCAACATTACATAGTCGGTAGCTCCTGAAGGAGCAAGCTGCCCCCGCAATTCAAGGGTGCTGTCGGCTGTATTGATGCGGTAAAGCGAATTGTTGAAAAGCACATAAGGAGCAGATTCTCCGTAATGTGCCGCCCATAAATCGCCCGGACCAATAGACACATTTTGCGAACCCGGAACAACGAAGTACTGGGAAAAACTGGCTCCCTGATTGGTGGAGCGGTAAACAACATGATGTGTTCCACTTTGACCAGAAATTGGCGACGAAACCAATGCGTACACTGTTGCCGAGGCATCGTCGGCCACAACCATTCGTTCGATGCGCTGAGAACCTCCATTGAGGTTTTCGAAGCCCTGAACTACCTGCCAGGTCTCGCCGGCATCGTCGCTGTAATACGCCATTTGGCTCCATGTGGCTACTAAAATTCTAAACAACCCTTCGCGTCTAATTGCCCGAATCATGCATGGATTATCGAATTGAAGTCGGTCGTTGAGCACCTCCCACGCAGTGCCATCCAAATTCCCTCTCCATACATTTCCCCCATCGCTTACGAGATAAATCTTTTCGCTCAAGGTATCGTAATCGGCCCAGCGGGTTCTTCCGGCCAGGTTTCCGCTCCCTTTTTCAATCCACATACCTTCCAACAAACCATTGGCTACGCTGGCCGAACCTCCACTACTGCGATTGCCCTGACCGGCCGCTGCGAGGTATTTGGTATAACGCGTATTTCGGTCGATGGCCCTCCAATCAACACCGGGTGCTGCGCGGTGAATGCGCTCGATCCACTCCATCCGCTTGCGGTGTTCCTCGGCTTCACTCTCCTCTTCTTTTCGCAATACCCGGGTATCGCCAGGAACCGGTAAAAAACGATTCGACCGTTCACGCTCCTCCTCACTTTCCCTTGTGAACAGGAATG
Source organism: Bacteroidota bacterium (assembly GCA_027483445.1). Lineage (GTDB taxonomy): Bacteria > Bacteroidota > Bacteroidia > M30B66 > M30B66 > CAMCXT01. The sequence goes on along the minus strand of JAIXUS010000018.1, from coordinate 51,210 downwards.
CGGATAGACCAATTTGAACTACGGTAAATAACAACAGCACACGATTTTTCATCTACTATCAGGTTGGTGCCCAAAGGTAAGGGCCATGGCTTGGGTAAAAAAGCGATTTTCATTAATTTTGAGCAGACACTGAAAAACCTGGATATGTTGCGTGAATTGAAATATCTGAGCGGGTACACCATACCAGCAACAGCAGTACTGGCACTTTGGAGGCCGGAATGGTTCGCGTTTCTAACCCTTATCTACGCCTTTGTGGTTATTCCTGCCCTGGAACAATGGCTCCCCATCAGCACGGAAAACCTCAACGAAAACGAAGAAAACTCTGCCCTCAAAGACAAGTTGTACGATTATGTGCTCTACCTGAGCGTGCCACTTCAATGGTTCATCATTGGATTGTTTTTGTTTCGCGTAAGTACAGGTAGCTTCAGCACTTTACAGCTTATCGGGATGATTAGTGCAACCGGCATTTGTTCTGGTGTATTAGGCATTAACGTGGCCCATGAGCTTGGACACAGGGCTGCACAATCTGAGCGGGTTATGGCCTGGATGCTCTTGTTATCGTCGCTTTACCTTCACTTTTATGTGGAGCATAACCGAGGCCACCACCGGTATGTAGCCACTCCGCACGACCCGGCAACAGCCCGCAAACATGAATCGCTATATGCCTTTTGGATTCGGTCGATCATGGGCAGCTACCTTTCTGCCTGGCGCATTCAGGGAGATTTGCTACGCAAGGATGGCCACCGTTTTCTGAGTTGGCCCAACACTATGCTTTGGTTTCAGGTGGCTCAAATTGCTCTGCTTTTCGGAATCGGGTTATCATTCGGACTCCAAACCCTGATGCTATTTGTAATTACAGCCTTGATTGGTATTCTTTTACTGGAAACCATTAATTACATCGAGCATTATGGCTTATCGAGAAAAGAAAGATCGCCCGGTGTTTATGAAAAGGTGCTCCCGAGCCATTCGTGGAATTCGAATTACACCTTGGGGAGAGTCATGCTCTTCGAACTCACCCGACACGCTGATCACCACTATAAAGCCTCACGAAAGTATCAAGTTTTGAGGCATTTCGACGATAGCCCTCAGCTTCCGGCCGGTTACCCTGCAATGATGTTGCTCAGCACCATTCCACCGCTATGGTTTAAAGTAATGAATCCAAGAATTGACGGTGATGGCAGAGGTTCTTCCTCACTCGTTGCGGCGTAACACATCGCGTGAAGAGGCCTGTGCTGCCGGAAAAATTACCACATCGGCAATGGTAATTCTGAAAGGTTGTTGAGCAATGTATTTCACCTGAGCGGCAATGTCTTCGGCCATCAAAGGCTCAAGCCCTTTATAGACTAAAGCTGCTTTCTGTGCATCGCCATCAAACCGAACAAGCGAGAACTCAGTTTCGACCATGCCCGGACTTACCGAACTCACCCTGATTCCCAGTGGCTGAAGATCCATACGCATGCCCCGTGTAAGGGCATCTACCGCATGCTTGGAAGCACAATATACATTTCCATTGGGGTAAACTTCCTTTCCGGCTATCGAACCGATGTTAATGATTTGAGCTCCCTCAACAGCTTGTAACAATGGAACAACCGCTCTACTTAAATAGAGCAAACCCTTGAGATTGGTATCAATCATGCGGTCCCAATGGTCGGGATTTCCACGCTGTATTGGGTCTAAACCGGCCGCCAGTCCAGCATTATTGACCAAAACACGTACAGCACGAAAAGGCTCGGGTATTCCGGCCACAAAATCTTCGCAGGCCTTTCGGCTACGGATATCGAAGCTGGCTGTATGTATCAGGGCACCTTTAGCCTCGAGTTTCTGCTTGAGGGCATTGAGGCGATCAGCCCGGCGGGCGGTAAGAATAAGGCGAACGCCTTGACCTGCCAATATTTCGGCACAGGCCTGCCCAATGCCCGAGCTTGCGCCGGTAATCAGGTAGGTATTAGTTGTCATATCGGAACCAGATTTTGAGTTGTGAAACGAAGGCTCTGTAATCGGTGAGCTGGACGATGCCCAGCACAAAAAACAGCAAAGCCGGCATACGGTAACGAACCAAAGTGCCTAATACAGGTGTGGTAAGCCCCATAAAAGCAAACAATACGAACGTAAAGGTGAAGCAAAAGCCTACCAAGATTATTTGTTCGCGGCTGCACGTTTTTCGGAACAGTATGGCCGGTAAAATGAGCAAGGCAAGCATCAAGTTTTCTAAGGCTGCGAGCCATTGCAGGGCACCATCGGCTTCGGTTACCCATGGGCGGAAGAAAGCACTGAGTAAGGCTTCGGGCAGATTACGCAACACCGACATCCATGTGCCATCCAGCGGATTGACAAAGAGCATGCTTCCTGAGTCGGTGTAATGGGCTAACCGAAGCATCGCTTGTTGGCGGTGGGCCATCCACTCGAGTAAGTCGATTTGAGGATAAAGCCAACTGAACAGTCCAAAGGCCAATGTGCTTGCCGAAAGCACAATAACAAAGCACCAGTGTACCGGAATTTTCTTTAGGCGGAAGGCGAGAAGACATCCGGCGAGAGCCGGCAAAAGCGCTAGAAAAACATGCACCTTAAGCACAAAAAATCCGGCTGTACCGAAGAGCAATAAGGCAAGGCTACTGATTGAAACTCCAGAAGTGAGTGATTTAAAAAAGCCGAGCAGTAACGCACCCATAAAAAGAAGCAACAAGCCTTCTTTGAGCAATGCAGAACCCCAGGCCAGCACCGAAGGAATGCCAAACAAGGCGGCCAGCAGGGCGTAACGGTTTATGTTGAGCAGTGGGAAAACGGCTCGTGAAATCATTACCGTTCCTAGCAACGAGACAAATGACCATACCATAACATGTATGGAATAATAGCCAAAGGAAAACAGGCGAATGAGCGCATTTACCCTGATGATTGTTCGGGTATCGTTAAAAAAAGAAGGGTTAAAGGTGTACTTGTTAAACCAGTTGTTCATGCGGTTGTAGTACACATCGTAGTAAGGCGCATTTTCATCCAGGCCAAAAATCATCCGCCAATAATCGCCCGGGTTTTTCTCGAGTGCTTCATAGAGGTATCGTGAGTCGTCGAAAAGTTTGTACACATCGGCCGTACTCCGATCGCTGTAGATGTGCGTGTAAATCCAGGCTACAGCCATTCCGGCTGCAAACTTAAGCATGAACAGCCCGAGGCTCCAGGTGCCATTAAAGCCCGGTACACGAAACCATGGGCTCAAAAAAACGAGCAACCCGAAAAAAAGGAAATACAGCAGGAGCAAAACGCCTTCGGCCATGCGCTAAAATTATTACTTTCAACCGGTAAACCGGACAATGGAAAGTCGACCATTTACATTTCGGGTGAATCAAGACCAATGGAACCTCACTGTAAAGGGCTCCGGGAAAGCGTTCTTACTGTTGTTTCATGGCTATGGACAGCGATGTGAGTCGTTTAAATATTGGGAGGAGGTGTTGGCCGAGCGGTATACCTTTGTGCAGGTTGATCTGGCTTTTCATGGCCAAAATGCCTTAGGCTCATTCGCGGACACCTTTGATGCGCAGTATGCTAAAGCGTGGTTTCAGGCCATATTGCAGTGCGTTGGTGCAACTCAAATTGACCTGTTGGCCTATTCGATTGGCGCCCGGGTGGCTCAGTTTGTAGCGCACCATAATGTGCAGCATGTAGGTAGGTTGGCGCTACTCGCGCCTGATGGCCTTCCGGTTCGCCAAGGTTACCGTTTGATTACCCAAACCCTTATGGGAAATTGGCTATTCAAGGCCTTTGTGCATTTACCCCACATTGCCTACTCGGGAATTTTTGTGGCCGAGAGGCTTAGGCTTATTTCAGGAAAGACCGCCTCGTTTTATCGCTTTGAGATTGCCAGTAAAGCCAAGCGGGAGCAGTTGTTTAACACCTGGATGTTTTACCGCAACTGCCAGCTTTCGGCCAGTGATTTAGCCGTTTTGGCGCAACAAATCGAAGGTGGTGTAGAAATTTATTTGGGACAATACGACGCCGTTTTACCGCCAAAAGAAACCATGCTATACCTGAAAAAACACCAGGTAGCTTGTCGCACTTTCAGCCTTGAGTTAGGACATAATTTACTGTCGGAAAAAGCTGTGCGAAAATGGGTTCAAACCCATACACATGAAAAAAGCGGCTTTGGGGCCGCTTAACAAGTTCAGGAATCAACAATTAACGCTTGTGCAGCTTCTCGCTGGAAACTGTAAGACGCTTGCGGCCACGGGCACGGCGGGCTGCCAGCACACGACGGCCATTGGCTGTTGACATGCGTTCACGGAATCCGTGCTTGTTCTTCCTTTTCCGGATGGAGGGTTGAAACGTTCTTACCATGACCTCAAAAATTGGGAACGCAAAAGTAGGACGATTTTTGAAATTTCCAACCGATACATGAAAAAATCATGAAATTTTCATGAGTGCCTCGTGGTGGCTCAGGGCTGAAACCAAAGCTCCCACTTGTTCTTGGGTATTGAAACTGTGGAGAATAATCCGAATACGCTCGGTTCCCTTCGGTACGGTTGGGCTCCTCACTGCCCGCACCTCAAAACCTTCGGCACTGAGCAATTCTGCAAGGCGCACTGCAGCATCGTTACCATCACAGAGCACCGACTGAATGGGCGAAACCGACGGCATCAAGGCCAACGAGGTTTGGGTCATGCCGCGGATAAACTGCTCAACATTTCGAAAAAGGCTCAACCGTGCTTCTTCGGCCATCAATAGCTTTTCGAGCTTGAACCTGAGTGTTATAAAATCGGCCCGACTCGAAGCTGTCGTGTAAATTAAGGGACGTGAAAACTGGGTGAGGTACTCCTTTAGTACTGGTGAGCCCAAAACCATGGCCCCATGGAAGCCGGCAGCCTTGCCAAAGGTGAGCACCCGGGCCAGCAGCACGTCATCCCAACCTTGAGAAAACGTATGCCCCTCGCCACGATTGCCAAAAACACCTAAACTATGGGCCTCATCCACAATTAGATACCAACCCAAGTCTCTGCATAGCTTAACGATTGCTTCCAGTGGGGGCGTATCGCCATCCATCGAATATACCGACTCGATTACCACAAACACCCGACCTCGCGCCACAGAGGCTTTTTGGCGCAGTGCTTCTAAATCGTTATGCCGAAATGAATAAGCATGAGCCTGAGAAAGCCTAAGGCCATCGCGGATTGAGGCATGAATGAACTCGTCGTATAAATAGGTATCGCCACGGGAGGCCAAACAGGAGAAAAGACCAAGATTGGCCAGGTAGCCTGAGCCATACCATAGCGCTGAATCTGCACCAAAGTGCTCGGCTACCCAGGCTTCGGTTTCTTCGGCCAGTGCATGATTTCCGCTGATGAGTCTTGAAGCCCCGGAGCCTAAACCCAAGATTGGATTTAACGATTGAGGTTCAGGCTGCAACTGCGATAAGCCCAGGTAATCGTTCGAACAAAAATCGATACCCTTTCCAGGCCCGGCAAAGGTTCTGAAAAGTCCCTGCATAGCTCTTTGCCGAATGGCCTCTTGAAGAAACGAAACGTCCATATCTACTTTCCGGCTTTTTCGCCAGTGCGCTCTTCATGCGCCCGAATCAATTCCAGCACCCGCATAAACTCTGGAGTTTGGTTGCTTTGAAAACCAAAACTAGTGGCCTGCGTAAAATCGGCCCTGGCCTTATCGTAATACTGGGCTAAAAAATGCGCTGCGCCTCGAAAATAATAGGCTTTAGGCACCGAACTATCGGCCGAAATGGCCTCATTGAAACCCGAAATGGCCAGCTCGTATTCCGACATATACAAATCGAGTAAGGCCAAATTGTAATGGTATTCAAAACCAATCGGGCGGCTTTTTTCGGTTAGCCGCAGCACTTTTTCCATATCGCGCCGGGCAAACTTAAGCTGCGTTACCGGCAACTTCTGTTCGCCGTAGTTTCGAATTCGGGCATAAGCCCTGTTATTGTATGCCGGTGCAAAGGTTGAATCGATTAAAATAACCCGATCATAGTCGAAAACCGCGAGGTTAAAATTCTTCCGAATTAGGTAACAGTTTCCGCGTTCAAAGAAGGCCGGTAGGCTAAGCGATTCGTATCGGGTAGCTTTCGAGAAGTAGTCGATGGCCTCGTCGAGGTTCCCACTAATTTTATGGGCATAGCCCAATAGAAACTCGGCTTCGAAGGTGCGTTTGGTTTTATCGGGCAGCGATTTGATGAGACGAATGGCTCCTTCGGGATTTCCGTAACGGATGAGCTCAATGGCCTCCGCCAAGGCTTCTTCGCGGGCAATGATGCCATTCAGCAAATCGGTTTCGGTCTGACACAGCGCAGGAAGAACCGCCAGTAGCAATCCCAGTAGCCATCCTGTCGCCTTCATAGTTTAGACATTAACGCCCTCAGCCAGGGACTGATTTTGTGGCTTTCCGTGTTGAAAAGGCGCCATTGGCTGAATGCCCAAAATTCGGAACATCTCCATATCCTGATTGAACTCCGGGTTAGGCGTTGTAAGAAGAGTATCGCCTGCAAAAATGGAATTAGCGCCAGCCATAAAACAAAATGCTTGTCCTTCCATCGACATACCCAAGCGACCAGCGCTCAAACGAACGGCTGTTTTGGGCATTACAATGCGCGCGGTAGCAACCATGCGCACCATTTCCCAGATTTCTACCGGTTGCTGCTCTTCGAGCGGAGTACCTTCTACAGCAACAAGGGCATTGATGGGAACAGATTCGGGGTGAACAGGCAAATTGGCGAGGGTTTTCAACATTCCGCACCGATCGGAAATACTTTCGCCCATACCAATAATTCCACCAGAACACACTGTGATGCCTGCTTTGCGGACGTGGTTCAGCGTATTCAAGCGGTCGTCGTAAGTGCGGGTTCCAATGATGTTGCTGTAGTTTTCTTCAGAAGTATCAAGGTTGTGATTATAGGCATACAGGCCGGCGTTGGCGAGCTTACTAGCTTGCTCTTCGGAAAGCATACCAAGGGTGCAGCAAACTTCCAGCTCTAAGGCGTTTACCGCTTTTACCATGTCGAGTACCCGGTCGAAGTCTCGGTTGTCGCGCACCTCGCGCCATGCGGCACCCATGCAAACCCGTGAGGCACCGCCTGACTTGGCCTTACCGGCCAGCTCAGCCACTTCTTCCACTTCCATAAGCTTGTGCACCTTCACTTTAGTGTTGTAGCGTGCTGCTTGTGGACAATAAGCGCAATCTTCGGGGCAGCCTCCTGTTTTAATTGAAATCAGTGAGCTTACCTGTACTTCGTTTGGATTGTGAAATTGCCGGTGAATAGTTGCGGCTCTGTAAACCAGTTCCAGTAAAGGTGTATTGTAGATGGAGAGGATTTCTTCGGTGGTCCAGTTGTGGCGGATTTCGCTCATGGTTGAAGGCTATGGTTGACAAATATAAAGCTTCCGGTGAATGAAGCCGGTGGCAAAGGTATCGATTCGTGGCTTGATGCAAAATGCCTTACTTTCGCAGCATGAAAATCCACGTCATTACAGTGCTTCCGGAGCTGCTGGAAAGTCCTTTCGGGCATTCCATCCTTAAACGGGCACAACAAAAAGGGCTGGTTGATTTGCAGGTACACAACCTTCGCGATTACAGCAGCGACAAGCACAAGAGTGTGGACGATTATGCCTTTGGCGGTGGTGCGGGCATGGTAATGATGATGGAGCCTATAGTAAACTGCCTGGAAAAATTGCAGGAGCATGAGCCTTTTGAAGAGGTTATTTATATGACACCCGACGGCGAAACCTTTAACCAAACCATGGCCAACAGCCTTTCGTTAAAGGGCAATATTGCGGTATTGTGCGGTCATTATAAAGGTGTGGACGAGCGCATCAGGCAGCATTTTGTAACCCGAGAAATTTCGATTGGCGACTATGTGCTATCGGGCGGCGAGCTGGCTGCGGCGGTGGTGTGCGATGCCATTATTCGCTTAATTCCGGGTGTGCTGAACGATGAAACCTCGGCCCTTACCGATTCATTTCAAGACAATCTCCTGGCTCCGCCCGTGTACACAAGGCCGGCTGAATTCCGTGGCTTAAAGGTTCCCGACATTTTGCTTTCGGGCAATACACCGGCGGTGGAGAAATGGCGTTTCGAGCAAGCCCTGATGCGCACCCGAACGCGAAGGCCCGACCTGTTTGCCCGCAGCGGATTTGATACAGAATAAAGCTTTTAAATGGTTTTCCAAAAATTTTTGAGCTCCACTGTCGGATATTGAGAAAGAATCCCTAATATTGCAGTCCTTTTTTAGAACCCCCTACAGATACACAATCTCATGGATATTCTTGCCAACATAGCCGCTCAGCTCACAGAGAAACGCGAGCTTCCCGAATTCAAAGCCGGCGATACCATTACCGTTCACTTCAAAATCAAGGAAGGCGACAAAGAGCGTATCCAGCAGTATCAGGGCGTTGTAATTCAGCGCAAAGGTACCGGCGTTACCCGCACCTTTACCGTGCGTAAAATTTCAAATGGTGTTGGAGTGGAGCGTGTGTTCCCCGACAATTCGCCATTTATCGATAAAATTGATGTGAACAAGCGTGGTGTTGTACGTCGTGCACGTATTTTCTACATCCGCGACCTGAAAGGCAAGAAAGCCCGTATCAAGGAAAAGCTGGCATAAGCAAAATTGCTCTCAACCATATCAAAGACCCCGGCACAAACCGGGGTTTTTGTTTTTGGGCAAACCACATCCTTTCAATTCTAGAAAGAAAATGCCTAAGGGAATTCGGCAATCGCCCAAGCCTATTGCATTTAACCAGCGCCACGGATTGAAGCCGGCAGCCCCCGACGCGGTGCGTGGCGCTTTTGTGGCGTGAGGGGCGGCGGGGCTAAGGCGTAAAGCCGGGTGCCCGGCGAGGGCGCTCAATTCACCGAAAGGCTCAGCGAGGCAGGCGCCCAAAAAACAAATCCCGAGTTATTCCTCGTCCTGTTGTTGTGTTGAAACACTCTGTTCTAAGCGACTGGGCTGATTCAGGGCAAAGCTTCGTAACGCAACTTCACGCTTTCGGTCCAGCTGTATTGTAACACTTCGCGTTCTTCGCGGCCTTTGGGTAACTCTGTAATCCAATTGAACTCCTGCATGAGCTGGTACAATTCGGGGCGCATGCCGTCGTTGCGGCGAATTTCGCGGCTGAGCTCCTTGCGCATCACCACAGGCAACAGATCTTCAATGTCCATAGACTGGGTTTGCACCTCGAGCAGTTTGCCCAACTTCTTGTTCATCGACGAAGCCAGTACTGTAGCCTCGTTGCGCCCATTTTCCATGGCGACTTTGTAAGCCTTGCGTTTCACCTCATCGTGATTTCTCATGCGTATGGTGAGGATTTCGAAACTCAGCGGCCGGCCATAGATCTGACTGAGCGAGTCGATTTTACTCATTTGCGCGGGACTTAACACAGCCGGCCACTCCGAACGGTTGCTCCCACGGTTGTATCCGTAAGGATCTTTCATCTCTTCAAGCCCTACAATCAGAGGCTTTATGTTCATTTTAGCCAGTTTTCCATTAAACTCTGCCAACCGCACTTTACGCAAACGCCTGAGTGAATCCTCGCGGGCTCTGTAGAGCTCACGTTCTCTTTGAAGGCGCGCACGTCGCACATCAGGGCTTTCCTCCTGAACCGGAGGGGGCGGAGCTTCAACCTCCTCCACTACAGTATTCCAACCTCCAAATTCACTCTCTTCAACAGCTACAACATCGTGGATCTCCTCTTCTGCGCGCATTGGAGAATCGCTAGGCTTAACAACGGGCCTGTTTTCCAAACTGATGCGGTCTTCATCGATTCGAATCATCACTACGAAGCTATCTGGACTAAACGTGATGGTGCCACGGGCTTCGACCTCAATCACCGACTGAGAAAACAGAGGCAGGCACAGCAATACCATTGCCGCACAGGCCAGGAGATTTAGAGAAGCTCTCATACACCCAATACTGAACGGGTGGACTGCAAAATAGCCTGAACTTCTTCTTTGGTGGGCGCTTCGGCATAAATGCGCAGCAGAGGCTCTGTTCCTGAAGGGCGAATCATCACCCAGGAATCGTCAGACAGAAAATGCTTGTATCCGTCGAGGTCTTCCACACGCTGCACGGTAAACGGCCCGAAAGCATTGAATTTTCTCGCTTTACAATCGGCAATGATGGCTTGTTTCTGCGCCTCCGGCAGATGCACATCGTTGCGGTCGAAATCAAAGGCTCCAACAATGTCGTACACTTCTTGAATGAGTTCCTCGAGTGTTTTCCCCGACTTGGCCATGAATTCCCAAATTACCAGCCCCATCCAAATGCCGTCGCGTTCCGGTATGTGTCCTTTGATGGCAATACCGCCAGACTCTTCGCCGCCCAGCAGCACATCTTCCTTAATCATAATGCCAGCAATGTATTTGAAGCCAATCTTCACCGTTTCGAGCTCCAGGCCGTAATGATTGCAGAGTTTCTGCACCTTCACCGATGAAGAGAAAGCCGTGCACACCTTGCCATCGTAACCTTTATACTTTTTCAGGTAATGGATGAGCAAAAGAATAATGTGGTGAGAATCCACAAAGTTTCCTTTGGAATCAAAAAGCCCGATTCGATCGGCGTCGCCATCGGTAGCCAAACCACAGTCGATGTTCTCAGCAATGCGAATCATTTCTGCAAACTCCGTAAGGTTACGGGCGATGGGCTCGGGAGCCTGACCATCAAATGAGGGGTTATAGTCGCAATGCAGTAATGTAGTTTCGGGCAGTAACCTGCGGATGACATTCTGGCCCGCTCCATACATGGCGTCGTAGGCGAGTTCGAGGCTCGAATTGCGGATGGCGTCCATGTCGAATGAGGCCTCCACGTGCTTGCAATAATCGTCTTCGAGCGGCACCCATTGCAGGAGTTCACCGGCATTGCTTAGTGATGTGCTGTTGTGCAAGCCAGCAGAAACGGCGGGAATAAGCGCTTCTATTTCTTCAATTTTCTCAGGAAGCAAAGGCCCTCCATAGTGGCCTTTCAGCTTATACCCATTGTAAGACGGCGGGTTGTGGCTCGCAGTGAGTACAATGCCTAAGCTGGCCTCGTAATTCCGTGCACCGAGCGAAACCATTGGAGTAGAAACAAAGCCTTTGGCGAGGTACACTTTCACGCCTTTGGCAATCATCACTTTGGCAGCCGTCTCTGCGAACAATTCGCCGGCAAAGCGGCAGTCGTGGCCAATTACCACGGAGGGGTTCGGGAAATTCTTTTTAAGCCAATCTGCAGTTGCCTCAGTAACCCGGGCTACATTTTCAACGGTAAAATCTTCGGCAATGATGGCTCTCCAGCCGTCGGTTCCAAATTTAATTGCTGTCATAAGCTTGTTTATATTCCGCGTTCGTTTAAGCGTTTTTGGTATTGGCGAGCGTTGCGGAGGTGTTCTTCAAAGGTTTTGGCAAAATCGTGATAACCCGAACCATCGGGTCGAGCACAAAAGTAAAAATAGGAATGAGAGTCGGCACGTAAAACTGCATCCATGCACGCCTTCGAGGGCAAATAAATTGGACCGGGCGGCAAACCGGCATATTTGTAGGTGTTGTAAGGCGAATCGATGGAAAGATGCCTGGCCCGTACACGCCGAATGCTAAAGTCGTTGTTGGCAAAAACCACCGTCGGGTCGGCTTGTAGCTTCATGCCTTTGCGGTAGCGATTCAGATACACACCGGCAATTACAGGCCATTCGTCGGGTTTAGATGACTCTTGTTGTACAATCGAGGTAAGTACCGCAACCTCAGCCCTGCTCAATCCCAGTGCGACTGCAAGAGCCTTACGCTCCTCGTTCCAGAATTCGAGGTAATACCCGCCTATCTTTTCAACGAAGGTCTCCGCGCCGGTATTCCAGTAAAACTCATAGGTATCGGGTAAAATCAGGCTAAGGGCATTTCGCCGGTTGAGGCCATACTTTTCGAGGAATTCGGAAGAGCCAAATACCTCCATGAGCGATGCACTGTCGGCTTCGAGGAGCGCGCCCGTTTTCCCGCAGAACTCCTCCAGGGTTCGTATGCTTTTGTAGGTTATGCGCAGCGGCTCCTGCTTACCCGAGCGTAGCAACAAGATGAGGTCTTTGTTGCTCATGCCTTTGCTCAAGCGGTATCGACCGGGACGAACCTGTTTGTCGTACTCCAGAAACTCCGCCAGCCATCGAAACGACTCAATGTCGCGAAGCAAACCACGCGCTTTTAGCTGGGAAACTACATCATCGAACGTATCGGCATTGCGGATGTAAACAAAAGGGTCGTCTAGCAAGGCCTCGCTTAAGGTGTTGCTTCTGAATGCCTTCTGATAAAAGAAAAAGGAGGCGGCGCCTAAACTTAAGGCCAAAACAACGGCAAGTGCAATGAGGGTTTTCTTCAGGGCTCCTCCGGAGAATGACTTCCGTTTTTTTCGGGCCTTGCTTTTAGGTTTGGAGGGCATGGCGCCAAAAATAAAAATTCAATGCAAATGAGCGGCCTTCGGGAGGTTATGCTTGAATCCGTTTGAGGATATTTTTCATGGTTTCGTCGTTCGGAAAGCGCTTTAAATACCGGTTAACCAAGGTTAGAGCTTCGGTTTTTCGGCCTTGCATCATAAATAGTCCACTCAGGTTAACGATGGCTTGACCATAATCGGGGTTGAGCAAAAGTGCTTTTCGATAATTCTGTTCGGCCTGCTGCAAATTGCCTTTGAGGGCCTGAAGGTAACCGAGATTATTCCAACCTGCTGCAAAATCTGGAGTGCTTTGGGTAAGCTTGAGAAATAAGGCTTCGGCTTCGGCCATCCGCCCGGCGGCAATAAAAGCAGTACCCAACTTATTGCTAAAGTCGAAATGATACGGCGCCAGGGTGTTGGCCAACTGAAGAAAAGGCAGTGCTGCGGCGGCTTGTCCTTGCTGCACATAGCTTTCGCCGATTCGGTAGGCTGTCCAGGCGTCGTCGTTACTCCAGTTTTTGCGGGTGAGTACCTCGTTGAGCAATGTCTGAACGCCTCGTTTATTCACCAAGGTGGTTACTTCGGCAAATTCGCCACGGGCAAAATACAGGTGTACAAGCAGGGCGAAATGGGCCTCCGGGGCATTTTTCAGCTGGCGCGAGAGGGCAAGCGCCGAATCGAGCAGCAAACGGTTTTCGGGGTCGAACTTTTCGAATTGTTGCACGAAGGCCTTGGTGCGTGAAGCTGTGGAGGGCGATGGATTGTTGATGCAGCTGAGTGCTTTGAAAGTGCCCCGGTCGCTCACTTCCTTCATCACCTCAGGCCGCTTTCGGATATAATGATCGTGCACCGTAACATGAGGAATGTCTACCGAACCTGAAACAGGCATGTGGCAAGAAACGCAGTTATCGGCTTTCTCCTTTCGAATGGCAAGCTGCTCGGAACACTCGGGCTTTTTGGCCGAAGAGTGGCACGACTTACAGGTATTGTTAAAAGTTTCAGGCCCGGTTTTCTTAACGCTCACATGCGGATTGTGGCAAGTAACGCAGGTAAGGGCGTTTTTGTAGGGCCTAAGCCCCTTGTCGTCGGCATGTCGCTCAGCCATAACCTTGAAGCAGGCACTCTTCTTGAGTCGATCGGCATGGGAGGCCATGATGAATTGATTTTCATCGTTGCTGTAGCGGGGCAGGTACACTTCCATAACATCGCTAAGCTTCATACCGGGCTTAAAATCGTAGAACGACTTTCCTTCGGCCAATACGGCGTTACCTTGTAAATGGCAGCGCTGGCAAAGATCGAATTGCAGGTCGACCGGGAGTTTTCCGGGATTTACAATGGTGTAGTCGATGTATTTGGAGGTGTCGACTATATTTCCGGCTTGCTTCTCCCGCACGTGAATGCTTCCCGGCCCGTGACAGCGTTCACAGTCGATGCCATTGGGTACTTTGAAGTATTTGTTTTCCGAACCTTGCACAAAGCCGGGGTAAGCATTGTGACAGCTCATGCATTCCAATCCAATTTGTCGGTTAAACCGCGAACTTGCGCCTTTTTCATACCCGGGAGGCAAATCCCAGATTCCCTTTTGGGTGTAATAGGTAAGCGGCGCCTGAAAGAGATAACCGGCCGAAAGAAAGAGGTGTGAGTTGGTGTGCTGCCCCGAGCCTACAATGTATTGTATCGGCTGTGTTCGCTTGTGAATGGTATCATTGCCGCTGAGTCTAAACTCAGTGATGTGCAGCGAATCGTTTACAAATTGTGGGCTGTAGTACAAGTCGAGTTCAGGGTCGTAAACGGTGTGCGCCTTACTAAAGTCGCCCGCCGACTTTTGGCGTGTGGCTTTGTCGAACGACTTTCCCATTCCGGTTTCCACAAAGTCTGCATGAATGCCCGAATGGCATTGCATACAAGTTTGCATACCCACATATTGCACCGAATCGTGAAGGTTTAGATAGCCTGGTTCTGCAGCATTCTGCCCACCCGAACAATAATACCCCAGCACCGCAAACAGTCCAACCGCAACAATAACCAGCCAGGATTTCACCAATGTGTTCTTTCAGGCAAATTTAGGGAAAGCAGGTTTGGATAAAAACCCAATTTTCCCCTTTGGTCGCATGTTTCTGAAAGCCGTTCTTTTGAAAAAATGCCACAGATGCCGCATTGTCGGGCTGCACTTCGGCAAACAAGGTATCAATTCCCAGCTCGGGCAATTGTTGGGAAAGGGATTTTAAGGCCGCCGAACCGATGCCCATCCGACGTGCAGCGGGCAAGAGAAGAATGCCAATCCAAGCCGACCGCTGCTCAAAATCTGCTTCAAATACATCAATAAACCCAAGTCCGGTAGACTCACCGGGCCTACAAATTACCCATCGAAATTGTTCGTGTTTCTTCAGGTTGTGTTCCGACACGAGAAAGGCATACAGCTCTTCCTCCGTAAAGGCCTGATCATCGCCAAAGCGTTTGCTTTCTTCATCCAACTCGATGGCTTTGAGTAAAGGCCAATCGGAAGGCAATAGCGGACGTAGATTTACAGGCATAAAAAAGCCCGGTGAAGATAGCGTTTTCACCGGGCAAGATATGTATAGCAAGGATCAGACTTTCACGGTCCGCAGCGCATGCAACTTAATTTTCTGATAAAGATCGTTTTGCTCGAGCGGCTTGGTCACAAAGTCGTTCATGCCAGATTCCAGTACTTTTTTCTTCGTTTCGGGGAAAGCATCGGCGGTAAGGGCAATGATGGGAATGTCGGGATTACGCACCTTATTGGTTCGGTCGCGGATAAACTCGGTTGCTTCATAGCCGCTCATTACCGGCATTTGGAGATCCATGAGCACCAAGGCATAATCGTTTTCCTGGAGCAACTTAACTGCCTTCAATCCATCTTCGGCAAAATCGACCTTGATGTTCCACAGTTCAAGCACCTGATTCGCCACGAACTGGTTCATGGGGTTGTCTTCAACCAAAAGTACCGGCATTCCTTCGAAGTCGCGTTTCTCCAGCAGCTCGGCAATCATTTCGTCGGCGGTTTGTGCCTCTTCAATAACCCCTTTCTTTAAGGGCAATCGAACAGTAAAGGTTGTTCCTTTTCCAACTTCAGAGTCGAGCGAAATCTCGCCATTTTGCATGGTAACCAACTGCCGTGTGATGGCAAGACCAAGGCCTGTTCCACCAAAACGACGTGTGATATCGGTATAGGCTTGCGTGTATGATTCAAAAACGCTGGCTAGTTTTTCTTTGGGGATACCAATTCCGGTATCGGAAACATTGAACTCCAAGAGTATATCGTCTCCATTGTCAGATAAGAGGTTTATGTTAAGGCTTACGGTGCCTTCTTTGGTAAATTTGATAGCATTGCTAAGTAGATTGAGAAGAATCTGATTTAGCCGGAATGGATCTCCAATAACAAATTGAGGGATTCGGTCGTCGACTCTGAATTTGAGTCCGATGCCTTTCTCCTCTGCTTTAAAGACAAAGGTTTTGCGTATTTCCTGAACTTTCAGCTGAAGGTCGAAGTTGATGTTTTCGAACTCCATTTTCCCCGATTCTATTTTCGAAAAATCGAGAATATCGTTTATGATAACGAGAAGATTGTCGGCCGAATACTTAATCGACCTTACATTTTCCAGTTGTTTGTCGTTCAGACTTTCTTTGAGCAAAAGCTCCGAAAGTCCGATAATCGCATTCATGGGCGTTCGAATCTCATGGCTCATGTTAGAAAGGAACTCCGACTTTGCCTTGGCAGTGCGTTCAGCTTCAATTTTTGATTGCCAGATGGTCCATTCGTCTTTCTTGCGTTTTGTAACATCCTGACCATAAACGGCAACTCCATTTACTTTTCCATTGGCACCTTGAATGGGATTCATCAGGAAATCGTAATAAGTTCGGCGATCTTCGTCTTCGCCAAATTCTTCAAGAAGCTGAACATCTTGTTCACCCGAGAGGGCGCGTTCAAAAGCGGCAGTAATTCTTGCCCTGTCGACTTCGTAAAGGAAGTTTTCAGCGGCTGGCCTTCCGAGGCAAGGCTCGGTACCATAAATTTGCTGGATGGCCAGTTTAAACGCGGTGTTGAATGCCGAATAGTTCAACTGCTGATCGACAGAAAAGATGAGTGCATTGGTACTTTCGAGAATGGCGCTCAGCTTAAGGTTGTTTTCTTTAAGCGCTTTTTCTGCAAAGGCTTTCTGAAGCTCCATTTCCCTTAATCGCATACCCGCTCTAACAATGCGGTTAATGTTTTCGGGGTTCACCTCAGCTTTGGGGAAATAATCAAACGCTCCGGCTTTCATCATTTCCACGGCGATTTTCTCGTCACCTTGCGAAGTCATCACCGCGATTGGCGAGGTAATCTTCATTTCCTTGAACCGCTTTAGCAATGCAAGCCCGTCGGTACCTGGCAATTGATAGTCGAGAAAAATACAATCGTATTCCATCGACTGGATTTTCACCATAGCGTCATCGGCATGAATGGCCAGGGAAAGGAGGGCATCGATTCCGGATTTCTTCAATGCCCGTTCAAATGACATGGCATCGATTTCATCATCATCGACCAGCAGTATTCGGATTGTATTGTTTTGTAGCATGGTTCTCATTTTTCCGCCTAAACAGGCGGAGTGATGGTTTGTGAGTGTGTGCCTTTACGGCAGTTTGCAAGTAGAGTTTCAACAAATTACTCCGGATACTCACATAGTGTCCAGTAGTTTTTCAGGATAGAAACTGCACTAACAAAATTCTCCATAGAGAGCGGTTTCAGGATGTATCCGGCAACGTTTAGGTTGTAAGCGTCTACCTTGTCCTTATCTTCATTGGAGGTAGTCATTACAAATACGCTCAAATTCTTCAGCGCCGGATCTCTGCGCAGCTCGTGCAGAAATTCAATGCCACCCATGCGAGGCATGTTCAAATCGAGGAGAATGATTCGAGGAAGAGGAATTGGCCCCTTTTCGGTTTCACCACGCAACAATGCCAAGGCTTCAATGCCATTACCGGCATGAAAAATCGGATTGCTGAGGTTATTTTTCTGAAATGCCCGTTTTACATTCATCACATCCACTTCATCGTCTTCGACCAATAAGATGTTAATGGTTTTCTCGCTCATGTTGGTTAGAATTTATGTGTGTGTTGTTGGTTATGCTTCTTTTGGCAGCGTGAAGTAGAAGGCAGAACCTTTTCCAGCTTCACTTTCAATCCAAACCCTGCCGCCTTTTTCTTCGACGATCTTCTTCACAATGGCCAAGCCTACTCCAGTGCTTTCTACCGTATCGCGGGCTTGCAAGGTTTGAAAAATCATGAATACCTTTTCATGAAACTCCGGTGGAATTCCCGGGCCATTGTCTACAATGCCAAACTGATACTCTTTCCCCAAATCTTTTCCGGTAACCTGAATCTCAGGTTTAGGGTTATTGTTGTATTTGATGGCATTGCTGATGAAATTCGAAAAGACTTGATCTAAAGCAATCTTTTCGGCCTGGATAACAGGCAAGTTTGGATCAATTTCAACATTAAAGTGCGCCGGAGGTGCCAGATTCGAAATAATATCCTTCACAAAAGACTGCACATCAATGGTTACATTCTCACTTTTCACCCTTCCGGCACGAGAATATTGAAGAATTCCGTTAATAAGGGCTTCCATGCGGTGAATGCGCCCACGGAGTAATTCAAAATTTCGTTGAGTATCGCCCTCAAGCTTGCCTTCCAAATCTTCCTCAATCCACTGAGATAGATTATTGATGGCCCTAAGCGGAGCCTTTAAGTCGTGCGAAACAATGTAAGCGAATTGGTCTAACTCCTTGTTGATTTTCTCGAGGTTCGCAGCATAGTCCTGCAAAGCCGTTTGATGCTCCACCCGCTCTGAAACATCGCGTGAGTTAACCACAATTCCCTGGATGGCCGGCTCGTTGAGTTGGTTATTACCAATGGCTTCGAGGTAAATCCATCGATTGTCGGCCGACTTAAACCGAAACACGATAGGCATATCTTCGCGCCCATTCAATACTTCTATAAACGCCGCCTGAACAGGCTCGAGATCGTCTGGATGTAAAAATTGAAAAACATTCTTACCGATTACCTCCTCCGGCGTGTAGCCAAACTGCCTGTAAAACGAAGCACTTTCGTAAACAATGGAGCCATCACCACCCAAAATAGTAGTAATATCGGAGGCATTGTGCACCAGGGTGCGGAAACGCTTTTCGCTGGTTTGCAGTGCCTGCTCAGCATTAATGGTGTCGGTAATATCGGTTATAAGCCCTTGATGGTGAGTAGCTTCACCTACTACGTTTTTTTCAACGGTAGTGCGGTCTTCAACCCAACGAATAGCACCATTCGCAGTTACAATCCGATAGCGTTGCACATAGGAGGTTTGGCCCAATTCGCTAAACTGACTCAGTTCCTCGAGAACCCTTGCCAAGTCATCTTTGTAGATAATATCGGCATAATTGATTTTCTCCGAAAGAAAATCCTCGATGTTAAAGCCAAACTGAGACACGTTTCCAGACACATATTCAACAGGCCAGCTTTCTGAAATCCTCCAGCGAAACAAAATCGTCGGACTATTCTCGATTATTACGCTGGCTAAACGGGCTCTCTCTTCGAGCAGCTTTCGCTCAGTTACATCTTGCAATGTGCCGGAAAGTCTGCATAAATTACCCTTGCTATTGAATTCGTTCTTTACTTTCCAATGCAAATACACCACGTTACCTTCATTGTCTCTTACCCGAAAATCCATGCTCACATCTTCCCTATTGGCCATAGACTTAGCCCAAAGTTGGTCGATTGCCGGAATGTCGTCGCGTATTACTCTGCGGCGTAACCGCCGGATGAGATCAGCATCAAACTTAAGTTCCTCGTTAGATAAGCCAAGGAGCTCGGCACTTTGGTCGGTAAACTGACTAAATCCATTTACAAAGTCAATTTCAAACGAACCCATTCGTGAAATTCTCTGTGCATCAAGCAGTTCAGCATTACGCTGCTCTAGCTGTGTGGTCCGTTCAGAAACTTTTACTTCGAGCGATTGATTGATGGCACTCAACTGTTGGTTCGACTTGAACAATTCGTTCGAGCTAAGCTCTAAGGTCCGTTCAACCTGCGCATAATCATTTTCATAGGCGAGGTAAGCGTCATCAACAGCCTTAAGAAAGGCCGCAAAACGGTCATCATTCAGAACTTCCTCCGGGAGGAATTTCGCAATTTGTCGTTTGAGTAAACGGTGCATGTAAAGCTCAGTTATCAAAGTTCGCAAATTGAAGTGATGGTCATTGTTTGATTGTGTAGCTCACAGGAGGCATTCTCCGAAAAGGGAGAGATTTCTCCGTAAGAATAGAATCCGGTAAGCGCATAGCCGTTTCCGAGTGTTTCCCGAACACCTTCTACCTCCTCTTCAACCATTTGCTTAAGCACCAATTTACGGCCTACGCAGCTAATCAATATGGCCAAACCCTGATGAACATTGTTAGGCTTTCGAATTAATTCCGAAGCCTTCACAGCACCCTGAATAAGCCTATCGGTATTGGCCTTCATCAAACGAACAAATGAACCTTCGGGCAAATCGCCAGCAAAGGTGATGCTTTGGTCTTGCTCATTTACGGCAAGTATTGTTCTCACAACAGGCTGCTCATCAGCAGCGGTGCGCAAACTGAGTGGAAACAACAGGCCTGAAGCCGGTAAACCCGCGGCCTGCTCTCCCAAAAAGGACTTGTAAAGTTCCAATGCCGGCTGGCCATCAATTTCATACAATACATTGTTTTCGCTTCGGGTTACTTTACGGTCAATGCCGAAAGAGTCCCAGCCTCCAAAAGAGCCGTAGGAGATATCGAGTCGCTCGCCATAAAAACCAATAGCGCATACAGCCTGCGACTGAATTCCGGCATCACCCAACAAAGTGTAAGTCGATTGAAAATCAGCTCCATCGCCGGCTAAGCCTCCTGTTACGGTAACGCCCGGAGGCAACTGCTTGCGCATTCCCTTAACCAGCTGCGAACCGTTTACCTGCAATCCTTCGGAAAGTACAAATACGTGCTTCAGTCCTTTAGTTTCTAGTTTAGCAATAAGCTCTGAAGCGGCCTGCTCACTGTCTTTTGAATGATTCACTTTTGTTGAAACGAAGGTGAAATGAGAATGCTCCAGCTGAACGGCCGTGGCCACCACAGAATCGTCGAGAACCTGAGTGTCGATGATTTCGCCCGACGTAGAGCAACCAACAAGCAGTGCATTAGGATAACGTTCCTTCAACGATGGAAGAAATAAGGCTTGCTTGAATTGGCCGGAACTACCAAAAACAAAAACGAGTTGTGGGTGGATTTCCGCCTTGGGCTTTAGTATGCGCCAAGTGGCGTTTTGCCAAACAGATTGCTCAATAATCATTGCGGGGTAGATTTAGTTTCGATATCTAATCAAATTTAGACATCGGAATTTACGCCGCCTCTATGGATTAGTTTTAACAGAATATTGAGTGTTCTTACCCAGATTTCAACAAGCGAAAAATCCAGCCCTTTTCCGCAAACACATGCTCTATTGAAGAAAAACCAACGTTTAAATTCTCCAGAGATGTGGAAATCAACTTCAGTTTCTTTGGTTTTTCTTACATCAACTACCGCTTTACGGTAATGCTTCCGGCCTTCTCTATTGCATTTCCATTTAAATCACGGCCCTTCATTAAATAAAAGTAAACCCCGTCTGGAGAAGGGTTCCCATTCACAAAGCCATCCCAAACACCCTGAGGATCGGTATAGGTGAACACTTGATTTCCCCAACGATTAAAAATGGTAAAGCTAAGGTCCTGAATTCCTTTTAACATCGGCTTAAAGCTGTCGTTAAAGCCATCCCCGTTAGGGGTAAAAGAATTGGGAATCGCAACCGAAAGAACACCTGAGGTAACAGTAATGGTTCTTAAAAATTCGGCACTGCACCCTTCGTTGTTCGAACAAACAAGGCGCAAGGTGTAAAGGCCTTCATCAGTCAAAGTAAATGGAACATTGTCATCTACCAAGCCTTCTTCGCTGTTTAGAAACCACACGCAATTGTCGGAATTCACACTCGATGAAACCGCCGTAACCGTGAGTGGAGCGATGCCTTCGGTGGCACTCAGCTCAAAATTGGCCGTTAAGGCATTCGAAACGAAGGTGATTGTGTCGGTGGCTACATTGCAGGCTGTTGCAGTGAGAACGTAGGTTCCGGGCTGGGTAATGGTGATGGCCTCAGTATTTTCGCCGGTCGACCACGAAAAAGTACCATTTCCGGATGCCCCTAAAATCAAAGGCTCAAAATCGCAGGTCTCCAAAGGCGCTGTATTTACAATTTCGGCCAGAGCAGCCGGCTGTTCGTTGAGCGTAACCTCAACCGGATTGCTGTAACAATCGATGCCGGCCACAGAAACCACAAAAACATCGGGCAGGGCAGATTCAGTTGGAGTGAAGGTGGCTCCGGCTTGTAAGGCATTGTTTAAGTCTGCATCATCAAACCATAGCACCGGAAGTGAAGAGATAGCCGTGAGCTGCGGAATGGCTTCACCTTCACAATAGGGAACCGACGAAAGGGTTATGGGAACCGCCGGAATCGGGGTAACTGTGAGTTCCACTGCAGAGGGCTCGCTTACACAACCCGGAAACCCTTGAGTTACGTAGAGAACCGTCGACTCTTGGCCGGTTAGGTTGTAGGTAGCTCCACTGTTAACTACCTGGGTCAAGGCGGCATCGGAATACCATGTTACAACGGCATCTGGTAAAACTTCGGCTGTGAATGTGGAATTCTCGCCTTCGCACAACTCCGTTTCGCCCGACACTGTTGGCGATACTACTTCGCTGAGGATTGGAAACGACTGCTCAAGGCTTGCCTCACACAACCCACTGCCCACCGAATAAGTAAGGATAATGATTCCGTTCAGGCCGGCCGCAGAAAAAGTACTTCCATTCACTCCAGCCCCCGACCATGTGCCGCCCGGAGTTCCGGTTACCCATGCGTTTAAGTCAATCAGACTTTGAGGATTGCACAGTAATGCTGGTGCTTCCCATGATGCATTTCCGGCTTCATTTACAGTAATGGCTTGTTCGCTCGACGATTCGCATGCTGCGGGGCCCACCGTGTAGGTTATCGAAATTTGTCCCGACAGACCCCCAGGACTGAAAAACCCGTTGTTGACGCCCTCGCCAGACCATGTTCCGCCGGGAGTTCCGGTTACCAGTGTATTTAGGTTGATGGGATTGGCGTTAGAACACAGCGGAGCCGGGACTGTCCAGTTAGAAGAGGGAACACCCGAACCGGCTGGAATTGCACAGCCAACATTGGCGTAGGTAGCTTCACCATTGTCGCTAAACTCAACGCGAGCCCCATTACCGGCAGCACTTTGCCCCGTCTCATTAACCAGCAACGCCCGGTCGTAAGTCGCTTGGTCGCTGCAATTGGCTGGATTCACAAACGACAAACTCAAGGTTCTTGTGCCTGTACCAAAATTGGCAAAATTACCTGAGGCATTATTTCCACAATGAAACAGGGCATACACCTGCTCGCTGAGACCGGCGAAACTGAAGGTAGTAGGGTCGAATGAAATACTGGTAAACAAGTAAACGATACTGAACGGAGGAATAATGCCGGCCGGAGGTTCAAGAAAAATCCCACACGATGTAATGGTTTGGTTGATGGCCGCTACTTTCGCCTGAGAGGCAGAATTCTGACAAACCCCACTCCATGGGTTGTTGGGAAAGGTAGCCTGTAAATCGGCGGCATTTAAGGGTGTTGGACCTGTTTCGAAGATCACAAATTCATTCAGGCCTTCTTGCTGACCCGAACCGCAGGCATCCACATAAATGGAACGTATCTCGAAACACGTATTTACCTGCGCCTTGGCAGGTGCTGCGCAATATGCAATTCCAATGAGAAGGACAATAAACAATCGAAACATCAAAAACGAATAAGGAGGGCGAATTTAAAGGAATGATTGTTTCGACTTGCAGGAGTGTGGATAATTCACAGAGAATTAAGCTCAGCGTAGAACACGATTAATATCTGTTGTAAGAATGAATTATTGAATGTAACAGGAAATGCCAACTCGCATGTGCTGGCATGCTGTCAGATTCTATATTTGCACATGCAGGAAACCATACTAATTCTTGATTTCGGGTCTCAATATACTCAACTCATTGCCAGAAGAATACGCGAGTTAAATGTGTATTGTGAAATCCATCCATACAACAACTACAAAAAACCCGGCCCCGAAGTAAAAGGTATTGTTTTATCGGGAAGCCCTCACTCAGTTAAAGAATCCGGAGCACCTGAGTTCGACCTTGCGGGCAACATGGGAAAACTGCCCATCCTGGGCGTATGTTATGGCGCACAATATATGGCTGATCGCCTGGGTGGTGAGGTGGCACGCTCGCAAATCAGAGAATACGGACGAAGCTTTTTGTTACCCCGCAGAGAAAGCCGCCTGCTGAAAAACATACCAACTCATTCACAAGTATGGATGTCGCACGGAGATTCGATTCTACATGTTCCCGAAGGCTTTCTGGTTTCAGCCGGAACGGAAGATATTCCGGTAGCTGCTTTTGAACACCAAGCAATGCCGGTTTACGGAATTCAATTCCACCCCGAAGTCACACACTCGGCTGATGGCAGCACACTCATTGGCAACTTTGTACTCGACATTTGCGGTTGCAGTGGAAATTGGACACCCGACTCGTTCATTCAAAGCACCATCGATTCGCTGCGGAATACCATTGGTAAAGAGCGCGTAGTTTTAGGGTTAAGCGGTGGCGTCGACTCCTCAGTGGCGGCACTACTGCTGCACGAAGCCATTGGAAATCAGCTGTTTTGCATTTTTGTAGACAATGGCTTGCTCCGCAAGGATGAATATGCGCAAGTACTTCACGACTACATGGAAATGGGGTTGCAAATCCATGGTGTGAGCGCCGGAAAACGCTTTCTTGAAGCCCTCCGCGGTGTGGAAGATCCTGAGCAAAAGCGAAAAATAATCGGCCGCACCTTCATCGAAGTTTTTGAAGAAGAAGCCCATAAAATCGAAGATGTAGCCTGGCTTGGGCAAGGCACAATCTACCCCGATGTAATTGAATCTGTCTCGGTAAAGGGTCCGTCGGCAACCATTAAATCGCACCACAATGTGGGTGGGCTGCCCGATTTCATGAAGCTGAAAATTGTAGAGCCGCTGCGTTCATTGTTCAAAGATGAAGTACGAAAGGTAGGCAGGGCACTGGGATTAAAACCGGGAATCCTGAACCGCCACCCATTTCCCGGGCCCGGCTTAGCCATTCGAATTCTGGGAGCTATTGATGAAGAGAAAGTTCGCATACTTCAGGAAGCCGATGCGATATTTATCGAAAACCTCAAATCGTCGGGGCAGTACGGCCATGTATGGCAAGCCGGAGCGATTTTTTTACCGGTAAGAAGCGTTGGGGTGATGGGCGACGAGCGCTCATACGAGCATGTCATCTGCCTGCGCGCAGTAACCTCGCACGATGGAATGACGGCCGATTTCTCACATTTGCCACACGACCTGCTGGCAAAGATATCCTCAGAAATCATCAATAAAGTGAAAGGAATTAACCGTGTGGTGTATGACATCAGCTCCAAACCACCTGCTACAATCGAATGGGAATGATTCGCGCGCTTCTTTTATTAGGTCTCCTGTTAACTGCTCACGCTTTTCGGGCACAGACCGACACCTCAAAAGTGTACGATTACCAAGGCATTCAGGTAAAATATATTGTAATTGAAAAAGGAAAAACACTGTATTCGCTTTCTCGAGAAAATCGGGTAAGTCAGGATTCGCTTTTATTACTGAATCCTGAGCTTTCGCAAGGACTAAAAACCGGAATGAAGGTTCGAATTCCGGTAAAAACGGCCTTATCCAAATCAGAACCCGAGCAATCAACCATAATCAAAGGCAAAAGTGCCATCACCCATGAGGTTCAAAAAGGCGAAACCCTGTTCAGCATCAGCAAGAAATACGGACTAACAACCGAAGAATTGTTGATGCAAAACCCCGATGCGCAGTCGGGATTAAAAACCGGAAGTAAACTGTTGATTTATCCAAAACCACCGGAAAGACCTACAAAACCGACCATCACAGATGCGCCGGCCAAGGGAACAGCCACACCACTAGATCCCGACCAGCCGGTTTCTGAAACTACACCTGAGCCGAAAGCACTGCCCTGTAAATCAACGCCCGAAGCACCGGGCAAGCGAAAGGTTAAGGTGTCGATGCTACTCCCATTGTTTAGCAATTCTGGCGAGGACCTACCCGCGAAGGCTAAGATTGGACTTGAGTTTTTCAGCGGGGCGCGACTGGCGCTCGACTCGCTCAAGAAGGCGGGCTACTCCATGGAGGTGAACGTTTTCGATACACAAGCCGATTCCATGGAAATCCAGCGCATCTTAAAAAAGAAGGAGCTACTGGAAAGCGACGTGGTTATTGGCCCACTTTACGCTTCCGATTTCCGCCAGGTTGCCTTGTTGGCCAAGGAGAAAGGTATTTGGGCAGTTTCGCCTTTCTCACAAAGCGATGCCATTATTCTCGACAATCCCTTTGCGTTTAAAATTACACCCGATCAGGAAACCCAAATAAAAGAATTGACCCGCTTCCTGATTAAGGAAAAGAAAAACGCCCGTTTTGTACTCATTCGAAATGCCCATGCAAAAGATGCGGAGCTGTGTGATTGGGTTGCAGAAGTGTTTAGAACCGAAGCCGATACCAACGACAAGCGCTTCCGGGAAGTGAATTTCTCTGGCGTTAACGATCTGGTAGAAGGCCTCAGCGAAGCACAGGAGAACATCCTCATTTTCCCGACAACCGTTCAGGTTCAGGTAATTGACGTAGCATCGCGCCTTAATTCAGCCCGCCTTGGAAAACGCATTACACTCGTTGGACTCAATGAATGGAATCAGTTTGAGAACATTGAATATGATCACCTCAACAACCTCAACTTCACGTATGCCAGTGCAGTTCTTACCGACTTTCAATCGAGTGGATCAAAGCGCTTCCAACAGCAATACCGCGAGGAGTTCAAAGGTGAGCCCGGGCTTTATGCCTTTCATGGCTTTGACGCGCTCCAGTTTTTTGTAAAAACCATCAGTCAGTACGGAAAACCTGAGGCCGCATGCATGCCATCCTTCCCCGCCATTAAAGGCTTTAATTCGTGCTATCAATTCAGGCCTATTGAAAAAGGCAGTGGTTTAGAGAACCGTTTTGTGAACGTGATCCGGCTCGACGATTTTGAACACCGCAGATTAAACACTCCATGACAGCAAACGAAATTGCCGGGGCATTTCAACTGCTTCAACAAGAAATCATCGAAGGCTTAGAGCGTGCCGATGGGGGAAAAAAGTTTCATTTTGACCATTGGGAACGGCCTGAAGGCGGAGGTGGCCGAAGTGCGGTGCTGAGCCAGGGCGCAATTCTCGAAAAAGGTGGTGTAAATTTCTCGGCTGTTGAAGGGCCATTGCAACCGAATGTGGCCAAATCGCTGGGGGTAGAAGCCCATCATTTTTTTGCCACCGGCGTTTCCATTGTCCTCCACCCGCACAATCCAATGGTGCCGATCATTCACATGAACGTTCGATATTTCGAAACTGAAGGCGGAATGTATTGGTTTGGTGGGGGTATCGACCTAACGCCACATTATATTCAGGAAGATCAGGCCATCTTCTTCCACCAAAAGCTCAAAGAAACCTGCGACCGCTTCGACCCTCATTTTTATCCACGATTTAAGGCTTGGGCCGACGATTATTTTTTCATCAAGCATCGTGAAGAAACACGCGGCATTGGTGGAATCTTTTTCGACCGTCTCAACGAGAAAGAATCAGGGTACTCCAAAAGTCATCTTCAGGAATTTGTGTTTGCCGTAGGAAGAACCTTTCTTCCCATCTATACCCATTTCATGAGGGAACTTGCAAGCCTGCCCTTCACCGAAGCGCAAAAGCAGTGGCAACTGATTCGTCGCGGACGCTATGTGGAGTTTAACCTTGTTTATGACCGTGGTACACGCTTCGGATTGGATACAGGAGGGCGAATTGAGTCCATCCTGATGAGCTTACCCGCCCTGGCATCCTGGGAATACAATCATGTTCCAAAACCCAACAGTGAGGAAGCCAAAACCCTCAGTTTACTCCGAAAGGGCATCGACTGGATTAGCGAATAAACGCTACGGCTACGCCTTGATGAATATACTTTACCGTAAATCGTTCAGCTCAAAACCCGGAAATTCCGTTTTTCTGTAGGTAAAAAACCCGTTCTCGGTGGTTTCGTTTACCGCAAACTTCTTGATTTCGTAGGTGTAAAGGTTGCCGTTATTGCCTTGTATTTCCGACTTGATGATTTGATTGGCCACCTTATCTATGTAAATCCGAATGATGCTGTAGTCTTTAGACTTAGGGTTAATTGGGTACAACTCAATGAGGTGAGCCAACTTTGAACCCACTTTGGTCTCTTTGATGTACTTGTTTTTGAATCCCTTTTCGTACATCGTAAATATATTTTTAGGGTTGATGGCATCTTCGCCCTCTGTTGGGTTCGACACTTCGATTTCTTTATCCGCACGAAGCACTTTCCAAACTGTTTTCCCGTCGCTAATCAATAATTGATCACCCATGTCGAGCCGATAACTGTCGCCTTTTAGCCAAAGCTTCCAGTTTTGCACTTTATTAATCTTCCGATCCTTGTTTACCAGTGAATAAGAAAACTCAGTCCGAATTGCACTGTATGAGCGTGTTTTCGCACTGAGTTTATCGAGAATTTGCTTTGCTTTTTTGTCCTGCTGAGCCTCTAGCTGGGGCATTGCAAGAAGCATGGACAATACTATGAAGAGAAAATTTTTCATGGCTCAAAGTTCGGAATCAGAACCTTTCAAAAACTGTTCCAGTGAAATTGAATCTTTAATCAAAACTTTTCGGGCCTTACTTCCTTCGAAAGGCCCAATAATACCGGCTTTTTCGAGCTGATCTATGATTCGACCGGCGCGGTTGTAGCCTAATTTTAACTTGCGCTGCAGCAATGAAGCCGAGCCTTGCTGATGAGTTACCACAATATGAGCCGCTTCATCGAACATCGAATCGCGTTCTCCAATATCGAAATCCTCCTCAATGTCGGCATTCTCATCGATGTACTCCGGCAGAATGAAAGCCGACGGGTACCCTCGCTGATTGCCGATGAACTCGCAAATCTTCTCAACTTCGGGGGTATCCACAAAAGGACATTGCAAGCGAATCAGGTCGCTGCCGGTTGAAAACAGCAAGTCGCCTCGCCCAATCAG
The DNA here is from genome assembly GCA_027483445.1 of Bacteroidota bacterium. GTDB lineage: Bacteria > Bacteroidota > Bacteroidia > M30B66 > M30B66 > CAMCXT01. The sequence continues at coordinate 22,578 of JAIXUS010000018.1, read as the reverse complement.
CTGATCGGCTCCACCCGAATCGAGAATGGTTCGCGAGTCAATTCTCGACGTTACCCGAAATGCAATCCGTGCCGGGAAGTTGGCTTTAATGGTACCGGTGATGATGTTTACTGAAGGCCGTTGAGTAGCGATAATCAGGTGAATGCCAATTGCCCGGGCGAGCTGCGCTAAACGCGCGATGGGCAACTCTACTTCCTTGCCGGCGGTCATAATCAAATCAGCAAACTCATCCACCACCAAAACAATGTAAGGCATGAAGTGGTGACCAAGTTTCGGGTTGAGCTTACGGCCAAGGAACTTAGCGTTGTATTCCTTAATGTTACGCACCATGGCCATTTTGAGGAGCTCATAACGCTGATCCATCAAAACGCAGAGCGAATTGAGGGTGTAAACCACTTTCTTCACATCGGTAATAATGGCTTCTTCGTTGTTGGGCAGCTTGGCCAAAAAGTGGCGTTCAATCTTGTTGAAAAGCGTGAGTTCAACCTTCTTAGGGTCGACCAACACAAACTTGATTTGGGATGGATGCTTCTTGTACAGGAGCGAAACAAGGATGGCATTTAACCCCACCGACTTACCTTGTCCGGTAGCCCCGGCCATGAGTAAGTGAGGCATCTTGGCCAAATCGGCCACAAAATTCTCATTGGAGATGGTTTTCCCTAGTGCCACTGGCAAATCCATCGAAGTATTTGCAAACTTCTCGCTGGTGATGAGGGTTTTCATCGCCACCACTTCAGGGTGTTGATTGGGAACTTCAATACCAATGGTGCCCTTGCCCGGCATTGGGGCAATAATCCGGATTCCAAGCGCTGAAAGACTTAGGGCTATATCGTCTTCCAGATTCTTTATCTTGGAAATGCGCACACCGGCGGCGGGAATAATCTCGTACAAGGTTACCGTTGGCCCAATGCTGGCGCTGATTTTGGCAATTTCGATTCCGTAACTTTTCAGGGTATCGATAATCCGGTTGGAGTTCGCCTCTAGTTCAGCCTTTTCAACCTTAGCTTTATTTGAGCCGTGGTTTTCGAGAAGTTCAGATTCCGGGAAAACATAGCTCGATAAATCGAGTGTAGGGTCGTATTCGCCGAGGTCAAACTCTTGGTTTTCAGATAGGACCTCGGTTAGATTCATGCGTGCCTTCTCTTCTTCCGAAAGCCCCTCAGCAGCGGTGTTTGAAGAATCTACTACAGATAGTGGATTTGAAAAGGTTGCCGGCGGTTCGGGCTCGGGCTCGTCGGGCAGCTCAGGCATATTGATTTCCAGCTCGGGAACTAAACCCTTTCCGGCCAGCGAGGCAGATCGTGTATCTTTCTCTGTGCGAACGGTGAACTCAAAGGCCGATGGGTCGATGGCCTCCGCTTCGTCGAGTGCTTCGTCATCAAGTTCTTCATCATCAGCCTCCGAAACACCCATCGCTGTTGCGGCTTGCTGAATCGGCTGATTGCCCGTGATGGCGGCTGCCACATCAGGTTGAGCCTTGGTTGATTGGGGTTTACGTTCAGGCAAACGGAACTGAAAATCGAAGCCCAACATCAAAAACAGAATCAACGAGAACGAGAGAATCAACACAACACCACCAACGCCGGCTATACTTTTCAGGTAAGCGTACAAATGGTAACCAAAACCTCCATACACCAAATCGTTGTCGGTAAAAAGGGTGGTAGACACCGAAACGAAAATTAGGGTGAACAGGGAGTATCGAAAAGTTTTGCCCAAAGGCAGCAGGCTAACCGAAAAGAACCACTTAAACCCCAGTAAAAAAAGGAAGAATGGAATGAGAAACGAGGCTACACCAAACCATTGGTGGAAAAACACATAGGAAAACAAGGCGCCAAACTCGCCCATACTGTTGTTTACCTCATTCACCCGATCGGAGATTAGCTCAAACCAGGAGTGCTGACTCACTGTGGCGAAATCGCTACGCCAGTTGAACAAATGCGAAACAAAAGCAAAGCAAAGGAAAACCGAAAACAGAATCAGGAATAAGCCGGAGATTCTTTGATTACGTTCATTGAACAGTGCTTCTCCAATTGCAGCAAGCCGTCCGCCGCTCTGCTGGTTTTCGCCGGCCTGAGTGTCGGTAGATTTAGAGGATTGGGGCTTGTTTGGTTTTGCAGCCATGATTGGATTTCGGTCTGAACGGAACGTACAAAATTCGTTTGCCGTGTCCATAAAAAAAGCCTTCACGAAGAAGGCTTTTCTACAGGTTTATCAACAGTATTTGTGGCTAGGCGAAAACGGCCGTTATCGGATTTACAAAACAGTGCAACGATGTTTACCGAGAAGCCTCGCTTACTGGCCTCCAAAGGCTTTTCGGAGTTCTTCTTGGGTCATGAACTTGTAATCGGAAGGCACATCAAAAAGCTTGTCCTCCACAGTTTGTTTTGTAACTGCCGAAGCCGTAAACATCATATCAATTCCTTGCTGGCTGAAAGAGTACTCGAGAATAAATCCATCGATTTTCCCCATCGGTCCGGAAACATGTTTGTTAGAAGCCTTAATTTCATTGGTATACCAAACATTCATGGTAACCTTTTCTTTGGTCTCCTTGGTTGGAAAAGAAAGTACTGCTTTTTTGCAATTGTAGCCAGCAATGGTTCGTGTGGAATCTTGGAGTTTAACTTCGGTTTTCTCCATCATCTCCTTCTCTTCTTGCTCATTTCCACCTCCTTTAATTGCATATTTCGAGCCCATCACATTCATGAGAACCACCGATTCTCCGGTATTTCCATTCGCAATTGAAGTGGTAGTCATTCCCATTCCGGCTTGAGTTTCCATTCGCACTCGACCATCTTTAAAAAAACCCGTTGCCTCTTTGGGCATCATCATTTTTACTTGTGGATCGAGCGTAGAAGGAACTGTAATGGAATAAACCACTTTGCCTTCAAAATCCTGAGCAAAAAGGGTAAACGAACAAAGAAGGAGCGCCCAAAAGGAGAAAGTTCTAATCATGTTGAGAATTATGAGGATGAATTAAAAAACAATCAAAGGTATTTAAAGTCGGAAAATGGAAATCCGCGTGAGCCGAATTTATTGCACACATTCGACGAAACGAATTGACCAATTCTATTCGGAAGCTCTACCTTCTTGGGTTTCAAAGAAAAGCCCCACAGCGTAATTGGGGTTTCAGAATAGTCGGGTGTCATCCACGCGTAGCGTGGAGAAAGCCTACTGAGGAAATTAAGCTGCGTTCAATAAATGGTTATCGATGGGCTCGTGCCTTGTTTAGTAGTACCCCAGTGTTTTCAGCATCGACTTGTAGCTCTGCTCCTTACCAAAAATGTAAGTGCTAAACTCTCCGTTCTCGTCGCGATTGATGATTACATGCTTGGGGGCCGGAATGAGACAATGCTGGATGCCACCATAACCACCGAGTGATTCCTGGTAAGCCCCGGTGTGGAAAAACCCGATATACAGCGGATCGTTTCCAATTTCAGATTCTTCGACTTTGGGCAAAAACACCTGACTGATGTGGGCTTCGGCATTGTAATAATCGAGGCTGTCGCACGTGAGCCCGCCCAGGTTTACGCGCTTGTATTCGTGGTCCCAATGGTTGATGGCCAACAAAATAAACCGCTGATTGATTCCCCAGGTGTCGGGAAGGGTGGTAATGAAGGAGCTGTCGATCATGTACCAATTTTCGGTATCGTTTTGTTGTTTGAGGTCGATAATCGAGAATAAGGTAGCTCCGCTTTCGCCCACGGTAAACGAGCCAAACTCAGTGAAAATGTTGGGTTCTTCAACGCCTTGTTGGTTGCAGAAGGTTTTAATCTGGCGGATGATTTCTTCGACCATGTATTCATAATCGAATTCGAAGGCGAGGGAGTTGCGGATGGGTAAACCACCACCGATATTGAGGGAGTCGAGTTCCGGACAAACCTTTTTCAAATCGCAGTAAACCTGAAGGCATTTGCTAAGCTCGCTCCAGTAGTAAACGGTGTCTTTAATGCCGGAGTTGATGAAGAAATGCAGCATTTTCAGTTCGAAGCGATCATCGGTTTTGATTTGCGTTTCATAAAACTGCTGGATGTCTTTGTACCGAATACCCAGTCGTGAGGAGTAAAACTCGAAGTTTGGCTCTTCTTCGGAGGCAATGCGAATTCCGATTTTCGTTTTTTGGGTGAGGTGCTCCTTGTAGTAGTTGATTTCGTTTTTGGAATCGAGGATAGGCACCAGATTGGTGAAGCCATCCTGAATGAGTTCTACGATAAACTCTTGGTACATTGGTCGTTTATAACCATTGCAGATGATAAATCGGTCTTTTGTAAGTAGCCCTTTTGCATGCAGCTCTTTGATAATGGGCATATCGTAGGCCGACGACGTTTCGATATGGGTATCGTTTTTCAAAACTTCTTCGAGTACAAAGGAGAACTGTGAGCTTTTTGTACAGTAGCAGTAGTAGTATTTTCCCTTGTAATCGGCCTTTGCCATTCCCACATTAAACATTATTTTTGCCTTCTGAATCTGCTCACTGATTTTGGGCAAATACGTGATTTTCAGCGGGGTTCCATATTGATTGATGATATCCATCAATGGAATATCGTTAAAATAAAGCTCATCTTCCTGAACGTCGAAACCGGGTTGAGGGAATTCAAAGGTCTGGCGAATCAGGTCTATGTATTTGTTTTTCATGGAAATGGGAAACGTGGCTTTGTTTTGAAATTCGTGTTTGCAAAAGTAAGTAACTTACTTATACGAAAATCATGCAGAAGTAACTAAACCAGAATCTATGAGAAAAGCAAAGCTTGTTTTGCTCCGATCAGAACTGGGTGCAGGAACCCGCGGTGCAAGCCTCGGTGTTGATGCGCTGAAAATTGCAGCCATCGACCTCAAGAGTGATTACTTCAAACGGTACGATACTGTTGAAGTTTCTGATGAGAACTGGCTGCTCCTGGAAAAGATTAAATTCAAATATGCCAAACGGATACGTGGCATTATTAAGATTTATGAGCGGCTGTCGAAGACCGTTTCTAAGTTGCTGAGTAAAGATGTATTTCCGATTGTAATTGCGGGCGACCACAGCACTGCAGGAGGCACAATTGCCGGCATTAAGCTGGCCTTTCCTGAAGACCGAATTGGGGTTATTTGGATAGATGCCCATGCCGATTTGCACTCGCCTTATACAACACCGTCGGGCAATATTCACGGAATGCCACTTGCAACGGCATTGGCCGAAGACAACCTCGACCAGCAAAGCAATGACATTGATGATAAAACGGTGGAACTCTGGGAAAAACTGAAAAATTCAGGGGGCATTCAACCTAAAATCGGGTACCGCGACCTCTTATATATAGGAGTGCGCGACACCGAGGCTCAGGAAGATTACCTGATGACCAAACACAACATCCGCAACATTACCACCCGTGAGCTGCGCATGAAAGGCGCTGAAGAAGTAATTCAGGAAGCGATCGCCTACCTCGACCATTGCGACAAAATCTATGTTTCGTTTGATGTCGACAGCCTCGACCCCAAAATCAGCGTCGGAACCGGAACTCCTGTTCCCAATGGCCTGCGCATTAAAGAAGCCCGCGAGCTTATGGTCGGGCTATGCGGGCACCCAAAAGTATGTTGCTTCGAAGTCGTTGAAATCAACCCAACGCTCGACACTGAGAACTCGATGGCCGAAACGGCATTTAAAATTCTGGAAGCTGCGACCGATGCAGCATTAAGTAAAGAATCTCTATGAACCCCGAACAATGGCTTAAGGGCAAACTCAAAGAAACCCTCACGAAGCTTTACCCAAACGCCGCTGATGCTGCTCTCGTTTTTCAACCCACACGCAAAGATGTGGAGGGCGACTTTACCCTGGTTTGCTTTGGATTAACAAAGCTTTCCGGGAAAAGTCCGGCCGATACGGCCCGTGAAATCGCCAAAGCTTTTCAAGAAGACAACGCAGAGCTTGCCGGCCATTCGGTGATAAACGGATTTCTTAACATTAGCTTAACTTTTCAGTTTTGGGTGAATTACCTTCAGCAATTTGGAGGGAATGTAAGTGCGTCGGATTTAAACCAGAAACCGGTGATGATCGAATACTCATCGCCAAACACCAATAAACCTTTGCATTTAGGTCATGTGCGGAATAATTTGCTGGGTGTTTCGATGGCCCGGATTGCCGAAGCAGCCGGGAGAAAGGTGATTAAAGTGAATCTGGTGAACGACCGCGGTATTCACATTTGTAAATCGATGCTAGCCTGGAAGCATTCGGGCAAAGGGGAAACTCCACAAAGCAGCGGATTGAAAGGTGATCACCTGGTAGGAAAGTATTATGTAGAATTCGACAAAGCCTTAAAGGCCCAGTCAGACCCAATACTACAGGCTATACTGGCGGGTGATTTCTCGGCACTCGATGAGCGGCAGGCCGAGAGGGCCTCAATACTCTGGAACAAGCTCCAACAAAGCGAAGGCGAAAAAGCCGATGAGTTGAAGGGGGAATTAAAAATGCTGGCCAACAGCGCTACGCTCTTGATGAAAGAAGCACAGGAAATGCTTCGCCTCTGGGAAGCCGGCGATAACGACACCATTTCGCTTTGGAAACAGATGAATGCTTGGGTTTACGAAGGCTTTGAGCAAACATACCGGCGAATGGGAGTGAGTTTCGATAAGATATACTACGAATCGGAAACCTACCTTTTGGGGAAGCAGCTGGTTGATGAGGGGCTTCAGAAGGGCGTTTTGTTTCGCAAAGAAGATGGCTCGGTTTGGATTGACTTGCGGAACGAAGGGCTCGACGAGAAGCTATTGTTGCGCTCTGACGGCACCTCGGTCTATATGACGCAGGATTTGGGCACTGCCGTTCAGCGTCATGAAGAATTTAAAGCCGGGAATTATGTGTATGTGGTTGGTAATGAACAGGATTACCATTTCAAGGTACTAAAACTGGTACTCCTCAAGCTGGGCTATTCCTGGGCCGAGGGCTTGTACCATTTGTCGTATGGCATGGTGGATTTGCCTACCGGCAAGATGAAATCGCGGGAAGGTACAGTAGTCGATGCGGATGATTTGATGGATGAGGTGGTGGCAGAGGCTCGCAAAAAATCGGAGGAGCTGGGGAAAACCGAAGTGAGCGACAGCGCCGCGCTGGCAGGCCTGTATGAGCAAATTGGGATGGCCGCCTTGAAGTACTTCATTTTGAAGGTTGACCCCAAGAAGCGAATGGTTTTCAACCCGGCAGAATCGATTGATATTAACGGGAATACAGGCCCTTTTATTCAATACAGCTACGCCCGTATTCAAAGTATTTTGAGGAAAGCTCATGGCGTGGTGAATCCGCACTATGATGCACAGGCTTTGACTAACGATAAACAGCATAGGCTGATGATTCGAACACTGGAGCAATACTCACCAACAGTGCAGGCCGCAGCAGAAAGCTACAATCCTTCGTTGGTAGCAAATTATGCCTACGAATTGGCGAAGCTATTCAATCAGTTTTACCATGAATTCAGCATTTTGAAGGAGGAAGATTCCAATTGGGCTTCTTTGCGGCTTGAATTGGCCCGGAAAACCGGCGAAACCTTGAAGGCTTCTATGGCTTTGCTAGGCATAGAAATGCCGGAGAGAATGTGAGTTTTCTAAGATTGTGTGAAGGTTGGGGCTTACCGGAAGCTGCGTTAGCGGTTGAGGGCAAGTCAGCCCGGGGTGGAACCCCGGATGCAGCCCGAAGACGCGACCCGCAGGGGAACGCCCCAAAAAACCATCTTAGGGATTGACCTACCGCCCGCTGAGCACCACGAGTCCTTCAGGATTGATATAAAAGAAACGACCGGAGCTGTCTTTCACCCGCGCTAATCCGCCCTGAAAGGGTTCTGCTTCGTTATAGATGGCCCGAACGATTACTTTTCCGTTACGATCAACATAGCCCCATTTGCCGCGATAATAAACGGCTGCGTAGCCTTCGGAAAAATCGGCCACCTTTGCGTACACGGCGCTAACGACCTCTTTACCGCTACGGTCGATAAACCCAAAGTAGTCATCGATGCGCACTGCAGCGCGGCCTTCGCGGAATGGGCGAGCATCTTTGTAAGCCGGTTGAATCACACGCCGTCCGGAGGTATCGACGTAAGCCCAGAGGCCGCCCGAATAACGCACCGGCGCCAGGCCTTCGGAGAGGGCATCGGCAAAATCCCAATCGCCTTTAACGCTCTGACGGCCGTTTTTATCGATCATAATCCAACGACTTCCAAGGCGAACCATGGCGCGACCGCCTTCGAAAGGCGTAATTTGGTTATACACTTCTGCGATGCGGATGTTTCCGAAATAATCGGCAAAGCCCCATTTGAAGTTGGTCTCGATTCCGCAGTAACCATCACCGATGAAGCCTGTTTCCTGGAAAGTGGCCGGCATAGATGTTTTGCCCTCAACATTGAGCAAGCCCCATTTGCCTTTGCGTTTGAAGGGTGCCACATCGTCGGTAAAAGAGCCAATTACTTCAAATTCAGGCTGAACCAGCCATGATCCATCGGTACGAATGAGGCCCAACAGTGGATCGAACATACCTATGGATTTGTCGGATGCTACAGCGAGGCCATTTTTAAATGCGCGGGCAACGGTGAAGCGCTCTTCGATGGCAATTCGTCCATCAGCATCGGAATAATACCAGGCTTTTTGCCCACGAACCGGAAATAAATTCGTGTTGGTTTGGGCATGAGTGAAAATTGAAACCAACGTGAATGCTGCGAAAACAAGGTGTTTCATACGGTTTTAGAATTTGGCGCGCGCCGCTTTACAAATGCTGTGCCTTGAGGGCTGCAATTTTGTAATTTCGCAGTCCTTTTCAGCAAGCGGTATTCTATATGTTTGAAAATCTTAGTGAAAAATTCGATAGGGCATTTAAGGTGCTCAAAGGTCAGGGAAAAATTACCGAAATCAATGTGGCCGAAACGGTCAAGGAGATTCGGAAGGCTTTATTGGATGCCGACGTTAACTACAAGATTGCCAAGGATTTTACCGATAAGGTAAAGGAAAAAGCGTTAGGAGCGAATGTTCTTACAGCGGTATCGCCCGGGCAGTTGCTTGTAAAAATTACCCATGATGAGTTAACCCAGTTAATGGGTGGAGATAAGAGCGAAATAAACATCAATGGAAGTCCGGCAGTTATTCTGATTGCCGGTTTGCAAGGCTCGGGAAAGACGACCTTTTCGGGGAAGCTGGCCAACTACCTTAAAACCAAGAAAAACAGGAATGTTTTGCTTGTTGCCGGCGACGTTTACCGACCGGCTGCGATTACACAGCTGAAGGTATTGGGCGAACAAATTGGTGTGGAGGTATTTGCCGACGAGGCGAGTAAAGATCCGGTGGGCATTGCGCAAGCGGCGATTGCCTACGGAAAAGCTTCGGGTAAACAGGTAATCATTATCGATACGGCCGGTCGTTTGGCCGTTGATGAGGAGATGATGACCGAGATTGCCAAGGTGAAGCGTGCCGTTGAGCCACAAGAAACGTTGTTTGTGGTGGATTCGATGACTGGTCAGGATGCCGTGAACACCGCCAAAGCCTTTAACGAGCGCATTGATTACGATGGTGTTGTGCTTACCAAGTTGGATGGCGACACCCGCGGTGGGGCGGCCCTCACGATTCGCTCGGTGGTGAACAAGCCCATCAAGTTTGTAGGTACCGGCGAGAAGATGGAAGCCCTGGATGTGTTTTACCCCAACAGGATGGCCGACCGAATTCTCGGAATGGGCGATATTGTTTCGTTGGTTGAGCGCGCACAGGAGAACTTCGACGAAGAACAAGCGCGAAGACTTCAAAAGAAGCTGGCCAAAAACACCTTCAATTTCAACGACTTCTATGAGCAAATCCAACAAATCAAAAAGATGGGTAACATCAAAGATTTGATTGGAATGATACCCGGCGCCGGAAAGGCGATGAAGGATATGGATATTGACGACGATGCCTTTAAGAGTGTGGAGGCCATTATTATGTCGATGACCCCACAGGAACGTGAAGACCCGGCCATCATTAATGGCAACCGGCGCGTACGGATTGCCAAAGGCAGTGGAACAACGATACAGGACGTTAATAAACTGCTCAAGCAGTTTGAAGAAACCCGCAAGGTGATGCGTATGATGAGCAACCCGGCAGCCATGTCGTCGATGATGCGCAACATGCCCAAAATGAAGCGTTGATGGCAGCAATTCTCGATGGAAAGGCTTGCGCGGCGGCCTACAAGGCACATATTGCGCAGGAAGTACAGCAGATTTTAAACAGTGGCGGAAGAAAGCCACATTTGGCGGCCATTTTAGTGGGTAACAATGGAGCCAGCGAAACCTACATTGCCTCGAAGGTAAAAACCTGCGGAGAAATTGGGTTTGAGTCAACACTCCTTCGATTTCCGGAAAGCGTTACGGAAGCTGAATTGCTGGAAACCATTCAGAAAATAAATAATCAACCTGAGGTAGATGGCTTGTTGGTGCAGCTGCCCTTACCGGCGCACATCAACGAGCACACGGTAACCCTGGCCATCGACCCGGAGAAAGATGTAGATGGCTTCCACCCCGGAAGCCTAGGCCGCATGATGCTCGGTTTGCCCGGATTTCTGCCTGCAACGCCCAAAGGCATTATGATGCTTCTTGAGCATTACCAAATCAAAACCAGCGGCATGGAAGCTGTGGTCATCGGTCGGAGCCACATTGTTGGTAGTCCGATGAGTGTTTTGTTAAGTCGCAACACAGAGCCCGGCAACTGCACGGTGAGCCTTTGTCACAGTAAAACCAAAAACCTCGAAGCCTATACCACAAAGGCCGACCTTATTGTTGCGGCTTTGGGCAAACCGGAATTTTTAAAAGCCGATATGGTGAAACCGGGAGCAGTTGTAATTGATGTGGGGATTACCCGTGTAAACGATACTTCAAGCCCTAAAGGCTACAAAATTGTGGGTGATGTAGCCTTTGAAGAGGTGGCACAAAAAGCCTCGTGGATAACTCCGGTTCCTGGTGGTGTTGGGGCGATGACCATTGCGGCCCTGATGCAAAACACCCTCGAGGCCAGCCTCCGCCGACAAGGATTAAAGCAAGCATGAAATTAAGTCCCGAAATTCAGGAACAACTCGACCAGGGGCATTTGCTTCCGGTGATGGAAGATTTTTATACCATCCAGGGAGAAGGCCGAAACACCGGTTACGCAGCTTATTTTATCCGTTTGGGAGGCTGCGATGTGGGCTGCCATTGGTGCGACGTGAAAGAATCGTGGGACTCAGAACGCCATCCCTTGCGCCCTGTTGATGAGGTTGTGAGCGAGGCCATGCGTCATACAGCGCGAAGCATAGTAATTACCGGCGGCGAGCCGCTGATGTACAATCTGGAGCCCTTAACCACTACTTTACACCGTGAGAATGTTTCGATTTTTCTGGAAACTTCCGGGGCCTACCCCATGAGTGGGCATTTCGATTGGGTATGTGTATCGCCGAAGAAGTTTAAGGCCCCGAGGCCCGACATGCTGGAGCGGGCCGACGAACTGAAGGTGATTGTGTTCAACAAAAGCGATTTCGAGTGGGCCGAGAAGCATGCGAGTGCTGTTCGTCCTGATTGTGCCTTGTTTCTGCAGCCCGAATGGAGTAAATGTGAGCAATTGCTGCCTGAAATTATTGAGTATGTGAAGCGTAATCCTCAATGGCGGGTATCGTTGCAAACCCATAAATACATGCATATTCCCTGATGGAACCCATAAAGCTGTCGGTGGTGATTGTGAACTACAATGTGGTTCATTTCCTTGAGCAGTGTTTAAAGTCGGTGTTCAAGGCCCTTGAAGGTATTTCCGGGGAAGTGTTTGTAGTCGATAATTTTTCGGTGGATGGCTCGGTGGAAATGGTCAGAGAGAAATTTCCTCAGGTGCATCTCATTGCCAACCGGGAGAATACCGGTTTTTCCAAGGCCAACAATCAGGCTATCAAGGTTTCGCGTGGAGAGTATGTGTTACTGCTCAATCCCGACACAGTGGTGGAGGAAGACACCTTTAGTACTTGCATTTCATTTATGGATGCCCACAGCGACGCAGGAGCGTGCGGAGTGAAGCTGATCGACGGGAAAGGGAATTTTTTACCGGAAAGCAAGCGGGGACTTCCAACGCCTGAGGTGGCGTTTTACAAGATTTTCGGATTCAGCAAGTTTTTCCCACGTTCAAGGCGCTTTGGGAAATACCACTTGGGTTATCTTGATGCGGAGCAAACCCATAGTATTGAAGTGCTTTCGGGAGCTTTCATGTTTATTCGAAAAGAGGCCTTAGATAAGGCGGGGCTTCTCGACGAGGCTTTCTTCATGTATGGAGAGGACATTGACCTGAGTTATCGCATTACGCAAGCCGGATATAAGATTTATTACCATCCGCGCACGCGCACCATTCATTACCGGGGCGAAAGCACGAAAAAGAGCAGCCTGAATTACGTATTCATCTTTTATCAGGCCATGATTATTTTCGCCCGGAAGCATTTCTCACCGGAACGTGCGCGGTTATTTTCGGTTTTGATTCAGCTTGCGGTGTATTTACGCGCCGGTCTTTCGGTATTAAAACGGCTGGGGCGAAGTTTAGCATTGCCGCTGCTCGATGCATCGCTGATGTTTGGAGGCCTGTTCGTTTTAAAAGATTACTGGGCTCACAAAAGCGGGATATTCTATCCATATACCTTTTTATGGGTTTCCGTGCCTCTTTACGTTGCCGTTTGGGTTGCTTGTATCTGGATTTATGGGGCTTATGAAAGGCCATATCGGCTAGCCCGCGTTTTCAGAGGTGTTTTTACCGGTACTGTGATTATTTTGGCAGTATATGCGCTGCTCCCTGAGCACTTGCGTTTCTCACGCTTTCTAACTGTAGTAGGTTCGGGTTGGGCGGTTGTGGCCGCCGCCTTACTTCGGTCGCTATTGAATTTAGGCATTTATCGCACCTTGTATCCGGAGCATTTGGAGCAGAAACGCATATTGGTGATTGGGCGTAAGGAGGAAGGGTTAAGAGTTCAGCAACTCATTCACCAGAGCCCAGTAAAAACTGCATACTTAGGATTTATCGACCCAAAGCCGGGAGCGGAAAACAATGCAACGTTTGCCGGAAACCTTAGCCGTTTGAAAGAGATGGTTGAAGTTTTTGGAATTAATGAGCTTATTTTTTGCGGTAAAGATTTGAGCAGCAGTGAGATAATGACCCACATGATGCGTATTAATCATCCTGAACTTGAGTATAAAATTGCGCCGCCCGAAAGTTTGTTTATTATCGGAAGCAACTCTATTCAAACATCAGGAGAGCTTTACGCTATTGGCTTGAATGCGGTGAATAAGCCGGAAAACAGGCGTAAAAAACGAACCTTAGATGTAATGTTATCGTTGCTTTTACTGGTGATTTCGCCTTTGAGCTTATTGTGTAAGCAACCTGTTGGGGCTTTACAAAATGCATGGTTTTGCTTAGCCGGGCGGATGACATGGGTAGGCTACATTCCGGAGTTCATGCATCCATCCCTACCAAAATTAAAAAAAGGGGTACTTAATCCATTTGACCTCTACCCTGATTTTCGCAATGATGCCCAAACCGGCTTACAAAGGAATATTTTGTATGCGAAAGATTACCGGATGATGAATGATTTCTTGCTGATTATTAAATCGTTCCGATTACTTGGGCGTAAGAACTCAGCTTAAATTGTTCGTTAAATGAGTGGTTAACCCCTACTAAATTTCGGATGTTTCTGTAACCTTTGCGTTTTAATATCAGTAAGTATGCAGGCAAAAAAGGGCTTCGGCTCCAATTGCTTCAACGAATGCGAAATACATTTAAGTACTAACGCTAAACTCAATGAATAAAACACTTACACAGTGGTTCCGCGGTTCAATAGCCTTTTTGGCATTGTTGTGTTTCGGAAAAATTGGTCAGGCACAAATTGATCAGGAGTTTTGGTTTGCCCCTCCCGATCTGACACAAGGAACCCAAGGGGAAATTAATGGGAATGCTTTTCGTGACCGGCCAATTCAGCTTGTGCTTTCAACGCTCACCGACCCTGCGCAGGTAACCATTTGGCAACCGGCCAATTTGTCGTTTACACCCATAGTGGTGAACATCAATGCCAGCGCAACCCAAACGGTAAACCTCACACCCTGGATAAACCAAATTGAGACCCGCTTCCCGGATTCAGTAATGAATACCGGTATTTTAGTGAGGGCTACAGCACCAATTACTGCTTATTATGAGTTGGGAGCTGCGGCTAACCGAGACCTTGTGGCTCTTAAGGGAAGAAACGGAACCGGAACTTTATTTTTCACTCCTTTTCAAACCCTTTGGGAAAATGCACGAACGTTAGGAGGTAGTCCATACATTCCACAGCCTAGGGCAGGGTTTGTGATTGTCGCTACCGACGATACCACCAACGTAACCATTACTCCGGCAATAGATATCTTAAACCATCCGGCCGGAGTCCCCTTTACTGTGCTTCTTCATAGAGGGCAAACTTATTATTGTGAAGCTTTGGATTACCTTCCAGCTTCAAAGCCCGCCGGGACAAAAATCGAGTCAGACAGGCCAATCACGGTTACCATTAAGGATGACATGCTGGATTTGAATCCACCCCCAATTGGAACAGAAGGGGGCGCAGACCTTGCTGCTGACCAGTTGATTTCTGTTGAAAACTGCGGTCTTAAACATATTGTCGTTAAAGGAGACCTAACCGAACCCAGCGATAAGATTTATGCATTGGCTACCGAAGACGGAACCGATATTTTTATTGATGGCAATACAACTCCGGTAGCAACCCTTAACGAGGGAGAGCAATACATGTATTCTTTTACCGACAATGCCGGATTTATCGAAGGCTCCAAGCCCATTTATGTACTGCATCTTTCGGGGGTAGGTGACCAAATTGCCGGAGCAGTGATTCCATCATTGGAATGCACCGGTTCAAACCAAATTGGCTTTACCCGCACCGGCTCGGCCAACTTTAAATTAAACCTCACCATAAAGGCGGGGTTTGAAGGGGGGTTCACCCTTAATGGTAGCAATACTCACATCACTGCAGCCGACTTCCTTCCCGTACCCGGAACCAACGGACAATGGGTTTATTGTAGAAAGGCCTTTACTACGGCGCAAGTCCCACCTGGCCAAGGGTCGCTAATCCAGAATTTTAGTGGAGAACTTTTCCACATGGGTCTTACCTATCAGCAAGGTGCCAGCTGCAATTACGGTTACTTCTCTAACTTCTCTTATCTCGAATTAGGCATTAACCGTGAATTGTGTCTAGGCGACTCTGCGGTATTAGATGCCGGTCCGGGAAAAACATCTTACCTCTGGAGCACCGGAGACACCACACAGAAAATCACCGTTTTTGACCCAGGAATCTATTACGTTGATGTACTTAGCGGAAACGAATGTTCAGCAACCGACACCATCAATGTTTCCTACTACACGCCACCTGTAAACATTCAGGCTGCACGCGACACCATTTGCGAAGGAACCCAGCTCCTGTTAACTGTTCCGGGAACTTATCTTTTCGAATGGCAAGATGGTACCACAAATCCTTTCTTCATCGTTTCGGATTCAGGAACCTATTTTGTTGAAGTAACCGATTTCCAGGGGTGTCGCGCCAGAGATTCCATTCAAATTTGGACTTCCCCGAGACCACTTTCACCAGTGGCGAACATCAATCCATTCTCTGCGGCTGTTACCACCGACACACTCTGCGCCGGAGAACCGCTTTCCCTAAGCATGACGACCGTTGATGGAGCGGATTCCTATGCATGGCTAGGGCCGAACAACACCCTTTATGATGGCCAAAACCTCGACATTGCCGCTATCACAACACAGCAATCCGGAAAATTCCTGGCCTTTGTTACCGACGCAGGTTGTGAATCTTTCTTCGATACTTTGGACATTTTCGTGAGACCAAGCCCGGAAGTATACATCGGTTTATCGGATACCGTTTGCGACCAAAGTACAGTGCTGCTCGATGCAGGTGAAGGAAACGGATACACGTACCTATGGCAAGACAACTCAACCCAACAAACCTTTACCGTTACACAATCGGGAACCTACTGGGTAGAAGTACTTAACCTGGAAGGCTGTAGCCGTCGCGATTCTGTTGACCTGGTATTCTCAAGCAGCCCCCCGGCCATTAGCATCCTTACCAACGGTAATGATGTGACTCAGGCTGTAGTATGCGCCGGAAATCCACTCACACTCAGTGGAGCCTCAAATCCCGGTGGTGTTTATTATTGGGTTAGTCCAACCGACACCTTAGCCACTTCAGAATCGAGCATTGTGATTGATGACCTAAGCGTAGGTGATGATGGACAATTCGGCCTCTTCTACATACTCAACGGTTGTCCATCTGAAGTTGATCTGGTAAACCTGACCATCGAAGAAAGTCCAGAATTTGACTTTGCCTTCAACGATACCTCCATTTGCGGAGGAACCTCTTTGGTGTTGGATGCAAGTGCCGGTGGAAATGTAGATTACACATGGAGTACCGGAAGCACTGCCAATACCATCACGGTAACCGCATCAGGTGAATATTGGGTACAATTAGAAAACCCCAACGGCTGTTCAACCTTTGATACAGTATTGGTATCTCTTCTGCCACGACCTGAAACGCCAATCATCAGTGGCGACACTACATTGTGCGGAACCCAGGTTTTAGCCCTGAGCTCAAACCAGCAAAATGGTGTAGTATACACCTGGAACACTCCGGCGGGACAAGCGGCAGGCGGGACCTTGAACCTGAACAATCCTCAGGCGGGTGTTTACACCCTTTCGGCAAGCCTTAATGGTTGCGAATCGGCCATCACCGATCAGGTAACCGTTAGCTTATTCACAGAACCTGCATTTAGCCTTGGCGACGATGAAACCATCTGCGCAGGCGCGCAATTTACCTTGAGTGGACCGGCAGGCATGGCCTCTTACGACTGGAGCACCGGAGCAACCGAGCAAACAATTGCCGCAGAGGGCGGTACATACACGCTGTTAGTGATTGACAACAACGGCTGTACTTTTGAAGATGTTATTGTGATTACCGCAGGTGGGCCTGTTGCAGCCTTCACCTCCGATCCATCGACAGGAGCTCAATCAGGAAGTACAATTGTATTTACCGATGCTTCTACGGGCGCTCCGGTAAGCTGGAGTTGGAATTTCGGCGACAATACCGGCGCTAACACCCAAAATGCGAGTCATGCGTATGCTACTCAGGGTGAAGTAACTGTTATCCTAACCGTTACTGATGCAGCTGGTTGTACCGATACTACCTCCAGAAAATATCTGATTGCCAACAATGTTGCTGTACCAAACTCATTTACGCCAAATGGCGATGGCTTCAACGACTTCTTTGTGGTGCAAGGTCTAGCGGCCTTCCCCGAAAGCTCGCTGAACATCTTTAACCGTTGGGGCAACGAGGTCTTCAACACCACCGACTACAATAACAACTGGTCGGGCGAGGATGTGCCTGATGGAGTGTACTTCTACATCCTGAAGCTCTCCAACGGAGAAACGATCACAGGCGATGTTACTCTGAAACGGAAATAAGCGAACAATCGCTTCGAAAACCCCGAAATCTTAAGGCTTCGGGGTTTTCTTTTTTCCGGGCTTTGGAATTTGCTTACTTTTCCAGCGTTAGCTTTATCATGATGAATCCCCTTTTTGCGCTCCTGTTGGTCTTTTTCACCTTTAGCTCCTGTTTGAAAAGTCAGTCGGGACTTAGCTCTTCTAACCGCCGGGCGGTGAAACTTTTCGAGGAAGCCCAAAGTCGTTACGACCAGCGCAAAACCGAGGAGGCTTATCGGTTCCTGCAAGATGCCTTAAAAGAAGATCCTCAGTTTTTTGAAGCGAATCTTTTTCTGGCCGACATCTGTCTTGATTTGGGGAAGCCTGAAGAGGCTTTGCCTAAGTATGAGGCTGCTGCGAAGGCTTTTCCAGATAAGTTTCCGGCGATGTATCTCCGTTGGGCTCAGGCAGAACTGAAGGTAATGAAGTTTAGCGATGCCGCCGGGCACCTGGAGAAATTCATGAGCTACCCGAAGGTTACCGAAGAAAGCAAGAAGAAAGCGCGTCGATTGTTAGCCAATGCAAGGTTTGCAGATGGTGCCGTGAAAAATCCGGTTCCCTACACGCCCCAAAACATGGGAGAGGCCATCAACACTGAAAACAGTGAATATCACCCGGCCATCACGGTTGATCAAGGTACGCTCATTTATACCCGATTACGCCCGGCCGACGCACTTACTGAGAACGGTTCGAGGGTTGAAGAAGACTTCTACATGAGTTCGCGGGAAGGAGACCAGTGGTTAAAGAGTATTCCAGTGGGTGAGCCACTCAACACGCATGGAAATGAGGGCGCCCATTGTTTGTCGCCTGATGGACGTTACGTTTGTTTCACAGGCTGTAACCGCGCCGGCGGCTTCGGCAGCTGCGACATCTACGTTTCGGAGCGACGAGGCGGAAAATGGCAAAAGCCGGTAAACCTCGGCGAGGCCATTAACGGTCCCAAGTGGGACAGCCAGCCTACAATTTCGCCCGACGGACAGGAGTTGATTTTCACCAGTGCCCGTCCGGGTGGAAAAGGCGGCAAAGACCTCTGGGTGTCGAAGCGAAATGCATCAGGCAACTGGGAAACCGCGGTTAATCTTGGCGACAGCCTCAATACGGAATTCGATGAATCGGGACCTTTTTTACATCCTGATGGCAGCACATTGTTCTTTTCGTCGGACGGTCATCCCGGCATGGGAGAAAAGGATTTGTATTACTCCAGGCGACTTGCGGGCGGAGGATGGAGCAAGCCGGTAAACCTAGGTTATCCATTGAATACCGCTGGCGAAGAAACCTATCTGGTGGTCAGTGCCGATGGTAAAACGGCTTACTTAAGTGCCGAACGCGAAGGTGGATTGGGGCAGCTCGACCTGTATTCTTTCTCCTTGCATCAGGCGGTACGCCCACAGCCCGTAACCTTTTTACGCGGAAAAGTGCAGCATGCCCGTATGAAAAATCCGATAGAGGCTTCGGTGGAAATCACCGACCTGTTTACCAAAGAGGTGAAGGCCCGTTGTACCAGTGATCCAGTTACCGGCGGCTTTTTGTTGAGCTTACCCGCAGGCTCTTCCTACGCATTAAATGTGAGCGCTCCGGGATTTCTGTTCTACTCGGAAAACTATACCCTGAAAAAAGAGCTATCACCCACTGATGTTTATGAGGTAGAAGTGGGCCTGATTCCGGTAGAAAAAGGAGAGCGCATTGTGCTTAACAACATCTTTTTTGAAAGCGGCTCGGCAGCGTTGCAAGCCAAGTCGCAAGCCGAGCTGGAAACCCTCCTGCGCTTTTTGCAGAAAAACCCCAGTTTGCAGATTGAAATCGGCGGACACACCGACGATGTTGGGAACGACGAGGCCAACCTGAAACTCTCGCAAAGCAGAGCTGAGGCCGTGAAGCAGTTTCTCACAGGTAAGGGCATCCCCGAAACCCGAATCGCTGCAAAAGGGTATGGTGAAGCCAAACCGGTTGCCTCGAATCAGAATGAAGAAGGCCGGAGCCGCAACAGGAGAACTGAATTTACCATCCTCGCGAAGTAAGTACGCATGAAGACGGCTCAGTTAAAGTCGCTGGCAGGTAAACCCGCACTCTGGTTTGATTTGTTTGCCTTACTCGGAGTGCTAAGTGCCGTTCAATCAATCCTGTTGGGCGATAAAACCACACATGGCATCATACACAGCCATTACAACAACTACGTCATCTTCAAATATGCCTTCCGTCACCTTGTGCAAGGCATTGAACTTTACGCGTACTATCCGGCAGAGCATTTCGATATCTACAAATACAGTCCAGCCTTTGCTTTGGCCTTTGGCTTTTTCAATGCTCTACCCGACTGGCTAGGCCTGAGCATCTTCAATGTGTTGAATGCCGTAGCCGTGGTGTATGGCTTGCACCTCTTGCCGGGTTTGCCGCAAAGACTCAAATCAACGGCGCTGGGTTTTTCGGTCATCGAGATGCTCACCAGCATTCAAAACTCTCAATGTAACGGTTTGATTGCCGGTTTACTGATTCTGGCGATTGCCAGCCTCGAGCGAGAGCGCATTGGACTGGCTGTACTGTGCGTGATGATCACCGTGTATATCAAAATCTTCGGTGTGGTAGCGTTCAGTCTTTTTTTATTTTATCCCGGCAAAGGCCGGATGATCATGTGGGGACTAATCTGGGCCGCGTTTTTTAGCCTTGTGCCTTTGGTTGTGGTGAACCCGGAAGGTTTGATAGCCTTGTATAAGAGTTGGTGGAAGATTATCACCGAAGACCATGGTAACAATTACGGTTTCTCGATGATTGGCTGGCTCCATTACTGGTTCGGGCTTAATCCGAACAAGTTGCTGATTCAGGCGCTGGGCGTGCTGAGTTTCGTCCTTCCCCTACTTCAATGGAACAAATGGAGTAACCGGCTCTTCCGCTACAGGATGCTGGCTTTGGTGTTGTTGTGGGTGATTGTTTTCAACCACATGTCGGAGTCGCCAACCCTCGTTATTGCCGTTTGCGGCGCAGCCCTGTGGTTCAGCCTCAGTGAGCAGAAGCGCATCGATTGGGCGCTCATTTTGTTTTGCCTGCTGCTCACCTCACTTAGCAGTACCGACCTCTTCCCCTACTCTTTGCGATCCACATGGATTTATCCAAAGGTGATGAAGGTGTTTCCGCTCATTTTAATCTGGATGAAATTATCTGTTGAGCTGTTTACCATGAAAGCCAAGGCGGAAATGCCGGCGGGTGAACGACTGTGAAGCATTCCATGGATGGTTAGCGCTTGTTAGAGAAAGAATGTGCAACGAATAATCGCTATATTCGATGCATATTTTGCAACGAATACACATGTATATTCACCAAAAAGCGCATTGGCCGGACTTTGAATGGGACCTCGAGAGCATCGTATTGCTTTTAGGTGAAGCGCGTAATCTGCAAGGACGTCTCAAAGGTAAAATGGAAGCGATAGGCTTTGAACTGAGAAATGAAGCGCTATTGGAAACCCTAACCCTCGACGTTTTAAAGACTTCAGAAATCGAAGGCGAAATCCTTGATCAGGAACAAGTTCGGTCTTCTATTGCCCGTCGACTAGGAATGGACATAGCAGGCTTAGTCGTTTCAGATCGAAATACAGAAGGAATTGTAGAAATGATGATTGTTGCCACGAAAAATTGCTGTGAACCTCTTAGTAAAAACCGGCTATTTGACTGGCATGCAGCAATGTTTCCAACAGGCCGAAGCGGTATGTATAAAATAATTGTTGGAGATTGGAGACACGATAGTACGGGACCAATGCAGGTGGTTTCCGGAGCTCTAGGCAAAGAAAAAGTTCACTTTGAAGCACCAAATTCAAGTCGACTTGAAGAGGAAATGTCTGTCTTTATTAATTGGTTTAACGAAGCTGCACAAACAGACTTATTGATAAAGGCAGCAATTGCTCACTTATGGTTTGTCACCATCCATCCATTCGATGATGGAAATGGTCGAATTGCGCGAGCGTTGACAGATATGCTTTTGGCTCAATCCGATAAAAGTAACCAATGCTTTTACAGCATGTCGGCACAAATTCGTTTGGAGAGAAAACAGTATTACGAAATTCTTGAAAAAACGCAAAAAGGCAATCTCAACGTCACACCTTGGATATGTTGGTTTCTGAACTGCTTAATCAATGCGCTAAACTCAAGTGAAAAAACACTTGAAAGAGTTTTGTTTAAAGGTCAATTCTGGCAAAATCACGCAAAAACCATGATAAATGACCGGCAAAAAAAACTCATCGATAGGTTGCTGGATGGTTTCACTGGAAAGTTAACTTCCTCTAAATGGGCTAAAATCGCGCATTGCTCAAAGGATACTGCAATTCGGGACATCAACGACCTGATTGCAAAAGGCATTTTACAAAAGGAAGATTCCGGTGGAAGAAACACAAGCTACAGAATAGCCTCTCTCTTAAACCAATAGCACTAAAGCGGTATTCTACAGAATCTCTTGTTAAGTGTTTTTCACCATTCTCAAGAACCCATCCGAAAGTCATTAAATCTATCAGGAATTTCGCAGAAAAGCCCCAACTACTTCACTTCAAAGTCCAACAGGCACAAGTCGCCAATGCTAGCCTTTAAACGGTCGCCAATTTTAACAGGCGCAACGCCGGCCGGTGTTCCGGTGAAAATCAAATCGCCGGTTTTTAAGGTAACGAAACGCGACACATAAGCGATAATCTCCCGAAACCCGAAAATCATCTCTGCGCTGCTGCCCTGTTGCCGAAGCGCGTCGTTTACAGTAAGGGAAAATACAATCGGCTCCACAGCATCATTGAGGTTAAAGCTTAGCATTTGGCCAACAGGAGCGCTCCCATCAAATGCCTTGGCTTTTTCCCAGGGAAGCCCTTTGGCCTTGCACTGCTGCTGAAGGTCGCGTGCAGTGAAGTCGATGCCTACCGTGAGGCCATCCACATACAAATGCGCAAACTCGGGTGCAATATGCTTTCCGGCCTTTGAAACGCGCAATACCAGCTCTGCCTCGTGGTGAATATCATTCGAAAAATCGGGGTGATAAAACGGTGCGTTGTCGCGAAGTACCGCCGTGTCGGGCTTCATAAAAAACACAGGCTCCTCAGGAACCGGATTGTTCAGCTCT
>JAIXUS010000010.1 GCA_027483445.1 Bacteroidota bacterium | reverse complement strand
CTAAAACCAGCTGCGCCTTGCGCTTGGCGGTCCAGCGTTTGAATTCTTCTTCCATCGTCGTGCTCATGTCGTCTCCCTGGTTGGATACTACCTGAGCAGATTTTTAGTGGGTCATTACATTGGCGCGCATTGGCGCACATTGGCGCACTCACCGTTGCCATGGGCGTCTCGGCGCGAGCCTTTAACACCCCCCTGTCCAGGAGCCGCTGTCAAGGAGCAGTTGCCTTTTGAAAAAAGACCAAAACACCCCTCAGCGCGCTTCGTCCCCAGGGTGACAGATAAATCAACATCTGGAGAACGTATCAGAAGAGCTATTCGTGGTAGGCAGTCGCAATTTACAAAATCTTTTCTCGGAGATATTTTGATATCCGATTTATATTTGTGTACAGCGTTGCATCTGATAAATTACACCAACGAGCAACTCTAAAAATTTAATGTGAAAAAATATAAATTATTTTTTCTTGCCCCGTTAGCACTTTCGGCGTGCGCCACCGAACAAGCTTCGCTTACCTTATATTCAAATCCGGGGGGAGCGTACATCACAGACCAGCGAGGTCAACACATTGGGTTTGCTCCTGCAGTCGTTTATTTCAATAGTGCAAACCTGAAAAAATTCCGGAACGAGGCAGGCTGCTATTTGGTTGTAGGTTTTAAAGCTGAATGGGTTAGTGGCGCGAAGCAACAGACAGGCGAAACGCTTCCAATGTGTGGGTCAGAGGACGGGGAATTTACGTTTCATATGAACCGTGACATGAATGCGCCCGGCCTTGAGAAGGATTTGGAATTTGCACTCAAGATGCAAACCCTTCAGGCTCAGCAACAACAATCAAAAGCTGCCAAAGATGCAGCTGCATTTCAACTTATGAATCTTTACAGGGTCCCTGATGCGGGCAAACCTACAAGCAAGTAGGAATGAAATATGAGAGCAGTCATAACCCCTTGGCTTCAGGCCGCCGTGTTGCTTCCATTAATTGCAGCAACCACAATCGATCCTTGGCTTGCATTAATCTTGTCATCACTCTACGGAGCGATCTTGTTCAAAACGGCCCTGTTCGGCGAGTTCCTTGCACGAGGGCTGCTAAGAACCATCGCATTGAAGGGATATGTAGTGATGATAGCTTTAATGGCTGTTGCTGGTGGTGGGCATTTAGGTTCTATTCTGAGCAGCATAAAACCCGATCTGGCGCATCAGGTGATGGGGTCCTTTATTTCACTTTTAGGATTCGTACCTGCTTTCTTTGCGCTAAAAACTATAAAAAAGATCAAGAACTCAAACAACATTGGCGAAGCAGCAAGGCCAACAGAATTACCCGGCAAGAACAAAGGTAGTGCATAAAATATTCAGCAAGGAGGTATGCATCACTTGCGAGTAACTTTTTCGTTTTTTTACGAGACAGCGCGTTCTGATGCTTCCAGCGCGCCGCATCTCGCCCAGATCCTTGCCGTCCGCTTCCGTCTCCGGACTGTCGCTCGCTGGAGCAGATTTCGCTAGGGTCGCCCTAGCCGTACTTGCCGGCGTATTCCTCGAAGACGCGCTGGACTCGGGGCGAGAGAACAGTTCTGGCCCACTCGAGAACATCGGATCGTCCTGCGGCACGGGTCCGATCAATGTAATCTTGCGCATTTGGTTTTTCCTTCCAGTTGTTGGTCATCATGTCGCCACCGGGCACGAACCGTCGCACATTGGCAACGCCAACCGTCGGCACACGTGAATCGCTATCGATTTTCTAGACGCTTCGCTGCCTCTTAAAAAATTGCTGTTCAAACTATGTTGGTGACTTGTTCCCAATATATCCGTGGCGGCGTATCGGGTCGTAGAACATCTCGATCTAATGGAAGCCATTTTTCTGCTCCACTGCTGAGATGTGGCACGGATTAATATTTGATCCTCTGCGACGAAGTGGATATGTTCAAAAGTGGTTAGAAACGAATTCTGGGGGCATTTTTGGGGGCATTTTTAAAATTTGCATTCTCATTATTGAAGAACCATAACAGTTTTCAGCCAAAGTATGGTTGCGACCCGAGCACCACAAAGACCTTGCCCCCGAAAAGCGCACCCATAACGAGATGCATCATCTTGTTCATCGGAGGAGTGACGGGAGAGTCAAACCAGGTCGCGGCACGCGCTGGAATACCAGCCCGATGCTATCAGATGGATGGGTGCGGCATTTCCATCATCCTACTTCGCGATCTTCTCAATTTGCATGCCCTTGCGCCGGAGCCACGTCTGACGCACAAATGGGTCTGCGACCGCGTATACCCCATGCGACTGACGATGAATCAGGTCGGCGGTAATCAGTCTATCCAGCATGTTTTGCACTTGGGGCGTATCTATTGCCATGCCGATTTGCTCGGTATAGCTCTCCAATGCGTCGGCCGAAAACAATCTGGACGCTCCTCCCTCATCTCCTTCGGCAATCCGGTTAAATATCGCAACAGCCAATGCACCCAAGGAATCGAGTGGGGCTAGTTCAACATCGGCTGCGGCCGCTGCCAATGTCGCGCAAATGATGGGAAACGCCACGTCGGGTTCTTCGGAACGCACCTGCAATTGGCTCAGTGCACTTTGCAGATCCTCGGGGCGCTGGCCCAGAGCAATGAAGCCCTGCCACATTACCTCCGAAGAGGGTAGCTTGATCCCGGGAAGCTGCTCTAGCTGCGCGCGCTTCCAAGCAATAAAATCCTCCCCGAGAGGCACATAAGGCGCAGACATAGCCCCTGCAAAAGGCTGTGAGCGGCGGGTAGCCATGTCAGCCACCAAAGACTTATGGGAGCCCGTGCCCAGAAACAGCAGATAGCCCGGCGTGCGAGGCCGCGTATTCACAGCATCGCGCGCAGCCTTCAAGCCGAACAGCAGATGATTCCCTTCTTCGGTGCCAAGGGCTTGTTGCACCTCGTCTACGATCAGCACAACGTCGGTTTTCACCTTATCCACCAACTCTGTGAACACTTGGGCCAGCGCGGCGCCATCAGGCTTGCCGACGCTGTCCAGCTGAAAACTGAAGGACAGTCCTGGCACTCCGAGGCCCAAGCTCTTCAAACGTCCTAGCAGACCGCTGCCGGGCGTCACCAGCTGATCGAGTGTTGTACGCACCGCCTCATGCACAAGCGACGATGGGTTCTTGCTGCGATCTGCCCACAGATCAACGTACACCACCAACGAACCCATAGCTTCCAAGGCAGGTATCAGGTCGTGGCGCAGAAAGGTTGTCTTGCCAAGGCGTCGGATGCCCGACAAAAACACCCCTGAACGCGCCTGTACTTGCAAGGCCGTGGGACGCAACATTTGCCTCGCCATCTCGGCCGCGTAGTCTGGGCGATGGAAAAACGCATCTGCATGCATGGCTCTATCCTCGTTTATCCAAGTTGGATAATTATCTGTCCTGACTAATTTGATGTAAAGCAGCCAGAATGCGCTCTCGGTCTTGGTGGAAAATTATTCCCCGAAATCTATTTCGGTGTCGCCAAACCGGCCTAAGCACAAGGCATCAGGGGGTATCTTTGGGGCGTTTTCGTCGTCTACCTCATTGCCGCCGGGGGAGGCGTCTGCAGGGCGCCTGACCCTGTCGACCAGGCCGATGCCCGTCGGCTTGCGTTGACGGCCGACGCCTCAAGCTGAACGACCTTATTGCGCGCGCTCCGCAGGCACGGGTGCCGATGCCGGTTGCAGCGACGAGGCTTCGGCTTCGGGTGCGGGCAGTTGCGGAACCGGCTGGGCGGCATCGGTGGTCGCCGCATCGTCGGCCACCGGCACCGCGTCGGCAGCGGCCGGGGCGCCCGCCTGCCCCTGTTCCGGCACGGCCGCCTCATTGGTAGCCGCTGCCGCGGCCGATGCGGGCTCAGTTGCGGGCTCCTTCGCCGCGTCCTTTGCAGGCTTGGGCGGACGCTGGGCCCGCTGGGCCATGGCCATCAGCACTGTCGCCACCATGCCGAGACAACCGAGCATGACGATCAGCGACAGCGGCACCGACACCACCACGGCCAGGTAGGCGAACATCAGCACGATCAGCAGCGGCAGCAGCGCCAGCTCGGCCACGAATACGAAGGGCGTGACGAACGCCGACATCAGCAGGATCAGGCTCAGCCACTGCGCGGAAAAATCCTTGCTGCCGAACAGATGCACGCCGTAGCTCAGAAAGAGCAGGCCGATCGGAAAGCGCACCCACCAGAAGCCCCAGAAGCGGCGGCTCGCCTTGCGGCCCTCGGTCCAGTAACGCTGCTGTTCGTCGAGCGCCGCCTCGGTCCACTCCCAGCGCTTTGACCGCACGAGTTGGCGGCCGGTCGACATGATCCAGAACAGCAGGCCGTACAGCCAGATCGCAGCCGGCAGGACCCAGCCGCGGTCGCCCCAGCCGTCGCCGAGCGCGTACTGGGTCTGCACGATGGCCGGCGTGCCGAGCGCCACGATCGACGGCAGGGCGGCATGGTGCACGCGCTCGTGCAGGCTCACGGGTATCCAGTCACCGTTGACGCCGGGTTGCTTCTTCATGAGGTGGTTCTTTGCTTGTCCGTTCGTTTCCTGATTTCGGCGAGGGCGACTGCGCCGGCAGCCAGCAAGCAGAGCAGCACGCCGGCTGCGCCGGCGACTGTCAGGAGATCGGACAGCCAGTGCAGCAGGGCCAGCAGCGCCACGCCTGCGGCCAGCATCAGCACCAGCAGCAGGGGTTCGCGCCAGCACCAGAGCGTGAACAGCGCGGCGACGGCGACGCCCACCAGCCACAGCGCAGGCAGTTGCAACTGGTGCAGCACCAGCGCCCAGTACAGCAGGCCGGTCAGCCCCAGTGCCAGCGGCACGCGCACCAGCGGGTGCGCAGGCCAGCGCCACTCGCTGTCATCGTCGATGCGGGAAACCGGTTTGGGCAGTGGCGGCTCGAACAGGATCGCATCGCGTCGCCAGCGGCGTTCATCGCGGCCAGTGCGCCAGCGGCGCCAGAGCAGGACGGGGCCGATGCAGGCGCCCAGCAGCCCGGCCAGCTCAATATCGTCGGCTGCGACACCGGACAACCGGCCGGCTGCAGCCACCGTTCCAATTCCGACCAGCCAGCCCAGCCGGCGCAGCCAGCGACGACGCGGTGATTCCGAATCGTCGTGCCAAGCCGTGTCGATGCCGCGATCTTGCTTCATCCGATGCCCTCGCCGTGGACTTCGCCGCCGGCGGGT
>JAIXUS010000086.1 GCA_027483445.1 Bacteroidota bacterium | reverse complement strand
TACTCCTTTTTCATACTGAGCCAGCATCGCAATGATCTGTGTCTCGGTGAATTTTGTCTTTCGCATACGCTTTTCAAAGTTAGCAGTTTAAAACGTAGCTATTTTGGGGGGAGGCTTCACTATGATGGTAGTTTTGATTATTATTTATGGAATTATTCACAAAACACCTACGTTTATTCTGACATCTTTAGCAATGCATATTCATTTTCCATCGATAATGAAGTCAATACTCTTACCGCAAATTTCTCTTGGTTTGTGCCCTTGGAGGGGACGTATGACCTCGAAGGAATTTTTAGTTTAAAGGATATGCGATTACATTATCTTAAAAGACGCGTTCATACTGTATATGGTACAACACTTGAACCAGTTGATCATTCTGTGTTGAGCTACCCATTAAAACGCACCTATACTGATTTGCTGCAACCAGAAATTTCTACTATTGCGTCAAAGCAATATCCCGATGTGGCATCTAATAAAAAGCATTATTTCCCAACAGATTCGGTTTATATCATTACAAATGAACTAGGAAATCTATATGATATTGCTAAGTTGGATTTTGAGCTTGAATTATTAAATCAGATTTCAAGTGAATGGCAACTTCTTTCCCCTAATGTCTATTTTAAAGAAAGGAAAATGATAAAAATTGACAATGGTTATAAAATGAAGGTCGGCAATTTTAATGTGGCTGTTAAATCAGATTTAGCTGGGAATGATGCTTTAATCCCTGGAACATATCGGGTAACAGTAAGATTGGGCAAAATAATAGTCAATCAAACCCCAGAGTTTTATGTTTATTAAGATTATCCAATCTTTAGACAAAAGTAAAGCAAACACAGGTAACAGCAGTTTTGCTCAATTGCCAGGCTTTTTGCGTATATAAACCCTTGTGCATACCTTTAGAATCCTTGCATGTTGACTGGCCGGTGCAAATCAGTCGGCAATTGCGCCAAGCCGCAGAACGTTAGCAACAATTAAATTGCTCGAGATGATGTAAAATATGAAAGTTGATGAAATTTTGAGCCGAATGTTAATAAGTCAGTTAACGCTAAAATTAAAATCAATCACTCCAAAAAACATTTACATATATTGCATCCCCAATAAATCATCACATGCTACAAAAACAATTTATTTCCTCAATTTCCTTGATACTAATTTTGATTATCATGAATAAAGTTTCCGGCCAGGTAACTTTTAACCATGACCAAGAACTACTCGGAGAGGCCAGCGATGACCTGTTCGGTTGGTCAGTGGATCTTTCAGGAGATGGAAACACCATCATTATTGGTGCCATTGGAAATAATGCAGGGTTTGCTAACACAACCAACAATGGGCATGCAAGAGTATATCGAAACACATTCAATGCTTCTTTCAATTCATGGAGTTGGGTTTTGCTGGGTCAAGAAATAAATGCCACAGCATCGGCTGTAGAATCAGGGTATGATGTCGGCATTAACTACAATGGAAATACGATAGTTATTGGGACTCCTGGCCAAGATAGAATGAGGGTTTATGACTTAAACGTATCCAATAACTGGTCACCGCGCACTAGTAATGGATACAACATCTTTTCCAACCAAAGTGCACAACGCGCTGGACATTCGGTAAGCATCAATGCGTCTGGGAATGTTGCGGCAATGGGTGCTCCACTAGGAAATAAAGTTTGGATTTATGATATTGATCAAGATGAAGGCACTGGGCTTATGAGCGGCAATCCGCTCATTGTTCCGGGTACTTATGCAGGTGGTTCGGTAGATTTGGATGATGAAGGCAATACCGTGGTTGTTGGTGCTTACAAATCGAACTCCGAACGTGGTCAAGTATTGGTATATGATTTCAATGGAGCCAATTGGGTGCAACGCGGACAAACCTTGAGTGGGGTAAACAATTACGATCAATTCGGATTCGATGTGAGTATGAGCAACGATGGAAACACCATCGCAGTGGGCAGCAAAGGATGGGATTCTAACCCAAACAATACGACCTACGAAATTGGTGAAACGGCTGTTTACGATTGGAATGGTAGCAGTTGGATTCAACGCGGCTCGAGCATTCAAGGGGTTAATTTTTTTGACCAATGTGGATTTTCAGTTGGCTTATCAGGCAACGGAAACAGGATGGCCATTGGTTATAAAGGCAGCAATGAAGCAACCAGTGCCGCAGGACTTGTCCGTATTTTCGATTGGGATGGAAATTCTTGGATTCAGAATGGAGATCCAATCTATGGAGATGGTGCAAGCGTTTATTCAGGACATAGCGTTGCTTTAAGCGACAATGGATCAATTCTGGCCATTGGCGCAATTCAGGGCACAGGTCCCGTGAATGAATTTACCAATCAACAAGGGCAAGTTCGCATTTATGAAGGCGAGTGTTTAGTATCGACAGCTGCTGTTATTCAAAATGACAATGTGTTGACGGCGGCTGCAAATGCTAGCTACCAATGGCTTGATTGCAACAATGGAAATCAGCCTATTCCAGATGCTATTGAGCAAGTTTTTGTTGCGCAAAATCCTGGGAGTTATTCAGTTCAAATTACGGAGAACGGCTGTACTCAAACCAGCAATTGTGTAGACGTTCTGGTAACCACATTGAAAAATAAAACAATTGACAACTTCTTTGTATTCCCGAACCCGACAAACAATATCATCACGGTTAGCTCCCAACAGATCATCCAAGAAATACAAGTGGTAGATATTGTTGGAAAATCGGTAATAACTATTTCCAACTCAAACACGGTTGACCTTTCTGGCATGGCTCCAGGGATTTACTTCCTAACAATGCAATTTGCCAATGGAGCCAATGGTAATTCGAAAATTCTGAAACAGTAATTAGAGAACTTATCTAATGAAGCAGAAGTTACTATCGCTAATTCTGCTTATTACATTGTATCTATCAAGTGTTTTACAGCACAGTTCCGCTTACATTTCAAAGAAGAATTAACTGTTACCAACAATCCCTTTTTCTAAATTGGCTCCACCTCAAACGATCTTGGTTGGTATTAGAATTTGTTAATTGATTTCATGTATTGGCTTGTGCGAAAAAATAAAGCTTAAATTCCTAAAATAACCGTATTGTTCAAGCGCCAGCGGGTGTAGCGTATACCCCGCAGGCCCGTTAGAACCGCCATGTCTGGCGGTTCTAATGGGCTGAGGAGTAGCAGCGAAACACGCGGTGCCCGGCGATATAGCCTCAACTTAACGATGTGCTGAGCGAGGCAGGCGCCCTAAACATCAGACATGAATTGTGAGGGAAATTCATTTATTGAAAATCTTTATTTTTCCTTTTTTGTCGAATCGGGAACACAACGTGTCGAGTGGGCTGAAAATTTTTTGTGTACTTAATTGCGCAATTTGTAGGTAAATAAAGGTGGTCTCTATCCTTGAGTGCCCTAATAAATCCTTCAGAGTTACTATATCCATTCCGTCTTCCAATAAATGTGTTGCAAAAGTGTGACGAAGGGTATGCACATTGATTGGCTTTAAAATTCGAGCTTGTTTACCTGCCTGTGATACAATCCATTGCACTCCACGCTGACTATATCGGCCATCAAAATCGCCACCTGCGCGTCCTCTTGGTTTTCCATTAAACAGATAATCTACAGGTTCTTCAGTCCTAATATACTTTTTTAGTCCTCGAATAAGATGTGGCGACAGCGGCACATATCTGTCCTTTTTCCCTTTTCCCTGCTTTACCAATAAGCTTTTACGATCAAAATCTAAATCTTGTAAACGCACACTGCGTACTTCCATGCAACGCAATCCACAGCCATACAAAAGCCCAATTAAAATTTTATGCTTTAACGATTTGCATTGGTGAATTAATCGCCAAACTTCTGCTTTACTGAGTACGACTTGTAATTTCTTTTCTTTTCTAATTGATGGTAGCTTCAATTGATTGTAACTAAGTTCTTCAGTACGCAGCATGAAACGCAAGCCAAATATGGTGAATTTAAAATATGATAAGGAGGGAGAGGAAGACCTTTGCTGTAAAAAATAAAGATAATCGTGAACCTCATCGGCACTTAATTCTGTTGGCAATTTCTTGTAGTAGAGGGCAAGTGCAGAAACATATCGCGAGTAATTAATGAATGTTTGCCTGCTTAATCCTTGTACCGAAACATTTCGCTCAAAACGATACATTAACTCACAGAAACCCGGAATTTCTTTTTTTGCCTGCTCAAGAATGGTTAGGGGTCTGATTTTTTTACTGGACTTTTTTTTTCATTGGTTGACTTGTTTTTCTGTTGCAAAATTACATCGAATATGAGCTTTCGCTAATGTTTATTGATGAAAACACTAGAACAATTCGCCTCCCTTTGAATTAAACCCGTGGTTATTTTAGAGAGAATAATTTTTTAATAGTATCCTGGGAGACGTTAAAAATCAAGTTCATACTACTAACTTAAAATGGTACTTTAACCTCCGGGGACTCATTCAGTGGGAGAACGCCATGAATGAATCTCGGCACTGTAATGTGCAGCTTAGGTAGGTTGATTGCGAAAGTTCATGAATTTGTACAACACTGTATATTAACCCATTAAGCCTGATGTACGATTTTTTTATCACAAAGTCACCTAACCTTTTCGAAATTGTCCGTCATGAGGATGTACGCAAAAACAATCCTATGAAAAAGTTAATCATCGCTGCAACCATCAGTTTAACCGTAAGCTGGGCAGACGCTCAAGAAAACGATCGGCTGGCTATTTTCGACAATTGGTCGGCAAGAGTAAGTATTGGAATTCAATCCTTCAATACATCGGGTATTCCCAAAAGCAGAAACCAAGTGAACTACGAGGAACTTGGGAAACCCAATGAATCGAGCTACCGGCAAGAAAGCCGCATAGTAGGTTTGGCTACAGAATTTAGTTTTTACAAAGAATTAAAACCAAACTTTAGGCTTGGGACCAGTATAAACTTCTTCAGAGACGATGATGAATATTGGTCAGAATCAGACCTGACTATGAATGTGCAACGCATTTTAACTGACTCGCTTCAAAGCCTTAGTATTCGGAATCTTCAATCGTATGCAAATTGGGGATTAACGGCTGAATATGATGTGTTTTTTGGTGCTTCAAGAAGACATAAGGTGAGTTTTGGAATCACCTCAGGAATTAGCATAAATCGAACTCCGAGTAGAACTGAGTTTGACTTAGACACTCCTGATGGCTTTTTAGCCTCAGCACTCAATGAGGGAAACGAGGTATGGTACATTACTCATACTCGATTTAATCATGGTTTTTATTTAATGCCGGCAATTACCTATGGTCTCAAAATTAAAAGCAAACAATGGTTGCATTTTTCTTTAGCAACATCAACCCAATGGCATTCAACTTCCCAACACGCTCAACTACTCACTAAGGTATCGGCTGGAGAACTGGAGCAAACACGGTATAGACTAAATTCCATCCAATTTAAAATTGGCTATTCATTTTAAAGGCGATAATCATGAGAAAGTCTCTATTGCTCATGGTGTTTATATTACTAAACGCCGCATCAACATTACAAGCTCAATCCATACGGGATCAGGACTTGGTTACATTAAAGAACGGGTATCAGGTTCTTGGATATATTATGGAACAACGGCCTGGAAAGTCGATAAAGTTATTCAGACCTCTGGAAAATGATACTGTTGAAATTGCACTTCCGGATGTTTCAAAACTGAATAAGATATGGGTTCAACCCTTCTCAGAATTAAATGTAACGTCGAGGGATACAATCATTCCTGGGAGATACAATAACAAGAAAAATGTATTTTCTGTTGGTTATGTGATTCAATGGCGTGATATTGAGCGAAGAGAGCGAAGAGGTCTTTCACTTTCATGGCATAGAAGCCGCTCGAATCGGCATTTGATAGGTCTACAAGCCCAACTATTTGGAAGGCAAAACACTATGCCGCGTTATGCCGGATTTGATGAAAATAATTCACGACACGAGTTTATACAGTACCAATTCTATTTCTCTAATCAATTTCGCCTTGGGAAAAAGGTACAAAACAGGCGTGTTTCGACCCTTTTATCGATAAATGCAGGATATGCAGTAGAGCGTAGTGTTTCTTTTTACAATCAGGAAAAGACAGTTGGTTCGGTGCACTATGAACGTGCAAAAAGTGGGTTTTTATTGCACACCGGATTTCAGATTCGGATTAATCCTGACAATCAATCTGGATTTATTCTAGAGCCCGGGTATACGTATTTGCCACAAATGATTTATCAATACTCGGGAGAAAAGGATGAAATTGGATCGTTCTATCTCGGGTTTAGGAATCAAGTAAATCATTTATTCACATTGAAAATGAGTTACTTTTTCTAGAGATATCTTGGAGTGAAGGAAATCGATATTCCATACCAATTAATCGAGGGCTGCAGACAAAAAAGGCCTGAGGCGCAGGAAGCGGTATATAAAGCTGTATATACCAGTTTCATGAAAATTGGTTTGCGCTATACCGGGAATTATGAAGATGCCGCCAATATTCTTCAAGATTCATTCATTAAGATATTCACAAGAATGGAAGGATACACTGAAAAAGGTGGATTTGTTGGGTGGATGAAACGCATTGTAGTAAACACGGCAATAGACTTTATTCGAAAGGAAAAACAGATCCAGCATATACCCCTGAACGAGCACCATGAGATGCTTGAAGAAGAACAAGAGCTCAAGGAAAATTATGTAAATGACGAAAAGCAGCTCTTAGCAATCATTCGCGAATTGCCTTCAATGCAATTAATGGTATTCAATCTATTTGTGATGGATGAATGCTCGCATCAAGAAATTGCCGAAAGGCTTTCAATTAGTGTTGCCACTTCAAAATGGTATTTATTCGAAGCCCGAAAAATTCTCAAGAAAAAACTGACCCAAATTCATCATGTCTGAGTCGAATTTACATAACGCAGATGCCTTATTTAAGGTGGAATTTGACCAAATAGAGGTCAGGTTTAATCCGCTACATTGGCAACAGTTGCAGAATGCTCTTCAGCAACCATCAGCGGATACAAGTGAGATTCCATCGAAGGCGAATGGCAGGAAAATCAGCTTTAAATTAATTGTATTTGCCAGCATGATTGTAATCGGAATGTTAGTGCTGATCTATTTCCTGAAACAGAACTCTGATTACGCCAAGCCCATCCACCCCAATGCGCCTGCTGTTCAGCCCATAAAATCTGAATCGGAGGTCAATTCTGAAGGAGAAACAAGAACCGACTTCCCAAAAAGCAATGCAGAAGATGTTCAATTAAATCCAGCAGTTAAGGCAGAAGAAAGGGTGGGTTTATCAGACACTCTGCCCAAAAAGAGAAAATCGGGTGTAATTTCAGACACCCTGAAAAAAGACACGACACAAAACCCGCTCGATAATTTTATCTTTTGGTAATAAATGTTCTAATATGACTCTGAGTCGTTTGGGAAATTTTGTGATTTCACATCCTTCACATAGGTTGCAATGGCTCCGGTGATTTGCTCGTGAAGATTGAGGTATTTTCGTAAAAAGCGCGGTTTGAATTCGGTATTGATGCCGAGCATATCGTGTAAAACCAATACTTGGCCATCGACGCCCGAGCCAGCACCAATACCAATAATTGGTATATGTAATTGACTTGCCACCTTTGCGGCCAAAGTAGCCGGCACCTTTTCCAAAACGATGGCAAAACAACCGGCTTCCTGCAGCAGGTGTGCATCATGGATAAGCTTAAGGGCCTCTTCTTCTTCCTTTGCCCGAACCACATAAGTTCCGAATTTATAAATGGATTGAGGCGTTAGTCCGAGGTGCCCCATTACCGGAACGCCGGCACTGAGGATTCGTTTTACAGATTCAACAACTTCTTCGCCCCCTTCGAGCTTTATTGCATGCGCGCCGGTTTCCTTCATCACCCGAATTGCCGAAGTGAGGGCTTCTTTGGAATTTCCTTGATACGATCCGAAGGGCAAATCGACCACCACCAGGGCTCTGTTTGTTCCCCGAATAACAGATGACGCATGGTAAATCATTTGGTCGAGGGTGATGGGTAGTGTAGTTTCATGGCCTGCCATCACGTTTGAAGCGGAGTCGCCAACAAGGATTACATCGACCCCTGCTTCGTCGACCATGCGAGCCATCGAAAAATCGTAAGCTGTGAGCATAGAAATTTTTTCACCTCGCTGTTTGAGGTCTTGCAGCGTGCGAGTGGTTACCCTTTTAATTTCCTTTTGAACTGACATGGTGTAGGCGATAAACGGCAATATTAGTAATTTCCTGAACGGTATAAATTCCTACTTTTGCGGCTATGCAATTCAAACGCCTGATTTTGTGCCTGGTTGGGGCACTGTTTTTTTTGAGCTCTTGTGACAATGAGTTGGATGTAAATGCAGATTACAAAGACGTTCCAGTGGTTTTTGGTTTGTTAAACATTGATGACACTGAGCATTTTATTCGGGTTAGTCGGGTATTCCTAGGAGAAGGCGATGCTTTGGCTTTTGCCCAGAATCCTGATAGTTTGTATTACAAGCCGGAAGACATTGAGGTAAAAGTTGAGGAGGTGATTTCAGGAAATGTATCGCGTACCTGGACTTTGGAGTACCGCAATGACATACCGAAAGAAGACGGCATTTTCGCGAACCCCTTTCAGGTGCTTTATAGTTTTGAGGTTCCTCAGAACAATAAGTTGAAGAATAATGCTGATTATCGCTTAACGATCAATAATCTGAAGAATGGAAACGTGTTGACAGGCGAAACTCGTCTCTCGCAGAAAGTAAACTTGCTTACGCCCAGCAGCTTCTTTACTACTATCGATATCTTTCCACAACAAATCACTTTTCTTAAGTGGAAAACAGCACCAAGCGGTAGAATTCATGAGGCCATCCTGAAATTTATTTATCGTGAGCATCCATTAGGGCAACCGGATCAGGAGGTTCGTAAAGAGGTTGAAATCAACTTAGGTAGAGTTGTTTCACAGGATGATGCCGGAAATGAAGAAATGATTCGGGAGATTGAGAACAGAGTCTTTTATCAGACACTTGCCGCTTTTATTCCTCCTTCGACCAACGAAAACCCGGTATTGAGATATGCCGATAGTTTACAATTCATTGTAAATGTTGGCGATGATGACTTGTACACATACCTCAACGTGAATCAGCCATCCAATACTGTGGCCCAGGAACGACCTCAGTTCAACAATGTGGACGGTGGTCTTGGACTGTTTGCGAGCCGTAGCATTTTTAGGCGATCCTATTATATCGGCGACATTACGGTTGATTCACTTCGTTTCAGTTCGGTTACTGAGCCTTTGAATTTCCAGGACCGGTAGGCTGCCTATTTGTCACAAGGTTGACAGGGAATTGTCTTAATAGCTGACAAAAAGTGGGGAATTTCGGGCTGGCATAAGGCTTGAAAAGCCGCGGCCAAACAGAATATCTCATCAATTACAGAAATCATGGGAAAAATCATAGGCATTGACCTTGGAACAACCAACTCCTGCGTTGCAGTGATGGAAGGCAACGAACCTGTTGTAATACCGAACAGCGAAGGCAAGAGAACAACGCCATCCATCGTTGCATTTCTCGATAACGGCGAACGCAAAGTGGGTGATCCTGCAAAACGTCAGGCCATTACCAATCCGACAAAAACGATTTTCTCTATCAAGCGCTTTATGGGCAACAGTTTCAGCGAAGTTGTTGCTGAAACTGGTCGCGTACCTTATAAAGTGGTTAAAGGGGAAAACAATACGCCACGAGTAGAAATCGATGACCGCAAATACACGCCTCAGGAAATTTCTGCAATGGTGCTTCAAAAGATGAAGCAAACTGCTCAGGACTATCTGGGGCAAGACGTTACCGAGGCGGTGATTACCGTTCCTGCCTACTTTAATGATGCACAGCGTCAGGCTACTAAGGAAGCCGGCGAAGTTGCAGGTTTAAAGGTTATGCGCATTATCAATGAGCCTACAGCTGCTGCCTTGGCTTATGGTCTTGATAAGAAAAATGCTGAAATGAAGATTGTGGTGTTCGACTGCGGTGGCGGTACGCACGACGTTTCAGTGCTTGAACTGGGTGATGGTGTTTTTGAAGTAAAGTCTACCGATGGTGATACTCACCTTGGCGGTGATGACTTTGACCAAAAGATTATCGATTGGCTTGCCGATGAGTTTGCGCAGAACGAAGGTGAAGGCATGGATTTGCGCAAAGACCCAATGGCTTTGCAGCGTTTGAAAGAAGCGGCAGAGAAGGCGAAGATTGAACTTTCAAGTACTACGAGTTCAGAAATCAACTTGCCATACATCACCGCAACTCAAACAGGGCCAAAACACTTGGTTCGTACTTTATCGAGAGCCAAGTTTGAGCAACTTGTTGATGACCTTATCCGCCGTACTATCGAGCCCTGCAAATCGGCGCTTAAAAATGCAGGCTACAGCACCAGCGACATTGATGAGATTATTCTTGTAGGTGGTTCCACCCGAATTCCTGCCATACAGTCAGCTGTAGAGAAATTCTTCGGCAAAGCGCCTAACAA
This sequence comes from Bacteroidota bacterium, assembly GCA_027483445.1. GTDB lineage: Bacteria > Bacteroidota > Bacteroidia > M30B66 > M30B66 > CAMCXT01. The sequence goes on along the minus strand of JAIXUS010000086.1, from coordinate 18,620 downwards.
GGGTGTAAACCCCGATGAGGTTGTGGCAATCGGTGCAGCCATTCAAGGTGGTGTGCTTACCGGAGAGGTTAAAGATGTGCTGCTGTTGGATGTTACTCCACTTTCATTGGGTATTGAAACCATGGGTGGTGTGATGACTCGTTTGATTGAATCGAATACCACGATACCGACTAAAAAGTCGGAGGTGTTTTCAACGGCAAGTGACAACCAGCCTTCTGTAGAAATTCATATTCTTCAGGGGGAGCGCCCGATGGCTGCACAGAACCGCACGATTGGTCGTTTCCACCTCGACGGAATTCCGCCGGCACCGCGTGGTGTTCCTCAAATTGAAGTAACCTTCGACATCGATGCCAATGGTATTTTGAATGTTTCGGCGAAGGACAAAGCCACCGGGAAAGAGCAAAAAATCCGCATTGAAGCTTCATCAGGTTTAAGTGATGATGAAATCAAGCGGATGAAAGCGGAGGCGGAGGCCAATGCTGAAACAGATCGCAAAGCCAAAGAAGAAGCTGTAAAGGTAAACGAGGCAGACTCCTTGATTTTCCAAACAGAGAAGCAGTTGAAGGAGTATGGAGATAAGCTACCGGCTGATAAAAAATCAGCTATAGAGTCGGCACTTGGCACTTTGAAAACTGCGCATCAGAACCGCGATCTTACCGCGATTGATTCCGGACTTGCCGCGCTAAATGCCGCCTGGGCCGAAGCTTCTGAAGACATGTACAAAGCAACACAAGGAGCTCCAGACGGAGGGTCAGCGCAGCAACCAGAGAACAGCGCATCGGAAGTAACCGACGTTGATTTTGAAGAAGTAAAAGACGGAAAATAGATTTCTGCTAACCCCAAAAAGAAAGCCGATGTTTTATGCATCGGCTTTTTTTATAAGGTCATATTGCTTATTTGCCCGGCAGCAGCGCTTTTTCGGGGTTTCGTAGCACCTCGAGAAGGAATTTTTGCTTGAGTGGCTTTTTCAGGAATCCACTTACGAGTGGATGGGCGTAGGCTCTCTCGAGGTCGGAACCTTGTTCAGAGGCGGAAAGGATGTAGATTTTGCTTCTCTTTTTTATCCAAGGGTGGCGTTCGAGGCAAATGTCGAGGAACTCCCATCCGTTGATAATTGGCATTGAAATGTCGAGAAGAATCAGGTCGGGCACTGATTTAATCTTTGGAAATTTATCCAGCTCTCTAATGGCATCACCAGCAAAGGTGAAGGAGTCTGTTTTAACTTCCGGAAAATACTCTTCGATCAGGTACGCTGAGAACACATTCACCATTGGGTCATCGTCAATCAGCCAAATTGCTTGCACTTCCATACACAAAACGTTTAAAATTTGGGGCAAGCTATGCAAAGGCTGGATTTTGGCCCGACGTATTTATTCCTTTATCTTACGGTAAAAAATCAGCCTGTGTTCTATTTATATATGCTTGATTAACAATAGATTAATGCGCGAATAAAAAACTTACATCTAGTCATTTGGCATCAGCGCCAGTTTTGCTCGAGAATTACCGATTTGTTGTTGAGGCAATAGCGAAGCAGAGAGAGATGGCCTTTTAATCCCAGCTTGGAGGTGATTTTTGAGCGGTGATTCTCAACGGTTTTGAGTGAAATCAAAAAACGGTTAGCAATCTCGAGTGAGGTAGCGTTTTGTGCAATTAGAAACAGGATACGTTTTTCGGAAGGGGTTAGAACCTTGAAATCTTCTGGTCGGGCTTTGGGAATGCTGGCCTCTTGCCCTTCTTCGTCGATGCGGTTTTTCAGGTCGTCGATGCGAGAAAGGCGCGCTTGAATGGCACTCAGCAGTTCTTCAGAGCTGAAGGGTTTTGTAAGGTAATCGTCGGCGCCAAGGTCCATTCCAACGCGAATGTCGCGGCGTTCCACTTTGGCCGAAATGAATATGAAAGGCAAGGCACCAATGGGTTTAAGTTTCCTCACCTCATTTAGCACCCAGTAGCCATCGTGCCGCGGCATTCGAATATCGCATAGAATCAAATCGGGTTTAAACAGTTGCATAGTTTCCACTATGGTATCGCCAGAATCGAGCACCTTTACTTCATAAGCGTTTACCTCTAGAAGCTCACGGATATTATCCCGCAATTGCGGCTCATCTTCAATGACTAAAATTCGTGTACCCATAAATTACGGCTTACTTCGTGTTAACTTTTTATCAGGAAAGCAGATTTCAAAGGTAGTTCCCTTTCCCGATTTACTCATCACTTGGATTTTTCCACCATGCAATTCTGTAATTTTCTTCACTAACGTCAGACCGAGACCAGTTCCCGGAATGCTCTCGGTGTTGGAAGCCCGAAAGAACGACTGGAACAGGTTTTTTTGCTCGTGTTCTGGAATGCCGATACCCTTATCGCTTACGCGGATGACCACATTGTTGGGTTCGAAAACCACGGCTACTTCCGGAACTTCGTCGGGTTTGCCGTATTTAAATGCATTGTTGAGGAGATTTTTGAGCAGATGCGACATTAAAGTACGGTCGAGTAGCGCCAATCTAACAGCCCCCTCACTTTTGAGATTAACACGGCGGCCTATGTAGCTCAGTTGTTCTTCGTCCCAAATGCTCCGAATCAATTCTAAAGGATTGGTTAACATGGGATTAAAGTTGGCCTTTCCGGATTCGAGTTTACCGGTAAGCAGCACATCCGATAAAATTCCAGTCATTCTTTGAATTTCAATATGAATGCGGTCGTGGTGACGTTCGATGGTTTTTCTGAGTTCACTTTCAGGGTTCAGGACTTTTGCGGCGTGATGTTTCAACACATCAATGCTGGTTTGAATGGAAGCCATAGGGGTTCGAAACTCGTGGGAAGCCAATTGAATGAACTGCGTTTTGAGGGTGTTGAGCTCACGTTCTCTTTCTAGGGCGAGGCGGGTTTCAGAGGCTGCAAGTTTTTGTTCAGAGATGTCGTTTTCGACCCAAATCAGTTTCACCGGCTTCCCATACTTATCGGCAACGGGAACAAGGTCGGCCAAAAACCATGAAATATCGCCTTGCTTTGATCTCCGGAAAAATTCCAATCGACAAGCCTTAGCGTGCTTTATGGCGTTATTAACACGCTGAATATTTTCAGGTTCAGGGTCTACTTCCCCAAACAAATTGACTACCTGGAGAAGCTCCATTTTGTGGCTTTCCCATTGAATTCGGCTCAACAAGGCGTCATTAAGCCATTGAACATTGCTATTAAGATTGATAATTCCAACGCCTAAGTTGGAGAGGTTTGCCACCAAAGCCATCTCCTCCAATTGTTCAGCCTGCTTGTGTTTTTCGGTAACATCGTGGGTGATGCAGATCAATCCACCTTCGGGCAAACTTGTAAGACAAATGTCTTGAAACAACGTGGTGCCATCAGGGCAGCGCCCCCTAGCCTCGAACCTTACTACGCCTTTTTCGCGCATGATGGGAATAAACTCCTCAGCTATTCGCTGCTGTTCGTCGTCGTCATAAAGAATTTTCCAGCTTTTACCGAGAAGCTCTTTCTCCTCCTTAAAGCCAAAAAGGGCCAGATGGGCTTGGTTCAGATACACATAATTGCCTTCATCGTTAAGTACGGCAATTCCTTCAACTGCGCTTGAAATGGCAATTCGCTGGTTGTGAAGGATGCGTTCCGACTCCTTTTTCTGATGAATGTTAATTAGTGTACCCGTAATTTGCCCAATTGCAGTGGGCTCCGGCGTGCAGCGTGCGTGTAACTCTACCCAAACGCCTTCGCTTTCGGCGGTAATCAGTTTAAGTTGCAGGTTAACAGGCTCAGTGGAACAGGTAGCGAGGCGGTGGATGGCATCGCGTGCGGCTTCACGAAACTCGGGATCAACAAAGTGAACGAAGGGAATCAGTATAAAATCGGGCATGGTAAACCCGGTAAGGCGCTCCCATGCTGTATTAACAAACAAGCCATTTCCTTTGGCATCTAAGGAAAAAACGACTTCCTCAATGTGATTAATCAAGTGGAGATACCAGCTGCTATTTCCGGGCAATTCCGAAGCCTGATAGCTTTCCTGAGGAATTTCTTCGAGCGTACCGCTGATGGCCTCAACCTGCCCATCTTGGGCTTGCAAGGGCGACATGGTAATTCGCATGAAGAGTTTTCTACCCTTGCCATCTAGCCCTTCAAGATAACCTGTACACTGGTCGATATTTCGAACGCACTGTCGCACCCATTCTACTAAAAGCACCCTTTGTTCATCGTCGAGGTACGGATTGGGCTCCGACAAAAGCAACGGCCCTAAGCCCGGATCACGTTGCATGAGCTGAAACAACTCACTAGACCACTCTATCTCACGACGGTTAAAATGGTAATACCATTGAGCGAGGCCAACTTTTGTCGAATCGCTCTCTTTTTTCGAGGTTTTCATAGGGCTGAGGTGAGCAGCAAGGTACTTAGAAAATCGGAAGCATTTTAGTGGCTACATTTGCAACCCCGACTGCAGATTTTTGTTATTGTATTGAATGAAAGCACCCAAAACAGGAGTATTGTTGCTCCAACTAGGCACTCCCGACAGTCCATCGGTTGGTGATGTACGTCGTTACCTCAGGCAATTTTTAATGGATTATCGGGTGATTGACGTACCGTATGCCCTTCGCCAAGTACTTGTGAATGGTATTATTGCGAATTTCAGAGCCCCTAAGTCGGCCAAATTGTATAAGGAAATTTGGACTGATCAAGGCTCGCCATTGTTGATTTACGGGCGATCAGTACAGCAAAAATTGCAGAAAGAGCTTGGTTCCGACTTTATTGTTGAATTGGGCATGCGATACCGGAAGCCACCAATTCATGAAGCGCTTCAGCGTTTGAAAGATGCGCGGGTTGAGCAGATTATCTTACTTCCGCTGTTTCCTCAATTCGCTTCCTCTTCCACAGGTTCAGCCCTGGAGGAGTCGATGCGAATTCTCTCCAAATGGCAATACATTCCTGAGCTGAAAATCATCTCCTCGTACTATTGCGACCCTGAGTTTATTCGGTTGTGGGTAGAGAAGGGTCGAGCGTTTAACCCTGAGGATTACGACTCGGTAATGTTTACTTTTCACGGGGTTCCCTGGAGGCATATTCGCAAGTCGGGTTGTTCGGGCTCGTGCCAAAAAGGGCCTCAGCCCTGTCCTGAGATTTCGCCAGACAACAGCGTTTGCTACAGGGCACAGTGTTTTGCTTCGGCCCGGGCGGTGATTAAGGATTTGGGACTACCGGAAGATAAGGTGGTTATTACCTTTCAGTCTCGTTTAGGCAACGATCCTTGGTTGACCCCATACACCGATAAAACTTTGGAGTCGTTGGCTAAATCCGGGAAAAAGAAGGTGTTGGTGTTTTCGATGGCCTTTGTGGCCGACTGTCTGGAGACCATCCACGAAGTGGGCACAGAATATCAGGAATTGTTCGAAGAGTTTGGCGGCGAAAAGGTTCAGTTGATTCCCAGCTTGAACGACGACGAGGCCTGGGTTTCCTATTTGGCCTCTTTGATTCACGAACGGGTTCCGCAGGCTGCGCTTATGGCCGCTGAATGATGCCACAGTTTCGTACGTTTGTGCTTCGATGTTGCCGCAACCGCTACGATTTCTTCACCCGTATTTACACTTCACGGGGCTGCTGCTTATGGTGGCCGGGCTTCCTTTCTCATTGCTATTGATGAGCCTTTCACAGTTTTTTCTATTGGGAAACTGGATTCTCGAAGGCGATTACAGGAACAAATGGCGACAGTTTACGTCGAATCGGGCAGCAGTTTTGCTTTGCTGCCTCTTTCTATTCTTGTTGCCCTCTGTAGCCTGGAGTAGCAACTGGGAAGAATCGCTCAAACTTCTCAGGATCAACCTTCCTTTTTTGGTAATTCCTTTCGTGTTGGGCTCGAGGCCACCACTTTCCGATAAGGCGTATTTCGGGTTAATCAGACTTTTTCATTTGAGTGTTTTTTTGGCGGTAGTAACCTGCGCCGTTTGGGGTTTGCCCAAGTGGATCGACGGATCATTCAACGACATCAGACAGGTTTCGCTGTTCATTTCGCACATCCGGTTTTCACTGCTCATTGCACTTTCTATTTTGCTTCAGTGGTGGGCCATCTTATATCGGCCATACCCAGTTTCGGGTACCGAAAGAGTCATCAGCCTTGGGCTTAGTTTTCTTATGCTTGCCTTTTTAATTGTGCTTCAGTCGCTGAATGGACTAATTATTTTGGGATTGGTACTGTTTTTCTGGCTACTCTTCGAAAGCCGGAGGCGACTTGGAAGGCAAAAGGCTGTAGGCTTTATGGCTTTGATGGGTCTTGTAGGACTAGGTGGAGTTGCCTATGCATATAATCTTTACAAGGAGTACTCCACGCCGAATGCTATTTATTTATCGCCATTGGTGGAGTTTACATCGAGCGGGAATGCGTATCGGCACGAATTTAATGTGCTTGAAAACGGACATTATATTTATGCTTATTTGTGCGAAAAAGAGCTTTATGAAACCTGGCCGTTGGTGAGCCAAATGCCGCTCGACAGCACTGATGCGAAGGGCCATCCTTTGTTTATTACATTGGTACGATATCTCAATTCGAAGGGGCTGCGTAAAGACCGCGAAAGTGTTCTGAACCTTAATGCCACCGACGTTCGATACATAGAGCAAGGCATCGCCAATTACAAATACACCGGTTGGCTGGGCATTCGGATGCGATTTTATCAGTTGTTATATGAGCTCGACTACTTGCGTAGGGATGGCAGTAATCCATCGGGGCATACTTTGTTTATGAAGCTTGAGTTTTGGAAGAGCAGTTTGGCTTTGCTGAAGGAGTCGCCGGTTTATGGTCATGGAATAGGCGACGTACCTGATGCTTTTCGCCGCAAATACAGTGAAAGCAACTCTTGGCTGGATAAGCAATGGTGGATGACCAGTCATAACCAGTTCCTTTACATTTCTGTTGGCACCGGATGCGTCGGATTGATTGTTTTTTGTATGCTGTTCTTCGGGGCGGCTTATGCAGGTGGGGGTTTTCGACAGGTTCCGTTCAATTTGTTTTTTGCCATCGCCTTTCTGTCGATGATTAGCGAGGACACCTTAACAACGCAAGCAGGGGTTTCTTTGGTGGCGTTCTTTTATGCCTTTTTCCTTTTAGCTGGCCCTCTGAGAAACAATTCAGCAGCATCAACCTGATTGTCGGCTTCTTCCATAACTAAGAGATCTTCGACAGGATGGATGAGCAGGACAATTTCTCCTCGTGGGGTTGTTTTGGTAAAGTAGAATATCAATTGATCGAGGGAGCCGGAGTGCAGTTCTTCGTGGAGCTTACTAATTTCTCTGACTACTGCGGCTTTTCTTTCCTTCCCAAGAATTTCGGCGCATTGCTGAAGTGTTTTGAGTAAGCGGTGCGGCGATTCGTAAAAAACAACTGTTCGGTGTTCGTTTATCAGTGCCTGAATGCGCGACTGTCGGCCTTTTTTATGGGGCAGAAAGCCCTCGAAGATGAATCGGTCGGAAGGGAACCCTGATTTAACCAGCGCAGGAATCAAGGCAACCGGTCCGGGCAAGCATTCAACAGGAATGTCGGCTTCATGACAGGCTCTCACCAATAAAAATCCAGGATCAGAAATTCCAGGAGTTCCTGCATCGCTCACCAATACTACTTCGTTGTGAGAAGCAATCAAGCGAACGGACTCATCCAAGACCTTGTGTTCGTTATGGAGGTGAAACGACCGAAGTTTTGCCTGAATTCCGTAGTGGGAAAGCAGTTTTTGCGTGGTTCGGGTATCTTCGGCCAAAACAATATCGGCCGACTTCAGCTGCTCCAGAGCCCGTAAAGTGATATCGCCAAGGTTGCCCAAAGGAGTGGGAACCAAAATGAGGCGCCCCATGGTTACGCGTTGTGGAGGTATCTGCGATTGAGCAGATCTGCGAGGCCTTGAAATGACTTACTCTCCGGATCCCAGCTATACTTTGCTTTCAATTCCTGAAAGTAATCTTCGGCATCGGCGTAGCTATCGAAATTATTCAGTTTTTCGAGGGCCTCATTGTACTCGTTGATGTTGTTTTTGAAGAGTTCTTTGAGGTAAGAAAACTTATCGTTGATGCCAATTGCGGCTTTGATGTTGGAGATAGGTTGACGGCTCGCCTGACCGGCCAGGGATTTATCGTTTTGTTTCTTTTCGAAAAGCGAAGCGGCCTTTTCAAAAAGGCTTTCTTTTTTGGGCTCAGCCGGCGTGGGTTCTGGTGCTTTGAACTCGATTTTACGCACAGTTGGAACAAAGTCTTTTTGGCGCTCCTGCAATAAATCTACTTTGGGAGCGACCACAGGAGGTTTTTCAGACGGGAGCGCGACTTCGGGTGGTTCAACGGCAAAGCGAGCCTCGGCTTTCTTTTCCGGAATAGCCGGTTTGGCTGGCTCTTCTACAGGTTTTACCTCAGCTATTGCAGGCACTGTTTTCTGCCAGTCGGTGTTGTTGTTTACTTTGCTTTCGGGGGCTGTGGCTACCGGTTCAGATTGCGGCTTGGTGTCTTGGATCGGAGCTGGTTCAACAATGGGTTTGAGCTCTTTTTCTTGAACAGGAGCACTTTCCTCGATAAGGCTTGAAGCCAAGTTTTGTTGCTGTTCAATTTGCTTGCGACGTATTTGAGCGATGGTTTTTAAATCAATAAAACACTCATACAAATCTCTAACGTCTTTTAAAACCAAGTCCATTTCAATGGTTGGTGGCGCGTCGTTTTCGTAAGAAAGAATACGGCCATATTGTTCTTCCAGCCTGATAAGCAGTTGGTTGATATCTTCGTGAATCCTGCGAACGTCCATAATTGAGAGGCGAACAAACTTACTTTGCAATTTGATTAGTTTTGCGTTTGTTCGTGCCGGGTAAAAATACACAAATCTTTAGGTTATTTCAGCATGTTTCTTGAAAACACAATCCATCCTTCAAAACGCCGCGGCTGGATAGAAGTCATTTGCGGCTCTATGTTTTCAGGAAAAACAGAAGAGCTCATCCGTCGGCTTCGACGCGCACAATTTGCCAAACAAAGCGTTGAAATCTTCAAACCCACCATTGATATACGGTACCATGAAACAGAGGTGGTTTCGCACGATTCGAATTCAATCCGATCAACACCGGTTGAGTCATCCCAAAATATTTTGCTCCTCTCTTCTGACGTGGACGTGATAGGAATTGATGAAGCCCAGTTTTTCGATTCTGAACTGGTGAATGTTTGCAATGAACTTGCGAATCAGGGTATTCGGGTTATTGTGGCAGGCCTCGATATGGATTACCGAGGATTTCCATTTGGGCCAATTCCTTCTCTATTGGCAACTGCCGAATACGTCACAAAGGTTCATGCGATTTGTATGCGTTGCGGGAATCTTGCCAATCATTCTCATCGACACGATTCAAGCAATAACAGTCTTGTTTTGTTAGGTGAAACGGAGAGTTATGAGCCATTGTGCAGAGACTGTTTTTATGAATACAATCCCCTACCCTACAGCGGAAAAAAAGTTAACCGCGAATAAATGAAGGCTTCCTCACCCGACGCTTTAGCGCAAGCCTGCGGGGCAAAACTCATTCAAGGCGATGGGAATTCTCTCAGTATTCGCCATGTTTTATTCGACAGTCGAAGGGTTTTTCAAGCCTCTGAAAGCCTCTTTGTAGCTTTGGTTACAGCGCGCAACAACGGACATCAGTATATCGAAGAAGTTTATCAAAAAGGTGTAAGGTGTTTTTTGGTTGAAGAAGTGCCATCGTTTAATGGCCATCAGGAATGTGACTTCTTAGTGGTTGATGATACGCTGGAGGCTTTGCAAATGCTGGCCAAATCGATTCGAAAGGAATTTCAGGCTGAAGTTGTTGGGCTAACCGGAAGCAACGGAAAAACCATTGTTAAAGAGTGGCTTTATTCTATTCTACATACCGAAAAAACCGTATACCGGAGTCCCAAAAGCTATAACTCCCAATTAGGCGTAGCCCTGAGTTTATGTCATCTCGAGCCCGAAGCTGAACTGGCCATTATTGAGGCGGGAATTTCGAAGCCGGGAGAAATGGCCACCTTAGAAAAGATGATTCATCCACGCAGTGGCATCTTTACCAATATTGGCAATGCGCATCAGGAAAACTTTACTTCCAGGGCGGAAAAACTGGCCGAGAAGCTGAAGTTGTTTGAGCACAGTGAGCTGCTGGTTTATTGTCGCGATCACGAGGAGCTTCATCATTCGATATCTGAGCATTTTCGGGGGAAAACCTTCACCTGGGGTTTGCATGAGGAAGCGCAATTAAACATTCGAAAATCAGCGCATACAGCTTCATTTGAATATGCCTTGGGCGCTAAGCGCGGATGGCTAAATCTGCCCTTTGAAGACGTCGCCTCTGTTGAAAATGCCCTACACTGTTTTGCCTGGATAGCGGCCACCGATCAGATGCCATTGGAAAAGGCAGCCGAGGCCTTGCAACACTTGCAGCCGCCAGAAATGCGCCTAGAGATGCTTCCGGCCCTCAATCAATCTACCCTCATCAACGATGCTTGGATTGTTGATCTCGACTCCTTGAAAATGGCGCTTAACACGATGGTTTTGCAAACCCACTACGCACGGAGAACAATCATTTTGAGCGATATTCCAAGCTCGCCTGAAGGAGCAGAACTGCTTTATGGTGAGGTTAAAGCGCTGTTAACTGAGGCTGGCGTTACGCGGCTTTTAGGAATTGGACAGGACATTGAAAAGTATTTGCACGAATTTGAGGGTGAGCGTCGGTTTTATCCAAACACAGAGTCCTTTTTGGCGGCACTTCCTTCGTTGGTTTTTCAGCAGGAGTGTATTTTGCTCAAAGGAGCGCGTCGCTTCGGTTTTGAGCGAATTGCAAGCCAGCTGGCGAGGCAAACCCACGAAACGGTTTTGAAGATCAACCTCAGCAACCTTTTACACAATGTTGCTTATTACCGCCAGCAGATTGCGCCGGGCACGAAGCTGATGGCCATGGTGAAAGCCTTTTCATACGGAAGTGGGCACAGCGAAGTGGCCTCATTGTTACAGAATCATGGCATCGACTATTTGGCCGTGGCTTTTGTCGACGAAGGTCTGGAGCTGCGAAGAGCCGGAGTGAAACTGCCTATCATGGTAATGAGTCCGGAGAAAACCTCCATTTCGCAGATGTTGGATGCCGGCCTCGAGCCAGAAGTGTATTCTTTTGCCTTACTGGAAGAGTTCTGCAAGGTGTTAAGTCAGCGGAGTGGCTACGACCAGATGCCATTGAGGATTCACCTTAAGCTGAACACCGGTATGAACCGCTTGGGTTTTGATCGGGAAGAATGGGAAAAACTGGCCATGTTTGTTCAAAACAAACCGGAAATTGAAGTTGCCACCGTTTTTTCTCATCTCGCTGCAAGCGGAGAGGCCGAACATGATGCCTTTACACAGGAACAGATTGCGCTGTTTGAGCAGGGTTTGCATATTTTGCGACAAGCCGTTAGGGCGCCGTTTATTGCCCATTTGGCCAACTCGGCAGCCATCAGAAGGCATCCCAATGCCCGTTTTGATATGGTAAGGCTTGGGATTGGAATGTATGGAATTGGCTCACCTGAGGAACAGGCCTACTTGCTTCCGGTTGCCAGCCTTGAAACGAGCATAACACAAATTCGGGTTGTTCGAAAAGAATCTACCGTTGGGTATAGCCGTCGGGGCAAACTCCAGCGCGATTCAAGAATAGCTACTCTTCCAATTGGTTATGCAGATGGCTTTTTGCGAAAGTTGGGCAACAGAAGGTTTGAGGTGATGATTCATGGCAAGCTAGCGCCTGTAATTGGTTCGGTGTGTATGGATATGTGTATGGTTGATGTTACCGAAATTCCCGAGGCCCGCGAAGGCGACAAAGTCATCATTTTCAACAGTGCTGAGCGGATCATTCAAATGGCAGAGACGCTGGAGACGATTCCTTACGAAGTGCTTACCGGGATTTCGCAGCGGGTAAAACGGGTTTATTTTCAGGATTAAGCCTTGTACTTCACTATTTTTGCAGCCTAAGCTATAACGGTGTCTATTCAAGTTCAATCGGTTACGCGCCTCTATGGCGAGCAAAAAGCCCTCGATTCGGTATCGTTTGGGGTCAATAAAGGTGAGATTCTGGGGTTCCTTGGGCCTAACGGGGCTGGGAAATCGACCATGATGAAAATCATTACTACCTTTATTCCTCCTACCGAAGGGACAGTTAAGGTTTGCGGTTTCGACATCCAAACGCAAAGTATGGAAGTGAGGCGAAAGGTTGGCTATTTGCCGGAGCACAATCCACTTTACATCGATATGTACGTTAAGGAATATCTGGGTTTTATTGCCGGTTTACACCGGATGACGCAGTCGGCAAAAGCTGTTTCAGCCATGATTGAAAGAACCGGTTTAGGTCCGGAGCAGCATAAAAAAATTGGCGCCTTGTCGAAAGGATACCGGCAGCGAGTAGGGCTCGCTCAGGCAATGATTCACAACCCGGAAGTTCTGATTTTAGATGAGCCCACTTCGGGCTTAGACCCCAACCAACTCGCCGATATTCGCAATTTGATTCGGGAAATTGGTCGTGAGCGCACAGTGATGTTTTCTACACACATTATGCAGGAGGTTGAAGCCGTTTGCGACCGTGTTATCATAATCAATAAGGGTAAGTTAGTGGCTGATGGCAGTGCGTCGGAACTTGGAAGAGGCGCTTCGGAAGGATATACCATTTCGGTGGAGTTTGACAAGGCCGTTTCGCGTGGTCCGTTGGCACAAATTGAAGGCGTAAAGCGCGTCGACAAAGTGAGCGACCTAAGCTGGGAACTTCATTGCAGCGGACCAGCAGACATTCGGCCATCCATATTCCGTTTTGCCGTGGAAAATGAGTTAACTGTGCTCACAATTACCCGAAATGAGAAGAATCTAGAAGCTGTATTCAGAGAGTTAACCCGCGGCAATTAAGCCTTTGGGAAGAATTCGCTTTTATTTGCAGATGTGGCCAATCGGGCTAATTTTGCAACACTTTTTTTTGACCACCAAAACACAGTATAATGCCCTATCTTTTTACCTCTGAATCTGTATCAGAAGGACATCCGGACAAAGTGGCGGATCAAATTTCCGACGCGCTGATTGATCATTTCCTCGCCATCGATCCAACCTCAAAAGTAGCTTGTGAAACATTGGTCACTACCGGTCAGGTAGTGCTTGCTGGCGAAGTGAAGTCGGATGCCTATCTCGATGTTCAAGAAATTGCCCGTGAGGTGATTCGTAAAATCGGCTACACGAAGTCGGAATACATGTTCGAGGCCAATTCCTGCGGGATTTTCTCGGCCATTCATGAACAATCTCCCGACATCAACCAGGGTGTTGAGAAGAAAGATCCATGGGCTCAAGGTGCTGGAGACCAAGGTATGATGTTCGGCTATGCCTCGAGAGAGACCGACAATTTCATGCCGCTTCCTTTGGAATTATCGCATGTGTTATTGAAGGAACTTGCAGCCATCCGCCGTGAAGGCAAGCAAATGAAATACCTCCGGCCCGACGCTAAAAGTCAGGTTACAATCGAATACAACGACCAAAACGAGCCTATCCGCATCGATGCCATTGTAGTTTCTACGCAGCACGACGACTTCGATTCGGAGAAGAAAATGTTGGATCAGATTAAAAAGGATGTGATTAACATTCTCGTTCCGAGGGTAATGAAGAAGCTCCCTAAACGAGTTCAAGCCCTGTTTAACGACAAGATTAAGTATCACATTAACCCAACCGGGAAATTTGTGATTGGTGGGCCACATGGAGACACCGGCCTTACCGGGCGTAAAATCATCGTAGATACTTATGGTGGTAAAGGAGCTCATGGTGGAGGTGCGTTCTCCGGAAAAGACCCTTCAAAAGTGGACCGCTCTGCAGCTTATGCTACCCGACATATTGCTAAAAACCTTGTTGCTTCTGGTGTTTGTGATGAAGCCTTGGTGCAAGTGGCATATGCGATTGGAGTAGCCCAGCCTGTAGGCTTGTATGTAAACACCTATGGAACTTCCAAGGTGAGCCTCAATGATGGTGAGATTGCTTCAGTAGTTGGAAAATTGGTTGATATGCGACCATACGCCATCGAGCAGCGCTTCAAATTGCGTACACCTATTTACAGCGAAACTGCTGCTTATGGGCACATGGGGCGTGAACCTCAGGTAGTAACCAAGGTTTTCAACAAAGGGAAGAAGAACGAAGTAAAACTGAAAGTTGAACTGTTCCCTTGGGAAAAACTAGATTTGGTTGATGCCTTCAAGAAAGGGTTCGGACTCAACGGGTCTGCGAAGCTTGCAAAAGCTGCAAAGCCTGTTGTAGAAAAGGCTGCTAAAAAAGCGGACAGTAAAAAACCGGCAGCCAAGAAAGCCGTTTCCAAAAAAGCTACTGCTAAGGCTTAATTCACGATAGAAATAAATAAAACCCTGTTCGGATTCCGGGCAGGGTTTTTTATTTTGCGGTCATGGAATTGGAAGGAAAAGCCGGTCAGGCCATCAAGCACCCTATTTATGGAAAAGGTCGAATTATCAAGGTAAGCGGCACATTGTACACAATACATTTCCCAAATCGAGGGAACCTGGATATTTCAGGAAGAACGGAAGGTTTAGAGTTGCTAGAAGAAGAGGCCAATAAAGCTGAGTCGGGCGAAGAACTGAGCATGTCGCACCTTGAAAAAACTTTACGGCGTTTATTGACAGAGTATTCCGATATTCAGCAAACGGTTCCAATTGGAGAGCGCTGGCAAGGTGGCAAGTTGATTATTCAGCCGGCTGATGAATCCTTAAAGTCGAAGGAAATTCCTTTGGAAACATTCTTCCATAAGATCGTGATGGTTCGCGACCGCCTTAGAGTTCTCGAACAGCAAATCAACGCCAACGCGAAGTTAAATGATGCTGAGAAAGTGGATTTACAGCAATATATAACCCGTATTTACGGATCACTCACGACCTTTAACATTCTGTTTAAGGAGAGTAGTCATCATTTCGTTGGCGAAAAGAAATCATCGTAAAGACAACAAGCAGGCTTGCTGACGTGTTGATGTTAAGAATTGTGTGGTATGGAAAGTCAGGAAAACCAATTGCCGGATGAAGACGGCTCAATGCAGTTTCTGTTTGAGGAGGTAGAGCACATTTTTTCCTTTTCAGAACGCAGAGAGCAACAAGTGATGGGTCATTTTGGTCCCGATGCATTTATCGCGACCGGAAAAAACCCTCGATTCCGCAATGCGCATAGCGGTCAAATCATCCCGGAGGGACAGATAAAAAACAGCTGTGTGAAATACCGGCTCCGTTTTTTATCCACGACCCTTTATAATGGAGAGGTGCCTTTTGAGGTGATTGCCGCAATGAAGCATTATGAGCACAGGCATCCCAACGAGCAGGTTTCATTTCTAATTCTGGCTCCGGCGGCGTTCTTCCTATTGCAGGATGAATATAAGAGTCCGCTGTTGTTCGCAGAAAGGGGTCAAGGAAAGTACGAGCTGATTTGCGAATGGGGCAAAAAACGCCCGGCCTATCGAGAGTTTTTGCTATTCCCGATGCGCGATTTCCGAAGCTTAGTGATCAGTGCTTTGGTTTTCGGCTTAGTGGTTTGCGTAACAGCCGGACTGTTGGGCTTTGCCAATGGCAGTAGCTTTTTCAGAAGTATGATTTACAAAGTTCCGTTGTTGGTTTTGTCGGCTGGCTCCTTTTCGACCATCGCACTTATTTACGGACTTACCACGCATACTGATTTCAGTTCCGATAATTGGAACCGACGGTATTTTCGATAATCGCAGGTTATTTCTGTCGGAAGAAGATGGTAATGGGAACCCCTTTAAAATCGAAGTGCTCACGTAGTTTGTTTTCTAAAAAGCGCCGATAAGGGTCTCTGAAGTACTGTGGGAGATTACAAAAGAAAGCGAACGCCGGATAAGCGAGTTTTATCTGAGTTACATATTTGATTTTCAAATACTTTCCTTTAACTGCCGGTGGCGGATAATTTTCAATAATGGGCAACATTACGTCATTCAGCTGACGGGTTGGTATGGCTCTTTTGCGGTTCTCATGGACCTGCACAGCGGTTTCAATGGCTTTTAGAAGGCGCTGCTTTTCGGTAACTGAAGTGAAAATAATGGGCACATCACGGAAAGGGGCAATTTTATTGAGGATGGCTTCTTCAAACTTTTTAGTGGTATGGGTATCTTTTTCGATGGTATCCCACTTATTCACCACAATTACAACTCCGCGATTATTCTTCAAAGCCAGCCAAAGAATATTCATGTCTTGAGCCTCCACGCCGTCTTTGGCGTCAATCATCAGGATACACACGTCGCAATGCTCAATAGCCTTTACGGTACGCATCACCGAGTAGAATTCCACGTCGTCGCGGACTTTCCCTTTTTTACGCAGTCCGGCGGTATCTACAAGGTAAAAGTCGTGTCCAAAGGCCTTGTAGCGCGTATGAATGGTATCGCGAGTGGTCCCGGCAATGGGCGTTACGATGTTTCTTTCTTTTCCAAGGAGTGCATTTACGAATGAGGATTTTCCGACATTCGGACGACCTACGACAGCAATTCGGGGAACATCGTTGTCGAGGTTTTCATCATTTTCGGCTTCCGCCGGGATGTGCTCGGTTAATGCATCGAGCAGTTCGCCTGTTCCACTTCCGTTGATGGAGGAGATGCAATACAAATCGCCTAAACCCAAGCTGTAGAATTCTGCGGCATCATGTTGGCGGTCGTGATTGTCGACTTTGTTTACGACCAGGAAAACGGGTTTTCGGCTTTTTCTGACGAGTCCAGCAACGATTTCATCGAGATCTGTGAGCCCCATAGTAACATCAACAACAAAGAGCAGGATATCTGCCTCATCCATGGCAATAAGCACCTGGTTACGAATTTCCTCTTCGAACTCATCTTCAGAACCTACGGCATATCCACCGGTGTCGATGATGGTAAATTCTTTTCCGCACCACTCGCCCTTTCCATAGTGGCGATCGCGGGTAACGCCAGCCATTTCATCAACGATAGCATCACGGCTCTCGGTAATCCGGTTGAATAATGTTGATTTGCCCACATTGGGCCTCCCGATAATGGCTACAATTTTTCCCATGTTTAGTGCAAATATCCGAACCTTTTCAGGAGTTTTTCATTGTCGCGCCAGTCTTTGCTGACTTTAACCTGAAGCTCGAGGTAAACTTTTTTTCCGAGGAACTTCTCAATATCGAGGCGGGCTTCTGTAGAAACCTTTTTAACGGCAGAGCCTTGATGGCCGATTATTATCCCTTTTTGTGAGTCACGCATCACATAGATGGTTGCTCGTATTTTAGTAATGGTACTTTCTTCTTTAAAGTCGTCGACTACGACTTCTGTAGAATAGGGTATTTCCTTTTGATAGTTCAGGAGTATTTTTTCACGAATGATTTCAGTGACGAAGAAACGCTCATTTCTGTCTGTCAGGGCATCTTGTTCAAAGTATGGTTTACCCTGAGGCAGTTTAGAAAGAATGGCCTTAAGTAGGGTGTCGAGGTTAAACTTTTGGCTGGCCGACACGGGAACCAAAATGGCTTTGGGTAGGAGTTCACTCCACAACAGCGCTTTAGTTTCGAGCGTTTTTTGATCAGCCTGATCGAGTTTATTGAGTACAAGAATAATGGGTACCTCAGAGAGCAGTACTTTGTCAGGAACGTCTTCAATCCGGGGTGTATCAAGGATATCGAACACATATAGGAATACGTCGGCATCATCGAAAGATCCTTCGATGAAAGCATTCATACTTTCCTGTAGTTTATATACCGGATCTTTAATGATTCCTGGAGTATCTGAAAATACGACTTGGTAGTCGGGATCGTTGAGAATGCCTATGATTCGGTGCCTTGTAGTTTGAGCTTTGGGGGTAATAATAGAGAGTCTTTCGCCTAGAAGGGCGTTCATCAAGCTGGATTTACCCGCATTGGGTTTTCCGATGATATTCACGAAACCAGATTGGTATGGCATGTTGATGAATGCAAAAGTACATTTGCGGGTATGAAAAAAAAAGCCGGCGGGAAGCCGGCTTCTAGGTAGCGGGGACAGGACTCGAACCTGTGGCCTTTGGGTTATGAGCCCAACGAGCTACCAACTGCTCCACCCCGCACTGTATTTTAACCTTGAAAAGGTGCTGAGGAAAGAAACTGCGAGAGCACGCAGGTAGAAAAAAAAACCCCATTGAAGGGGCTTTTTTGAAAAAAATCGGGCGACGACATACTCTCCCACCGGTAAAGGCAGTACCATCTGCGCTAATGAGCTTAACTTCTCTGTTCGGAATGGGAAGAGGTGGACCTCATTGCTATAGTCACCTGAAGACCGTAATAACTGACAAGCAGTTAAGTGACATAAAAGAAAGAAAATACAAGAACACGGATAGAATCGAGTTGTCTGATAGAAAGCTTACGGGCAATTAGTACTACTCGACTTTGGCATTACTGCCTTTACATCTGTAGCCTATCAACGTAGTCGTCTACTACGACCCTTAAAAGAAAACTAATCTTGTGATGAGTTTCGCACTTAGATGCTTTCAGCGCTTATCTCAACCGAACATAGCTACCCTGCGGTGCTACTGGCGTAACAACAGGTACACTAGAGGTT
The DNA here is from genome assembly GCA_027483445.1 of Bacteroidota bacterium. Lineage (GTDB taxonomy): Bacteria > Bacteroidota > Bacteroidia > M30B66 > M30B66 > CAMCXT01. The sequence continues at coordinate 72 of JAIXUS010000086.1, read as the reverse complement.
CGTCCGACTCGGTCCTCTCGTACTAGAGTCAGGTTCACTCAATTTTCTAACGCCCACAACAGATAGGGACCG
>JAIXUS010000074.1 GCA_027483445.1 Bacteroidota bacterium | reverse complement strand
CGTGGACGATGCACAATTGGACACCAGGTCAACAATAAACACCTTGAAGCGTTCAATATTTGGCCCGGAATTGTAATGGCGCTAGGCTATGCTTTGTAGGGCCCTGGCAAAGGTTGGCGCAATAGACTTCTTTCAGGTTATTCAGGATTATCGGGACAAAGATGCCGAGGTCCGAATATTAAAGCTATGCAGAGCATATTAGCTAACCCAGCATAGGGTCGGTTAACTCGACAAACCCCAGTTTACCAGAGGCCGAAAGAGCGGCAGGAGCTCAGCCAAACGAGCAGCCTAAAAATTGGCCATTATGGCTTGAGTTTCAGAAAATGCTGAAAGTATTGCGTCGCGTTGCTTTTCAGTTACTTCAGAGCGATCAACCAGAACGCGCTTTGAATACTCAGACTTTTCAGATGCCTGAAGTGTAAAGTCTTCGATTCCCCTTTGTTTAAGCAGAGCCGGCAGCTCTGTCGCAAGGGTTTCGTAGCGTAAAATCTGATCCACAATGACTTTTCGATTACCGCGAACAGTTTCGGTATATTTGTCTATATCGAGGGGAAAGTTCCCATTCTCAACATATTCATCCCAACTCAGGCGATACTCACCGTCTGGGTTGTGAAAGGAGGAATTTCGAAGCATGTGATAATGGCTAAGACACTTAGTGATTGGATCGCGTTCGACACAAAACTTGAACATCCGAGCAAATCTCGCTTCTCCGATTAAATCTCGAATTTCAAGTGCGCTCATGTGATTGTAAAAAACACCCGCATCCGTTTGAAAGTTTCTTGCTATGTGGTGCATTGGCTCCGGATAAACGGGGGTAACGATGGCACCTTCTTCTAATCGAGCGCCCAAATCAACTTCAATGCTGCTGCCAGCGGTCTTCTGGGTCTTCACGAAGACAATGTTATATTTGAAGCTTACAAGTGCCATATTTGTCGTTTACCAATGAAAGCGCCGGTCTAAACCGCACCAAGTCTGCCGAATGCTGATTGATCTTTGTTACGCTGACTGTTTCGGGGGCGCAAGGCTGGCACAGTTGCTAGGATCCAATTCGGCAATAAGGGGGGCCTCTGTCTCAAAACGCCACGGTCCTTTGATCGGGGCAGCTTGGTAAAAGCTCGCAAGTGATGTTGGCCGACAAAGGTTATGATTTTGATGCCGCTGCCAAAGACCTCAAGGAACTCGGGCCAATTAGTTCGTTGGTAGCCTGTTGGCTTTGACGCATATGGTAAAAACTGGAGCTAACGCTTTTTTTGTAAGAAATGAATTTTTGCATTTATTCACAGATGTTCCTAGTGATATCAGCAGCCTTTATGTGGCTCCACAGTATCATCTCTACCATAGATTCGGCCATCCAGGCTCTGTTAAAGTTGTTGAATCTCTGTTTACGGATGAATAAGTCCGCACAAATGGACTAGTTCAGAATTGAAACTTTACCCCCGCTGAATATTTTTTCTCAAGAATCAGATATTAATTTGTGCTAGTCCTGAAACATGTAGGTCGTATTCTGCAGGAATGCATAGGACATCGTCCTCTCTAGCGTATATGACATAATTGTTACTTTTCAGCACTTCAAGTAGAGCAATTCTATCGGTCTTTATCACTTCGATATACAGGCATGGTCTATGATCTTTCAGAATATTAGTGGCACCCAAAATAGCAACGTGCTCCATACCCTCTATATCCATTTTCATAAAATCTACTGATTCATTGAAAGAGTCTAAATTCACGGTTTGCACTATTTCAACTCTTCCACTACGTTTCATTGAATGATTATCTGAATTTTTTGGTGGCTTAACTTCAAATCCACCAAAGTTATTTGCTTTCGTATAATCTGGGAGCTGAATTTCTATAGTCTCACCACTAGTTTCTGAAACCGCCAAATTATGCGGATGAACATTGCATAGGTTGTTGAGAGCGATAGTCCCACACAGCATGTTATATATTGAAGACTGCGCTTCAAACGCTCTTACTTTGATTTTGTCTCCAAAAACCTTGGCTAAGGCAAGTGAATGCGTACCAATGTTTGCACCCACATCATAAAAAATAATTTTTTCTTTCTTCTTCAGAAGATAACTGCACAATTGCTTCATCAACTCTATATCATCTTCAGCCCAATACCCTGTTTTCAATACACTGTGTCCAATATAAACATCAAATGTATTTATGATGATTGGCCCGTAGTTTGAATGGGCAACAAGATTTGGTGATTGATTTTTCATGTCACATCCAGAATATTAGTCGTACATTGTTGAACTCTATCGTCGCATGCAATGACTGCAATATAGCTTGAGTTAGCGGGACGCAGGGTGGCCGAATCTACGCTACGAGGTTCGAAACTTCAAGGGTGGCAGAGGGGCTGGCTTCTAGTTCGCCTATCGGAAGGTCTCCGATTGGCTCGGTGTGGGTGACTTTATCCTTTAGGGCACTTCGATTTGTGTGAGAGGCTTCCTCGCTGGAGAGCTCGTATCCATAGGAGGGACTAGTTTAGCGCAGACTCTGTAGCCTAACTTGCGTCCACCGCACCTAGTTGATTATCTTAGACTGAAAGAGATCTCGGTCGAATGTTGCTATAGGTCCTCGGAATGGAGGCCTTATTCACAGCTCAAAACGGAAGTTGGAGCCAATATCGACGCCTTCTATAAACTCTACCAAAGCCAATCTGCCCAAAACTACAAAGGCCGAATTTGGGACTGCGCATCACTCTCGCATTCGTGCCACAAATCCCTGATTGCTCCCCACATTTTCTTTGAATAAATATTATCAAAAACAAGGCCGTGATTTCTGGTCGCTTCGCTTTCCGCAGCTGTCGATTAAAGTTTAACTGTTGTAGGTTTGACTGCCCCAGTTGAGATGTCATCTATCACAGTCTGGATATACGAGACCAGAGAGCGCCTAAACGAAGCGGACTGGCTTTCATAAAGCTCGCGCGCATTACGTCCAAGTTGTTCTCGCTCGGGGAAAGACAAAGACTGAGCGTGATCGATAGCTTGGACGAGGTCCTTTTGCTCTGCGACATAAATCATCCCAAAACCTTGCGCCTGCAATGCCTTTGCTGGCACTAGTATGCCGGTTTCCTTTGTGATCAATTCGTTCATCGGCGGCGCGTCTAGCGCGATTGTTAGCGCCGACATCGCACGAGCCTCGTTTATGAAGTGTCCAAATCCCTCAACTTGCGCTGTGCATAAATGGATCCCACCCTGGGCGACTTCACGAAGATACTGCGCTCTTTCCATCTTGCCGAAATAAAAATGAATGTTGTCCGCTCGTGCCCATGCATTAGTGTTGATGCTTACATCATTCCCATAAGCTTGCAGTCGCAACAGGGGCAAGCTTGGATTCTGCTGCCAAATATCAATCAAATTCTGGCTTAACCGTCGTTTAGACTTTCCCCGAAAATGAGTGAATGTAGAATAGTCATTCACACTAACTGACGGATCAATAGAAGTAAAACCTGTGTAAACATGCCGATTCTTAGGGAATTTTTCCTTTAGAATTGAGTAAAAATGTGAAGACTTATGCAAGTATAAAACATCAAACTCCTCACAAACTGCTTGATCTGCCTCATTGAACCATTCAGGGTTGATGTACAATGCTCGCGCTTTATACAGCCTAAAAAAATCCGCTGAATACGGGCGCTCAATTGAGAGTGCTAGATCACCAACAAACTCAATCGTTTTAAAAAAAGACTCTGGTAATCGGCCGGTTTGATAATACTGCAGCGGTACGAATATCTGTCTGACTTTCACGTGATCTTTGAAAGCGGCTTTAATCGTCCTAGTTATTACATCAGCATCATGCTTTACGCCAAAATAGCTAGCTGGTGTGTAGATATCTACTATGATCGACATTTTGTCCGCTTTTCTTTGATGTGACTGGGAAGGTTAAGGTACGAATACGTAAGCGGTATTCCAATGAAATCCACCAAATGATCATCATTCTATGCTGTGTTCAAAGCTGAGTTTCCTGCCTCCATGCAAGTCGCAGAGGCTGCCTCGTGTTGATCTGCGCCTATTACTATGTTGCATCGGGACGACTTATCTAATGGGGTTTTGGTTGTAAAGCGTTGCTGTGAGAGATTGCCGAATTATTGCTACCTATTGTTGGTCCTATCTTGTCCAATGGTAGAGCACGAAAAAAGGGCCACCCGGCAGGTGGCCCTTTCTGTCTGAAACAGACGTTGAAACCGCTTAAGCTGCTTTCTTCGTTGCTTCACCGCTGAAGCGGCCATAGAAGGTTTCGCCGTTTTTCGCCATGTCTTTCAAGAGCTTGTTTGGCTTAAAGCGGGGGCCGTATTTCTTGGCCAGACGCTCTGCTTCGGCAACGAAATTGGCGATGCCGATGCCGTCCATGAAGCTCACGGTGCCGCCCGTGTAAGGCGCAAAGCCCCAGCCGAGGATGGAGCCGATGTCGGCGTCGCGTGGGTCAGTTATGACGCCTTCTTCAAAGCAACGCGCGGTTTCTAGGGCCTGACGATAGAGAAGGCGGTT